>CACWFV010000024.1:2052-80290 GCA_902760315.1 uncultured Bacteroidales bacterium | reverse complement strand
GGGGTGCAGGTCTTAAACTAGTTAAAGAGTTTTGCCCTATTTTTGTACTTCGAACGTGATTGACTTGCGAATCGTGCTCAGATAGTTTGGGGTGATGCAGAGGAACGAGGCGAGGTCTTGTAAGTCAAGATGCTCAACAATGCCGGGGCAACGCTGCAGCAGCAACTCATAGCGTTCGCGGGCTGTGGCGCGGTGAAAGTCTTGATAGCGTGCCTTGAACTGGTTGAGCATGTGCTCGCCTATAACAGCACGCAGTTCCATGTTCTTGATGCTCTGACGGAAGAAGCTAAACAACTCCTCACCGCTAACCCTCCATACACGGCAGGACGAATTCGCCCTCAAACGAGAACCATGTGAGATGATTGCGCTCGTCGCTGATGCCGTGAGTCACGTACTTGAAGCACCCCTCGGTGACGAAGCCGAACCACCGTGCAGGGTCGCCCTCGCGCTCCAGCTGTTCGCCCTTGCGGTACTCCACCATCTTGCCCTCGCGCTCGCAAAACTCACGCAGCGCCTTGATGTCAATGCTATTTTTCCCGAATTTCTGTTCCATCGTCAGTGGTTGTTTGGCAAAGGTAGTGAATTTTGGCGAATTTCCGTACAAACAGGTATGGTTTTAACGCTTTTCAAGGAGAATTAGCAGAGGAATGACTCGATGATGGGGAAATTGTGTAACTTTGCACGCAAAAAGCGGGCTTATGCAAGATATGTCAAGAAAGAGCCACACCGCGGGGATACGGTGACTATAAGGACTGGTGGGAGTTTCCCGGTGGAAAGATAAAAGGTTTTGGGGACTGTAATACTTTTTAATATAAAAATGTTGGTCAGTTCGGAGAAAAGCCGTACCTTTGTACGATAGAAACTGATTTTCAACAGATAACGATGAAAAAAATAGCAATAACAGTCCTTGTGGCAGTACTGCCACTCTGCATGTGGGCACAAGACAACACATGGGAAAAACCTGACACAGAAGAAGAACAGGTCGTTACTAAAAATGAGAACCCCGACGCCAAGTACCTGAAAGGGGCCGTACCAGAGGTGAACGGCAAGGTGGTATTCAGTACCGTGATTGACGCTCCCGGCAAAACGGCTGACCAGGTTTTCGACATAGTAAAAGCCTACCTGGTAAAAATGACGGGCGAGAAGAACCAACATCATGCTGCTGTCGTAGTAGATGACAAAGAGAAACACGAACTGGGTGCCACATTTGACGAATGGCTGGTTTTCAGGTCTACCGCCATCATGCTGGACAGGACGCGTATGTTATACAACATCAAGGTGCGCTGCAGCAATGGCAAGGCAGATATCTCGATGAGCAACATTCGCTATATCTACGATGAAGAACGCAAACCGCAGCACTACACTGCCGAGGATTGGATATCGGACAAGGAGGCACTTAACAAAAAAGGTACTCGCGTGCTACCGGTTTCCGGCAAATTCCGCCGCAAGACCATTGACCGCAAAGACTTCCTGTTCAACAAATTTGAGAGTCTGCTGAAATGAGCCTGAAAGTGATTCGTAATTGGCTGAACCTCGTATTCATACTTGGTGCTGCCATAGGTATGTACGTATATTATACTGGCAACCGCGAGACGGGTACCTATATTATTCTGGCATCGATGATTATCAAGTTTATAGAGTCCGGACTCCGAATGATTAAGTCGACATGAACAAGAGAATCACACTATACCTCCTGCTGTCAGCCTGCATGACCACCATGCAGGCACAAGTGTTTCAAGAGCTGGACGATAACGGCAACGTCATGCAGAGTTACGATAACAACGGAGCCTTCAATCCCAACAATCGCGACTCGTTGGCTAACGACAAAGAAGTGCCCAAGGGTGTATGGGCATGGACGGTGGACCGGAAGTTTGGAGATATCACACCCTGTGAGCTCGACACCATGCCCCACCTCTACCAGAACTCCATCTACAATACGGGACGCTATGGCGAGTACAACTCGTTGGGCAGCAACTATACTCCCCGTCTGAGCCGTATATTTATTGACCGTAGTCTCAGCAGCGAATTCTTTTTTATAGACAGCTACGACTATATGCGTAAAGAGCCGGAGGACTTTCACTTTCTGAACACGCTATCGCCCTACACCAATATCAGCTATGACAACTGTGGCAATCAGCAGGATGGCGAAGACCATATAGACGCTAAGTTTGCAGTAAATGCCAACAAGAGGCTTGGCTTCGGTTTCGACCTGGACTACTACTATGCTCGCGGCTATTACAAAAACCAGAATAATTCCCACTTTCGTGCCTCGCTGTTTGGTTCCTATCGTGGAGACAGATACCAGATGCACATGTTCGCGTCGGCCTATCAGCATAAGGCAGCTGAGAGTGGCGGTATCACCAACGACAATTACATCACTCACCCGGAACTGTTTACCGAACAGTTTACCGAGAGCGAAATACCCACCGTGCTGTCGGAGAACTGGAACCGCACGAAGTCTCAACACCTGTTTCTGACCCATCGCTACAATATCGGTTTTTACCGAAAGGTCAAGATGACTGACGACGAAATCAAGGCACGCCAGTTTGCCGCCGCTTCTGCCAAACAGAACGCGAACAAGAAGAAAGACTCCGATATGGAATCGGAAGACGAGCCGAAGGGACGTCGCACAGATGAGGACGAAAAGAATGCGCCCACCGGACGCCCCGAAGGAGCCAAGATTATGGGTAGTTTGCCTAATACCAAGAGTGCTGTTGCAAACGACTCACTGACGACAGCTGGCGAGCGTGTGAAGATTGGCTCCGCGGAATCACTTGACAGCGTGCTGGCTATTCAACACGAACAAGACAGCCTGGATCAATATATGAAGCGAGAATATGTTCCTGTCACTAGCATCATCCACACGCTTGACATCAACAACTACGACCACATCTACCAGGCCTACGCTACACCAACGGACTATTATGCCAACACCTATTATGACGGAGACTATGAAGGCGAATATACCGGTGAGGCCATCTACGACAAATATCAGCACACGAGCATCAAGAACACCTTTGCACTGGCGCTGCTTGAAGGCTTCAACAAATATATGAAGGCTGGACTGAAGGGGTTCGTATCCTACGACCACCGTACATTCCAGATACCATCTCTGGAAGACGGTGCCACCAATTACCATCTGGATCGCCACACAGAATACTCGCTAACGGTAGGCGGACTGCTGTCGAAGACGCAGGGCCACACCTTCCACTTTAATGCTGGCGCAGAAGTGGGGGTAGCTGGCGCGGACCAGGGAATGCTGGACTTGAATTTTGAAACTGACCTGAATTTCCCGCTTTTCGGTGACACTGTGCGTCTGGCAGCAAAAGCCAACTTTGCACGTATCACACCAACATTCTTGCAAGACAATTTCCACTCCAAACATCTGTGGTGGGAGCATTCGCTCACTCCCGAAACGAGAACACATCTGGAGGGTATCTTCTCTTACGACAAGACTCGCACAACTGTTCGCGTGGCCGTAGACGAGATCCAGAACTATACTTATTTCGGCATGAGCTATAACTTCAACAAAAACGGACGAACAGCACTCACGGGTGATATCTATCAGGAAGCAGCCAACATTAATGTGTTTACACTGCAGTTAAAACAGGATTTCACGCTGGGGCCACTCAACTGGAACAATATAGTGACCTATCAGAATGCCAGCATGAAGAGCGTATTGCCACTGCCTACGCTGAATCTGTTTTCTAACCTCTATCTAAAATTCAAGATTGCCCGTGTGCTGAGCGTAGAACTGGGCGGATGCCTGACCTACTTTACCGACTATGAGGCTCCTGACTATCTGCCACAGATAGGTCAGTTTGCTGTACAGATGAATAGTGACAGCAAGGTGAAGATTGGCAATTACCCATTCGTCGACATCTATGCCAACATGCACTTGAAGCGTACTCGTTTCTTCATCTCGATGAGCCATGTAAATGCCAGTTCGGGTACGAAGAATTATTTCCTAACACCCCACTACCCCACCAATACTCGCGTACTACGCTTGGGAGTTTCGTGGAATTTCTACAATTAAAGAACGTACAATTGAACGTTGAGAATGAATGACATGATGACCAACAATCCTTCGCTCGACCTCGTAGAATTTGTGGAGATGCAGATTCTTCCGCAATATGCCGCCTTCGACAAAGCCCACAATATGGAGCATGTCACACGCGTCATACGTGCCTCTTTGGACTTGGCACGCAAAACAGGAGCAGACATAAATATGGTTTATGTCATTGCGGCCTATCATGATCTTGGACTGTCTGGCCCCCGTGCCATCCATCACCTGACCAGTGGAAAGATGCTGCTGGCCGATGCCAGACTGAAGCGTTGGTTCTCGGCTGAACAACTCAAGTTAATGAAGGAAGCTGTCGAAGATCATCGTGCCTCAGCCTCAAGAGCTCCACGCAGCATCTATGGTAAGATCGTTGCTGAAGCTGACCGCGACATAGAACCGGAAACCGTCATCCGTCGAACAATCCAATATGGTCTGGCCAACTATGCCGAACTGGATGAAGAGGGACACTGGCAACGCTTCATGAAGCATATGGATGAGAAATATTCGGCTAATGGGTATATCCGCCTGTGGATACAAGGTTCAGAAAATGAACACAAACTCAATGCACTTCGTAACCTCATTGCAGAACCAGCGAAGATGCGCCTAGTGTTCGACAGAATATTCCAAGAAGAGAAAAACGCAAAAAAATGAATGACAATCAGATTGAACAAGACTCGCTGAAAGCATGGCTGCTTGCTGCCAGACCTAAGACACTGACGGGTGCTGCCGTGCCGGTACTGATAGGACTGGCTTTAGCATGGGTTGACACTCGCAGCTACTTGGCCGTCCCTTTCAACTGGACACCAGCCATATTATGCATGGCATTCGCCCTGCTGATGCAGATTGATGCAAACTTTATCAACGACTTCTTCGACTACATACGAGGCAATGATGATGCTGACCGACGATTAGGGCCACTCAGAGCCTGTACGCAAGGATGGGTAAAGATTTCGTCCATGAAGCGTGCCATAGCACTAACTACATGTATTGCTTGTCTGGTTGGCTTGCCACTTGTCGTCTACGGAGGACTGGAAATGATTCTGATAGGCTTGCTGTGCGTGGTGTTTTGCTTTCTTTACACTACCCACTTATCATATATAGGTATGGGCGATTTGCTGGTCATCCTGTTTTTCGGCATTGTCCCGGTCTGCGTCACCTATTATATACAACTGCACACATGTACCTGGCAAGTTTTCATAGCATCTCTGGCTTGCGGACTTGTCATTGACACGTTGCTCATTATCAACAACTATCGCGACCGCGACAACGACCGCGAAGACGGCAAAAAGACTTTGGTAGTAGAGATCGGAGCTCAGGCTACTGAATGGCTCTACCTTGGCCTAGGAGTTGTAGCCGTATTAATGGGCATCACGTTTTGGATGAATGGCCATGTATTGGCTTTCTTACTCCCGGTATTCTACCTGTTGCTTCACGTACTTACTTGGGAGAAGATGCGTCGCATCAATTACGGCAGGCAACTCAACAGCTGTTTGGGAGAAACAGCCCGCAACATGTTTATCTATGGTCTTTGTGTAGCCATAGGGTTGTTGCTCATCTAATGTTGAAACCCTTAGGATTTATTGCAGATAGTAATAATAGATAACTATACCGACTGCTATTAATAACAGCGTGATTATCGTCTTCACAAGACACGATGCTATACGCTTGACGACTAACACACCAATAATAATCAGGGCAAGCAGCGCCAAATAGTACATAAAATTATCTGTCATTATTTAAATAGATGTTTAAAGGTTGACGGAATATTGGTTTCAAACTCCATAGGCTGATGGGTCCACGGATGATCAAAGCACAATAGCCAAGCATGCAAGCACAAGCGATGCAGCGGGTCGTCACCATTTCCATATTTCACGTCACCACATACAGGATGTCCCATGTCAGCTGCATGAACACGAATCTGATTCTTTCGTCCTGTCTCCAGCTTAAACTCTACTAGCGAGTGCTCAGTAGTGCGGTCCAATACATGGAAATGGGTAATGGCAAGCTTTCCACCATTATCTACAGGCGATGAGTAAGTGACGTAGGCCTTGTTATCCTTTAGCCAGTTTTCTATCGTTCCATCATCCTGCTCCATTTCGCCTGACAACACTGCAACATAGCGGCGGTCATAAACTATCTGGTGCCAATTATGCTCCAGCACCTGCTCAGTCTCCATATCCTTGGCATAGACCATCAGACCGCTTGTGTCGCGATCCAATCTGTGCACCACATGGGCGGTACATTTTTGACGCGACTTTTTGAAATAGTCATCCAAGACCGACTTTACGTTCAGCGACGAATGGCCGCCGGCCATAGACAGAATTCCAGGCTGCTTCTCAACAACAATGAGCCAACGGTCTTCGTAGACGATTTTTACATAGCGGCTCTTGAAAGTCTGCTGATTTCGCTTGGTCTTCGAAACCGCTACTTTCATGCCAGGCTGCAATGGATAGTCGAACTGCGTTACCGTCTTGCCATTCACTTTGACTCCCTGCCCCTGTAGTGTTGATTTTATCTTGTTACGACTTAGCTGTACATTGGCAAACAAGAACTCTAACAGTGGCTTGCTCTCGGTCACTTGAAAATGGTAGTACTGGCCTTGTGAATTTGTACTGTATCTCATATCAGTGTGCAAAGGTACAAATAAGTACCAAGAAAAACAAAAATAAATAAAAGTTATTTCTGCAATACAATCAAATGTTTACAAATAGTTGCCTATTTAGAACTAAAAAGCCATTCAATTGCAAAATTTATCTGTAATTTCACATTTCAACCGTTAATTTCTAACAGCCGTTAAGCAAGTCGGTCTAAGTGTTAAATTGCGACAAAAAGATACGACAAATTGTCAGTATGTGGAAAAATGCACCTATATTTGCACCGTCAAACAATAAAAACAGAATATAAACTCATTAAATCAATAAGAACATGAAAAAGATTGTAAAGACATTGATGCCTGCCATGTATCTCATGGTCATCGCATTTTCTGCAGCCTCGTGCAACAAGACACAGGCAGCTCCCGCAACAGCAACTGTTGCTCCAGGCCAACCCGTTGACCTTACCTACGCAGCTGAGAAATCACTTCCGGCAGTAGTATATATCAAGTCTGTTACAAACTCTAAGGTTCAAACCGTAGAGTATAGTGATCCTTTTGAGGATTTCTTCTCTGACCCCTTTGGCGGTTTCTTCGGACGCGGACAAGGAAACAATGGCAAACGTCAGCGCCAAGTACAGACCCCAAAGCGCGCAGCTGCCGGTTCGGGTGTCATCATTTCAGCTGACGGATACATCGTTACAAACAACCACGTTGTTGACGGAGCCGACGAGCTGACTGTCACTTTGAACGAGAATTCTAAAGAATACTCAGCACGTATCATTGGCGCTGACAAGGCTACCGACTTAGCACTTATAAAGATAGATGCCAAGAACCTGCCCGCTATCGTCATTGCCAACTCTGACGATGTAAAGGTTGGCGAATGGGTTTTAGCAGTAGGTAATCCGCTGGGACTGAACAACACAGTTACCGCAGGTATTGTCTCTGCAAAGGCTCGCACCATGGGACAGGGTGTAAGCTCGATGATTCAAACTGATGCTGCCATCAATCAGGGCAACTCAGGCGGTGCACTTGTCAATACACGCGGAGAACTGATAGGTATCAATGCCATGCTCTACTCACAGACTGGCTCTAACATTGGCTATGGCTTTGCTATTCCGACAGCTATTGTCAAGAAAGCCGTTGACGACTTTAAGAAGTATGGAACCTACCAGCGTGCCATGATTGGTATTAAGGGTAGTGACGTTAGCACTTATGTGGATACTGAAAAAGAGAAAGGTAATGAAATCGACCTTGGCACTATGGAAGGTATCTATATCGCTGAAGTGGTAGAGGATGGCGCTGCAGCCGACGGCGGACTGCAGAAAGGCGACGTACTGACTGTTGTTGATGGTAAGAAAGTAAAACAATTTGGTGAGCTACAAGGCATTATCGCCCAAAAACGTCCCGGAGACAAGGTTACCGTCAAATATCTGCGCAACAAAAAAGAAAAGACTACGACATTGACATTGAAAAATGAACAAGGCAACACCAAGGTTGTTAAGAATGCGGATGTTGACGTATTGGGAATCGATGTACGTCCGATTACTGAAAGTCAGAAGAATCAGCTGGAAATCAGCTATGGCTTGGAAGTACTGAAAGTTAATGGCGGCAAGATGAAAGACGCTGGTGTACCTAAAGGCTTCATCATCCAGGTTGTCAATGATCAACCCATGCGCACCTTTGACGACCTGCAGCAGGCAGTAAAGGACGCCAAGGATCAAATGCTGGTTATCAAGGGTATTTTCCCAACTGGCAAACGTGGCGGCTTCGTAGTATATTTGCAGAATGAGTAAAACGTACTATTGTAAGAAACGTTGAAAAAAGTAAGGTATTTTTTTGGTTATTCCAGAAAAATACCTTACTTTTGTAACCTGCAATAAAATAAGACTAAATGAGACAACTAAAAATCAACAAATCCATTACGAACCGCGAGAGTGAATCGCTGGAGAAATACCTTCAGGAAATAGGGCGTGAAGACTTGCTTAGCATCGAAGAAGAAGTGGAGTTAGCCCAGCGTATCCGCAAAGGTGATCGTAAAGCATTGGACAAGCTTACTAAAGCGAATCTCAGGTTTGTGGTGTCAGTGGCAAAGCAATACCAGAATCAAGGGTTGTCTCTTTCTGATCTTATCAACGAAGGCAATGTCGGCCTCATCAAGGCAGCTGAAAAATTTGACGAGACGCGTGGGTTTAAATTCATCTCCTATGCCGTTTGGTGGATTCGCCAGTCTATCTTGCAAGCTATAGCAGAGCAGAGCCGCATAGTCCGCCTACCACTGAACCAAGTCGGTTCTGTCAACAAGATTAACCGCATCATGAACAAGTTTGAGCAGGAGAATGAACGCCACCCATCGTTGGACGAAATATCAGAACAAGTTGATTTGCCGGAAGAGAAGGTGGGCGAAGCAATGATGGCTAATACGCGCCATGTATCTGTTGATGCACCTTTCGTAGATGGTGAAGAAAACTCTCTGCTCGATGTCTTAATCAACAATGACGCTCTGCCTGCAGACCGACAACTAGTAATCGAGTCGCTACGTTCTGAAATCAGCAACGTGTTGCAAACACTGAACGACCGCGAACGTTGCGTCATTAAGGCATTCTACGGCATTGATGAGCCGGAAATGTCATTGGAGGAGATTGGAAACAAATACGGTCTCACGCGTGAACGCGTACGTCAAATCAAGGAGAAAGCCATCCGTCGTCTTCGTAATATTACAAATAATGACTTACTAAAATCATATTTAGGACAATGAAAAAATTAAAGTATATTCTTCTGGCGCTCTTTTGCAGCGTCACTTTAGGGACTGAAGCCAAACAGGTCAAAGCTCCCCACATGTACATGTTCGGATTTGTTGCGTCGTTCAAGGATTCTGTAGTCTACATTACCGAGATACAGGATGTAAAGGGAGCTTGGTACGACACCAGAAGCAAGTTTCTACTTGGACGCGACAATTACTCCTCGCAATTGAAGTCATACGTTAAGGACAAGCTGCAACTCAACGAGCGCGTATGCATGGTTATCTTTGCAACTTCTCAGAAGAAAGCTGAGAAAAAATATATCAAGTTGCGCAAGAAGTACCTCTCCAGTCCTAAGCATCCCTCGTCCTATGAGGTTCGCTATATTACGAAACAAGAATTTCAGTTCGAGACGGTGGAAATGTCTGATGAATAGCGGTTTTCGTGTAGAATAAGATGAAAGAAGAAACGACGGGTACAGTGCCCGCCGTTTCTTCTTTATGTCTTAAGAATGATTTTCTTCGAAGAGGCTCATACGTTCTTCCAGCAGGGTATACTGGTGATCCTCTATGAAGGATGTGCAAACCCTTAATCCCTCTTGATGTGACCCTGTCGTTATCAAGCATATTGCAGACACGCCATAGTACATCAATTCTTTAGCTAACTCGCCACTGGTCATGTTTCTATAGCCTATGGTGAAATAAAAACCATCAGCAACGGGTTCGTTCAAGTCTTTATCATATACAACGTGGAATCCATGTCGGCAGAAAATCTCCTTCAGTTTCCGGGCACGTTCTCCATAAACGCTCACCTCCTTGCGGAAATCATAGCTGCCGTCGCTGGCTGCTTTCAGCATGGACGCCAATGCATATTGGGCTGAGTGGCTCGTGCCTGACGATAGCGCATAAAGCATGCGTGTCGAAAATACCAAGCCAAAAGGTAAGCCTTCATAGCGTGTAGCCAAGTCGGGGAAGTGGCGTTGGAACAGATTGTCTGAAATGCACACTACACCAATGCGTTCGCCTGCATAGGAAAATGCCTTCGAACCACTAATAAGCAACATATAGTTATCCGTGTAACGTCCCACGCTTGGCTGATAGGGCGATTGGAACGGGACGCTTAAGTCCTTTCTGAAGTCCATGGCAAAATATGCCAGGTCTTCCATCACCACTACGTCATACTTCGACGCTAATTGACCAATAGACTGGAGTTCCTGCTCATTCAAGCATATCCATGCCGGGTTGTTTGGATTGGAATAGACGATGGCGCAAATGTTACCCTTCTCCAGATACGATTCCACTTTCGGACCTAATTTCTCACCACGAAAGTCATAGACGTCAAATGTCTCGTATTTAACACCCATTACTTGTAGTTGCATTTTCTGAACAGGGAAGCCCGGATCAATGAATAATACCGTGTCCTTACCCTTTACAGCCTGCGAGCACGTCAAGAACGAAGCAAACGTTCCCTGCATGGATCCGGTTACCGGAACACATCCCGTTGGTGCCACGTCCAGTCCGATAAAAGCCTTTACGAAGCGTGATGCCTCCTGTTTCAATTCCGGTAGTCCCTGAATATCAGGATACGAGTGTGCTATACCGTTCTGAAGCGCTTTGATCTGTGCGTCAACTCCTACCTTGGCAGCCGGCAGTCCGGGTATTCCCATCTCCATTTTGATGAACTCCACCCCACTCTGCCGCTCTGCTTGAGCAGCTACCTGCTTCACTTCACGAATGGTTGCCTTGGCAAAGTCGCTGATGCCCAGATTGTTAATCAGTCGGTCAACAATCTCTCTCTTTATCGGCGTCTCTTTCATAATTATATTGTACGTTAATAATATTTCAGTTCGTGCATGCAAAGGTAATAAAAAAAATCCATATATGAATCTATTTCTTCCCTTTGATTTTGCTTTTTAACCGCTTATATCCTTCAACGCCCAGAATGGTTAAGCCCCATACTGACAAGTCTTGGCCAATCCGAAATGCAGCCATTGTTTTATTATCATTTCTGCATTTTATTGAGCCAGCATAGCTTCCACGTCCTTCTCGAAATCCTTGGGTTCTGTAGTGGGTGCATAACGCTTGACTGTTTCGCCATCCTTGGAAATCAGGAATTTAGTGAAGTTCCAAAGTATGTCGCTATCCTTTTCAACGCTCGTACTGAGTTTCTTCAGCATGACATGTGTGGCCTTGGCCTTCAGTCCTTTATATTCCTCTGTAGGAGCCTGCTGCTTCAGATATTCGAAAATGGGTTCCGCAGCCGGACCGTTCACATCGGTCTTCTTCATAATCTGGAATGTCACGCCGTAGTTCAACTGGCAAAACTCCTCTATCTGAGCGTCATTGCCTGGGTCTTGCTCCTTAAACTGGTTGCAAGGGAAACCAATAATAACCAATCCCTTGTCCTTATACTTCTGGTTCATTTCCTCCAGTCCGGCAAACTGTGGCGTAAATCCGCATTTGCTCGCTGTATTGACAATCATCAACACTTTGCCTTCAAACTCTTTAAAATCAATCTCCTTGCCTTTGCTCGTAAGAGCCTTGAAATCATAAATCTTTGTCATAGCTTATAAACTTTTGTTGTTGTCATTTCAAATCAATTATTTCTTTTCGACCGCAAAGTTAAGAAGAAATATTTATATCGCAAGCGCTTTATTTAGAACTTTAAGAATGATTAACAATATATCGCCTACGACACAACAACAACCTAATCGTTTAGTTTAGGTAAAGCCAGATGGTATCTTACAGCAAGGAAGCGTATCAGGCAAGTGACAAAAAAAGATGCGGTAACCGTCATCTCAATGGGTAGTCCGTATACATCCATCAACCAATATGTGATACCTCCGACAACCGAAGCCATAGCATAGATTTCCCGTTGAAAGATAACCGGTTCGTTATTCAACAATACGTCACGAATAACCCCACCAGCAGCACCGGTTATACAGCCCATGATGATGGCCACCCAATATGGTTGCCCGTAAGTCAGGGATTTCTGTATGCCTGCTATCGTGAACAGCGCTAATCCCAGGGTGTCGAAGACAAACCACGTATTCCTGAGGCCCTCCATGTGTTTAGCAAAGATAATGACAAAAATCAAGGCCAGGGCAGTACAAATCATGTAAAACGGATTAGTCATCCAGAAGGGTGTTGCCCCCAACATCACGTCGCGTATTGTACCGCCACCAATGGCAACGGCAATGCCGCAGACATATCCGCCAAACCAATCGAATCGTTTTGCCGCTGCATGCCTGATGCCGGAAATGGCAAATGCAAAGGTGCCCAAGAATTCTATTATCTGCTGTATGATTTCTTCGTATTCCATGCACTATCCCATCATTTCTTATATCTTTCACCCCAATAGTTTATCATGCGCTCATAGAGTTTCTCTTCAGCCGGCGAGTGTTGAGCATGCCACAGTCGTTCCTGTCGTAAGGCGTCAGGCATGTATTGTTGAGGGGTGAAATGTCCGGTATAGTCGTGCGGATATTTATAACCATCACTATACCCTAAGTCCTTCATCAGTTTTGTCGGTGCATTTCTCAGGTGTAGCGGAACCGGTAGATTGCCTGTCTGCCTTACCAAACCAAGAGCAGTGTCAATGCCCAAATACGCAGAGTTACTCTTAGCTGAGGTCGCTAGATATACGCAACACTCGGCCAGCGCTATACGAGCTTCAGGCCAGCCTATCTTCATCACCGTGTCAAAGGCTGCATTGGCCAGTAGCAATGCATTAGGATTTGCCAGCCCAATGTCTTCAGATGCAGAGATGACCATTCTGCGTGCTATGAATTGCGGGTCTTCTCCACCCTCAATCATGCGGGCCATCCAATATAGCGCAGCATCAGGGTCAGAACCGCGGATAGACTTAATAAAAGCCGAGATGATGTCGTAGTGCATCTCGCCGTCCTTGTCATAAGCCAACGGATTCTGTTGCAAGCATTGTTCTACAAACTCGTCGGTTATCACACATTCAGAACCAGTCGAAGCTTCTACCGTTAACTCCAATATATTTAACAGTTTACGCGCGTCGCCACCACTAAATCTTAGCAACGCACCCGTCTCCTTGAGCTCAATGTTGCGTTCTTTTAGGAATACGTCTTGTGTGATTGCTCTGTGCAGCAATTCCAACAAGTCTTCCTTCTCCAGCGATTTCAGTACATAGAGTTGGCAGCGTGACAACAGTGGACGTATCACCTCGAACGACGGATTCTCGGTGGTGGCACCAATCAAAGTGACAATGCCTTTCTCAACAGCACCCAACAGGGAGTCTTGCTGCGACTTGGAGAAACGGTGAATCTCGTCGATAAAAAGTATGGGCGACGCCTCGTTAAAAAAACGTCCCTTCTGTGCACGTTCTATTACGTCGCGCACGTCCTTTACACCGCTGGTCACGGCGGAAAGCGTATAGAAAGGCGTTTCCAGCTTGTTGGCAATAATTTGCGCCAGCGTGGTTTTTCCCACTCCGGGAGGTCCCCACAAGATAAACGACGAGATGCGGCCTGCGTCAATCATTTTACGCAGCACGGCACCTTCACCAACCAGGTGTTTCTGTCCGATATATTCGTCCAACGTACGCGGACGCAGTCTTTCTGCTAATGGTTCAGCCATAATCGACTGCAAAAATACAAAAAATCCACGAAAAAACTTGTGAAAAGCAAATAAAGTATGTACATTTGCACAGAAATATTCAAAAATAACAATATTTAGATATGAAAGAAGCACCAGCAAGCAAGACACTTAGTTTGAAAAACATGACAAAAAGCAGCGTTTGGGACGTCCAGGAGAACGACATCTTCCGTATGCTCGAAACAGCTGACAGGGATGGCGAGTTAAAGGAGAACCTTCGCCACATTTCTGATGTCATTCGCAGCGCCTTCATGATTGAGGAAATTAAAGATGACGACAAATTACTCCAAGAAAAATATAGCAAGCAAGGATACAAAGTAGGCTCCTTCAAGCTTGGCGAAGACAACAAGTTGACATGGGCTATCAAAAAGCGCCCCATTACCCGCGTCACGGACTTGACATACGAGAACATCCGCCACATCACGGCTGCCAAACTGCTAGAGGTCATCGACCGCAACTTCGGTGGCGGATGGGATTCGCTGTCCCAGTCTATTCAGGACATCATCGAGAGTGGTTTCGACATTTCCACGACAACCCTTCCCAAAGACCGTCTTCATAAAAAGGGCGGCATGTACGAAAAGAAGGTTACCGACGGCTACGAGGTACTGGAAGTTGCCAAAGGCACTTGGGTTGAGGCAATCTTTGCTAAATTGAAGCCCGAGACGATTAAGCCACGCATGAAATTTGAAGAGTCCGGACTTAAAGATACTGACGACGACGACGATGCAGACGTTGAAATCATCGACGACTACAACCGTCCCGATGAAGACGACGTTGAATTGGAAGAGCCCGATGACGACGAAATCAACGAAAACAATTATCGTACGACATTTGACTTGGGCGACGGTGTAGACGAAGAAGATGCAGAAAGTCTCTCCGACTATATTGCGGACGAATAAAAGCCCATCGCCATCCGCTCCTAACCTACTGCCGATAACCTTTACTAAAAAACCTTATTAATATGATTATTCCAACCGTATTCTGGCTTGTGCCCATCGCTTCTGTCGTTGCGTTGGGCATGGCCTTTTTCTTCTTCACCCAGATGATGAAGGAGGACGAGGGCACTCCACGCATGCGCGAAATAGCTCTCTACGTACGAAAGGGTGCCATGGCCTACCTGAAACAGCAATACAAAGTCGTAGGCATCGTCTTTGTCATACTCTGTGCGCTGTTTGCATTCATGGCATACGGCCTTAACGTACAGAATCCTTGGGTACCGTTTGCCTTCCTGACTGGCGGTTTCTTCTCAGGTTTGGCAGGCTTCTTCGGCATGAAGACAGCCACCTATGCCTCAGCACGTACAGCCAATGCCGCACGCAAGAGTCTTGACGCTGGCTTGAAGGTGGCTTTCCGCTCCGGTGCCGTGATGGGACTTACGGTGGTCGGTCTTGGACTGCTCGACATTGCCGTCTGGTTTGTCGTACTCAACCACTTCGATGCCGACGGTCTCATCTCCATCACCACAACCATGCTGACCTTTGGCATGGGCGCTTCTACACAAGCACTGTTTGCCCGTGTGGGCGGTGGCATCTACACCAAAGCAGCCGACGTAGGTGCCGACATTGTAGGCAAAGTAGAAGCCGACATCCCTGAGGACGACCCGCGCAATCCGGCTACCATTGCCGATAACGTGGGCGACAACGTAGGCGACGTAGCCGGCATGGGCGCCGATCTGTACGAATCGTATTGCGGCTCCGTGCTCTCAACTGCTGCCTTAGGAGCTGCCGCCTTTGGCGCTGCCGGAACAGCCGTCCAGCTGAAGGCCGTCATAGCCCCCATGCTCATTGCCGCCGTGGGAGTCTTCCTGTCTCTCATCGGAATTTTTCTCGTACGTACCAAGGAGGGTGCCACCATGCGCGACCTGCTGCGCGCTCTCTCGCTGGGCACTAACGTGAGTGCCGTACTCATTGCCGTAGCCACTTTTGCCATTCTCTACTTCCTGGGCATAGACAACTGGCTATGGCTCTCGTTCAGCGTCATCACCGGACTCGTGGCAGGTGTCATCATCGGCCAGGCAACAGAGTACTACACCTCTCACTCCTACAAACCCACACAGAAAATCAGTGAAGCAGGCCTTACGGGTTCAGCCACCGTAATAATAAAAGGTATAGGAACAGGAATGATATCCACCTGCATTCCCGTCATCACCATCGGCGTAGCCATCATTCTCAGTTTTGGCTTTGCCAACGGTTTCGACCTCTCCATGTCTTCCCAGAGTCTTGCCAACGGACTTTACGGCATCGGTATTGCAGCCGTAGGCATGCTCTCCACGCTGGGCATCACGCTGGCCACCGACGCCTACGGCCCCATAGCCGATAATGCCGGTGGCAATGCCGAGATGTCTGAGTTAGGTGAAGAAGTACGCCACCGCACCGACGCCCTCGATGCCTTGGGCAACACTACCGCCGCTACCGGCAAGGGTTTTGCCATCGGTTCAGCCGCCCTCACCGCCCTCGCCCTGCTTGCATCTTATATCGAGGAAATCAAGATTGCCATGGAGCGTGCCGGCATTATGATGGAAAATGTCAAGGGCGAGGTAATAGCAGCTTCTCAGGCCACCATTCCTGACTTCATGAACTATTTCCAAGTAAACCTCATGAATCCCAAGGTACTCGTAGGAGCATTCGTTGGAGGTATGGCAGCCTTCCTGTTCTGCGGTCTTACCATGGAAGCTGTAGGACGCGCGGCACAGAAAATGGTTGAGGAGGTGCGCCGACAGTTCCGCGAGATTACTGGCATACTGGACGGCAAGGCAACGCCCGACTATGGTTCCTGTGTAGAGATTTCCACCCGCGCCGCTCAACACGAAATGATATTCCCTTCGCTCTTGGCCATAGCTATACCCATCGTCGTAGGTTGCGTGCTGGGAGTTGCCGGCGTACTGGGACTGCTGGTCGGCGGACTCACCTGCGGTTTCACACTGGCCGTTTTTATGGCCAATGCCGGTGGTGCGTGGGATAACGCAAAGAAGATGGTCGAAGAAGGCAACTTTGGCGGTAAGGGTTCGTTTGCCCATAAAGCCACCATCGTGGGCGATACCGTGGGCGACCCGTTCAAAGACACCTCCGGTCCTTCGCTCAACATACTCATTAAACTTATGTCTATGGTCAGTATTGTCATGGCAGGACTCACCGTACTATTTATATAGACTACTATTCTAACCGCCCAATAAAAAGCTCAATTCTTCGGCAATTGGGCTTTTTTTTTCTTTTTTTTAAAAAAAGTCCGAAAAATATTTGGAAGTTATAAAAAAACTCCGTACCTTTGCACCCGCAATTCAGCAAGAGCGCTGAATGAAAACAAAAACACGATGCACCCGTAGCTCAGTTGGTAGAGCACCTGACTCTTAATCAGGGTGTCCAGGGTTCGAACCCCTGCGGGTGTACAAAAATCCTGAAGGATGATAGCAAGTACAAGGCTGTCATCCTTTTTTTATATGGGTCAGCCGATTTCCCGCTGCAAAGAGTCTAAATTAACTGAAGAGTTTTTTTCCCTACACATTATTATAAAATATGGTATAAAGTTTGCAAAATTCAAACAAATATATTATCTTTGCAGTAGAAACTAAAAATCCTAAATAACTATGAACAAAGACGAGCAATTTGTGATTACCATCAGTCGACAGTTTGGCACCGGCGGACACGAGATAGGGGCAGAACTGGCCAAGAGGCTTGGAGTGAAACTGCTGGACAAGCAGATACTGAATGCGGTAGCTGGGCGCATCCAGGTGGTTGAGGAGGCTATGGACAAGATTGAGGCACGAAACCCGTTGTGGCGCGACGACTTCACCAACTTCTACCGCAACTACATGGCGAAGAAGGAGTATAACGGACAGGAGCACGACCAGACGAGCCACGAGCTGTTCAAGGCTCAGTGTGAAGTTATCCGCCAGATAGCCCACGAGGAGTCGTGCGTCATTGTGGGACGCTGCGGCTTCGACATCTTTGCCGACCATCCCAATGCGCTGAAATTGTTTTTCCATGCTAGCGTGGACAGTCGTAAACGGCGTATTGCTGAGAAATATGACATCAGCGAGTATGACGCTGCGGCCATGATAGTAGACAATGACTACAGCCGCGAACTGTACACAAAGACTTTTACGGGCCGCAACTGGGGTGACGCCACGAACTACGACATCTCCATCGACGTGCGGCAGTTTGGGGTGAACGGCGTGGTGGACTTTCTGATGAACTGCATTGAATAGACACTATTCAGTCATCTCCATAACGACTTCCTGAAAGTAGCCGTCGGCCGTTAATTGATAGCGACGGCTTGGCTCGCTTTCCACCTGGTGGGTGGTAAGCGACTCGTAACGGTAGAGCAGCGTCACCTCGCAGGAACTGGTGATGTAGTAGTCGGTGAACTGACGGCCGAAGTCCTTGGCACGATCTTCGGCTTTCTCTTCATACAGGCAGAGGTGGTCAATGGGGTGGCCGCCGTCGTCAAGGGTGTAAATATAGAGTGTGGAGGTAATCGAGTCTACTTGCTCGGAAAGCAACATGGGCTGTACGCCGTGCATTTTAGGGAGGAGGAGTGCCTTCAGCGGTGTGCCGACCGGAAAGCCCAGGAGCACGGATATGGAAACGGGCACCTTGCCAAAGCGTCCGATGCGGGCAAAGTCGGCCCCCTCTGACTGTATGGGCAGCGGGCGCATCTGCAGGGTGTCGAAGAAGGTGCGTACGGGACTGTCCATAACGTCTGCGGCCTGGCGCTGCATCTGCTGCACCTGTTCAGCCTTACGTATGCTGTCTACCAGCTGCTCGTAATATGCTGCATCCCTCTTTCGCTGGCCACACGAAAGGAGGGCCAGCAGAAGAGGGATGAGCAGTAAAAGGGGTAGGCGTCGCATCAGCCACCGAAGTTATCGTACATGATACTCTCAGGCTCTACGCCCAGCGAGTCGAGCATCTGGACAACGGCCTTCGACATGGGGCCGGGGCCGCACATGTAGTACTCGATATCCTCAGGAGCGTCGTGATCCTTCAGATAGGTTTCATACATCACATTATGCACAAAGCCCGGCGTGTACTTCACTCCTGCGGCATCGGCGGCAGGGTCAGGACGGTCCAGTGCCAGGTGGAAGTGGAAGTTGGGGTACTCCTTCTCCAAGCCCAGGAAGTCGTCCAGATAGAACACCTCGTTCAGGGCGCGGGCGCCATAGAAGTAGTGCATCTCGCGGTCACGGGTGTGCAGTGTCTTGGTCATGTGCATAATCTGAGCGCGCAGCGGAGCCATGCCAGCGCCGCCACCAACCCAGATCATCTCCTTCTTCGTGTCGAAGTGGGGGTGGAAGTCGCCGTAAGGACCGGACATGATGACCTTGTCTCCAGGCTTCAGCGAGAAGATATACGACGAAGCAATACCGGGGTTCACCTCCATGAAGCCTGAGCGGTCGGGCTTGAAGGGCGGCGTGGCGATACGTACGGTAAGCATGAAGACGTCG
The DNA here is from genome assembly GCA_902760315.1 of uncultured Bacteroidales bacterium. Taxonomy (GTDB): domain Bacteria; phylum Bacteroidota; class Bacteroidia; order Bacteroidales; family Bacteroidaceae; genus Prevotella. The sequence goes on along the minus strand of CACWFV010000024.1, from coordinate 60,828 downwards.
CCTTCGGCCGGATAGTTAGCCATGGAGTAGGCACGGATGGTGGGCTCAGGGTTCGTACACTTCAGGTCGAACATCTTGAACTTCTCCCATGAGGGTACATACTCCGGCGTGATGAGGTCGCGGTCGTAGTCGTTGTAGTCTATGCTGTCAAAGGCCGGAATCTTAATCTGAGCGTACGAACCGGGCAGGAAGTCCATGTGTGCGCCAGCGGGCAACTGTACCTTGAACTCCTTGATGAACGTAGCCACATTCTTGTTGGAGATGACGGTACACTCGTACTCCTTAACACCCAGAATAGACTCGTCGACATGAATCTTCAGGTCGCCCTTGACCTTGCACTGACATCCCAGACGCCAGCCCTGCTTGATTTCCTTGCGCGTGAAGTGGGGCTTCTCGGAGTCGAGGATTTCTCCCCCACCCTCAAGTACCTGCACCTTGCACTGGCCGCAGCTGGCCTTACCGCCACAGGCTGAAGGCAGGAAGACTCCATTCTCGTTGAGGGTAGACATCAGCGAGTTGCCCTGAGCTACGGAAATGGTGCGGTCGCCATTTATTTCGATATTCACGTTGCCTGAGGGCGAAAGATACTTCTTTGCTACAAGCAGGACAACGACTAAGAGGAGGATTACGATGAGGAATACTCCAATGCTATATGCTATAAACTGTATCATATTAACCCACCCCCATCCCCTCCCGTACGGGAGGGGCGTTTAATTACTTGGGGGTCTCCTTTTATTTTGTGTTACACATAATTCTTATAATATCCACCACATGTCTTTTCAGACACCCCTCCCTCATGGGAGGGGCTGGGGGTGGGTCTTAGATATTCAATCCACTAAAACACATCATGGCCATAGCCATCAGACCAACGGTGATGAACACAATGCCAAGTCCCTGCAGCGGGCGGGGCACGTCGGAGTACTGCATCTTCTCGCGAATAGCACCTAAGGCTACGATGGCCAGTGTCCAGCCTATGCCGGAACCGAAACCGTAGACGATGGCATCCCAAACAGAGGTGATGGCCTGCGAGTTAGAGGGGTCCATCAGTATGCGCTGCTGCATGAAGAGCGACGCACCCATGATGGCACAGTTGACGGCTATCAGCGGCAGGAAGATACCCAGTGCGGCATAGAGCGAAGGGGAGTATTTCTCTACCGTCATCTCTACCAGCTGTACCATGCCGGCAATAACGGCAATGAACAGGATGAACGACAGGTAGCTGAGATCGACACCCTCTACGAGGCAGTCGGGACCCAGCACCTGGGTCTGCAGCAGATAGTTGACAGGGACGGTGACGGTGAGCACGAAGGTCACGGCAAGTCCGAGTCCCATTGAGGTCTTCACGGTCTTCGACACGGCAAGGTAGGAACACATGCCGAGGAAGAAAGCGAAAATCATATTGTCCACGAAGATGGACCTGAATAGTAATGATATTGCGTGTTCCATAGCTTATTTCTCCTTATAAAAGTATGCACGATGTATCCAGATGACACAACCCACGAGGATGAGCGCCATGGCAGGCATGGTCATCATACCATTGTTCACATAGCCCATGTCGTAGCAGGCATCAGGGATAATCTGGAAGCCCAGCAAAGAGCCGCGGCCCAGCAGTTCGCGGACAGCGCCCACGATAACGAGAATCATGGCATAGCCCAGTCCGTTGCCCACACCGTCGAGGAACGAAGGCCAGGGCTTGTTCATCATGGCAAATGCCTCCAGGCGTCCCATGAGGATACAGTTGGTAATAATCAGACCGACGTATACCGACAGCTGCACGCTGACGTCGTAGGCGAAAGCCTTCAATATCTGCGAGACGATGGTAACGAGGGCAGCTACAACCACCAGCTGCACCACAATGCGGATGCGGTTGGGAATAGTGTTGCGGATGATAGAAATAATCACGTTAGAGAATGCTGTGATAACAGTGACGGCCAGTCCCATGACGATGGCAGGCTTGAGCTGCGAGGTGACAGCCAGTGCCGAGCAGATGCCCAGCACCTGTCCCAGGATAGGATGGTCCACATTCAACGGGTTGGTAAAAACCTCTTTATTTTGTTTACTGAATAGTGCCATAATAGTAATTTACGATTTACAGATTTACAATTTACTATTTATTTCTCAGCAGGTTGATGTAAGGTTTCAATCCGTCGCGAAGCATATCGCTGACACCATTAGAGGTCAACGTGGCTCCCGTGACACAATCAACTTCAGAGACAGGGTTTTCAACCTTCTTGACAACAGCAATGGCCATGTTGCCCTGCTCGTCCAGAATCTTCTTGCCCTGGAACTTCTCCTGCCAAGCCTGCGAGTCCTTAATTTCTGCACCCAGACCAGCCGTCTCCGACTCGTGGTTGAAGTAGGCACCATTGATGGTGTTCAGATCGTCATTGACAGAGACAAAAGCAGAGATGCCACCCCACAGGCCCATGCCCTTCAAGGGGAACACATACTTCTGCTGACCGTCGACCTCGCAAACATAGTATTTCAAGCCGTTCTCTTCCTGCTCGTCCTTCACCACCTCGGCATACTTGGCTTCAGCCTCGGCGCCGTCCAGGTTGCGAATGTTCAGCGAGTAGAGAATCTGTTTCTTCACGTCGAGAGCCACGTTAGCGTCCTGCATGGGCTTCAGTGCCTGATAGACAAAGGCCAGCAGGAAGGCTACGACAACTACCATTATCGTACTATATAAAATAATGTACGCGTTAGAGTTTGTATTCAGTTTCATTTGGTACCTCCTCTCTTTAAACGTTTCGAGATGTTGCGCTCCACAATGAAGTGGTCAATCGTGGGAGCTATCATATTGCCAAAGAAAATGGCAAGCATCATGCCTTCGGGGTAGCCCGCATTCATCACACGGATGATGATAGCCATAGCACCAATGATGAAGCCATAGATGTACTGGCCCGTGGTGGTGCGACAAGAGGTGACAGGGTCGGTAGCCATGAACACGGCACCAAAGGCGAAGCCACCCATGACGAAGTGGTGCCACCAGGTCATGCTCTGACCTGTTTGTTCGAAGATGACAGCCAGTAGCGTGCCGCCAACAAATACGGAGAGCATGGTGCGCCAAGAGGCTATGCCCATCCACAAAAGGATGAAGGCACCAATAGCAATAGCTATGAGACTCGTTTCACCGATAGAACCAGGGATGAAACCAAAGACCATATCCATGATAGAAGCATCGGGGTTAGCGCCCTGGGCAATCTGACCAAGCGGTGTAGCTGCTGTGAATCCATCAGGCAGGTCGTTTCCCAAGCCGAAGATGCTGTTCTGAGCTACCCATACGGTGTCGCCCGTCATCTTCGACGGATAGGCGAAGAAGAGGAACATACGTGCTGCGATGGCGGGGTTGAAGATATTCATACCCGTGCCACCGAATATCTCCTTGCAAAAGATGACCGAGAAGGCGCAAGCCAGTGCCAGCATCCACAGCGGGCAGCCTATAGGGATAATCAGCGGAATGATGATACCACTGACGAGGTAACCCTCCTGGATTTCCTCACCCTTCCACTGTGCCCAAGCAAACTCGATGCCCAGACCGACAATGTAGCTGACGAGTATCTTGGGCAGTACGGCCAAGAAGCCATAACAGAAGATTTCCAGGAACGAGGCCGTAGCCAGTGTGCCTGCATAAAGGTAGTTCTGGTAGCCCACATTGTACATACCAAACAGCATGGCCGGCATCAGGGCGATGACTACCATACTCATAATACGCTTCGAGTCTATGGCGTCGTGAATGTTCACACCACCGGCCTTCGCCGTGTCGTTGGGCACGTAGAGGAAGGTCTCAAAGCCGTCGAACACGGAGCGGAAGGCGTGCAGTTTGCCCCCCTCCTCAAAGTTCGGCTTTATCTTATTGAGATAATTTCTTAATGCTTTCATATACTTATGCGTTTTCTTTACGTAAAATATTCAGACCTTCACGCACAATACGCTGCAATTCCAGTTTAGAAGAGTCCACAAACTCGGCCAGTGCGAAGTCTTCAGGACTGACCTCATAGATGCCCAAAGCCTCCTGGCGGTCAATGTCGCCGGTAATGATAGCTTTGATGAGGTATTCGCCATAGATATCCATGGGCAACACCTTGTCGTACTCGCCACTCATAATCATGTGGCGCTCGCCACCCTTGACGCGGGCATCCAGCGCATAGTCTTTCTTGCCGCAGAGCCACGAGAAGTAGCTGCGGCTGACGGAGAACTGCTTCAGGCGTGGCAGTATCCAGCCCAGCATCTCGTCAGCGTCGTCACCCTCAGGGATAATTGTTATTTCACTGGTGTGAGCACCTAAGAAACCGTCCTTCGTGGTGGGACGGCCTGTCAGTACGTTGCCGTTGATGATACGTACATGGCGGTCAGCGTCGTAGCTGTTGGAGAGCAGCGTGGACAGTTCCTCGCCTACCAGCATGTCGGCATAGGCCGGAGCCTTGACCTCGCTGCCGCAAAGAGCCACGCGACGGCGCAGATCCACCTTGCCCGTATTCAGCAGACGACCAATGAAAAGCACCACGGTGGGGTCACCAATGGTCCAGACAACCTCACCCTTGTTTACCGGGTCAAGGTGATTGACCTGTACACCCACATTGCCGGCGGGACAGGGACCGTCGAAGATAGTAGTCTGAACGTCTTTGTAGTTTTCAAAACTGGAGTGCACACCACAACCCAGATAGGTCTTGGCAATCTTCGACAGTGCGGTCAAGCCCGTCTGGAAATTCTTTTCCTCGTCTTTTACCTCAAACTCGAAATTGCCGGCCAAGGGCTTGTCGCGCAATGCGGAGACAAAGATAGCCTTCGGCAATACTGACGGATTGGCAGACACAGCATAAGGCAACTGATTGATGTAGCCGAAAATGCCAGCCTCAAGCAGGGCTTCAATCACCTGCCGGCCATCCAGCGTAGCCACATCTTTAGGACCGTAGTCCACAAATTGCTGCTCAGCATCAGCCTGCACTTTCACGCAGAGCACCTTTCTACGTTCGCCACGTACCACCTCGCAGACCTTGCCGCTGACGGGTGAGGCAAACCTCACTTCGGGATATTGCTTGTTAACAAACAAGGCATCCCCGGCCTTGACGATGTCACCCTCCTTGACAACCACTTTGGGAGTTACTCCTTCGAAGTCGTCAGGAACAAGCGCATACTGTCCATTTGACTTCAGCTGAATAAGTTTCTCCTCAGCTTTTCCCTGAAGGTGAATGTCCAAGCCTTTGTGTAACTTGATTACATTTGCCATGGATAATATAAATGAATATTTGAATAGTTCTACTACTATGCTTTCATAAAGAATGGTGCAAAATTAATAAAAAAATAGCATAATAGGCACAAAAAAACGATGAAATATTCCGTCTTCACAATTTTTTGATGTAATTTTGTAGCCAACATTCAGCAGAAAGTTTTTTTTGCTATCTCTATTTGCCAGATTTGAAGATACTGAAGCACATATTAAATATTGCGATATGGTCCTTACTCGGATTGTACCTAACGACTATGTTCACTTTCAGCATACCGGCCGTGCAGGAGTACCTAGGGGAGCGAGCTTCGAGGATGTTGGCCAAGAAACTGGGCACAAGTGTTTCCATAGGACGGCTAAAATACGGAATGCTGAGCCACCTGACGCTCTATCAGGTGAACATCAAGGACCAAAGCGGTAAGGACATGCTGACGGCAGGGCGCATATCGGCACGCCTGGACCTTCTGCCACTCACCGAGGGCAAGATTTCCATTTCTACAGCACAGTTGTTTGGTGCACAGGCCAGACTGTATCAGCAGGACTCCCTGTCAGCGCCTAACTTCCAGTTTGCCATCGACTCTTTAGCCTCGAAAGACACGACAACCACCACGCCGCTGAATCTGCGCATCAATTCCCTGATCATCCGCCGTTCCACCGTCAGCTATGATCGCTATGACCTGCCGCAAACCGCTGGAACACTGAACACCAACCATCTGAGAGTCAGCGACATCAGCTCGCACATCATCATCAAGTCACTGACCGAGGATTCGCTGAATGTCAACATCAAACGACTTGCATTCAAAGAGCAGTCAGGACTGAACGTCAAGCGACTCAGCATGCACTTCGAGGGCGGACGGAATAGCAGTCGACTGATGGACTTCGTGCTCCGCTTGCCAGGAACGGATATCCAGTTGGGCAACATAGAGGCCAACTACCGCTTCAGGGGCAACCACTTCGTTACGCCATCACTACGCTACGCTGGCAGCATACAGCCCTCCAGCATAACACTGTCCGACCTGGCCTGTCTGCTACCCTCGCTGAACACTTTCCAGAGCACGCTGTCAGTGGCTTGCGACTTTAACGGGCAGGGCGAAACGCTACACGTGCCCACACTGACCATCGGCTCTACAACGGGCGATATTGACCTCAATGTAAGTGGAGCTGTACGCAATCTCCACGACAGTTTGCCATCATGGAGTGCCGACATACGCGACTTGGCACTCTCGGCAAAAACCGTCAACTTCATTTCCGAGAATCTGCAGGGACAGCGCATACAGGTGCCACCGGCACTGGTACGCATGGGCAACATACACCTCAGAGGACACGCCAACGGCAGGGGCGCCAGCAGCATCGAGACCCGCAACCTGCTGCAGACAGACGCCGGAAGCGTGAACATGAGCATGGCTATGGACGACAAGCGCCACTTCAGCGGACATATAGACACCAAGGACTTCAACCTGCAGAAGGTGTTAGACGACAACGACTTTGGCATCCTGTCCACCGACATCGAACTGAGCGGACAATTGCCTGACGACCAGCCACTCGTCATCAAGGCCGACGGCATCGTACACCAATTTGAGCTGAAGGGCTACAACTATCAGAACATAGACATTGACGGACTCTACAGCCCTACCGACATTCATGGCCATGCCAGCATCGACGACGCCAACATCGGGCTGGTAGTGGACGGCAGCATCATCCAAACGGGCAAAAAGCACAACGTCAAACTGGAAGTCACGTTTGCCAATCTCTCACCCCAAGCCATCAATGTCTCCGACAAATGGGGCGAGGCCCGCTTCTTTGGCGACATCAAGGCAGACTTCCTGGCCAGCAGTCTTAACGATGCGGAAGGCACTCTTGACATCACCGATTTCTCCATGCAGGGCAGCAACGCATCCTACGACCTGAGCGAGCTGCACGTAGAGTCCGGCTACGACACCGACACGCACTACGTGACCATGAAGAGCGACTTTGGCGAGGCATCCATCCGCGGCGACTTCGACTACAAGACGCTGCCGCAGAGTTTCACCAATTTCCTTTCATCGCGCATGTCGACCATACCGGGATTACCCAAGGCTCAAACGGACACGCACAACAACTTCTCCATCCAAGCCACCATCCGCAAATCCGACTGGATAGAACACCTGTTGCGCGTACCTCTTTTTCTCAGCCGTCCGCTCACCTTACAGGGAAGTCTGAACGACGAACGTCAGCAAATCTTCATGGAGTGTGCCATACCCCAATTCAGATACAACGGCAACCGGTACGACAATGCACGCATCAGCATCCTATCGCCCATCAGTACACTGCAGTACGACATCAGCATCACCAAGCACGCTGACGAGGGTAACGACATGGACTTTCAGGTATCGGGCAGTGTACACAACGACCAGATTTCGGCTACCGCACAGTGGGACAACCACGCAGAGGAGAAGACCAGCGGGCGCATTACGGCCATGGCCTACTTTGACCACTCGTTTAACAACAGACAGACAACATTCGTCAGGGTGGCTCCTTCGCAGATGACCATCAAAGGTACAGACTGGGAAATCCTTCCTGCCACCATCACCCATACCGACAAGCGCCTCAACATCACCGGATTCTCCATTCGGCGGGGACAGCAGTTCCTGACCCTTGACGGCACAGCCTCGGAAAGTCGTCAAGACTCCATCAACATCAACATGCGCGATATCGACGTCGACTATGTCCTGGAACTGGTAGACTTCGACGCCGTCAGCTTTAGCGGACTGGCCACAGGCGGTGGTGTGCTGAGAGGTGTGTTGGGAGAACTGGAAGCCGACGCCAAGCTGCGGGTCGCAGACTTCGAATTTGAGCATGGCAGAATGGGCGAGCTGAACGCGCAAGTAGAATGGAACCCAGAGAAAGAACAGATTGACATTCGAGCCTTAGCCGACGATGGTCCGACAGCAAAGACCCACATCACGGGATACGTCTCTCCTAAGCGTGACTACATTGACTTGGACATCAAGGCCGAAGGTACGAGTCTGGACTTTGCACACTCATTTACAGAAACATTTATTGACCACATTGACGGCCAGGCCGACGGCAACTTAAAGTTAGCGGGACCGCTAAGTGCCATCAACCTTTACGGCGAACTGGTACTCAACGGCAAAGCGCATGTCAGCACCCTGAACTGCACGTACGAAATGCGCAACGACACCTTGTCACTGACGCGCAACAACATCAGTTTCCAAAACTGTGCGCTCTACGACATCTACGGCAACCAAGGCATCATGACGGGAGGCATTCACCACAACGACCTGACCAATCTCACCTACGACATCTATGTACAAGCCGACAACCTGCTGGCCTATGACTTCAAGACTTTTGACGATGCCACCTTCTACGGCACGGTATATGCCGACGGCGATGTGGCCATCCATGGCCGAGAAAACAGCCTGCTCATCGAGGCCGACGTCACCCCCAGGCAAGGTACTGTCTTTGTCTACAACGCAGCATCTCCGGATGTCATCACGGACCAGGAGTTCATCGCATGGGGCTCGAAAGACGAATTCAGCAAGCCCCAACATCGCACAACAGTCACCGCCACGGAGCTGGACACGGAAGACGACGCCCCCACCCTGCCCACCGAAGTACGCTCCGACGTCACCATGCGATTAAGAATCAACGCTACTCCAAATGCTACCATACGACTGCTCATGGACGAGAAAACCAGTGACTACATCACACTGCGCGGCAGCGGCGACTTGCAGACCACTTTCTACAACAAGGGCAGCTTCAACATGTTTGGTACCTATCGCATCGGCGAAGGTACCTATGGCATCACCATACAGAACATCATTAAGAAGAACTTCGTCTTCAAGGACGGCGGCACCATCATTTTCGGTGGCGACCCCTACGATGCCCGCCTGAACATGCAAGCCCAACACATTGTCAACGGCGTGTCACTCTCTGACCTGAACGTCGGAAAGAGTTTCTCCAATACGGTGCGCGTCAACTGCCTGATGGACATCACAGGCCAGCCGCGTGCTCCTATTATTGAGTTCGACCTGGACATTCCTAATGTCAATACGGACGAAAAGCAGATGCTGCGCTCCATCATCAACAGCGAAGAGGAAATGAACCAACAGGTCATCTACCTGCTGGCCGTAGGCAGATTCTATCCGCAGGGAGCTAACAATGCCAACCAAGAGGAGAATGCCGGACAGAGCAAGACTTCGCTGGCCATGCAAAGCCTGCTGTCAGGTACGCTGAGCGGCCAGATTAACGACATGCTCAACCGCGTCATCAAGAGCAACAATTGGAGTTTTGGCGCCAACATCTCAACAGGCGACGAAGGATGGAACAATGCTGAGTACGAAGGTATTGTCAACGGCCGACTGCTGAACAACCGACTGCTCATCAACGGCCAATTCGGATATCGGGACAAGACTACCACAACTTCGACGACACCATCGTTCATTGGCGACTTCGACATCCGCTATCTCTTGCTGCCTAACGGCAACCTGGCCCTCAAGGTTTACAACCAGACCAACGACCGCTATTTCACCAAGTCTTCGCTGAACACGCAGGGCATCGGTATCATCATGCAGAAAGACTTCAACGGACTGTCAGAGCTGCTGTCCACCAAGAAAAAGAAGGTAAAAAGAGCTAAAAGAGTTAAAAAACCATAAATCGTACTTAACTCTCAACGCTCAACTCTTAACTCTCAACTATTCTTCGTACCTTTGCACCCACTTTTGTCCCCATAGGGGGAAATAGGTGTCGGAACAGGCGCTGACACCTATCAATATTAACCCTTTAAAACCATGGTCTGGTAAACGTCTGTTCAGGCCCATGCCCATCGAGAGATAGGGCAACACATTATTTATTTATGTCAGAATTAACAAAGAACGTCCAGCCATTACAGGACTTCGACTGGGATCAGTTTGAGAATGGCACGTCTGCAAACGTCAGCAAGGAAGAGCTCGACAAAGCCTACGACGAGACCCTTAACAAGGTCAGCGAGCATCAGGTAGTCGACGGTACCGTCATCAGCGTTGACAAGAAAGAGGTAGTCGTCAACATCGGCTACAAGAGCGACGGTATTATTCCTGCCAGCGAGTTCCGCTACAACCCCGACCTGAAGGCCGGCGACACTGTAGAGGTCTATGTAGAGAATGCAGAGGACAAGAAAGGCCAGCTCGTACTGAGCCACAAGAAAGCCCGCATGTCAAAGAGCTGGGAGCGCGTCAATGCTGCTCTCGACGCTCAGGAGATTATCCAGGGCTACATCAAGTGCCGCACGAAGGGCGGTATGATTGTTGATGTATTTGGCATCGAGGCCTTCCTGCCCGGTAGCCAGATTGACGTTCACCCCATACGCGACTACGACCAGTTCGTTGGCAAAACTATGGAGTTCAAGGTGGTCAAAATCAACCAGGAGTTCCGCAACGTAGTGGTTTCTCACAAAGCACTCATCGAGGCTGAGCTCGAAGCCCAGAAGCAGGAGATCATCGGCAAGCTGGAGAAGGGCCAGATCCTGGAGGGTGTCGTTAAGAACATCACCAGCTACGGTGTATTCGTTGACCTGGGCGGTGTTGACGGACTCATCCACATCACTGACCTCTCTTGGGGCCGCGTAGACGATCCTCACAAGGTTGTAGAGCTCGACCAGAAGATCAATGTCGTTATCCTCGACTTCGACGAGGAGAAGAAGCGCATCGCTCTCGGTCTGAAGCAGCTCACCCCGCATCCTTGGGACGCTCTGGATCCTAACCTCAAGGTTGGCGACCACGTCAAGGGTAAGGTAGTCGTTATCGCTGACTACGGTGCATTCGTTGAGATTCAGCCTGGTGTTGAGGGTCTCATCCACGTCAGCGAGATGTCTTGGAGCCAGCACCTGCGCAGCGCTCAGGAGTTCCTGAAGGTTGGCGACGAGATCGAGGCTGTCATCCTGACCCTCGACCGCGACGAGCGTAAGATGTCTCTCGGCATCAAGCAGCTGAAGGAAGACCCATGGGAAACCATCGAGGTTAAATATCCTGTTGGCAGCAAGCACTCTGCCAAGGTTCGCAACTTCACCAACTTCGGTGTTTTCGTTGAACTGGAGGAAGGCGTTGACGGTCTGATTCACATCAGCGACCTCAGCTGGACCAAGAAGGTTAAGCATCCTTCAGAGTTCACTCAGGTGGGTGCCCAGATTGACGTCATCGTGCTCGATATCGACAAGGAGAACCGTCGTCTCTCTCTCGGCCACAAGCAGCTGGAGGACAATCCTTGGGATGTCTTCGAGGAGAAGTACACCGTTGGCTCTATCCACGAGGGTAAGATTACCGAACTGCTGGAGAAGGGTGCCGTCATATCTCTCGACGAGAACGTAGAGGGCTTCGCTACTCCTAAGCACCTGCAGAAGGAAGATGGCACCCAGGCTCAGGCCGGTGAGGTGTTGCCCTTCAAGGTCATCGAGTTCAACAAGGACTCTAAGCGCATCATCCTCTCTCACAGCCGCACCTTCGAGGATCCTCAGCGTGAGGAGAAGAAGGCTGCCGCTAAGAAGGCTCGCGCTCCGAAGGCTGACACTCCGAAGATCGAGAATGTTGCCGCCAGCACTACACTGGGCGACATCGACGTACTGGCCCAGCTGAAGGCTCAGATGGAGAAAGGCGAATAATTTCATTTTTCGCGAATATATATTAAGGTGTAGGGAATTTGCAGCCCAGAATGAAACCAACAAACACAGCAAACGATATGACAAAAAAACTCAAGAAGGTGTTGGTCTTAGGTTCTGGCGCCTTAAAAATCGGACAAGCTGGTGAGTTTGACTATTCTGGCTCCCAAGCTCTTAAAGCACTCCGCGAAGAAGGTATTTCCTCAGTTTTGGTAAATCCTAACATCGCCACCATCCAAACTTCTGAAGGCATTGCCGACAAAGTCTATTTCCAACCAGTCACCACCCATTTCGTTACAGAGATTATCAAGAAAGAACGGCCCGACGGCATTCTGCTGGCCTTTGGAGGTCAGACTGCGCTAAACTGCGGTACGGAGCTGTATCAGAAAGGTATTCTTAAAGAATATGGGGTCGAGGTCCTGGGAACAAGTGTTGAGGCAATTATGAACACGGAGGACCGCGACCTTTTTGTAAAGAAGCTCGATGAGATTCAGTTGAAGACGCCCGTCAGCCACGCCGTCGAAAACATGGACGACGCGCTGAAAGCTGCCCGTGAGATTGGTTTCCCCATCATGATTCGTTCAGCCTATGCACTGGGCGGTCTGGGTTCAGGCATCTGCCCTGACGAGCAGGCCTTCAAGGAACTGGCCGAGAGTGCCTTCACCTTTGCTCCTCAGATTCTGGTCGAAGAGTCGCTGAAGGGATGGAAGGAGATTGAGTTCGAGTGCATCCGCGACGCCAACGACCACTGCTTCACCGTAGCCTCTATGGAGAACTTCGACCCGCTGGGCATTCACACCGGCGAATCTATCGTGGTAGCTCCTACCTGCTCGCTCAAGCCTGAACAGGTCAAGATGCTGCAGGACATCACCATTCGCTGCGTCCGTCATCTGGGCATTGTCGGCGAGTGCAACATCCAGTTTGCCTTCAATGCAGAAACCAACGACTACCGCATCATTGAGATCAACGCTCGTCTGAGCCGCTCCAGTGCGCTGGCTTCCAAGGCCACCGGCTATCCCCTGGCCTTCGTTGCCGCCAAGATTGCGCTGGGCTATACCCTCGACCAGATTGGCGAGATGGGAACCACATCATCTGCCTACGTCGCTCCTTCACTCGACTACATGATTTGTAAGATTCCCCGTTGGGACCTTACCAAGTTTGCTGGTGTGAGCCGTCAGATAGGCTCCAGCATGAAGTCTGTTGGTGAAATCATGTCCATCGGACGCTCCTTCGAGGAGATGATTCAGAAGGGTCTGCGTATGATTGGTCAGGGCATGCACGGTTTCGTGGGCAACGACCATACCAAGTTCGACAACCTGGATGACGCCCTACAGAATCCAACCGACCTGCGCATCTTTGCCATCGCACAGGCACTGGAGGAAGGCTACAGCGTAGAACGCATCGAGGAACTCACCAAGATTGACGTCTGGTTCCTGGAGCGCCTGAAGCATATCGTCGACCTGAAGCACGAGTTGCAACAGTACAACAGTCTTGATGAACTGCCCGACACCCTCTTGCTGGAGGTGAAGCAGTGTGGATTCTCCGACTTCCAGATAGCCCGCTTCGTCTTGAAGACTAAGTCTACCAATATGGAGAAGGAGAACCTGCAGGTTCGTCAGCACCGCAAGGAACGTGGCATCCTGCCCAGCGTGAAGCGTATCCCCACTGTGGCCAGCGAGCATCCTGAGCTCACCAACTACCTCTACTTCACCTACACCCATACGCCAGCCTTCGCACAGCCCGACGGCAAGCTCTATACCCCCAAGCACGACATCAACTACTACAAGAACGAGAAGTCTGTCGTCGTACTCGGTTCCGGTGCCTATCGTATTGGTTCCAGCGTAGAGTTCGACTGGTGCTCGGTCAATGCCATCAACACTGCTCGCAAGCTGGGCTACAAGTCTATTATGATTAACTACAACCCAGAGACCGTGTCTACCGACTACGACATGTGCGACCGTCTGTACTTCGACGAGCTCTCTTTGGAGCGCGTACTCGACGTCATGGACCTTGAGTCGCCGCGCGGCGTCGTTGTCTCTGTGGGTGGTCAGATACCTAACAACTTGGCCATGAAACTGCACCGCCAGGGTGTTCCCGTCTTGGGCACCAGTCCTGTCGACATCGACCGTGCCGAGAACCGCGACAAGTTCTCCGCCATGCTCGACAAGCTGGGCATCGACCAACCCGCATGGCGTGCACTGACCTCTTTCGAGGATGTCAAGGAGTTTGTCGACGAGGTGGGCTACCCCGTCTTGGTACGTCCCTCTTACGTGCTCTCCGGTGCTGCCATGAACGTCTGCTACGACGACGAGGAGCTGCACCGCTTCCTCAACATGGCCACTGAGGTCAGTAAGGAGTTCCCCGTGGTCATCTCGAAGTTCATGACCGAGACCAAGGAGATAGAGTTCGACGCCGTAGCTGACAAGGGCGAGGTGGTCGAGTACGCCATCTCCGAGCACGTAGAGTATGCCGGTGTACACTCTGGCGACGCCACCATGGTGTTCCCCGCCCAGCACATCTACTTCTCTACTATCCGCCAGATTAAGAAGATAGCCCGCAAGATAGCCAAAGAGCTCAACATCAGCGGTCCGTTCAACATCCAGTTCTTGGCCAAGAACCGCGAGGTAAAGGTCATCGAGTGCAACTTGCGCGCCAGCCGCTCGTTCCCCTTCGTTTCTAAGATTCTGAAGCGCAACTTCATCGAGACGGCCACCAAGATCATGCTTGACGCACCCTATCAGAAGCCCGACTCATCCGAGTTCGACATTGACCGCATCGGTGTCAAGGCCAGCCAGTTCTCTTTTGCCCGTCTGCAGAATGCCGACCCCGTGCTGGGTGTAGACATGAGCTCTACCGGCGAGGTAGGCTGCTTGGGCGACGACCTCAACGAGGCCATGCTCAACGCCCTCATCGCCACTGGCTACCGCATGCCGAAGCCGGGTGCTAACATCCTGATTTCCTCAGGTGGTGCCAAGGGTAAGGTCAGCCTGCTGGAACCCGCCAAGGAATTGGTCAAGAAGGGCTACAAGGTCTTCGCCACCAGCGGCACGGCCAAGTTCTTCAACGACAACGACGTAGAAGCCACCGTCGTAGGCTGGCCTGACGAAGAGGCTGAGCTCAACGTCATGGACATGATTGCCGCCCACCAGTTCGACCTCATTATCAACGTGCCGAAGAACCACACCAAGCGCGAGCTCACCAACGGCTACCGCATCCGTCGTGGAGCCATCGACCACAACATTCCCTTGATGACCAACGTCCGTCTGGCCAAAGCCTTCATCGAGGCCTTCACCGCGCTCAAGGAGGACGACATCAAGATCAAGTCTTGGCAGGAGTACGACGCCTAATGCCGTCTGTATAACAGCCACACCCTTCACGCCCAACGCTATTTACATGTAAGCGTTGGGCGTTTTTGTATCTGTTCATCTGCTATATCTACGGAGCGTGGCATCACAATAAAACAACGTTCAGTGATATTTTTATTCCGAAACAGCACATTATTATGGTATTTTCTATGTATCTTTGCAAACAAAACAAAATATATTAGCAATGACTTATTGGAATTCCTTGACGGAAAGCTTCTACAACAACCTGATTGTAGAGAACCGCTACCAAATGATTCTCGACGGCATGCAGGTGACGCTCGTCATCACGCTCTTTGCCGCCATACTCGGTACGCTGCTTGGCGGACTAGTCTGCTGGATGCGCATGAGCCGTCACCGGTGGCTGCAACAGACGGCACGCGTGTATATCGACTTGATGCGAGGCACACCGGTGCTGGTGCTGCTCATGCTGATGTACTATGTGGTGTTGGCACCGCTCGACACAACAGGTGTCGTGGTGGCTATCGTCACCTTTGCCATGAATACGGCGGCCTACATCAGCGAAATGCTACGCACCACCATCCAGGGCATTGACCGTGGACAGACGGAGGCTGGACTGGCACTGGGCTTCACCCGGCGACAGACGTTCCTGCGTATTGTGCTGCCACAGGTCGTCAAGGCGGTGATGCCCGTCTATCAGGGCGAGATAGTGAGCCTGCTAAAGGGCACGAGCATCGTGGGCTACATTGCCGTGGCCGACATGACGCGAGCCTCCGACCTGATACGCTCACGCACGTTCGATGCCTTTTTCCCACTCATCCTGACGGCCATCATCTACTTCCTTGTGGCATGGCTCATCGGACTGCTGCTGCAGTCGCTGGTGCAACGACAACGTGTGAAGGGTATGGTGGCAGCAGTCATGCTGACGCTGTTCGGTCTGGTGGGCTACGTTCCAACACTATTGTCAGCGCCTGAGGCTGAGCCAGATGCTGCCATGCAACAGTCTGACGTTCCTCCCGTCCTCCAGATGCTTAAAGGCAAGAATGTCGGTGTCGTCATCGGCAGCATACAGGACATTGCCATCACCAGCATGGTTCCCGATGCCAACATCCTGCGCATGGCTTCACTGGCCGACCTGATGGCTGCCCTAGAGAGTGGCAAAGTGGATGTGGCGGGCAGCGAGAGTCTGACGCTGTGTTTCAACAGGGAGTTGGCCAGCAAGGTAGACTCTGTGGGAGCCGGACTGGGGAGTATGCCCATCGGCGCCATCTTCAGGAAAGACAACACCACCCTGCAGCAGGACTTCAACAGCTTCCTGGCCGAGATACGCAGCGACGGCACCTACCAGAAGATATATGATAGCTGGCAGCAGTCGGAAGACCCGACGGCTCTTGAGATTCCCCAGCAGCGGGGCACGGGGCGCACGATTCGTGTAGCCTCCTATCCGGCCATGCCACCGTTCAACTTCATCAACTCCGGCAAACTGTCCGGTCTGGAACCGGCACTGCTGACGGAGTGGGCCAACCGGCGCAACTTGAAACTGGAGTTTCTCGTGATGGACTTCAGCGCACAGATTCCAGCCGTACAGACAAAGAAGGCTGACATGGCCATGGGAGCTATTAGCATCACCGAGGAGCGGCAGAAGCAGGTCATCTTCTCCGACGGCTATGTCGAGTCGCACATTGTGTTGACTACGCGGAAAGGCAATGCTGCAATACTCACAAACCTCCCCCACTCCGTTACAGAGAAAGATGAGTCCTGGACGCTCTGGGGCGGAGTTGCTCTCCTCGTTATCATCATTGGTGGCGGCGCATGGCTCATCTTCCGTCGCAAAACCAGCACGCCTACTACAGCAGCCAAACAGTCCTCAGAAGTCTCTGGGGCGGAAGCCAATTCTCCACTTATTACCATCTCCCACCTGCGCAAGACCTTCGGCTCGCTGGACGTGCTACGCGACATCACTACAGAGGTGCACCGCGGCGAAGTCATCTCCATCATCGGACCGTCGGGTACGGGCAAGAGCACCTTCCTGCGCTGTCTGAACCTGCTGGAGCAACCCACCGATGGCAGCATCATCGTCGACGGCGAGGACATCCTAGGCAAGGGCTACCCCATCAACAAACTGCGCCAGAAGATGGGCATGGTGTTCCAGTCGTTCAACCTCTTCGAACACAAGACCGTGCTGGAGAACGTCATCTTCGCACCCACCCGACTGCGCCACCAGCCGGAGGCGGAAGCACGCCAAGAGGGACTGGCTCTGCTGCGCAAGGTGGGACTGGCTGAGAAGGCTGATGTCTATCCGTCGAATCTTTCCGGCGGACAGAAACAGCGCGTGGCCATTGCCCGTGCCTTGGCCATGAAACCGGACGTCATTCTCTTCGACGAACCTACGTCGGCCCTCGACCCGACGATGGTTGGCGAGGTGCTCAGCGTCATTCGCCAGTTGGCCCAGGAGGGACTGACGATGCTCATCGTCACCCACGAGATGAAGTTTGCCCACGATGTCTCTACGCGCCTCTTCTTCATGTACGACGGCTATATCCACGAGGACGGAACGCCGGAGCAGATATTCGAGAACCCTGTACATAGTGCTACCAAGGCCTTCATCCAGCGCATCCGCAAGGAGGTGTTCGAGATTGGCGGTCCTGACTTCGACTTCCTGGGTATGCACTCTGCCATCAGTGCCTTCTGCCACAAATACGGCATTAGCGAGAAAGAGGAGACGGCCCACCGATTGGTCGACCGGATGCTCAGTGGTCCGATGGCTCCCTACCGCCCCATCACCGTGCGCATCACCCACAGCGAGCAGTCGCACGTCACCGCCATCGACTTCATGGTGGAGCAAATGACCGACACACCGCTCAGCGACAGCTGGTGCACCGAACTCTCCGCTGAGTGCCGAGAAGTCATAGAGGAGCCCACCAAGCGTGGTTTCCGTGTGAAACTAATGATATAAGCAAGAACACTGTTAGTTTTAAAGTATCACCGTCACGCCTAACATGCTGTGCCATACAGCGTTAGGCGTGACACTTGTTTTTGGGCTCCAGAAAAGGATGGCCAGTAGAATGAGCCATCTTTACGTAGAACCTTCATCAAGAGAGCCTACTATTCTCACTTTATCATAAATCAAAAAAAATGTTAACAAAAACTATATTCCACCCCGATTTCTGTTCTCTATGTCAGATTTTGCGGCTATGCGGCATCGGCAATATATTTGTCGGAGTAAACTTATAACCAGCAAGTTACCGCAGAACCCATTCTTAACCACCCGGCATACCTGTCCGATATTCTATACCAATTTGACCCACTTCGTGCGACGGCCGTCGCACGAATCTTCGACGGCCGTCGCACATATTTTCGACGGCCGTCGCACCAAATGCGCCCAACTGAAATGGACGATAGGAACAACTGCGTGTGTGTTCTCCGGATAATGCTTGCCCATCACCGGATAATACTTGCCCATCACCGGATAATGCTTGGTCAATGTTTCACTATTAGTGGCGGCTACCATCCGGCTTATGCCTCCGAGAACAAGTGTCACACCTAACATGCAGTAATTGTGCATATTAGGCGTGACGGTGACACATATTTTATCTATGCAGACGCTGTAATTAAAAATGTAAGTAAAAAGTAATAGGAGGATACTGAGCAATAGATTAATTTGGTGGAATGACTTTTTCTTCGTAACTTTGCATCAAAAATAGATAGAAATGGCAAGAAGCAAGAAACCATTACCACTCCTTGAGGGTGTAACGATAGAGTCTGTAGCGGCTGAAGGCAAGTCGCTCTTCCACTGGCAAGACATGGTGGTCTTTGTACCTTTCTGTGTGCCTGGAGATGTTTGTGACGTACAGATCCGTCGCAAGAAACACTCGTTTGCAGAAGGCGAGGTGGTGCGCTTTATATCGTATAGTCATGTACGCGAAGTACCCTTTTGCAAGCATTTCGGCGTCTGTGGTGGCTGTAAGTGGCAGAACCTGCCCTATCGGGAACAGCTGAAGTTCAAGCAGCAGCAGGTTTACGACCAGTTGCACAGAATAGGCAAAGTACAGCTGCCGGAATTTCGTCCGATACTGGGTAGTGTGAAGACGCAGGAATATCGCAACAAGCTGGACTTCGGCTGTGCCAACAAACGCTATCTGACAAAGGAGGAAATAGCCACGCTGCCCAACGACGAGAGCCAGAGCCTAAAGGACGTTCCGGCCATAGGGTTCCACATTACCGGTGCTTTCGACAAGATTCTGCCCATTGACAAATGCTGGTTGATGGACGATCTCCACAACCAGATACGCAACGAAGTCTATAGAGTCGCATCAGCCCACGGGCTTGCTTTTTTCGACCTGCGCCAACAAGTGGGTCTTTTGCGCGATGTCATTATCCGCAACTCGGCAAGCGGTGAATGGATGGTCATTTTCCAATTCCACTACGACGAGACGGGAGGCGAGCGGGAAGCAAAAGCATTGATGCAGCATATAGCCGACAAGTTTCCGCAAATCAGTTCGTTAATGTATCTGGACAATCAGAAATGCAACGACACCATCGGTGACCAGGACATTCTGGTATTTAAGGGCAATGACCACATATACGAACTCATGGAAGACCTAAAGTTCAAAGTGGGGCCTAAGAGTTTTTATCAGACCAATACCGAACAGGCCTACCACCTGTATAGCGTAGCCCGCCAGTTTGCCGGACTTACCGGCCACGAGCTGGTCTACGACCTCTATACCGGCACAGGAACCATAGCCAACTTCGTGGCCAGAAGTGCCCGGCAGGTGATAGGCATAGAGTATGTGCCGGAAGCTATTGAAGACGCAAAAATAAACTCTCAGTTGAACGGCATCGAGAACACCCTGTTTTATGCCGGCGACATGAAAGACATCCTGACCGATGACTTCATCAAGGAGCACGGACGCCCTGACGTCATTATTACCGACCCCCCACGTGCCGGCATGCACCCCGACGTCGTGAAAACCATTCTGAATGCAGCACCGGAGCGCATCGTTTACGTTAGCTGCAATCCTGCTACACAGGCTCGCGACCTGCAGCTGATGGACGCCCACTATGAGGTGGCAGAGGTGCAACCCGTCGACATGTTCCCTCATACGCCCCACGTAGAGAACGTAGTATTGCTGAAGAAACGATAATTCAACTATTTATTATAATCAATTTATGAAAAAGTTATTTTTATATGCCTTAATGTGCATGGTTCTGCCAGCACAGGCACAAGAGCAGAAAAAGTCTGTGGAGGTGCCCCAATGGGTCAGCAACATCAAGTTTAGCGGCTATGCCATGTTGCAGTACCAGGCAGAGGACAAAGAAGGTAGCGAACACAACGAGTTCAACCTGCGTTTGGCGCGTTTTATTCTGGACGGCAAGATAGGCGATGTAGACTGGCGTGCCCAGATACAAGGCACCAATGCCAAAGGCCCAGGCGAGCCCACCGTCCAGTTGGTAGATCTCTATGCCGAATGGAACAAGTACAAGGAGTTTCGCGTCAAGGTGGGCCAGTTCAAGCGTGCCTTTACCTTCGAGAGTCTCACCCACCCCATTACTCAGGGATGGTATTCTTATGGTCAAGTCATTAACAGCTTGGTTGGCTATGGTGACCGTACTGGCGAGAAATCCAGCGGAGGCCGCGACATCGGTATCCAGATTCAGGGTTCGCTCTTCCCCCAGCACGACGGCCATCGTCTGCTGCATTACCAATTGGGAATATATAATGGTGAGGGCATCAACAAGAAAGACGCAGACAACAAGAAAGACCTGATTGGCGGTCTTTGGCTGATGCCCATCCAGGGGCTGCGTATTGGTGCCTTCGGATGGACTGGTACAAAAGGCGAAATAAACATGACTACTGTCGATGCACAAGGAAATACCGGCTCTACAACGCTGAAGAGTGTCCGCAAGAACCGCTACGCCCTTTCTGCTGAATACGACAAGGACGAATACACCTTCCGTGCAGAATACATTCACAGCCAAGGCTGGGGCACCAACGAAGCCTGGGGCGACAAGGCCGACGGCTGGTATGCCTTTGGCATAGTTCCCGTCATCAAGTCCAAGCTGCACGCCAAAGCCCGCTACAACGTATACCGCCGGTCAGCCGACTGGCAGTCGGCCAAAACCATGTACGAGATTGGTGCCAACTACTACTTCAACAAGAAGTTGCAGTTGAACTTTGAGTATGCCCGCGTCAATGACCGTACGCTTGCCAAGCACGACTACAACTTCGTTGACCTTGAGCTGGACTACAGATTCTAGTGCTTCACAGAGAATTTACGCTTTAGCGACTCCCAAAGGTGCGTCTTCTGGCGCAGGATGAGCAACGAGAACATGATGCTGACCAGCGAGAGTCCTAAGCCGAAAACCCAATAGACATAACCATCGACCGTTATGGTAGTAAAGTAAGCCAAAAAGCCAATCGTCAGGTGTATGGCGCTATACTTCATAACGGCCGATGATGTTTTATATCCATACTGCCAGCGTGCCACCCCGTTAATCATCAGGTAGTCAAAGACGTGGGCTACGGTAATGGCAACGCCCGTCCCCAACAGTCCCCAACGTTCATAGCCATAGACGATGAGCACAACAAAAGCAACGAAGTAAACCGTCTCCAAAAACAAGAACAGCAACGACTTGCCTCGCGCCAAGGTGATATAGGCCACCGGCAACGTCAGCACCTTGAAAAACATAGCCAGTACAGCCACTTGTGCCATAGCGATGACAGGCATAAACTCGTGGCTGAACAAAAGCGGAATCAAGACCGGCAGCATGACGATAAGCCCTGTCAGCATGGGAGCAAGGATGAGTAGCGACACCTCCATCTGGCGATTGACCGTCATATTGGTAGCCTCGATGTCATGGTTTACTGCCGAGAGACGTGGAAAATAGTCTGTCTCCATGGCCGAAAACACCATGCCGGCATAGGTTATCGTCAGCATATAACCCGCGTTGTAAAGTCCCAAAACATCCAAGTCGCCCACCAGGTTAAGGTAAGAACGAATGACCATCTCGGCAGCAGACCCGATGATGCCTGCCAGGGTATAAGCCACCCCCAGCCTGACCATTTCCATACCTTCGCCCAATATGCCCTTGGCACCACTCAGTTGCAATGGATAAAGACGCAGCGAATAGAACAGCGTGGCACACATGGTGACAAAAGCCATCAGCACGATGACCGGTACGATGCCAGATTGCCAAAAGACATAATAAATGGGAATGGAAATAAGCAGCGACGCCACGACAGAAACTATCTGTACGATGGCCAGTGCCCCCAGTTTGCGCTGCCCCTTTAGTATGGCTGTCTCGCCACCGGTAATGGCTATCATACCCACGGCCGGAGCCAACAAAATGAAGTGAAGACTGTGGTCGCCCCACGAGAAGGTGGCTTGGCTAAGAAAAGGGCCGGCAACGAGACATACCAAAACACCAAGTAGTGCCGTCAGCAGGCTCCAGCCACGAACAATCTTGACAAAGTGAGCCGTCTTCGCTTCGTCATGTTTATCATAGAGCTCTGATATATGGCGCACAGCACTAAACGAAATGCCAAGATGTGTGGCCTGCGAAATAAAACTGATGGCCGTATTGAAAAGCGAAATCAGTCCCATGCCCCCAGGTCCCAGCAACAAGGCAATAAACTTATTGCGCACAAGGCTTATCAATACGTTGAGTCCCTGTACGCCACCAAAGATGCCGGTATATTTCAATATGTGGCTATAGCTGCTGTCGTTGCGCTGGTTTTCCATATTTTTATTAAGAGAACGCAAAATTACAGATTTAATTATAAATATACAAATTTATTTTTGGCATTTTCTCTACTTCTTTGTATCTTTGCAACGTGAAATTGTCAGTCATCATCCCTGTTTATCGCGTTGAACACACGCTGGAACGCTGTATAGAGAGCGTACTCAGGCAACGTGTCGACGGGATGGAAGTAATACTGGTTGATGACGGTTCGCCAGACAGTTGTCCGCGGCTATGTGACGAGTGGTCTCTTCGTGACTCTCGCATCAAGGTCATACACAAGAGCAATGGAGGACTTAGTGACGCCCGCAATGCCGGCATAGAGTTGGCTAAGGGTACCCATATTACCTTTGTCGATTCAGACGACTTTATAGCCCCGGATACATATGAGCCGCTGCTCAGCATAATAGGAGATGCAGACATATTGGAATATTCCGTTGCAGAGTGGCTGGCATTGCCTGATAAAACGTTTACTGACACGAATAGTTACTGGCTGCAGACCCAAGCCTATCTGCATACTTATGCATGGAACAAAATATACCGTCGCGACCTGTTTGATGATGTCAGATACCCCAAGGGCAAAGTATTTGAAGATGCCTATACACTACCCCATCTTCTTCGTAAAGCCCGTAAGGTGGTAACAAGCAGCAAGGATTTTTATCACTACTGCTACAACCCCGATGGCATTACTGCCAAGGCAGACGGCACCCAGTTGGCAATGTTGCTCGAGGCTCACCTAAAGAACGAAATGCCTGTTGACGACACCTATTACCTCTATCTGGCAAACATTCAGATTGACGTATGGGAGCGTTTAGGCGGTGAGACTACCTTACCATATAGAAGGCTAAAATTACGGCAGTTAACGGGTATAAAACTGCTTAAGGCACTTGTTCTTAATATATTTGGAGTCAAAACATTATGCAAGATTACGAAACTAATACATCACATCAAGAAACCCAGCCGCTGGTAACGTTTATTGTTACCTACTATAACCTGCCTGTGCCGATGCTCTGTGAGTGCATCAATAGCATTCTGGCCTTGTCGTTGAACCCTTCGGAACGGGAGATTATCGTGGTAGACGACGGGTCAGACGTTAGCCCCATGAATGGACTGATGAACTATAGTGACGATATTATCTATGTGCGTCAGAAAAATGCAGGACTCAGCATGGCGCGCAACAAAGGCATCGAGGTGGCTACAGGACGTTATATTCAGTTTGTCGATGCTGACGACTATCTCTTGAAGTCTGCATACGACCAATGTCTCGACATGGTGAGAAGCACCTCGACGGCAGACATCCTGATGTTTGACTTTGCCACCGCCCCCACTCCACAAACCTATTCCGACAAGCGGCTCACACTTAGTGGTACCGACCTGTTGCGCCACCACAATATTCACGGGACTGCTTGTGGGTACCTCTTCAAGCACGCCATACTCGGCGAACTGCGTTTCACACCAGGTATTTTTCACGAAGACGAAGAATTCACGCCACTACTGCTGATACAAGCAGAACAAGTCATCGTGACCCAATTGCCGGCCTATTACTACCGACAACGCAAAGACTCCATCACTCAGAGCTGCTCTGATGCCAACACCCACAAGCGCCTGAACGATTTTCACGACGTCATCGTCAGACTTCATCAGTATGGTGACCACTTATCCCAGAACGACAAGCTGGCCCTGCAGCGCCGTGTGGCCCAGCTTACCATGGACTACCTCTATCAGGTTATCATGCAAATGCGTTCACGCCAAGTACTGGAGAACCGTATTGCCACCCTGCGAACTGAGGGACTTTTTCCGTTGCCCGACTACAGTTATACACAGAAGTACAAGTGGTTTCGCCAATTATCGGCAACCAGCATTGGACGCCGCATGCTGACCTATACCATTCCACTAATGAAGCATGAGCGATGAAGATATTACTAATTAACGAGTGCAGCAATCTGCACACCACCTTGGCCAAGGGACTCAGGCAACTCGGTCACGACGTCACTACACTTTCAGGCGGCAACGGATGGCGCAACTATCCGCGCGACATCTCACTAGTGCGCCAAAATGCTTCACATCTGGATGGAGTGCGCTATCTGGCTCAACTCTATACCTTGTTGCCGCGCTTGCGCCATTACGACGTGGTTCAGGTTACAAATCCCATCATGTTTGACGTTCGGGCAGAACGACAATTCTTTATATACAATTTCCTGCGCCGACACAATGGCAGCATTTTCCTTGGCGCTTTCGGCACAGACCACTATTGGGTGAAAACCTGTAGTGAGTGCAGCGTGCTGCGTTATAGTGACCACAACATTGGCAACCAACTGCGCACCAATCGTGATGCCATCATCGACAGACGGGAATGGCTTGGCACGGCGAAAGAACGGCTCAACCAGCACATTGCCGCTACCTGTGACGGTATCATCCCCTGCCTTTATGAATACTGGGCATGCTATCAGCCCCTATTTCCTGAGAAGACTCGTTTCATTCCTCTCCCAATAGAAGTATCACAAATTGCCGGAACATTCAGCCAGACATACGAGAAAATAAAAGTCTTCATAGGCATCGACCAAGAACGGAATGAATACAAGGGCACAGACATTATGCTGAAAGCGGCAGAAGACCTCCAGAAGAAATACCCGGAGAGGATGTTGCTGAAGAAAGCTGTCTCTGTTCCCTTTGCTGAATACCAGCATCTGATGGACGATTGCGACATCATTCTGGACCAGCTCTATAGCTACACCCCTGCGATGAATGCACTCTTGGCTATGTCAAAAGGCATAGTGGTCGTAGGAGGTGGAGAACCCGAAAGCTATGACCTCATCGGTGAACAGGAACTGCGGCCTATCGTCAACGTTCAACCTAGCTATGATAGTGTCTATCACGAGTTAGAGCAGCTCATTCTGCATCCGGAGCGCATACCGGAACTGAAGCGTCAGAGTGTAGAATACGTGCGGCGTCACCATGACTACATCAAAGTTGCTCAACAGTACGAACAATTTTATATAGAAAAAAATCGGAAAGCCTAATGCAACTTTCCGATTTTTATTCCTTTTTAGTAAGGGAGATTTACTCTGCGGCACCCTCTTCTTGAGCAGCGGGAGCCTCCTGAGCAGCAGCCTCAGCAGCGGCAGCAGCTTCAGCTTCAGCTTTAGCAGCAGCCTCGGCAGCTTTCTTCTCAGCCACCTTCTTAGCAATTTCTTCGTTCAGTTTCTTCTCCTGAGCCAATTCCTTAGCAGCAGCGTCCTTCTTAGCCTTAGCTTCAGCCTCAGCAATCTTAGCCAAACCATTCTGCTTGTCGGCCTTCCATGCATCGAACTTCTTCTGAGCAGTAGCCTCGTCGAATGCACCCTTCTTGACGCCACCCTTCAGGTGCTTCATCAAGTATACGCCCTCACGACTCAAGATGTTACGAACAGTGTCTGTAGGCTGTGCACCTGTCTCGACCCAATAAAGTGCACGCTCGAAATTCAGGTCAACCGTGGCAGGGTTGGTGTTTGGGTTGTAAGTACCAATCTTTTCAGTAAAACGACCATCACGTGGTGCACGAGCGTCAGCGATAACGATGCGATAGAAAGCATAGCTCTTACGTCCGCCGCGCTGCAATCTGATTTTAGTTGCCATTGTTTAAAATGTTTAATTCTGTAATTAATGAATAAAATTTATGCCTTTATCTCGTAAAAGCGGGTGCAAAGGTACAACTTTTTTGTTATATTTTATACATTCCTTCTTTATATTCCTTTATTCTTAGATAATTTTAACGTTTAAAACATCAACACCATCCTGCAAGGCGTTTAACTTACGTTCTATCAATATCTATTGCCAAGCCATCGTAAGCCATCTGTATGTTTTCAGGTAGTGAGGCATTTACCTCGGCATGCCGGCCTATGTCATGGCTGGAATGAATGAGCCACGTCTGTCGTGCACCGATGCGATGCGCAAAGGCCACTGCTTCAGCCAGTGTTTGGTGAGAATGGTGTGGCGTAAGCCGCAAAGCGTTGACCACCAGCGTGTCACAACCTTCTACGTATGGAATCTCTGACTCGTTGATGGTCTTCATATCGGTAATATAGGCTAACGGACCTATACGGTATCCCATGATGGGCAGGTCGTGATGCATCACTTGGAAAGGTACGATATCAAGATTGCCAATATGCAGCTTCTCGTGCGCACGAATCTCATGTAGTTGGATAGCCGGCACCCCAGGATAGCGGTGTTCCGCAAAACAATATGGCAGCATCTGCAGCATGTTCTGACGTGCTATAGGGTCGGCGTAAACATTGATTTCTCCGAATTGGCAGTAAGGCCGGATATCATCCATACCTCCCATGTGATCGTAGTGTGCATGGGTTATAAGTATACCATCTATACGACGGAAGGATTGGGACATGATTTGCTGACGGAAGTCTGGTCCACAGTCAATCAGTAATCGGGTCTGTTCTGTCTCGATAAGTGCAGAACAACGCAAACGCTTGTCGTGCGGGTCAGTACTGCTACACGTATGGCATTGGCAGCCGATGGTTGGGACTCCACATGATGTACCGGTTCCCAAAAATGTCAGTCTCATTATTTCCTTTTTTTTCATTTCAGGCATAAGCCTATACAATATTTACTTCAGGGTGAATAAGGATGCCAAACTTTGCGTAGACATCACTCTGAATAGCCTGGCACAGAGCCACTATCTCGTTGCCGGTAGCTCCACCCCGATTAACCAGTACCAAGGCTTGCCTGTCATGTACGCCAGCACGTCCCAAAGAGCGCCCCTTCCAGCCACACTGTTCTATCATCCAGCCTGCTGGTATTTTCTCATGTTCAGCATCAATATAATAATGTGGCATCAGCGGATAATCTGTTAATAATTGTTCAAACTTTTCACGGCCGACAACAGGATTCATAAAGAAACTCCCCGCATTGCCCAATTCCTTAGGGTC
This sequence comes from uncultured Bacteroidales bacterium, assembly GCA_902760315.1. GTDB lineage: Bacteria > Bacteroidota > Bacteroidia > Bacteroidales > Bacteroidaceae > Prevotella. The sequence goes on along the minus strand of CACWFV010000024.1, from coordinate 32,985 downwards.
GGGTAACTTTTCCTTACGAATGGCAATGACCACCTCACGCAACTGAACTGCCGATGGCTTCTCGATACCTTTGCGTTGCAATTCGTTACGTATGTTACCATATGTTGTTGACTGTTTCGTCTCATTTGTCGTTAGCTGGTAGACAACATGCGTAATGAGGTATTTGTTTTTCCAATCATGTTTGAAGCGGCTGTCACGATAACCATAGCAACAGTCCTCATTCGTAAACGAAAAAACTTGACCGGTTCCAATTTCAACTGCTTCAACAGCCACAATCAAATCTTTAACCTCTGCTCCGTAAGCGCCTATATTTTGGATAGCGCTGGCACCGACCTCTCCAGGAATTAACGAGAGATTCTCTGCACCATAAAATCCATGGTTTACAGTCCATGCTACAACATCATCCCATGTTTCACCACTACCGCAGCGAATACGGCTATCTCCCTGTCTCTCAATTCCTTTTACAGCTGAGTGAACTACCAGACCCTTAAAATCTCCTGTCAACAGCAGGTTACTGCCTTTACCTATCAACAAGTATGGCTCTTTTAGCCTGCGGGCTATCTTCTGAGCCTCTTCCAGAGACTCATATTCTAAAAACCTGCTGCATTTGGCATCAATACCAAACGTGTTGTGATTGAGTAAGTTGAAATCCGATATATCTTTCATATTTATTGTCAAGTTGTCAGCTTAACGAGCTTCCAATGGCCATTACTGCGCAGGAAAGTCATTTCCAGTTCCAGGCCATTGGCAATGCCACGCATAACAAAAATCTTTGAGTTTCCCTCATGTTTCGGCTGACCATAGATGATGTTATAAATCATCTTCTTGGGCAGTTCAGGCGCAAAGGCTTCCCATGTGTCGGGGGTTATGATGCCCTCCATTAAGTTGAAATCGTCGTCAGGGTCAGGCCCGACAAACTTGACGGACTCTGCCAAACTCTTCTGCTGAAACGCTTTGTCGCTGACAAATTGATGATAAAACGTTAAGAACGTGGCATTAACATCCTGTGAGAAAGGAATATTACGCACCATCGTCATTATCCAGGCACCATGTTTGCGATAGAAGATATATTGCTCTATGGTGCGAGTGTCAAAGTGTATCTTCTCTACTGTAGCATGGTTGACTAAAGTATCCTTGACAATCTCCATGTGCTTCTCGTTATCGAACAGCAAAGTATAATAGCCTTGTTTCATGAAGAAGTGCTCCAAACGCCAGTCTGCTTTAGATATCTTTAGTGTCTTGCCATTCTTTTCATATGGCAGCGGAAATTGAATGCGCTCCATTTGGAGCTTACGATTTGCCACAAAGTTGAAGACGAAATCATCGAACAACTCGTCAGCAGCTTTAGGCATAGGGTATTTTTCATCTGCTGCTTGCAAAGAATCAGCATAGAGGGAGTCGTTAGCAATAGAGTCGGCAGGAACTTCCTCGGTAGCCTGTCCACCTTTCATTCCGCCACACGATGTTAAAGCGGCTAACAATACGACCGAAACAATTAGATTTGGCCTCACAAGTGAACTCATTTATTTATCTTCTCTCAAAATTTGGTGCAAAGTTACCAAATAATTCATAATTAATAATGCAATATTCATAAATATTTTATACCTTTGCATCAAAATTTGAGAAATTCATCAAAAAAGCTATGATTTTAGATAAAATAGACGAACTTCTAAAAGAAGTACAGACACTAAGTGCCAACAATGCTGAAGAAGTAGAACGCTTAAGACTGAGGTTTCTTAGCAAGAAGGGTGAAATTACAGCGCTTATGAACGACTTCCGCAACGTTGCGGCTGACCAGAAAAAAACGGTAGGTATCAAAATCAACGAGCTGAAAGCGCTGGCAACGGAACGCATCAACCAACTGCGCGAAGAATGTGCTGAACAAGAGACTGGCGACGAAACGTTGGATTTGACACGTACCCCCTACCCTGTACAGTTAGGGACACGTCATCCCTTAACAATTGTCACCAACGAGATTATCGACATTTTTTCACGTATGGGTTTCGTATTGGCAGACGGTCCTGAAGTCGAAGACGATCTACACGTATTCACTAAGATGAATTTTGCCGCAGACCATCCTGCTCGCGACATGCAAGATACATTCTTTGTCTCTCAGCATCCTAACGACGTTACAAAGAACATTCTGTTGCGTTCACACACTTCCAGTGTCCAAGCACGTGTCATGGAACAGATGCACACTGTGGATGGAAAGTTAACTGCTCCTATTCGCGTTATCTGCCCTGGTAGAGTTTATCGCAACGAGGCCATCACCGCACGTGCCCATTGCTTCTTCCACCAAGTGGAAGGCCTGTATATTGATAAGAACGTGTCATTTACCGACCTGAAACAGGTACTTTTATCTTTTGCACGTGAAATGTTTGGCGCCGATACAAAGATTCGTCTGCGCCCAAGCTATTTCCCCTTTACTGAGCCTAGCGCAGAGATGGACATCTCTTGTTTCATCTGCGGTGGCGAGGGTTGCGGTTTCTGCAAGCATACCGGCTGGGTTGAGATTCTGGGCTGTGGTATGGTTGACCCCAACGTGCTGGAAGAATGTGGCATCGATTCCAAGATTTACAGCGGCTATGCTTTTGGAATGGGTGTTGAGCGTATCACCAACCTGAAGTACCAGGTAAGCGACCTGCGCATGTTCTCTGAAAACGATGTGCGCTTCCTAAAAGAATTTGAAGCAGCAAACTGATGAAACTGGTATTGATGACTCAACCCACGTTCTTCGTGGAGGAAGACAAAATACTCTCGTCACTTTTCGAGGCGGGGCTGGAGAACCTACATCTCTTCAAGCCCGGCTCCTCACCAATGTATTCCGAGCGTTTGCTCACGCTATTGCCCGACGAATACCGCAGGCGTATCACCGTCCACGACAACTATTATTTAAAAGAGGAATACAAGTTGCGCGGCATTCATATCGATGATGAAACAACACCCGTTCCAGACGGTTACAGGGGACACATCAGTCGCTCGTGTTCCCATCTGGATCAGCTTAAGGAGGCCAAGCGTCATGCCGACTATGTGCTGCTGAAATACATCTTCGACAGCCAGACAGAGCCTAACTGCAAGGCTACATTCACCATTGACGAACTCAAGGAAGCTTCCCGTCATGGACTCATAGATCGCCATGTCTATGCCTTGGGCGGTATGAATCTGGACACCATCAAGGCAGTTCGCGACCTAGGCTTTGGCGGCATCGTAATCAGCGGTGACCTCTGGAATCGTTTCAACATTCATCAACAACTGGAGTATCAAGCCTTGATAGACCACTTCTGCAAAATAAGCAAAGCTATTGGGTAAAAGATTTAAATTTTTCAAGCGACAATAAGCAAACAATTTATTTTCAAATAGTAAATCTCAAAGATGAGCGTTAACAAAAACTACATGGTGTTCTCAGGTACAGCCACCAAATATCTGGCTGAGAAAATCTGTCAAAGTTTAGGTTGTCCATTAGGCAAACTTCAGATTACGAAGTTCTCTGATGGCGAGTTTGCCGTTTCTTACGAGGAGAGTATCCGCGGTCGCGATATTTTCTTGGTACAGAGCACATTCCCCAATTCTGACAATCTGATGGAGTTACTCCTGATGATTGACGGGATCGCAAAGACAAGCCTCGTGTGTCCATTGGAGCAAAGTTGGTTGCCGACCTGTTAAGTGCTGCAGGTGTCAATCGTGTCATCACGATGGATTTGCATGCTGACCAGATTCAGGGGTTCTTCAATGTACCTGTTGATCATCTCTACGCATCCGGCGTCATTCTGCCTTACTTGCAGAGTCTTCACTTGGACGAACTAGTCATTGCGTCTCCCGATGTAGGCGGTTCCAAGCGTGCCAACACCTACGCCAAGTACTTAGGTTGTCCGCTGGTGCTCTGCAACAAGACGCGTGCCCGTGCCAATGTAGTAGCTACTATGCAGATTATCGGCGATGTCGAAGGCAAGAATGTGGTAATTATTGACGACATGGTCGATACAGCCGGCACCATTACCAAGGCAGCCGACATCATGAAAGAAGCTGGTGCAAAAACCATTCGCGCTTGCGCCTCTCACTGTGTGATGAGTGGTCCTGCCAGCGAGCGCGTACAGAACTCGGCACTTGAGGAAATCGTCTTTACAGACTCCATTCCCTACTCCCAACGCTGTGCTAAAGTCAAGCAGCTCAGCGTTGCTGATATGTTTGCAGAAACTATACGTAGAGTTATCAACAATGAGAGCATTTCTGTCCAGTATATTGTTTAGTTTTCTCGCTTTCCTACAGTTGGGATGCCAGTCGCAGACTTTCAAACTAATAGGTTCAGCTGAAGGAATGGCCGATGGCGATACGCTACTGTTGACCGACAATATGGTCGACGGTACGCCCAGTGACACCATCATCGTAAAAGGCAATAAATTCTCCTATTCGGGTGAATGTAGCAAGGAAACGGCACTCTGTATGGTCTATAGTGCCAAGCGTAACGAAATCAACGCTGCTTTCATCCGTGAACCGGGCGAGATTAGTATTAAACTGTCCGAAACGCCAGGTGCTTCACGCGTGGGTGGTACTCCATGCAACAACGAGTGGCAACGGCTGAACGATTCGGTCATGAGTATCGGCATCGAAATTAACCGTATAGCAGAGCAGATTTACGGCAACAATGTCTCCCAAGAAAAGCAGCAGCAGGGCATGGAACAGATAGACAAGCTGAACCAACGCTTTGCAAAAGTTGTCATAGCTGCTACCGAAAAAAATATTGATAACGAGTTCGGCTATTTCCTCCTGACCTACTATCCGGAAGAACTCATTGATAATAGCACAAGGCTTAAACTTATCAACAAGTTGCCGGATGAACGACGCAAGCGTCCCGCCATACAACAGATAGAGGCCAACATACAACTCACGGCAAAGACCTCTGAGGGTGCTACCATTCCGAATTTCTCTCAGTTGACGCCCGATGACAAGCCGCTAAGCATTATGACTGAGGTTGAGAAGAACAAGGTAACCATTCTTGACTTCTGGGCTTCCTGGTGCGGTCCTTGCCGCCAAGAGATGCCCTTCATGCTTCAACTCTATGAAGCCAACAAGAATCGGGGACTTGGCATCGTTGGCATCTCGCTGGATAAGGACAAGAATGCATGGGTTTCAGCCATTAAGAATCTCAAACTCCCCTGGCCACAAATGAGCGACCTTAAATATTGGGATAACGATGTAGCAAAAGCATTCAACGTAACCTCTATTCCTCACACCATTGTGGTAGATCAGAAAGGAAAAATTTTGCGTCGCGGTTTGCGTGGTGAAGAGTTGAAGGCATTTATTGAAAGTGAACTCAACAAATAAATATTAAAGCACACCCCCTATCACATTTATAAGGCTCAGCGAATAAACGCTGAGCCTTGTTGATTTCTTTATCTCGTAATGCGAATCCAGTCGGCGTCCAGCCATCCTCGGTCACTCTTAGCATTGGCGTCCACACTTACATATCCGAACTTAGCGCCAATCCATTTGCCCTCACGCATTGGAAAGGCTTCGCCACAGGACTTAAAGGTTATTCCGTCATGACTCCATGCAAACTTTACCTTCGAGTCCTTTACCTTCATCAATAGATAGATATCCTCGTGGATGCCCGGTTTATAGTCCGTCAGGTCGATTGCCGTAGGCCGCAGCGTGGCGATAAGTTCTTCTTGCTGAGCTGTACCCTTGTCGGCATTCATACAGGTCAGTTTAAGCAAGTGAAATTCCTTTCCCACTCGCTTTACAACCACAGCTTGGTAATTCAATCCCATCATGATAAGCCCACCCATCTGTCCTTCGGCTTTCGACGTAAATCGCAACTTGGTAGTAACGCAGAACTCGTCGGCAGGAGTCTTCTGTAATAACATGTTTGGCACGAGCCACAGACTCTTGGCATCCTCAGGCTGTTTATAGTTATAAATACGCATGGTACCGAAGGCCGTGGGAACGCCAAATTTTTCGTCATAGTTGGCCTGCCACTGCCATTGTCTGCCAATGACCGGCTCGTTGAACTCATCACTCTCCACCGGGTTGGCAATGGTGACAGACGAAGAGCTAGGCTTTTTGTACTTCGTCACCGGTTCACCGCGATTTCCCATTACAGGCCAACCGCCAGACCAGTCAACGGGCTGCAGATGGCATACACGCCCATAGGCCTCTTTATCCTGAAAATGTACGAACCAGTCTTCACCATATTTGGTGTGCACCCAGCCTCCCTGGTGTGGTCCGTTAATTTGCGTGTTGCCTTGCGACAATACTATCTTATGTTCATATGGACCATATGGAGACTTCGAACGCATAGCCAGTTGAAATCCCGTAGGAACGCCACCCGCCGGGCACATAATCCAATACCAGCCTTCACGTTTATAAAACTTTGGTCCTTCGCAGGTGCGATTTTCGGTTCCATTTCCGTCAAAGACGATTACGGGCTGACCAATGGCATGTGTGCCGTCGGCAGACAACTCACGGACCGTCAGTACGGAAGCAAACTTGGAACGGGAATTAGCCCAACCGTTCACCATATAGCAACGACCGTCGTCGTCCCACAGTGGTGTAGTATCTATATAGCCTAAGCCCTTGATGACACAAAGAGGGTCTGTCCACTCGCCTGCTGGGTCGCCATTCTTCGTCCTCACCATGAATACACCATAATCGGGGTCGCCCCAATAGATGTAGTATTGTCCATCGTGGTAACGGATGCTGGGTGCCCAAATTCCATTTCCGTGCTGAACGCTATTGTAGTGTTCTGTTATTTTGTCATAACCGACGTAAAGTTTGTCTTTGATAGCATAATTAATGATTTCCCAGTTCACCAGGTCACGTGAATGCAGGATGGGCAGTCCGGGAATACATTGGAACGACGATGCCGTCAAATAGTAGTCTTCGCCACTTGGTCCAACGCAGACATCTGGGTCGCTATAGTCTGCATTGATGACCGGGTTCGTGTAGGTGCCATCGCCATTATCTGGCGACCACACCTCTGACCTATATTGTGCTTGAGCAGATAATACACTAAAGGTCAGTAGTGTGAGTAAGATTCGTTTCATATTTTATTAATCCGTAGTTTGTAATGGTCTGTCAATTCAATGCGCATCACTTTCATTACCTCATCGTCCTGTGGTTGTAGTGCCAATGCCACGTGTCCCATGGTGCGTCGCAGATTAATTTCCACGCAAGGGTGCAGCAGAAGCCGCTGCCCATCAGTCACCACCATCATGTCTACACCAAAAGGACCTTGATAACTGCCTAAACGAGATTCCGTTACAATAAGCCGGCACACCTCATCTGTCAGTTCTAAAGGTAACAGTTTGCTCAACAACTGGCGTTTGGTCTGTTCGGTGGCCACAATATTACCGATGTATGCGCCATTCTTGGTATGGAACAGCGACAATCCCAAAAATCTGATTCCTCCATGCCCATCAGCCTCGAACTCCATGGCAAAATCCTTTACCTTATTATAATAGGGCTCTACCATTACGCTTCCCTGGCGTGCAAGTACGTTGCGCAACCACCCATCCTGAAGGCAAAAACGTACTCCGCGGCCACTTGAAGACCATGGAGACTTGACAACTACACGTTGCCAGAGACGTTCAAGATTGGTTACCTGATTTATTGACTGACACTCAACGGCCTCACCTACTGTACCTTCTATACGAAGTTGGGCTAACAGTTTTGCTGCCGTCCTGCGATGAGCAGTCTGTCGCCATTCCTCTATCAATGACTCACTGGGTAGCAATTGTTCATCAAGTCCTTTAGCAAATAGTTGGTGGCGTAGGGCGGCATCCCATCCCCAAGCATCAATTCTGCTAATGTCCATATGCTCTAACCCATTTTCTGTCCACTCTGGTTCTTGGAGTCCAAGATGGCAATGGGCATTGATGCGTCGGAACAGTCTGGAAGCATAGTCCACATCGCCAACTAATACAGCGTCACCAGGTTTGGCCCAAAATGCTGGTAACCAGCCAAGGTCTGCCCTCAGCTGGCGTCCCGCGTGTGGTGCTGTAAAGTTAGTAAGGTTGGCGGCCAAAGCTATTTCATGCTCCGGATTGAATATGTGTAGTGTTCTCAATCTCTATTGTAACTTCTTAGTTAATCAATGAATGCCATTAGCAATCTGGCCAACCACCCTATCGTTGGGCCTCACGACCTATAGCGAGCGCCTTGATGTTAGCATCGACAATGGCCTCGCCCTTACGACCAAAGACACGACGGATAGCATCTTCCAGTTTCTCGTACTCAATACCAAGGGCTTTCTGTGCTGCTCCCAACAGGATAACGTTGGCTGAACGTGGAACGCCGGCATCCTTTGCTTTTTCCTCTATATTGAGCATGATGACATTGGGCAGGCGTTTCAGTTCATTCTGGATGATTTCCAAGTCAGGATAGTTGGGAATATTCACAAAAGGAGTACTGCTGGTAATAATCCATCCGTCATTCGAGAGATATGGCAGGTAGCGGAGTGCCTCCATGGGCTCCATGGAGATAATGACATCTGCCCCACCCTTGGGAATCAAGTCGCTGGCAATAGGGCTACTGGATATGCGCAGGTTCGACTGTACATCACCTCCGCGCTGCGACATGCCGTGCACCTCGGCCTGCTTGATAAATAGATTTTCATTCATGGCTGCTTCGCCAATAATGGTAGCGATGGAAAGAATGCCTTGACCTCCTACGCCACAAAGTATGATATCTGTTTTCATTTGGCTTTCTTCTGTTTTAAATGTCTTTGTAATGTTTGCATGCATTCACGGCGCGGTATAATGACTGAAACACCTTGATAGTTGATTTCGTCACGGATTATCTGAGTGATTTCAGGCATATTTTTAGGCAGAGGTACAACCACTTTCAGGTGCTCGTCGTTCAGTCCCAAACCACGGCATATTGCCTCGAACTTATTAGTACCTGCGGAGTCCTGACCACCTGTCATACCCGTTGTCAGGTTGTCAGAGATAATAACCGTAATGTTAGCATTTTCATTGATGGCGTCAAGAAGTCCCGTCATGCCGCTATGTGTGAACGTAGAGTCACCAATGATAGCTACAGCAGGCCACTGTCCGGCATCGGCAGCACCTTTGGCCATAGTTATCGACGCACCCATGTCAACACACGAATGGATAGCTCGGAACGGGGGCAGGAACCCTAACGTATAACAACCAATATCACCAAAGACGCGTGGATTGTCATACTCTCGCAGCACTTCGTTCAAGGCTGCATAGACATCGCGGTGGCCACAGCCCTGACAGAGTGCAGGCGGACGGGGCACGACGATTTCACATGGTGCAAAGGTTTGCGTGCTTGGCAGTTCAACATTCTTGATTTTCTTCAAGGCCTCCCCTACCACATCAGGTGTCAGCTCGCCTGTACGGGGCAACACTCCGTCCAGCTTGCCATGAACATTTGACAGGTCTGCCACGCCACGTACCATATCTTCGATAAAGGGCTGGCCTTCTTCCACAATCAGCACCTGTTCACACTCGTCCATCAAGCGCCGCACCAGCTTCTTGGGTAACGGATATTGTGAAATCTTCAGTATAGGGTAAGGACTACCTTGAGGGAAGCACTCATTGACATAGTTGAAACCAATGCCGCTGGCCAGAATACCTAACGAGTGGTCATGACCTTCTATATATATATTATAGGCGGAGTTGCAGGCATCTGTTTCTAGTTGCTCTTGTTGTGTCGTAACTATGACGTTGCGTTTCTTGGCATTAGCGGGCAACAGCACCCAGTTAGCAGCCTTGGCATCATAGTTCAGGGCATTCTGATTACGAGGAGTGTCTGCCAGTTCTACGACGGCACGACTGTGGGCCATACGTGTGGTAACGCGCATCAGCACAGGCAGACATTGTTTCTCAGAATAGTCAAAGGCCGCTGCCATCATGTCATAAGCCTCCTGCTGGTTGCTGGGCTCGAAGGTAGGTATCATGGCAAACTTACCATAGAAACGAGAGTCCTGCTCGTCTTGCGAGGAGTGCATGGAGGGGTCGTCGGCTACCAGCACCACTACACCGCCATTGACACCCGTCATGCCACTGTTGACAAACGGGTCGGCACAGACGTTCAGTCCTACGTGCTTCATACATACCAGCGCACGCTTACCCATAAAGGACATGCCTAAAGCAGCCTCCATAGCAGTCTTCTCATTGGTAGACCAACGACTGTGAACACCGCGTTCCTTAGCCAATGTGGACTGCTGAATATACTCAGTAATCTCAGTAGAAGGAGTTCCCGGATAAGCATAGACGCCACTCAGTCCTGCATCAAGCGCACCTTGGGCGATGGCTTCGTCTCCTAACAACAGTTTCTTCATATTTTCTAATATATAATGGTTATTGCTAATAAATTGTTCGCAAAGATACGACTTTTATTTCATAATAGCAAAAAAAAGAGCTGTAACCTTTCAATTACAGCTCTTTTTTATGACTTTTGCTTACTGAACGTAATGCTTACTTTACTTTAGCTACGATAGCCTTGAAAGCCTCAGGGTTGTTCAGAGCCAGGTCAGCGAGCACCTTACGGTTAATCTCGATACCTGCCTTAGCTAACTTACCCATGAGTACAGAGTAGCTCATACCCTCCTGACGAGCGGCAGCATTGATACGCTGAATCCACAAGGCACGGAAGTTGCGCTTCTTGTTCTTACGATCGCGATAAGCATAGGTAAGACCCTTCTCCCAAGTATTCTTGGCTACTGTCCAAACATTCTTGCGGGCTCCAAAGTAACCGCGAGTGAGTTTCAGAATTCTTTTACGTTTTGCACGTGATGCAACGTGATTAACTGATCTTGGCATAGTTTTCTAATACTTTTAATGTTTGACAATAGGTGAATTAGCGGAGACACAACAGGTCACGAACCTGCTTCATGTTTGTAACGTCCACGATAGTAGAACCACAAAGGTTGCGCTTCTGCTTCTTGGTCTTTTTAGTCAGAATGTGACTGTGGTAAGCATGGTGTCTCTTGACCTTACCTGTACCGGTAAATGAGAATCTCTTCTTGGCACCGGAATTTGTCTTTACTTTTGGCATTGTTTTTAAAATTTTAATTTGTTATTAATAATCGGCAGCTACGCATATACCGGGCGCGCCACCATTTTTTCATAATTCTCTTTAGTGACTATTGGGCACTTTCTTCTTCGCTCTCTGTCAGTTTCTTCAGTGCGTCAGCACTAATCTTAGCGTTAGCCAACAAACCACCGTTGGCAGGAGTCTCTGCGTCGATGTTATTGGACTGATTCAAGCGAACACTTTCCTTGGCCTCGGCTTCGGCGGCCTCGCGGTCACGAGCCTGTTGGCTCTTTTTCTGGGCACCAGCCTTCTTAGGAGCCAAATAGAGGAACATCTTTTTTCCTTCCAAAGATGGCATGCCCTCCACTTTACCAAACTCCTCTAAGTCATTGGCAAAACGAAGCAGTAGCACCTCACCTTGTTCTTTAAACAGAATGCTTCGTCCGCGGAAAAATACGTATGCACGTACCTTATTACCTTCTTGCAGGAATTCCTTGGCATGCTTCAATTTAAACTGGTAGTCATGCTCGTCTGTTTGGGGACCAAAACGTATTTCCTTAACTTCAACTTTTACTTGCTTGGCTTTCATCTCCTTTTGACGTTTCTTCTGCTGATAGAGAAACTTGGAGTAGTCAATGAGACGACATACAGGTGGATTGGCGTTCGGTGATATCTCGACGAGGTCAACGCCCTGATCGCGAGCCATGTCCAATGCCTGCCTTGTAGGTACAACCGTGCTACCAGCGTCGCCCACTATGCGCACCTCACGTACTCGTATCTGTTCGTTTACACGGTACTGATTTTTGATATTGTCGTTCTTCATTAACTATTTTTTACGAAATCGGGTGCAAAGTTACTAAAATTCGCAGAAACCACAAAGTTTTTTTTCATTTATTTTTCTTTGTCGTGTAACTTTTCTTTTCCTTTTGTCCGAATAATTGTCTTTTTACCATTAACCGTAAAAAACTGCACATTTTTTTTGCTGATGTGCAGGAAAAACATTACCTTTGCACAAAATTTTGAAAATTGTGCAATGAACGACATACCGAGTTTCAATTCTTATATTGAGAAAACCATCCAAGACAACTGGTTGCTCGACGCACTAACAGACTACAAGGGCATTACCTTGCAGTATCATGATGTAGCCCGAAAAATCGAAAAGCTGCACATCATGATGGAAGCAGCGGGTATTCAGAAGGGAGACAGGATAGCCGTGTGCGGACGAAACTCCGCACATTGGGCTGTAGCTTTCTTGGCCACCATCACCTATGGTGCGGTCATAGTGCCTATTCTCCATGAGTTTAATGCTGAGCAGATCCACAATATCGTAAACCACTCTGAATCTAAGTTACTGTTTGTTGGTGACTACGTAGTGAACATGATTGAGGCCGACGATATGCCTCACGTTGAGGGCATCTTAAACCTGCCCGACTTCTCGCTGCATACCTCGCGCAACGAACAGCTAACTGATGCTCGCGAACGATTGAATGAGTTATTCGGTCACCGGTTTCCCAATGCGTTCCGCAAAGATGACATCCATTGGCACCACGACAGCGCCGAGGAACTCTGCATGATCAACTACACCAGCGGAACCACGGGATTCTCCAAAGGTGTCATGCTGCCCTACCGAGCACTATGGGGCAACGTAGACTTCTGCCAGAAACACCTGGGCAATCACATGCCTAAGTTCAGCAATATGCTGAGCATACTGCCTATGGCTCACATGTACGGCATGGCCATCGAATTTCTTTTTCCCTTCTGTTCAGGCTACCATCTCCACTTTTTGACACGACTGCCTTCTCCAGCTATTATTGCGGAAGCCTTCCAGCAGGTAAAGCCGGACGTTGTAGTAGCAGTACCCCTGATCATTGAGAAGATTATTCGCAAGCGCGTTTTTCCCAAAATACAGTCTAACGCCATAAAGATTATGCTTCAAATGCCCGTGGTTTCTAAAAAGGTTAAGGAGCGTATCTGCCAAGAGGTATATGCAGCCTTTGGCGGTAGGGCTTATGAGGTCATCATTGGTGGTGCACCCCTCAATCAGGAGATTGAACAGTTCCTAAAGAGCATTGACTTTCCCTTTACCGTAGGCTATGGCACTACCGAGTGCGCGCCACTCATCTCTTATAGTGACTGGCACGACTTTGAGCCTGGCTCCTGCGGCACTCCACTGCCCAGCATGGAGGTCAAGATTGCATCTTCTGCCCCCGACAACACAGAGGGCGAAATTTTAGCCCGTGGTACAAACCTTATGCTGGGCTACTACAAGAACCCGGAGGCCACCCACCAAGCCATCGATGACGACGGCTGGTATCACACCGGCGACTTGGCAACGATGTCGTCCGATGGCCATATCTATATTCGCGGCCGACTGAAGAATATGCTCTTAGGAGCCAACGGACAGAACGTTTACCCTGAGGAGATTGAGGACAAGCTCAACTCTATGGCTCTCGTCAGCGAGAGTCTCATCGTACAGCGAGGTGACCATCTTGTCGCACTGATTCACCCCGACATGGACGAGGTGAAACACATGGGCTTCTCAGAAGAAGAACTGGCGCAGGTCATGGAGCAGAATCGTCAGGAAATCAACGCTCAGTTGCCCAACTATAGTAAGCTGCAGTCCTTTGAGATGCAGCAGGAGGAGTTCATAAAAACCCCAAAGAAGAGTATCAAACGTTACTTATATAAATAAGGTAGTAAGAAGATGGAAAATGTACCTGGATTTAACCAACTAATACAAGAGAGCATCATCAAGAACTGGGATCTTGATGCCTTGACAGACTATAAGGGTGCTACTCTGCAATTTCACGACGTAGCCCGCAAGATTGAGAAGCTACACATCCTGTTCGAAAACAGCGGTGTGCAGAAAGGAGACAAGATAGCTCTCTGCGGCCGCAACAGCAGCCAGTGGGCCGTGGCCTTCCTTGCCACGCTAACCTATGGTGCCGTTGCCGTGCCTATTCTGCACGAGTTCATGGCTGAGCAGATTCACAACATCGTCAACCACTCTGATGCTAAGTTACTGTTTGTGGGCGACCATGTAGCCACCCAAATTGATCCCATGCAGATGCCCCACTTGGAGGGTATCATTAATAACCCTGATTACTCGCTGATGATTTCGCGCACGGATAAGCTGACCTATGCCCGTGAACACCTCAACGAGCTCTATGGCAAAAAGTTTCCCAAGTACTTCCGCAAGGAACACGTCAACTATTACAAGGAAGCCAACGGCGAAGAGCTGGCCATGATTAACTATACCAGCGGTACTACTGGTTTCTCCAAGGGTGTCATGGTGCCCTACCGTGCCCTCTGGTCCAACTACGACTTTGCCGAGCACGTGCTGGGCAAGATTATCGACCGCGGCGACCGCATCATCAGCATACTCCCCATGGCCCACATGTACGGCATGGCCTTCGAGTTCATCTTCGAATTCCTGCACGGTTGCCATGTCTACTACTTGAACCGCATCCCATCGCCGGCCATCATCGCTCAGGCTTTTGCCGACATCAAGCCCAAAATCATCATCGCCGTCCCCTTGGTTATTGAGAAGATTATCCGCAAGAAGGTATTCCCCAAAATTCAGAACAACCGCATGCGACTGCTCCTCTCCATGCCCGTCATCTCCAAGAAGGTACGCGAGAAAATCTGTCAAGAAGTTGTCAAAGCCTTCGGCGGTGAACTTTACGAGGTTATCATTGGCGGTGCTGCCTTCAATCAGGAAGTAGAGTCATTCCTCAAGCGCATTGACTTCCCCTATACCGTTGGCTATGGCGCTACCGAGTGTGCTCCCATCATTTGCTATCGCGACTGGCACACCTTTGTACAGGGTTCTTGCGGACAGGCAGCCTACCACATGGAGGTCAAGATTAACTCCACCAACCCTTCCGAGATTCCCGGCGAAATCTTAGCCCGCGGTCTCAACACCATGCTGGGCTACTACAAGAACGAGGAAGCTACCGCTGAAACCCTTGACCGTGATGGTTGGTACCACACCGGCGACCTGGGCACCATGGATTATGACGGCAACGTCTTCATCAACGGGCGTTCCAAGAACATGCTGCTCGGTCCCAATGGTCAGAACATTTATCCCGAAGAGATTGAGGACAAGCTTAACTCCATGACCATGGTAGTAGAAAGTGTCGTCGTACAACGTGACAACAAACTCGTCGGACTGGTCTATCCCGACTACGACGAAGCCAAGAACATGCGTTTCAATGATGACGACATCAAGAACATCATGGAGCAGAACCGCATACAACTCAATGAGCTTTTGCCTGCCTACGAGAAAATTACCGAGATAGAGATACGTACTGAGGAATTCGAGAAGACTCCTAAGCGTAGCATCAAGCGTTTTCTCTACACCTGATAGTACTTATCAAACTATTAACAAGCTATTATTGGCGATTTGATGTCAGCGGCTTTACCCATCTGGTAAAGCCGCTGAATCGTTATTTGCCTGCCAGTTCCTTTCGCATGTCTTGACCTATCTTATTCCAATAGGGAATGTGTTTCAACGTGGAGCGTACAGGCTGCACATGCCACAACATCAAGAGCAGCAAGAAGAAACAGGCTGCCAAACATAAAGTGCATAGATTTAAGAAACATTAACTTCTCCAGCACACTATCAGTCGTATGTCTTAGCATACATGCAATCCCCTTTCTATCCTTCTCTGCATGTGAAAGGATAGAAAGGGGATATATGATTCATCAAGTAAAAGAATACTTGCTTAGAGCTTCAGGCTCTTCTTGATAGCCTCGACGCGCTCAAGTGCAGCCTTTGTGCAGCGCTCGTAGCAGCCGGCACACTTGAAAGTAGCATCCTTGATTTCGATGTAGAACTTAATCTTAGGCTCTGTACCAGAAGGACGTACCGAAATCTTGGTACCGTCGGCGCAGAACCACTGCAGAACGTTCGATGTGGCAGGCATGTTGAGCTTCTCCACGCGTCCGTCGGCATACTTAGCCTCCAGCGTCTGATAGTCTTTCCACAGACAGATAGGTTCGCCACCCAGTTCCTTGGGAGGATTGGCGCGGAAGTCGGACATCATTTGTTTGATTTCGTCAGCCCCCGACTTACCCGGACGTACCACGTTGATGGTGACCTCCTTAGAGAAGCCATACTCCTTATAGATATTCATCAAGAGGTCGTAGAGGGTCATGCCGTTGTCCTTTGCCCAGGCAGCAATCTCGCAAATCAAGCAGATTGACGCGGGGGAGTCCTTATCCCTTACCTTGTCGAAGGGCAGGAATCCAAACGACTCCTCGCCACCGCCGATATATTTCTTCTTGCCTTCGTTGACGCGAATCTCGTTGGCAATCCACTTGAAGCCTGTGTAGCAGTCCTTCAGTTCCACACCGTTCTTCTTGGCTATCTCGGCAATCACTTCGGTGGTCACGATGGTCTTCACCAGGAACTCGTTGCCCTTCAGCTGGCCCAGTTTCTTCTTGTTGGCAATGATGTACCATGAGAACATCATGCAGGTCTGGTTGCCATTCAGGATTTCCCATTCGCCCTTCGGGTTGCGGCAGACGATGGCCAGACGGTCAGCGTCGGGGTCAGAGGCAATGACGAGGTCGGCATTCAGGCGTGTGCCCAGCTTCATGCCCAGCGTCATGGCTTCAGCGTTCTCCGGGTTGGGGCTGACGACGGTGGGGAAGTTGCCGTCGATGACCATCTGCTCCGGAACGACGTGGATGTTCTGGAATCCCCATGAGCGCAGTGCCTCTGGAATGATAACGCGACCCGTTCCGTGCATGGGTGAGTAGACAATGTTGAGATCTTTGTGGCGCAGAATGACTTCCTGGTCTACCATGGCTTCTTTGACTGCCTGCAGGTAGTCCCAGTCCATTTCGCCGCCAATGATGTCGATGAGTTCTTTGTTGCCCTCAAACTTCACGTCGCCTATCTTTACCTTGTTCACCTCGTCTATGATGCCCTTGTCGTGGGGAGCCAGCACCTGTGCGCCGTCGTCCCAGTAGGCTTTGTAGCCGTTATATTCGCGGGGGTTGTGTGAAGCGGTGACGTTGACTCCAGCCTGGCAGCCCAACTGACGGATGGCAAACGAAATCTCCGGTGTGGGTCTGAGGCTCTCGAAGAGGTACACCTTAATGCCGTTGGCCGAGAAGATGTCAGCCACTGACTCGGCAAACATGCGGCCGTTGTTACGGCAGTCGTGGCCTACGACGACGGAGCATTGCTTGCCGGGGAAAGCTTTCAGTATGTAGTTGGCAAAGCCCTGTGTAGCCATGCCTACGATATACTTGTTCATGCGGTTCGTGCCGGCACCCATGATGCCGCGCAGACCTCCTGTTCCAAACTCCAGGTCACGATAGAAGGCATCGATGAGCTCTGTCTTGTCGGCATTGTCCAACATGGCCTGTACTTCCTTACGGGTCTCTTCATCAAATGAGGGAGACAACCATTCCTTTGCGCGTGCTTCGCACTCGGCAATTAATTGTGCATTATTTTCCATATTTACATATAATATTTATAGATTAGTAATATCCATTACGCAAAGATACTGATTTATATTTCAAAATCAGTATCCGAGGCTTGTTTTTTTACATTTTTTAATATTACAGCATGCTAAGCACTCATGGATTGAGGTGCTGGACGGCATGTCACTGCTTGTTACTGTGGTGACTGCTGGCGCATGAGCCGGTCAATCTCTTCAAACTGGCGTCCCTTGTTCAGGTTCAGATAGATGCGGTAAAGGGCCGGTCCCCACCGCTGCAGGTCGTTGGGTTGCAACTGGCGGTATTTTTCCATGTTGGGGCACGCTTGCTTGTAGAGATGGTTCAGCTGCAACCGGTACTTGCGTGGCTCGTTGAATTGTTCCAATGCTAGCGCCTGGTTTAGGTAGCAGGTGGCCATGTTGAAATAAGGTTCTGCCTGTTCGGGGTTGTGGGCTATCATCTGGCGGCTGATGCTGATGCACTCGTCGTAGTGACCGAGGTTGAGCAGTGCTATCGACTTGGCCAGCAGGAAGAGCTGATTGTCGGGGTATTGACTCAGTCCTTCGTTGGCCAGTTGCAGTACTTTCTGGTTGTCGCCCTGTTCCCTATAGTGGTCTGCCAGCCGTGGGAAGAAGTAAGGGTAGTCCGGATAGAGTCGGAAGCCCAAAGCGAGTGTTTCCAGATAGTGGTTCGTGTCGTGCTGCTGCCTGTAAGCGTCACACATGTAGTGTAGCACGTAGCGGGCTTTGTCCTGGTCAACCAGTGCCAGCTGGCCGTACTTGAGCGTCATTTCCGGTTTCTCCAGTCTGAAGCCGCAGAGTGTGGCCCAGTAAGCGGCCTGGGAGACCAACGAGTCGGTCTCGATGTAGTTGTAGTCGGCAAACATGGGCTGGCGGGCAGCATCGATGTAGAGTTCGAAGTAGCTGAAGGCTTCTTGATAGTCCTCGCGGCGCACTTGGTAGGTGCCGCCAAAATAGAGGTTTGGGCGCAACCGGTTAAGTTGCTCGGCGTGGTCTTTGCGGTATTCGGGTCTGATGCGTCCTTTCTTGTCAGGTTGCATGTCGAGCGAGTCGAGTGTCTGGGCCACAGCATAGAGGCGCTTGGTCAGGTTGAAGAATGCAGCCGTGTCGTACTTCTGCTTCAGATACAGTTTCTCGTTGGCCTGTGCATACTGGCCTGTGAGGGCTTCGTACCACGTGGCGTAGATTTTAGGATTCGACCGGTTAGCGCTATCTGCCAGCAGTCGGGTCATCAGCTTCTCAGCCTTGTCAAAGTCTTTGCCGCTCTTGATATAAGACCGTGCCTGAGAGAGCTCTTTCTTCTGAGCCCACAGGCACGGTGTTAGAATGGTCAAGAGAAGCAGAATCGTTATCTGTTTCTGTGTCATTCAAAATGGATTTTTCATTTATCTGTCAGCCTCTGCAGCCTTGGTGCGGGGGTCGTCCTCGCCATAGAGTCCGTAGTAGGCCTGGTAGCGGTTGTAACCCCAGTTGGCCATCTGCTTGTCGGGGTCCAGTTCCTTGGCTTTGTCGAAGGCTTCGATGGCCTGCTTGTAGTAGTCCTTACCCTTGGCACCATCCTCACTGTTGGCTGCCAGCGAACTCAGACAGATACCCAGATAGGTAAAGATGACAGCATTGTCGGGCTTGGCGGCAGCGGCTTTGCGCAGCCACTCGGCACCTTTGAGGGCGTCATTGTCGGCCATGGCCATCAGTCCCTTATCGGCCAGTGCAGCAAACGAGTTAGGATACTTGGCCAGGTGTGCATCCAACAGAGCGGTCTGGGCTGCCTTGTCCTTCATGCCGTCATACATCTGGTTCAGAGCGTCCAGAATGGCATCGTTCTCAGGCTCTGCGGCATACAGCTGCTTGATTTTCTCAACGGCAGCCAGTGAATCGGTGCGGTTGGCCAGATTGGTGCGCAGGGCGTAGAGCTGGAAGTTCAGGGCGTCGTTCTTCTGGGTGGGGTCCTTCTTGGCTATCTCGAAGTAGCGGTTGGCGCGGTCCATGTCCTTCAGTTCCCAAGCATAGCGGCCGGAGAAGAGTGCAACCTGTCCGGCATACTCTTTTTCGGGCTCGTGGTTCTGGGCGGCAAAGAAGGGGTCGTTGCCAGAGTCTGTAAATCCACCCCAGTATTTCAGGGCGTTGGCCTTGTTCTCCTTGCGGGCCTCTTCCTGTCCGACGTTCACCAGGTGTGTGCGTACGGCCCAGACGCGCTGGGCGTTCTTCTCGTTGAACTTGGGCTTTACACGACCCTTGGCGTCGGGCTGCTGGTCGTATTTATCACACTCTATGGCGTCATAGATGGCGTCGCAGATGGCGTCGGCCAATCCCAGCGTGTCGTAGGGCTGTACCTTGCCCTGTCCCATCTGGGTAGCTACCTGGTTCTCGGTAATCGTACCGGTCTCCTTAGAGACCTTGTTCATTGCCAGGTCTACCAGGTGGTTGTAGGCCTTGGCTTTCTCAGCGGCATCGGCCATTTGGCCAATGTTCTGCTTCAGCAGCTGGGCAGCCTCGGCATAGTTCTTTGACTTCATGACTGCCTTGAGGGCATCGCTGTCACCGGCAAATGTCGTAGTGCTTGCTACGAACATCATTGCCATCATCATCATTTTTTTCATAAGTCTTTAATATTGGTTAAACGTTATGTTAGTCTTCCGTTGGGAGTTCAGTTTGCGGGGTATCGATAGCTTCTTCCTGAAGCTCCTCATCGACAATCTCTGCCTCCTCTACGTCTTCTTCCTGACTGGACATGACCTTGCAGACAGAAGCGATGGAGTCGTTCTTCTTGGTGAGGTTGATGAGTCTGACACCCTGGGTGGCACGTCCCATGACGCGTACGTCGGCTACCTTCAGACGAATCAGTACGCCCGACTTGTTGATGATCATCAGGTCGTTCTCGTCGGTCACCACTTTGATGGCTACCAGGCGGCCCGTCTTCTCGGTGACAGCCAGCGTCTTCACACCCTTGGCGCCGCGCGAGGTCTTGCGGTAGTCTTCTACCTCGGAGCGCTTGCCGTAGCCGTTCTCCGAGACGACCATGATGGTCTCCTGGTCGGGGTCGTTGACGCATACCATGCCTACCACTTCGTCGTCGCCTCCGTCCAGTCGCATACCGATGACGCCGGTCGACACACGGCCCATGGTGCGCACGTCGTTCTCGTCGAAGCGCACGGCACGTCCGTTTCTGTTGGCCAGCAGCAGTTCGTTGTGGCCGTTGGTCAGTCGTACGCCTACCACCTCGTCGCCATCGTTGATGTTGATGGCCTTGACACCGGCGGCGCGCACGTTGCGATACTGGTCCAGACAGGTCTTCTTGATGATGCCCTGCTTGGTGGCGAACACCACGAAGTGCGACTTCAGGAATTCCTCGTCGTTGAAGTTCTTGATGCGCAGCACGGCATTGATGGCGTCGTCGGCCTCTATGTTCAGCATGTTCTGAATGGCACGTCCCTTCGAGTTCTTGTCGCCCTCAGGTATCTCGTAGCACTTCTGCCAGTAGCAGCGGCCCTTGCGCGTGAAGAATAATAAGGTGTTGTGCATCGTGGCCGGATAGATGTACTCGGCGAAGTCGTTGTCGCGGTGGCGGGCAGCCTTGGAGCCCATGCCGCCGCGTCCCTGCTCGTGGAACTCGTCCAGATGGGTGCGCTTGATGTAGCCCATGTGCGAGATGGTGATTACCACGGGGTCGTCGGGGTAGAAGTCCTCGGCGTTGAACTCGTGGTCGAAGGGGATAATCTCCGTGCGACGCTCGTCGCCATATTTTTCCTTCACCTCCTGCAGTTCGTCCTTCATCACCTGCTTGCAGCGCTCAGGATTGTTCAGGATTTCCTCCAGGTCAGCAATCAGTTTCATCAAGTCGTCATACTCCTGGTGCAGCTGGTCTACACGCAGACCGGTCAGCTGGCTCAGACGCATGTCGACGATGGCCTTCGACTGCAACTCGTCCAGCTCGAAACGCTGTTCCAGATTGCGCTGGGCGTCGCTGGGGGTCTTGCTGTTGCGGATGATGTGGACCACCTCGTCGATGTTGTTCACGGCAATAATCAAACCCTCCAGAATGTGGGCACGCTCCTGGGCTTTCTTCAGGTCGAACTTGGTGCGGCGGATGGTGACGTCGTGGCGGTGCTCGACGAAGTATTTCACGCAGTCTTTCAGCGACAGCAGGCGTGGACGTCCCTTCACCAGTGCAATGTTATTCACTGAGAATGAGCTCTGTAGAGCCGTCATCTTGAAGAGCTTGTTCAACAGCACGTTGGCGTTGGCGTCGCGCTTGCAGTCCACCACGATGCGCATACCCTGACGGCCCGACTCGTCGTTGACGTTGGCCACGCCCTCAATCTTGTGCTCATTGGCCAGGTCGGCAATATATTTTACAAGGTCGGCCTTGTTCACACCGTAGGGAATCTCCGTCACCACAATCTTGTCGTGGGTCTCGGTAGACTCAATTTCGGCCTTGGCTCTCATCACGATGCGCCCCCTACCCGTCTCGTAGGCATCGCGCACACCGGCCAGTCCGTAGATGTAGGCACCGGTGGGGAAGTCGGGACCGGGAATGAACTTCATCAGTCCGTCGGTATCTATGTCGGGGTTGTCGATATAAGCGCAGCAGCCGTCGATGACCTCGCCCAGGTTGTGGGTGGGCATGTTGGTAGCCATACCTACGGCAATACCGTTGCCGCCGTTGACCAGCAGGTTGGGAATCTTTGTCGGCATCACCGAGGGCTCCACCAGCGAGTCGTCGAAGTTGTTCACCATGTCTACGGTGTCCTTCTCCAGGTCGTCCATGATGTGCTCACCCATCTTCGACAGGCGGCACTCGGTGTAACGCATGGCAGCCGGCGAGTCGCCGTCCACCGAACCGAAGTTACCCTGACCGTCCACCAGCGTGTAGCGCATGTTCCACTCCTGAGCCATGCGCACCAAGGCGCCGTATACTGACGAGTCGCCGTGGGGGTGATACTTACCCAGCACCTCGCCGACCACGCGCGCACACTTCTTGTAGGGCTGGGTGGACACGTTGTTGATGCCCATCATACCATAAAGAATACGGCGGTGTACGGGCTTGAAACCGTCGCGCACGTCGGGCAGTGCACGGGCCACAATCACCGACATCGAATAGTCGATGTACGATGACTTCATTTCCTCCTCAATGTTGATTTTTACAATTCTGTCGTTGTCAAATGTCTGATCCATTATTGTTTTTTATGTGTTTTTATTTGTCTGTTCTTACCGATGCGTTTTCTGGCAATTTTGCGTTTAAGGGCATTTAAAAAGCCGCTGACGCATTTTTACTGGTTTCTAAAACCGTACAAAATTACACATTTTCGCTGACACCACGAAACTTTTTAAGCAATTTTAATGAGTTCTTCGGGGCTGGGGGCAAAAAAAACACAGGAGCACCCGACGGCCCTGCGGGTGCTTCTGTTGTCTACACTCTGCCATTACTTCTCAGAACAGCGGGCCGTGGCCCATGCACGAGGTGGTGGTCAGCGCCGTGGCAGCGGCGGTGATGGCTGCTGTGGGCACGGCGCGGGCGTACCACTTGCCTGAGCGCTTCGTTCCGGTCGACTTGTCCTGGTGCAAACGATAAAATACACTCATAATGGGTTGGTTTTTGTGTTAGTTAAAGTTAAGGTTTAATGGTTTTTCTGATTACTCGGAATACTCTGATTACTCGGAATACTCTGATTACTCGGACGTCCTTTTCACATGTGCAAAGGTACTAAAAAAAAAGCCCCAAACCAAGGTTTTGGGGTAAGTTGTCAGCAAAAAAACTGATTTCTACAGCTAATACGCCGCCGTATTAGCTGTAGCCGCTGCCGTATTAGCTGTAGCCGTCGCTGTATTAGCTGTAGCCGTTGCCGTATCAGCTGTACGTGCTGCCGGAGTTCCCGGTGAAGCCCGCCCCTTATATTGGAGTTCCCCCTAAAGGGGAACGGAAATATAAGGGGATGTGGGGGCTTCACAGGGGCCCGTCGCCGTCGTCGTCGAACGCTATGTGCAGCCTCATGCCCAGCGCTTGGGCCATGCGCTCCAGCTGGATCACCGTCACGTTTTTCTTACCGCACGCCACGGCGTTGACGTAGGGGCGCGAGAGTCCCAGCCGCTGTGCCAATTCCACTTCAGTCATGTTTTTTTCATCATTGCCTTTTTCAGGTCAATCTTCGTTTCTTTTTTCATTGTTCTGTTTGGTTTTAAAAGAGTTTAATACAAAAGTTAAATATATATATAATTTAGAAAGTTTAGTACAAAAGTTAAATATACATAAAAAGTGGAGTCCTCGACCTGTCGCAGTCCTGAGAAATCTTCTCGCAGTTCGATTGCAGACGGTATCTGTTTTCCGTTTTCAGTGTCTTTCCCATGATTGTCTGTCGAATATTGTTTATTATATTGTTTTTCCAGTTTTTATTTTGTAGTTTCAAATATTATTTCTATTTTTGCAGGCAGAATAGCAAACATATCATTATGAAAGCAATGACGTTATCGCCCTCTTCACCTGTCAGCGCGAAGTATTGGTCAGAGTTGAAAGACCTCAGCAACAGTGTGAAACTTGAACTCATCACGCTGTTAAGCAGTTCTGTTGCCAATTCCGTATCAGAGCCATCCAGCGAAAAGGGGTGGACAAAGAGTTTTGCCGGACGCTGGCAGGACGACAGAACTGCCGAGGAAATCATTGAAGACATACGTTCTTCAAGAAATGCGAACTTGAAAGAATTGGTATTATGAAGGGATTTCTTTTGGATACCAATATATGCATATTCGCCTTGCGTAATAAATATGGTGTCAACGAGCGGCTTGAGGAGATTGGCCGTGAGCAATGCTATGTTGCCGACGTGACGGTGATGGAATTGCGTTTCGGCGCATACAAGAGTAAGAAGAAGGATGAAAACCTCCATATTGTCAACGATTTCATCAGCAAGGTCAGCGTTGTTCCTTTTGCTGACACCATTGATGCTTTCTGCCAGGAGAAACTCAGGCTCCAAGGCTTGGGCACCCCGATAGAGGATTACGACCTCTTCATTGGTTGCGCCGCTAAAGTTGCCGGTCTCACAATGGTGACAGACAACGTTCAGCATCTCAGCCGCATCGAGGGCTTGCAAATCGAGAACTGGATTCAGAGGTAATTGATTCTTCATTCGCTTATTCAAATACTTGTCGTAATATTGCTTGTTTCAGTGCGTCGCACTCCTGAGAAGTCTTCTCGAAGTTCGATTGCAGACGGTATCTGTTTTCCGTTTTCAGTGTCGTTGTCAGTGTCTTTTCCATTTTTTCATGTATTGTGTCCGTTTGTTTTGCCGGCCTGCAGAAAGAAATAAGAGCGTGGGCCACCAACAGCAACAACAAACCCATCAAGGCTGCTACACCTTATCCACTTTGTCGAATACCATCAATGCCCACGCCCGTCTTCTGGTGTGAGCTATGACAGCTTTCGTTATTCGTGGATTCCTTTCGTTTAGTGTAGCAGATTTGATGGGGAACTCCGAAAAACTTCAGGCTCTTCTTTCCGCGATGTCGTTATTTATATATGTCTATGCCAGTGACGGCAGGGCTATAATTCTTCTTTTACGTAGTTGTAAGGGCCGTAGTCTACACGGACTCCATACTTTTTTTCATCAAGATCATCATTATACTTTATTATGCTGATAGAGAAACCTGGCATGTCTTTATCTGTTGGAGACTCCCCTCCCAAGTAATAGATTAAGTTAGTCTCTTTGTCGGTGAAATCTATGATTATATATTTCTTATCCATTTGTTCTTTAATAGCATCACGTATATGCATTGCTTCTTTAAGATCATCACAATTGTAAACAAGTATGCAGCGATTTAAATACGATTGGTGCCCGTCACTCTGAAAATTAAATAATAACATATCCCAAATTCTACCCGCATACATCTTTTTCATGAAACCGATACTAGTCTTGTCAGAAATCAGTACGCTTTTATCGCCGAATTTGTTTTCCAGGGTACAACGTTCTGCGTTAATTTCAAAAAAAAAAACAAACAAAAGTTAAAACAGGGAGACTTCCGGCGATAATAATGCCAAACAAAGGCTGTCGCAGCCATTTTAGAGAAAAATAAGGATATGCCCCTCTGCGAGACATATCCTCATTCTTTTTTTATATAGTCTTCATACAAGAGCCTGATGACCCTGTAGGCCAATTCTACAGCCCCGCCCGCCGGATGGTGAGCCGGATGGCTTCGGGGTGGCCGGCATGGAAGGCGGCGGCGTCGGTGACTACGCAGGCGAGGTAGCCGCCACCGCCGGCTCCGGGCATCTTGTAGGCCAGCACGTGGTCGCGGTAGCGGTCGATGTAGGACGAGACGGAGCCTTGAACCATGGCGGGAAACATAGATACCTGGGCACGGAAACTGGCGGCATAGGCACGGGCAAACATGTCGAGATCACGGTGCATGATGGCCTGCCAGCAGTCGTCGGAAGCGGCGGTCAACGACTTGACCTTCAGTGGGTTGATATCATTGCCTTCAAGTACATTGCAACCCGGCTGGCGCGGCTCCATGGGCACCATCACCAGGTGGGACTCCAGCCAGCAGAGCACGCGCTCGTCGGAGCAGGTCTCGATGCGCTCAGGCCAGAAGCGGTTGTCGTAATAGTGGCGGCAGAGTCCGGGCACACAGATGCCGATGGCGTCCTGGGCACCGCTGACGATGCCGTCGGAGCGCTCTGGGTCGTTCTCGAAGCAGAACACCAGTTTGGCCAGCATCTCCGGGTCCATGTTTGGCAACTGGTAGGGCCATATCTTCTTGATTGTGTTGCGCGTGCTGGTGCTCAGTCCGCAGCGTTCACGAATGTCGAAGGTGGGCTCCAGGGAAATGGTCAGCGCCCAGCCCGGCGCGTGGCACGACACGTAGGGCTGGTCTATCCACGTGCCGGCAATGTCGAGGCGGGTCGGTATCTGCGACTCGGTCTGCTTTAGGTCGGTCGATGAGCGTGCCTTCAGCCCCTGCTGGGGCAGCCGCTCCAGCACTACATACTCCATGCCGCGCTCACGGCAGACGCGGCGCTTGTCGGCGTTGTCGCCGTCGCTGTTGACCACGAGGATGTCGGGCTTCAGCATGTCCAGCGTGGGCAGGAAGTCCAGAATGCCGCTGCCCTGATTGATGTAGGCGTCCTTGACGTAGCGGATGGCCTTGACCATGAAGAGGCGCTCCTGCTGGCTGTAGACCGTCTTGTGGTGTTTGTAGCCCAGGATGGTCTTGTCGGAACCAATACCCACATACAGGTCGCCATACTGGGCTGCCTGGCGGAAAAACTCCACATGGCCGGAGTGCAGCAAATCGTAACAGCCGGAAACGAAGACTTTCTTATTCATGTTTTCTTACTTTTGCTTGTGTTTATTCGTGCTAGTGTTAACTCATGTTTTCTTGCAACTCTGGGCGTAGACCATCACGACCAGAAAACAGCCGAAGGGCACCAGGTAGGACTGGTTGATGCCGGCCAAGTCGCTGACGATGCCCTGCACAGGGGTCAGTAGCGCACCGCCCAGGATGGCCATGATCAGCCCGCTGGCACCTATCTTCACGTCGCCCGAAGAAACAGCGCAGCCATCGGCAGCGTCGGCGCTGGCAGGGCAGCCATCGGCAGCGGCACCGCTGGTCAGCGAGCCCAGGGCAATGCCGTAGATGGTGGGAAACATCAGACTCATGAAGACGCTGACCAACACCAGCGCCACGACGCACGTCCAACCCGAGGCAACGACCACCGCGAGCGTAGACAGCGCGCTGAGCACGCCACCCCAGAAGAGCAGTCGCGCGGGAGCCACAAACTTCATGAGCCAGGTGTAGACAAAGCGCGAGGCGCAGAAACCGACGATGGATGCGAGGTATAGCGTGGCAGCCTCGGACTCGACGTGGCCCAGTTCGTGCATGACCAGCCGGATGGTGAAGCTCCAGACGCAAATCTGGGCTCCGACATAGAAGAACTGGGCCACCACGCCCCAGGCGTAGTGCTTGTTGCGCAACAGGCGGCGGAAGGTGGATGACAGGGAGCTCTCACCGGCAGCGTCCTTACCCTCAGGCATGCGCACGAAGAGCATGACGAGCATGATGACCAGCAGGACGGCGCCCAGGAAGGCGTAGGTGCCGCTGACGCTGTAGAGCGAGATGTCCTGCAGGATGAAGTACTTGCTGACGAGTATGCCCACAATAGAGCCTATGGGGTTAAAGCTCTGGGCGATGTTCAGACGGCGCGTAGCGGTCTCGGCGCTGCCCATGGACATGATGTAAGGGTTGGCCGTGGTCTCCAGCACCGAGCAGCCTGCCGCCATGATGTAGATGGCCACCAGGTAGAACAGGTAGCTCTCCGTCCAGGCGGCGGGCAGGAAGAGGATGGCACCGGTGGCATACATCAGCAGTCCCAGAATGACGCCACTCTTGTAGCTGTGGCGGCGTATGAACAGGGCGGCAGGCAGGGCCAGACAGAAGTAGGCTCCGTAGAAGGCCATCTGGATGAAACTGGTCTGCGTGTCGCTCATCTGCATAATCTTGCGGAAGGCGGCCAGCAGCGTGTCGGTCATGTTGTTGGCCAAGCCCCACAGGGCAAAGAGGCTGGTGACCAGCACAAAGGGTAGCAGGTAACGGTGTTCTATGACTTTCATAACATCTGTAGTTTCAGGTTCTTAGCTTGAGTATCTTTAATCGTTTTGTTCGGCAAACTGAACCAGTATGCGGAACACCTTGCCCGGATGCTCGCTCCACCAGCGCATGGTAGACAGTGCCTGCTCCGGGCGAATGACCTGCGTGATGAGTTGGTCGATGGGGGCATGGCCGCCGCCGGTACGCTGGCGCTCCAGGTAGTGGATGACGGCACGGAAGTCGGAGGGCTGGGCATTGCGCGAGCCACGGATGTCGAGCTCCTTCTGTACGAAATACTTCGTCTGGAACGATACTTCGGCCTTAGCATAGCCTATGCACACCACGCGGCCCGTAAAGGCTACCTCGTCGACGGCCATCTGGTAGGTTGGCGTGCTGCCCACAGCCTCGATGACGACGTCGGGACCGAAACCGCTGGTCATCTCCAGCAGCCGCTGGTGAACGTCTTCGCGCTGGGTGTTGATGGTGTACGAGGCACCCATCCGTTTGGCCAGGGCCAGCTTGTCGTCGTCGATGTCGGCGGCAATGACCGTGGCACCACGCAGCGTGGAGCGCACGACGGCTCCCATGCCCACCATGCCGCAACCAATGACCATGACGACGTCGATGTCGGTAACCTGAGCACGGCCGACGGCGTGGAAACCCACGCTCATGGGCTCTACCAGCGCACAGGTCTTCGGGTCGAGCAGTCCGGCGGGAATGACCTTCTCCCAGGGCATAGTGATGTACTCACGCATGGCTCCGTTGCGCTGTACGCCCAGCGTCTCGTTGTGCTGGCAGGCGTTGACGCGCTGGTTGCGACAGGAGGCACACTTGCCGCAATTGGTATAAGGATTGCACGTCACCACCATGCCGGGCTTCAAGCCCTCAGGCACGCCGCTGCCCACGGCCTCGATGACGGCACCTATCTCGTGGCCGGGGATAACGGGGTCAAGGGCCATCGTGTTGCGCCCCATGAAGGTGTTGATGTCGGAACCGCAGAAACCTACGTAGTGCAGCTTGAGCAGTATTTCGCCCGCTCCTGGGGCCTCAGGTTTGTCTATCTCGATGATGTTTAACGATTGTGAATGGGTAATCTGTATTGCTTTCATTCTGACATGTTTTTAATGTATGGTAATTCTGGAAGATTCTTGAAGCCATAGAACCGCTGAGCGTTCTCGCCCAGGAAAAGCCGTTTCTCACCGGCCGTCAGTTCAGTGCTTTTCTCGATGAAGTCGTACGACATCTTATAGGTGATGGCGGTAATGGTGCGCGGATAGTCGGAACCCCACATCAGCCGCTCCCACCCCACCAGGTCGGCGGCTTCCTGAATGCGACGGACGGCCGTCGGGAAGGGATAGAACTCGGCATTGTAGAGCCACGTGATGCCACCCGACTCTATCGTGACGTTGCTGCCCTGACGTGCCAGCAGCACCTGGGAACGGAACGACGATGTGGTGGGCATGCCGAAATGTCCGATGGCAACGCGCAGCGACGGACACTCCTGGATGACCTCGGACATCTGGGCTATCTGGCACTCGTCGTCAGCCAGACACATGGAACACACCAGTCCGCGCTGCTCCATCAGTTTGAAGACGGGCATCAGCGTCTGCAGGGGTTCGTGGATGCGATGGCCGGGGAAAGCGATACCCCTGAGTCCGGCGTCGATGACTGCCTGTGCCTCGTCAGCTGTCCACGCCATGCCCATGCAGAAGAAACGGTCTGGATAGCGTTGCTGTACGTCGGTGAGATAAGCGTTCTGGTTGCCGTCAATCAGTTCCTGGACGACGACGGCTGCGCCAACCTGTGCATAGTCCATATTGGAGAGAAAGACCTCGGCGGTGTTCTGGCCGTCGATGAGGAAGGGAGGCAACATCTGTACCTCCTCGTCCATGAAGATGCTGCGGCCGTTCTTTAACGACAGGATGCGCTTGCCATTGACCGTGGTGTCCTGCTTCAGCCAGAGGTGGCTGTGAGCATCGATTACGAGTTTGCCCATGTGACGCGCTGTTGAGTGCCGATGATATTTTTTATCTCTTTTACCAACGACCAGTCGGGTTCCTCGCAGGCCCACTGGATGTTGCGCCGCACGTTGGCAGCGTTGGCCGAAGAGAAGAGCGTAGTACAGATACTACAGTTGCTGGCGGCAAACTGCATGGCCAGGCGCTCTATGGGGTAGCCCTTGGCGCGGCAATGGGACGCGGCTCGCTGGCAGGCCTCGACCAGCGATCGTGGAGCGGGATGCCAGGCCGGTACGCCACGCTCGGAGAGCAGCCCCATGGACAGGGGCGAGGCGTTGACGACGCCAATGCCGTGCGACTCGAAGAAGTCCAGATAGTCCTTGAGCGAATCGTCGTTGAGCGTATAGTGGCAGAAGTTGAGCACGCTCTCGACCATGGGCTTCTGGTCAGGGGTGGTCTGCGCCTCACACTTCTCGATGACCCACTTCAGATTCTCCAGCTGCAGGTCGGTGATGCCTACGTGCCCCACCACTCCTTTCTCGCGCAGTTCGACGAGTGCCGGCAACGTCTCGTCGACCACCAGTTGCAAACCGCCGGGGCGGGCTGCCTGGAACTCTATGTCGTGCACCTGTATCAGGTCGATATAGTCAATGCCCATGCGCTCCATGCTCTCATAGACGCTGGCGGTCACGCGGCGGGCGGAGTAGTCCCACGTATTGGTGCCGTCCTTGCCGTAGCGTCCTACCTTGGTACTCAGGTAGTACTTGTCGCGAGGAATGTGCCGCAGCGCCTTGCCCAGCACAGTTTCGGCCTTGTAGTGGCCGTAGTAAGGACTGACGTCAATAAAATTGATGCCACCCTCGATGGCGGCTTCTACCGCCTCGCAGCTCTCCTTCTCCGTAGTGGCGCGGAAAACGCTGCCC
>CACWFV010000024.1:0-2036 GCA_902760315.1 uncultured Bacteroidales bacterium | reverse complement strand
ATAGTTATGTTAGTTAGATGCGTGCAAAGGTAAATAAAAAAAACGAGATACCAAAAAACTAGCTCTCGTTTTTAGAGAAAATAAGGATATGCCCCTCTGCGAGACATATCCTCATTTTTTTTGCTTAGTTGAGCCCGAACAGTACACGCAGACCGCCGTCGACACCGCTGAAGCCCATGAAGGCCAGCGAGAGCAGTCCGGCAGAGAGCAGTACGATGGCCATGCCACGCATGGCCTTAGGGACGGTGCAGAGCTCCAACTGTTCGCGCATGCCGGCAAAGACGGTCAGCGCCAGTCCGAAGCCGATAGCCGTAGAGAAGGCGTAGACGACGGACTGCAGCAGGTTGAAGTCTTTCTGGATGACGAGAATGGCTACACCCAGCACGGCACAGTTGGTGGTGATGAGTGGCAGGAAGATGCCCAGGGCCTGATAGAGTGCGGGCGACACCTTCTTGAGGATGATCTCGACCATCTGCACCAGCGAGGCGATGACCAGAATGAAGGCAATGGTCTGCAGATATTGCAGCCCGAAGGCGTCGAGCACAAACTTCTGTACGCACCAGGTGACGATGGTGGCCAGCGTGAGCACAAAGGCTACGGCTGCCGACATGCCCAGCGAGGTGTCGACCTTCTTGGAGACGCCAAGGAAGGGACAGATGCCGAGGAACTGCGACAGGATGATGTTGTTGACGAATATCGCGCTGATGAAAATCAATATGTATTCCATAACTTCTTAACCTCTAATTTTGTTAACAATAGCGATGAGGAATCCCAGCATGATGAATGCACCCGGAGGCAGCACAAAGAGCAGAACGTTGTAGGTCTCAGGCAGCAGCACGAAGCCGAAAATGGAGCCTGAGCCCAGCAAGCGTCCCAGGATGATGCAGTTGACCACAATCAGCGGAATGAAGAGTCCAAGGGCTGCGTCGATGTCGGGCAGGTAGGCCTTGATAGCCAGCTGGAGCACCGTGACGAAGGCTGCAATGACAACGATGAACACGGGGATGCGCACCTTGTCGGGAGTGACCGACTTGAGGCACGAGATGACAAAGTTGGTACAGATGAGCACGGCCATGGTAGCCAGACCCATCGACATGCCGTTCAGGGCAGAGGTGGTAGTGGCCAACGTGGGACACATACCCAGCATGAGGACGAACGTAGGGTTCTCCTTGACGATGCCGTTCTTGATAATATCTATATAGTTCATAGCTTACTCCTCCAGTTTTTCTTCATGTTCTTTAACTTGCTCCGTGGCGCCGGTCTTAGCGTCGGTAGCAGGCGTGGCTTTGTAGGCATTATAGGCATTGTTGACTGCCTTCAGGAAAGCACGGCTGGTAATGGTGGAGGCGGTGATGGCGTCTACCTGTCCACCGTCCTTCGACACTACGAGCGGGTCCTTGGGGTCCTTGCCGATGATGTCGCCCTTCTGTCCCTTCTGGAACCACTGGTCAGCCTTGGCACCCAGTCCAGGCGTTTCGGCGTGTTCCAGCAGCGTGTAGCCCAGTATCTGGCCTGCGGGGTTGAAACCTACCAGCACCTTCAGGTCGCCGCCGAAGCCCATGGTGGTTGACTCTACGGCAGCACCAAGGTCCTGGCCTTGTGCGTCCTTGACTTGATAGATGAGGTAGACAAATTCCTTGCCGTCGATGTCCTGCTTGACTTCTACGGGTTCGGCAACCGTGATGTTGTCTGACACCATGACGCTCTTGATGCCGTTGTCGAGTGCCAGTTTCTTCTGCTCGGCAATGGGGCCTTCCGTCAGGTGGTTGACAAAGGCCAGTATGCCACCCATGACGACGGCCACGAGGGTGAGCACCAGCACCATATTGGATAAAGATGATTCTAACTTCTTCATAGTCGGTTCCTCCTTATTGCTTTGTCGGCACTTCACCGAAGCGCTTGGGTTTGACATAGGTATTGATGAGGGGCGTGAAGGCATTCATAATGAGAATGGCAAACGACATGCCCTCCGGATAGGCACCCCAGTTGCGGATGACAACCGTCAGGAAACCGATGCAGACGCCGTAGATGAGCTG
>CACWFV010000023.1 GCA_902760315.1 uncultured Bacteroidales bacterium | reverse complement strand
TGATGGAGAGGTGGCGGAATTGGTAGACGCGCTACTTTGAGGGGGTAGTGTCAATTGCGACGTGGGAGTTCGAGTCTCCTCCTCTTCACCATCAGTTTTCTTCTGGTGAAACGCACATTGGAAAGAGTATAGCCTTGCTTGTTTTAAGGTTCATCCTTGGCAAGGAACATATTGCGGAAATAGCTCAGTTGGTAGAGCACAACCTTGCCAAGGTTGGGGTCGCGGGTCCGAGTCCCGTTTTCCGCTCTTTTTTTGATTTTTATTTGAAAAACAAACACCATTCAATGAATTTATATCTTCGTTATTTTGACAGTGAAGTGCTGGTAAGTAATGTTGATGAGGCCATTGCATTCTTAGCAGATATTGATGATATTGGTATGAATCCTGTTTTAGAGAAAGATATTCGCGACTATGTCGCCTCTGATGTCGTCTACCCTAAGCGCTACAAGATTCGTCCTCGTGTCTATTTTATTATCATCAAGACGGAAGCCACTACCATGAAAGACTTCAAGGAGAAGAAGGCTGTCCGCTCTGCTGATGTGAAGTCTGGCGGCAAGTCGGCGCCGGCGCTGGTGTCGCTGAACGAGCCGCGCTATGGATGGTACGAAGGCGCCATTCTCTTCAAGCGTGTCCAGCTGGTGCCCGGCACGGGTAAGTTTCAGTATCGCGACACCTCGTTTGTAGCCCGCCTGAAGGCCTCTTCCGGCATGGACTGCTACAACCGCATTGTGGCTCACCTGTCTGAGCGTGTGGACCGTCGCAGCCAGTTTCCGTCAGCCAAGGGCAAAAACTTCAAGTTCCAGTATCTGGGAAAGTGTAAGTAGGATTAATCATTAGACACCATTGTTGGCTACGGTGCCGTTATGAATAAGGTAATGTTGATAGGCAATGTGGGCATAGACCCTGAGGTGCGCTACGTAGATCGTGACGTGGCCTGTGCTCGTGTGCGTCTTGCCACCACCGAGCGTGGCTACACGCTGCCCAATGGTACGCAGGTGCCTGACCGCACGGATTGGCATACCGTCCTATTGTGGCGCAAACTGGCCGAGTTGGTTGAGAAGTACGTACACAAGGGCGACAAGCTCTACGTGGAGGGTCGTCTGCGCTACACGACGTGGGACGACAAGCAGGGCGTACGCCACAATTCCACCGAGATATGGGCAGACAATATAGAGTTGCTGACCCCCAAGCAGCAGGTGTCCGGTCAGGATGCCGCCGGTTCCACCAATGTGTAATTCATGGACTATTTTCAAGAAATATTTAATGAAGTCACCTTGTTGACGCCCTCGACAGGTGCTGTTATCGCCGGATTACTAGCTTGTGCACTGTTGTTCGTTTCCGGCTTTGCCTCCGGTTCCGAGATAGCTTTTTTCTCTCTTTCTCCCGCCGACCTCAACGAGCTTGACGAGGAAAAGACGGACGCAGACAAGTCTATCAAACTGTTGCGCGACGACTCAGAGCGTACGCTGGCCACTATCCTCATCACCAACAATCTGGTCAACGTGTCCATCATCATGCTCTTTGGCTATTTCTTTGACCATACCATCCGGTTTGGACAGGCCTGGTGGCTGGAGTTTGTCTGCATGACCGTCGTGCTGACCTTTCTGCTGCTGCTCTTTGGCGAAATCATGCCCAAGGTCTATGCCGGCCAGCAGGCTCTGCGCTTCTGCCGCGGTGCTGTTGGTGGCATACTGTTCTGCCGTAAACTGTTCTATCCTTTCGCCAGCATTGTAGTGTCTTCGGGACGTCTGGCCGACAAGGTGGTGCAGAAGGAAAACCACGTGCTCAGCGTTGACGACTTGGAGCAAGCCCTGGAGCTGACAGACAAGGAGGAAATCAAGGACGAGCAGCGCATGCTGGAGGGCATTGTGCGCTTCGGCGACGAGACGGCCAAGGAGATTATGACCTCTCGGCAGGATGTCGTCGACCTGGACTTCAAGTCCAGTTACCGTGAGGTCATGCAGTGCATAGTAGAGAACAACTATTCGCGCATTCCCGTCTATCAAGACAATAGCGACAACATCCGCGGCATTCTCTATATCAAAGACCTGCTGCCCCACTTGGGCAAGGGGGCCGCCTTCCGTTGGCAGTCGCTCATCCGTCCTCCCTATTTTGTGCCGGAGACCAAGAAGATTGACGACCTGTTGCGCGAATTCCAAGAGAACAAAGTCCACATAGCCATCGTTGTCGACGAGTTTGGCGGCACCAGTGGCATCGTCACTTTGGAGGACGTCCTGGAAGAGATTGTGGGCGAAATCAATGACGAGTATGACGAAGACGAGAAGAGCTACCAGCGCATCAACTCCAACACCTATGTCTTTGAGGGCAAGACGCTGCTGGCCGACTTCTACAAAATACTGAATCTCGACGATGACATCTTTGCCGGTGTTGAGGGCGACGCCGACACCATTGCCGGCCTGTTGCTCGAAATCAAGGGCGACTTCCCCAAGCTCCACGAGAAGATTGAGTACAGCAACTTCACCTTCGAGATCCAGGAGATGGATGTGCGCCGCATCTCAAAAGTCAAGGTGGTAGTCCACGACTACCAGCCCACCTCCGACCAGCCTACGGCATAATACCAGGCCGTTTTCCTGATGTCCTCGTTATAGTGGTGTGACGTCGTGGCCTCGTATTTCTCCAAGGGGAAGAACATGCTGACGCCACCAAACTTTTCTTCCGTTACGATGAAGTCCATGAAGTCGACGCATTTAGCGTGCCAGTAGGTGCTCATCTTATTGTACACCAGTGCATTGCGCAGTGCCTCTTGCCATTGAGCGTATTGGTCTGGCTGTTGGTCGGCCAGCGCTGCCCGCACCACGTCGCGCATGTCGTAGAGCACCTTCTCCTCCTCCTTATTCTTGTTGAATGCGTAGTAGTAGATGATGCCGCGCATGGCGTCAGGCCGCCTCAGGTAGTCTGCCACGTAGGGCAGCACGTCTCTCGTTGCTTCAGCCAGCGCATCCATTGCGTCCGTCTTCAGCACTCCTATGGGCAAGTGGCCACCCACGAAGTCTATCTGACTATAGTAGTCATCGCAGATAGCGTGTATCATTTCCGTGTCGTCCTCTATAAACAAGTCTGGCACTATCACGTCGTAGGAAGCTCCCACGCCCGAAATCTCCGACGGCGCACCTATCAGGTACTCCGTATGGCGGCGCAGCTCGTAGGCCACCTCTGCGTTCAGCATGTTGCAGCAGTCTGCAAATATGTATTTCCAGTCCACCCCCGCCATTTCCAATGCCTTTCTCATGGACGGCAGGTTCAGCCAGCGTCCCTTTGTCTCTGCCTCGCCGCCACTGCTGTCCAGCCCGTAGGCGCGGCGAGCACTACC
This sequence comes from uncultured Bacteroidales bacterium, assembly GCA_902760315.1. GTDB lineage: Bacteria > Bacteroidota > Bacteroidia > Bacteroidales > Bacteroidaceae > Prevotella. The sequence goes on along the minus strand of CACWFV010000023.1, from coordinate 28,728 downwards.
CAGTGTGTTGGCCCTGTGGCCGCTATCGTCAGCCGCTACCGAGTCGTTTTCTATGACCCATCCATTGCCGTGTCCCCACAACACGAGTCCGTAGTCGCGTGTAGCGGGACAGCAGCTGACGGCTTGGCGCAACACGTCGGCCATGGCCTCAGCCCCCGACGAGTAGAAGTTGTGGTCGTACTCGGTGATGACTTCCAGCGGGTGTTCCTTGTCCTTCGTCACGCGTGCCAGGTAGGGTTTCTCGCCATTCGACGGCTTGTCGACAAACACTATCAGGTTGTTGTCGTCAGCGGTCAGCTTGCGTCCCTCTATAATTTCGTTGATGTCGTACTGCATCATGTTGCGCAGGTTTTCCGGTCCCACCATGTAGACTATTACCGTGCGCTTGCCAGGGGTGACGAGCGGTGCGTTGTCCGTGTCGTCGTCCTTGCTGCAGGCCAGCAGCGTAGTCAGCGTCAGTATGAAAAAAAACAGTTTTTTCATATTTCTTAATGATTATTGCCTGCAAAGATACGAATAATTAGTAAATATTGAGTAACTTTGCAGCTAAATTTGAAAAAACGATGAAACACATAGCATACTATATCACCCTTTTTTTTACCCTCCTTTCGCTTCACACCCAGGCTCAGGGCTACTACGTGCAGTGTGAAGATACCTGTTCCCACATTCATGGCATCGACCTCAGCCACTACCAGGGCAACGTCTTCTGGGAGACCATTGGCGATAACACCCACATGGCCTACGTCTACCTGAAGGCCACTGAGGGCGGCGACCGCATTGACGCCACCTTCGAGCGCAACATCTGGATGGCCCATCAGCAGGGCCTCAAGGTGGGCAGCTACCACTTCTACCGTCCCAAGTCCGACCAGCTGAAACAGCTGCGCAATTTTCAGTCGCAGTGTATTCCTGAGGAGCAAGACCTCATTCCCATGATTGACGTGGAGAGTACCGGGGGGCTGTCTACCGATGTCTTCTGCGACTCGCTCTTCTACTTTCTCGACCTCGTCGAGGACGCCTACCAGCAGAAACCGCTCATCTATACCGGGCGCAACTTCTACAACAAGCACCTGCAGGGCAAGATAGGCGACTACAAGGTGATGATAGCCCTCTACACCGACGAGGAACCCACCCTGGCGGACGACCGCGAGATTACCATGTGGCAGTATACGGGCAAGGGGTCCATCTCAGGCATCAGCGGCTATGTGGACAAAAGCCGTTTCATGGGCAACCATAACCTGCGCGAGATACGTTTCCGCCACTAAGTCTATTGCTTGCACGTGCTATGTGCTGCCACTACAGGTTTTCTTCGTACGATGCCAGTACCGCCAGGCCCCGTTTGCCCAGGCTCCGGCAGTAGTCGCGTATCTCGGCATCAGTCTGTTGGTCGTTGAACCCCATGTTGCGGGCAATGCTCTTCAGCGCCTCTATTTCCTGGCGGTAGCACACCTTGTCGGTGGCCATCACCTCTATCAGCCGTCTTAGGTATTTGCTCTTCTCCACCAGGCTGGTGGGGTAGTTGTCCTTGATTCGCTCCGGATCCAGTTTAAACAGTTTCTTCAGTTTCCCGATGTCGATGTCCTCCTGTCGGCAAATGTCCATGATGTTGTTGTTCTCGTCCAGCGAGTAGTTGCTGTCTGCCGCGCTGATAATGATGAAGTCACGCAGCTGTGTCAGGTCGGGGTCCTTGCTGAGGTCTCGTCTGAAAAGGTCGAATAGTCCCATAGTCGTGTAAAGATTAGCGTGTATTGTATAGCGTTATTCCTCAATATGTGCCAGGCTGTGTGCAAAGTTGCTGATGAAGTTGGTCACTGCCTCTGCCGGGTAGTAGCGCATGTAGCGTGCCGACTGCTTGACGTGCCACATCATGGCTCCTGAGTCGTTGGTTCTGACGAAGATGCTCTTGCCCTGAGTGAAATACCAGTCGGCCGCCTTCTTCTCCGTCAGCTGGAAGATGTCGTCCACGGCTCGTCTGATGCTTCTGTCCGTCATGCTGTCGGCAAAGCCTATCTCTTCGCTGTCGAAGTGGAACAACTCTACCAGCAGCGATGCCTCCAAGCGTGCCATGCGCTCCATTTCCAGCCGCCCGATCCACGTCCTTAGCACCTCCCATTCTATGGGGTCCTTGGTGGTGCGCAGATAGACGCCCAGCATCACCAATTGTCTGAGACTGATGCCCTGTGTCATGATGTTGCGTGCTATGTTTATCAGCCGCAGCAGCAGGTTGAACGTGGCGTCCTCCGTGCCGGCCTCCTCGCTCAGCTGTTGCAGTTTTGCGTTCAGCCACGGGTTGCTCAGTTCCTCGTGGGCCGGCGTCTCCTGCGTAGTGGTGTGGTCGTTGTCAAACTGCTGGCGCAGCGTGGGAGTGATTTGCAGGAAAAAATCGTCGGCAGAGCGCCTGATGCCGTCTCTTATCCAGGGCGTAATGCCGTGTACCAGCGACAGCTTGTAGAGTCGCTCCCATTTCCAGTTTGTCATGGGTTCTATCCGCTCCTGCTGGCCAAAGGCTCCGCAGCGTAGCAGCCGCATCAGGTTTCGCTGAATGATGTCCATCGTTTTTTCCCTCTTACCTTTTCTTTCTGTCCTTTTGTTTCTTTCTTCCCTTTCGGTCCTCGTTATGAGTAGCGTTTCGGATATCTTAATAATATGGATAGCAATGCCGCTACGCCAATGGCCATGGGGTAGTATAGGTAGGGCAGTATGCTGACTGGGTTCAGTCCGGCCAGTCCTGCCGCCATAAGCATCTGTGCACCGTAGGGTATGAGTCCCTGTGTGACACACGAGAAGGTGTCCAGTATCGACGCACACTTGCGGCAGTCCACGCCGTAGCGGTCTGCTATCTGTTTGGCTATGCCTCCCACGGTGATGATGGCCACGGTGTTGTTGGCTGTACAGAGGTTTACCAGCGACACCAGTGCCGCCACTGACATTTCCGCTCCGCGTTTTGACGACACGTGGCGCGTCAGCCGTTCAATAATGAAGTCTATCCCCCCGTTGTGCTTGATTATCTCCAGCAGTCCGCCCGCCATCATGGTGATGATGATCAGTTCGCCCATGCCCACTATGCCGTCGCCCATGGCGCCAAACCAACCGTACACGTCGAAGTCGCCACCCGCCATGCCAATGACGCCCGTCAGTATGATGCCCAGTGCTAACACCGCCATTACGCTCATGCCCATCATTGCCGTAATCAGCACCACCACGTAGGGCACCACCTTCAGGTACTCTACGCTGTCGATGGCTTGTGGCGAACTGATGTCGGCTCCCATCAGGAGGTACACCACCAAGATGACCACCGCCGGTGGCACTACGATGAACGAGTTGACGCGGAATTTGTCGCTCAGCTTGCAGCCCTGCGTCTGTGTGGCTGCGATGGTTGTGTCAGAAATGAACGACAGGTTGTCGCCAAAAAACGAGCCTCCCACCACAACAGCCGTCATCAGTGCCGTGCTGGTGCCCGTTTGCTGTGCCACACCAGCCGCTATGGGTGTCAGGGCCACGATGGTACCCACGCTGGTGCCCACACTGAGAGATATGAAGCAGGCCGCCAGAAACAGCCCCGGCAGCAGCATGCCTCCGGGCAGCAGCGTCAGTGCCAAGTTGACCGTAGCATCTATGGCTCCCATCACCTTGGCACTGTGGGCAAAGGCTCCTGCCAGAACGAATATCCATATCATCAGCATCATCTGCCCTTTGGAGGCCCCACGACTGTAGACGTTGATGCGTTCTTTCAGGGGAATGCCTCTACAGACCACGACGGCATACATTGATGCTGCCATGAACGCTACGGTGATGGGCACCTTGTAGAAGTCGCCGGCAATGATGCTCGTGACCAAGTACAAAATGGCGAACACGAATAAGGGCGATAATGCGATGATGCCTTTCTTCATTTCAATATTTCATATGTTTCTTTACAGCGTTACACCATTCTTGAAGATGGAGATTTCGCGGTAGCCGTTCTCCTCGTTGCGAGCCTTCTCGCCACTGGCTACTGCCAGCACTTTGTCGATGAACTCAGGGACGAGTTCCTGCATGGTGCGACCCTCCACAAGTTGGCCGGCAGAGAAGTCTACCCAGTGGGGCTTGTTCTTGGCCAGGGTGGGGTTGGTGGCTATCTTCATGGTGGGTACGAAGGTGCCGAAGGGCGTGCCGCGCCCGGTGGTGAAGAGCACGATGTGGCAGCCCGCTGAGGCCAGTGCTGTAGAGGCCACGAGGTCGTTGCCGGGAGCTGACAGCAGGTTCAGTCCCGTGTGCTGCAGTCTGTCACCATACTCCATGACGCCGCTGACGGGAGCCTTGCCACACTTCTGGGTGCACCCCAGTGCCTTGTCTTCCAGTGTAGAGATGCCGCCGGCCTTGTTGCCCGGTGAGGGATTCTCGCCAACGGGTTCGCCGTGGGAGAGGAAGTAGTTCTTGAAGTTGTTGACCATGGACACCGTCTGCTGGAACAACTCCGGCGTCTCGCAGCGGTTCATGAGGATGGTCTCCGCGCCAAACATCTCCGGCACTTCGGTCAGTATGCTGGTGCCGCCCTGTGCCACCAGCCAGTCAGAGAATTCACCCACCAGCGGGTTGGCGGTAATGCCGCTGAAGCCGTCGGAGCCGCCACACTTCAGTCCTACGCGCAGTTTGCTGACGGGCACCTCCTGGCGCTTGTCCTGCGAGGCCTGGCGGTAGAGTTCGCGCAACAGCTGCATGCCGGCCTCAATCTCGTCGCCCTCCACGCGCTGTGTGACGAGCAGTTTGATGCGAGACTTGTCGTAGTCGCCGAGCATAGCCATGAAGTCGTCGGGCTGGTTGTTTTCGCAGCCCAGGCTGAGCACCAGCACGCCGCCGGCGTTGGGGTGCAGACAGATGTCGCGCAGAATCTTGCGCGTATTCTCGTGGTCGTCGCTCAGTTGCGAACAGCCGTAGTTGTGGTGCCAGGCATGGATGGCGTCAATGCCCTTGCAGCCGGTCTCCTGCATGAGTTTGTGGACTAGCCGCTCAGCAATGCCATTGACGCAGCCCACCGTGGGCACTATCCACAGCTCGTTGCGCACGCCGATGTCGCCATTCTTGCGCACATAGCCCTTGAAGGTGCGGCCCTCCTGCTTGATGTGGCTGATGTCCTGGCGGGCGTCTACGGGCTGGTAGGTGTACTCCAGAGTGCCGCTGAGGTTGGTCTTGAGGTTGTTCTCGTTGACCCAGTCGCCGGCCTTCAGGTCTTGGCGTGCATGGCCTATGGGGTAGCCGTACTTGATGATGTTCTCGCCTTCCTTGACGTCCTTGATGAGCAGTTTGTGGCCTGCGGGTGTGTCTTGACTGACAACGATTTGCTGCCCGTCGACTTCAATGGTGTCGCCCTGTTTTTTCGGGGTGAGGCATACTACGACAGAGTCGGCGGGATTGATTTTTAAGAATGTAGCTTGTTCCATAATGTGTGATAGTTTTGTATTTGTTTTAGTTCTGTTCTTGCGGGGCAGGGGTGCGTCAGCCTATGTTCTTGCGGCGATAGAAGTCTATGTTCTCCTTGGTGAGCAGTTCGATGGGCATGTAGTTGACGGGGTCTACCTCTTTCTTCAGTATGATGGCGTTGAAGAGCGTGTCTATGCAGGCGTAACCCTGCATGAAGGCGTGCTGGGCGATGAGAAACGAAATGCTGCCCTGTCGCACGCACTCCGCGTTTTTGGGAACCATGTCATAGCCCATGATTTGTATGTCGCGGCGGTTGCTCTTGAGCAGGTATTCGCCCACCAAGTGCGCCTTGGAGTTAAAGGTGATGCAGTGGTGCACCAGCGGGTGTTGCTGGAAGAACTTCTCCAGGATGGCATCGTAGCTCTCTCGTTTCTCGTCGAGTGAGAGGTTGACCTCATGGATTTTGACGTTAGGGAAGTGGTCGTGCATGTAGTGGCGGAATCCCGTCTCGCGGTTTTCCTGCTGCTTGGAGGCCACGTTGCCGTTTCTCATCTGTTTCATCAGCATGATTTCCTGCTCCTTGTAGGCAATAATCATAAGCATGCGGGCCGCGAAGTAGCCGCTGGAGAACGAGTCTTGTCCGTAGAAGGCCAGCGGGCGCAGGTCGGGCATGTAGGAGTCCAGCAGTATGAAGGGAATCTGGCGCTCGTGCATGATGTCGGTGTACTTCCTGGTGATGTCCAACTGCGAGGGTACTACGACGACGCCGTCGGGCTGCTGGCTGAGGGCGTTGTCCATGATTTTGGCAAAGGTGCCGGTGTCGAAGCGGTTGTAGTACATCATCTTTTTAGAAATGCTGAAGTCCCGCAGCCGGCTACAGGCAGTGGTCGCTCCTTCCTCTATCTCTTCCCAGTAGGCTTCTGAGGCGTGCTTGGGCAGCACGAGGAAGAACGTGTACGACTTATTATAGGCCAGCGCCGCGGCATAGCGGTTGGGCTCATAGTTCATTTCTTCCAAGGCCTTCTTGACCTTGGCCAGCGCTTTTGGCGACACGTTGGGACGCTCGTGGAGCACGCGGTCCACGGTGCCGACGCTGACGCCGGCCCGCTCTGCTATGTCCTTGATTCTTATCTTGCCAGTATCCATAATTTTGGCAAAGGTAGTGAAAAAAAATGATATCCCGAAGAATTCTGATGGTTTTTTCTTGGTGGCAAACGTTTACGATTGATTTTAGAATATTTTTGCCCGTTTTTTTTGCCGTTCTAAAAAAACATTGTATCTTTGCAACACTTTAAACACAACATCTTTTAAATGTAATACTAAAACAAATGGCAAAAATTGTTACTTTAGGCGAGATTATGCTTCGCCTGTCGCCCATGGGCAACGACCGTTTCATTCAGAGTGAGTCTTTCCGTATCATCCCCGGTGGTGGCGAGGCTAATGTCGCTGTCAGCGTGGCAAACTATGGTCACGAGGCTTATTTCGTCAGCAAGCTGCCCAAGCACGAGATTGGCCAGATTGCTGTCAACGCACTGCGCCGCTATGGTGTCAACACGCAGTACATTGCCCGCGGTGGTGACCGTGTAGGTCTGTACTATGCTGAGACCGGCGCCTCTATGCGTCCGTCAAAGGTTATCTACGACCGTGCCCACAGTTCCATTGCTGAGGCCGACCCTCAGGACTTCGACTTCGATGCCATCATGGAGGGCGCTGCCTGGTTCCATTGGAGCGGCATCACACCGGCCATTTCCGACAAGGCTGCCGAGCTGACCCGCCTGGCTTGTGAGGCTGCCAAGCGCCACGGAGTAACGGTTTCTGTCGACCTGAACTTCCGCAAGAAGCTGTGGACCAGCGAGAAGGCTATCAGCATCATGCGCCCGCTGATGAAGTATGTCGACGTCTGCATTGGCAATGAGGAAGATGCCGAGCTCTGTCTGGGCTTCAAGCCCGACGCCGACGTAGAGGGCGGCCAGACCGACGCTGCCGGCTACGAGGGCATCTTCAAACAGATGATGAAGGAGTTTGGCTTCAAATATGTAGTCTCTACGCTGCGCGAGAGCTACAGCGCTACGTTCAACGGCTGGAAGGCCCTCATCTACGATGGCAAGGAGTTCTACCAGTCCAAGCGCTACGAGATTAACCCCATTATTGACCGTGTAGGTGGTGGCGACTCTTTCTCCGGTGGTCTGATCCACGGTCTGCTCACCAAGTCCACCCAAGGTGAGGCACTGGAGTTTGCCGTAGCAGCCTCTGCACTGAAGCACACCATCAATGGCGACTTCAACCTGGTAGGCATTGACGAAGTTGAGAGTCTGGCCGGTGGTAACGCCAATGGCCGTGTACAGCGATAAAGTACGGATGTAGAATTTGAATACACACAAGAAAAGCATTATGGCAAAATTTGATAAAATTGCAGTATTGAAGAAAATCGGTGATACCGGTATGGTGCCCGTATTCTACAACAAGGACCTGGAAACCTGTAAGAACGTGGTCAAGGCCTGCTACGAGGGTGGTGTGCGCGCTTTTGAGTTCACCAACCGTGGCGACTTTGCCCAGGAAGTGTTTGGCGAACTGGTGAAGTGGGCCGACAAGGAGTGTCCCGAACTGGCACTGGGCATTGGCTCTGTTGTCGACGCTCCCACGGCAGCCCTGTACATCCAGTTGGGCGCCTGCTTCGTGGTAGGTCCGCTGTTCAATCCTGAGATAGCGCCCGTCTGCAACCGCCGTCTGGTGCCCTACTGCCCTGGCTGTATGACCGTCAGCGAGATTGGCAAGGCCCAGGAGCTGGGCTGCGACCTGACTAAGGTATTCCCCGGCGACGTGGTAGGTCCCAATATGGTCAAGGGTCTGAAGGCTCCCATGCCTTGGTCAAAGATTATGGTCACTGGCGGTGTAGCTCCTGAGGAGGAGAACCTGCAGAAGTGGTTCAAGGCCGGTGTCTACTGCGTAGGCATGGGTTCCAAGCTGTTCCCCAGCGACAAGGTAAAGGCCGGCGACTGGCAGTATGTGACCGACAAGTGCAAGGAGGCACTCGGTTATGTGGCTAAGGCTCGCGCTTAAGCTACTGCCGCTACTGATTACTCTTTCAGCTTGTTCACCGTCCGACAAGGCAGCGGTGGACAAGCTGAATTCGCTGTCTTATGCCTGTCACTACCGGAACATTGACTCTACCGAGCTTTATGCCCGCCAAGCCTACGACGCTGCTGCTCACTACGACGCCGGCCGTGCCGAGGCTCTGAATAACATGGCCTTCGTCGCCATGGTGCGCATGCACTACGACCAGGCGGCGCAACAGCTGGACGAGGCACTCTCCATCACGGACAACCAGATTGAGTTGTTTGTGGCCGAGGTGCAGTGGATGCGTCTCTGCCAGCGCCGTTCCGACAACCGCGCCTTCTACGAGCACCGCGAGCGTGCGCTGAGCCACTTGCAGCGTATTCGCGAAGAGCGTCAGGAGTTGCCTGAGCGCCTCAGCCAGCGCATGGTGTACGCAGAGTCGGAGATGGCCATTGTCAACTCCACCTATTACTACTACGTCGGACTGGAACACCAGTCCATTGACGCACTCGCGGCCATGGATGTCGATGCCACGCGCAGCGACACCACGCAGTATCTGAACTATCTGTACAACGTCGGTGCCGGTGGCATCTTGACGGGCCGGAATGCCGAACAGGTGCATGCCGACGAGATGGAAATCCTGAACCGCTGTCTGAGCATAGCCCGCCGGAAAAACTACCCCTATTTCGAAGCGCAGGCCCTGGAGGGACTGGCTGACCATACGGCTGACGTGGCGCTGGCCGACTCAGCGCTGCAGTTGTTTACGGCCTACGGCGACGTCTACCAGATAGCCGGTGCCAACCGTACCCTGGCCTCCTGCTACCACACCATGGGCGACGACTATCGCGCCCTGGAGTATCTGCACAAGGCGCTGGCCGACACGCTCATCCATCAGGCTCCCGACCTGGTGGCTAGCATTCGCGAACAGTTGTCGGTGGCCTATTCTGCCATAGACGACAAACCCCAGAGCGACTATAATCGTAACATCTATATAGACCTGCAGGAGCAGACACGCCAGGACCGTGAACTGGAGGCCCGCGCAGGCATACTGGACCACGAGGCCAAACAACTGAACTGGATGATAGCCGCCGTAGTGGTGGCCATCGTACTGATGCTGCTGCTGGTGTGGCTCTTCAACCGGCTGAACCAGCGACGCAAGAAGGATACTCAGTTTGACGACCTGCTGGAACAAAAAAACGAGGAAGTGGCTGAAGCCCGTCTGCGCGTGGAGCGCAATGAGCGCCGCCACATGGAGCAGCGTGCCAAGATATCCATGGCCATGGGCATACTGCCGCTCATTGACCGCATACGCCACGAGGCAGACAAAATAGCCGAGAACCCTGATGCCGCAGACCATGCGGAGCGGCTGGACTATATCCGCGAGCTGACGGACAACATCAGTCAGCAGAACGACCAACTGACGGAGTGGATACAGCTGCGACAGGGAGAACTGAGCTTGCATGTGGAGAGTTTTCCGCTGCAGCCGCTCTTTGACATCGTGGCACGCAGCAAGACCAGCTTCAGCATGAAGGGCGTGACGCTGAGCGTCAGACCTACCGCCGCTACGGTCAAGGCAGACCGCGTGCTGACGCTGTTCATGCTGAACACGCTGGCCGACAATGCACGCAAGTTTACGGCTGAGGGAGGCAGCGTGGAGGTGGCTGCCAGCGAGGGTGCCGACTATGTGGAACTGTCGGTTCGGGACACGGGCCACGGCATGACGGCCGACCAGCTGGCCCACGTTTTCGACCACAAGGTGCAGCAGGGCCATGGCTTCGGGCTGATGAACTGTAAAGGCATTATCGAGAAATACCGCAAGACCAGCAGACTCTTCAGCGTCTGTCTGCTACAGGCAGAAAGCGAAGAGGGCAGGGGCTCACGCTTCTACTTCCGGCTGCCCAAGGGCGTGGTCAGAATGGTGTTGGCCCTAAGCTACTGGCTATTGGCTCCGGGTCATTTGCTGACAGCCAGTAGCCAACAACTGACAGCCGTCAGTCCCTTGGACCGTGCCCACATCTTTGCCGACTCTGCCTACTTCTCCAACATTAACGGCACGTACAGTCGCACCCTGCAGTTTGCCGACTCGTGTATAGAGGCCCTCAACGCCCACTACCGTCAGCAGCAGCCCGGCGGACAACTGTTGCTGCAACCTTTTGGCGACCAGGGCAACGTGGCCGAAATACAGTGGCTGCACGACGGACTGGATACGAACTACCAAATCATACTCGACATACGCAACGAGAGTGCCGTGGCAGCCTTGGCGCTCCACGAGTGGGCCGTCTACGCATATAATAATAAGGTGTACACCCAGCTCTTCAAAGAACTCAGTGCCGACGCCACGCTGGGCGACTACTGCCGCACCATGGAGCAGTCGCAGCAAAACAAGCGCATAGCCGTCTACCTGCTGCTGGTGTTGCTGGTGCTGATAGCTCCAGCCTACTACATGCTCTACTACCGCCACCGGCTCTACCACCGCTTCCGACAGGAGAGCATGCAGCAGTCTACCCTTGAAATGGCCAACGACGAACTGCACCGCGCTGAACTGGAGAACGACAATCTGCACGTGGCCAACAGCGTGCTGGACAACTGTCTCTCCACGCTGAAACACGAGACGATGTACTACCCCTCGCGCATCCGCCAGCTGGTAGACTCCCGTGAACTGGCGCCGCTGGCCGAGGTGACGGGATTCTATCGCGACCTCTACGGCATACTCATACAGCAGGCCATCTCCCAGGTGGAGCACATCAAGATGCACGTGCAGCCCACCGACTTCTTGGGACAGCGCGTCGTAGGCAACGCCAACATGCTGCGCTACTTGGTGGAACTGCTGAACCCCACCGACGTACAGACTGAGCCCAAGGACGAACGCTACGTGAAGTTCCAGTTGACGCTGGCCGGACAGCCCTCGCACGTCGACTGGCTCATAGCGCGCCAGATAGTCCGCGAACACGGCGAGGCTACCGCACGTCGGGCGTGTGGCATCGTCATCAGTCAAAACATAGTCAACATCACATTACCCAGATACAATGGAAAAGTTTAAACTCATCATCGTCGAGGACGTCCCCCTCGAACTGAAAGGTACGGAAGGCATCGTACGCAACGAAATACCTGAGGCCGACATCATCGGCACCGCAGACAACGAGGCCAGCTACTGGCGCCTCATCAAACAACAGCAGCCCGACCTGGTGCTGCTCGACCTGGGACTGGGTGGCTCCACTACTGTCGGCGTCGAGATATGCCGCCAGACCAAGGAGATGTACAAGCAGGTCAAGATACTCATCTTCACGGGCGAGATATTGAACGAGAAACTCTGGGTCGACGTGCTCGACGCTGGTGCCGACGGCATCATCCTGAAGACCGGAGAACTGCTGACGCGCCGCGACGTCATAGCCGTCATGGAGGGCAAGCAGCTGGTGTTCAACGAGCCCATCCTGCAGAAGATTGTAGGCCGTTTCAAACACGCCGTCTCTGCACAGCTGGCTCGCCAGGAAGCTCTTATCAATTACGAAATCGACGAGTACGACGAGCGTTTCCTGCGCCACCTGGCCTTGGGCTATACCAAGGAGCAGATAACCGCCCTGCGCGGCATGCCCTTTGGCGTCAAGAGTCTGGAGAAACGCCAGATGGAGTTGGTGCGCAAGCTGTTTCCCGGAGGCGAAAGCGTCAATGCCACCCGCCTCGTGGTGCGTGCCCTGCAACTGCGCATCCTCGACATCGATAATCTCGAACCCGACATGGAGTGAGTTAAGAATGAAGAATGAAGAATGAAGAATGAAGAATGAAGAGGTTTCTTCCACATATTGCCCTGACGCTGTTTGTCCTGCAGCTACTCACCATGCTGGTGTCGTGGCTGCTCAGCGCCGTATTTCCCGATAGCGGCATCCGTTCGCTGCTGTCTGGCCAGGGACTGCGCTGGTTTTTCGGACACTTCGCCCAGTCGCTGGCCCGTCCGCAACTGGTATGGCTGCTGTTGCTGTCGATGGGCTATGGTGTATTGGTGCGCTGTGGCGTGCTCCGAGTGGGCAGCAGCTACCGCGAGAGCCGGGCGCGCATCATGACCTCTCTTCTGCTGGCGGTCTATGTGGGCGTCATTGCGTTGATGACGGCCATACCCCATGCCATTCTGCTCTCGGCCACGGGTTCGCTCTGGGCTTCGCCCTTCTCGCAGGCCTTGGTACCGCTAGTGGCGTTTGGCATCATTGCGCTGGGCTCGTTCTACGGCATCATCGCCGGCACCTTCGACACCTTGCAGGATGTCTACGACGCCCTGCTTCACGGCATCCGTCAGTCGGCAGCCCTGCTGCTGTTCTATGTGCTTCTGACGGAGCTCACGCTGTCGTTGTTGTTCATCTTTGACCTATAAGCTCCATGACTGACGAAAGACTCTGGAACCTTAACTACTGCAAGGTGATGGCTGCCAACTTTGCCCTCTTCTTTGCCTTCTACGTGCTCACACCCCTGCTGCCGCTCTACCTCAGCGAACACTTCGGTGCTACCAAGGACGTCATCGGACTGGTCTTGTCGGGCTACACCATCACCGCCCTGCTGTTTCGCCCCTTCAGCGGCTACTTCGTCGACTCGTTTCCCCGCAAGCAGGTGCTCATGGTCTGCTTTGCCGCCTTCTCCATCTTCTTTGCCGGCTATCTGGCAGCGTCCACGCTGCTCCTGTTCACCATTGTCCGTACGCTGCATGGGGGACCCTTTGGCGCCCTGACTGTAGCCAACTCCACGGTGGCCATCGACGTGCTGCCCTCCTCGCGCCGCACCGAGGGCATCGGCTACTACGGACTGTCCAACAATCTGGCCATGGCCATAGCCCCCACCATCGGCATCTTCCTGTACCGCTGGACGCAGAGTTTCCAGCTGCTGTTCTGGATAGCCCTCGTCGTGGCCTGTCTGGGCTGGCTGGTCGATGCTACGGTCCAGCTGCCGGTGAAGGCTGTTCAGCGCAACAAGCGCAAACTCTCCATGGACCGTTTCTTCCTGCTGCGCGGCTGGCTGCTGGGATTAAACATGGTGGCCTTCGGCTTCTGCTTCGGCGTGCTCAGCAACTACCTGGCCATCTACGGCAAGGAGCAGTTGGGCATCACCGGTGGCACGGGTACCTACTTCATGCTCTGCTCCGTGGGCCTCATGCTGTCCCGCCTGCAGGGTGGGCGAGCCCTGCGTCGTGGACTGCTGACCCACAATGCCGCCACGGGCATGTGCATCTCCCTGGTGGGCTATACGCTGTTCATCCTGATGCCTACGCTGTTCGACGGCGACCTCTTCACCTTCGTCGGTTATTATGGTTCAGCCCTGCTCATCGGCTTGGGCAATGGTCACATGTGGCCGGCCTTCCAGAACATGACCATCAATGTGGCTCCCAACAATCAGCGTGGCACGGCCAACTCCACCATCCTCATCTCCTGGGACATCGGCATGGGACTGGGCATTCTCCTGGGCGGCATCGTCGCCGAGCACCTGGGTTACGGCGCCGCCTTCTGGACCGTGGCCTTGGTCAATGCCTTTGGCGTGGCCCTCTACTTCCTCGCCACCCGTGCCTTCTTCCTGCAGCGCAACCTGAATCCCACTGTACACTGAGTTCCGCTCACCGTCAGTGCCTTTTTTCTGTCAGCCAGCTCCTTCTGTGGGCGGGTTGTCACGGCTCTCCGTAGCAGGGTAACGGCGTGGCACCCGCGCGTAACATTCATAGTGCAAAGATACAAAAAAAAGATACCCACTGTCAAGAGTTCCGCCCAAAAAGTGTGTGTGCGTGTGTAGAAAGTAAGAAAAACTTACACGGGTGTGTCTACCTTGCCAGCAAACTGTCAAGTTGTCAAGTTGTCAAAATGTCAATAAGGGCCGTTTTGAGTGTGTTAGGGAGAATTTAGAAAAAGACACCTAAAAATAAATAGTATATATATTATATATAATATATATACTATTTAATATAATTCCCAATTTTTAGGTAACGGTAAAACCACGCTTATTGACATTTTGACAACTTGACAACTTGACAACTTCTATACCTGGCAGACAAAGTATGATTACTGCGTGGTAATCTGAATAATGATGCATGTTGAAAGAAAAAAGTAAACTTTTCCGCCCAAATGTTTGCAGAATTCAGGAAAAAGTTATACTTTTGCAGGCAATTAACGATAACGGATGAGACAATGAACATGTTGAACGCTTATTTTTACGGCTATTACTTTTACTTTACAGCAGGCTGTGAAGCGGTAGACCGTATGTAAGTAGACAAATGAGAAGATAAACAAAAATAAGGGTCCCGCTTCACAGACAACGTGAAAGCGGGACTTATTGATAAAAAGAGGTATATAATAATAGTATGAAGAGAATAGCGATACAAGGACTGACGGGCTCGTTTCACGACATAGCCGCCCACCTCTACTTCGAGGGCGAGCAGATACAGCTGGAGTGCTGCTCCACGTTTGAGCAGGTGTTTGAGTGCCTGCAGAAGGACCCCACGATGATAGGCATGACGGCCATTGAGAACACCATAGCCGGTTCGCTGCTGCACAACTACGAGCTGCTGCGCAATTCGGGCACCACCATTGTGGGCGAGCATAAGTTGCACATCACCCATTGCATCTGCTGCCTGCCTGACGACGACTGGGGCACCATCAGCGAGGTACACTCGCACCCCGTGGCCCTGATGCAGTGTCGCGACTTTCTGGCCCGCCACCCACAGCTGAAGAATGTGGAGGCCGAGGACACCGCCGGCTCCGCCAAGATGATAGCCGAGGAGGGCAGGAGCGGGTGGGCCGCCATCTGCCATGCCGAGGCCGCGCGGCTTTACGGTCTGAAGGTGCTGGAGGACCACATCGAGGACAATAAGCACAATTTTACGCGCTTCCTGGTGGTGAGCAATCCCAACAAGGCCGACCTGCTGCGCCCGCTGACGGAGACCGACAAGGCCAGCATGGTGTTCTCGCTGCCCCACGAGGAGGGTTCGCTGGCCCATGTGCTGGCCATCTTGTCGTTCTACCACATCAATCTGACGAAGATTCAGTCGCTGCCTATCATCGGGCGCGAGTGGGAGTACTTGTTCTATGTCGACGTGATGTACAACGACCTGACGCGCTACCGCCAGTCCATTGACGCCATCATCCCGCTGACCAAGGACTTCAAGATACTGGGAGAATACAAAGACGGAAAACAAACCATGTAAAAAAAAGCAATATGATACAACCAGCAGAAAGATTAAGCTTAGTACAGGAATACTACTTCAGCCGCAAACTGAAGGAAGTAGCCCAACTCAATGCCGAGGGCAAGGACATTATCTCGTTGGCCATCGGCAGTCCCGACATGCCACCCTCGGAGCAGACCATCGAGAAACTGTGCGAGGTGGCCCGCAGGCCCGACGCCCACGGCTATCAGCCCACCCAGGGCACGCCAGAGCTGCGCGAGGCCATGGCCCGTTTCTACCAACGTTGGTACGGCGTAGACCTTGACGCCAAGAGCGAGGTGCTGCCCCTGATAGGCTCCAAGGAGGGCATACTGCACGTGACGCTGGCCTTTGTGAATCCCGGTGACGAGGTGCTGGTGCCCAACCCCGGCTACCCCACGTACACGTCGCTGAGCAAGATACTGGGTGCTAAGGTCGTAAACTACGACCTGCGCGAGGACAATGGCTGGCAGCCCGACTTTGAACAGTTGGAGCAGATAGTGAGCCGCAAAGAGTCGCGCTGCAAACTGCTCTGGACCAACTATCCCAACATGCCCACCGGCGGACGTGCCCGCATGGAGACCTACGAGCGGCTGGTCAACTTTGCCCAGAAGCACGGCCTGGTGGTGGTCAACGACAACCCCTACAGCTTCATCCTGAGCGAGGAGCACCTGAGCATCTTGCAAGTCGCCGGCGCCAAGGAGTGCTGCATAGAGTTCAACTCGATGTCGAAGAGCCACAACATGCCCGGCTGGCGCGTGGGGCTGTGTGCGTCGAACCCCACCTTCATCTCGTGGATACTGAAGGTGCAAAGCAACATAGAGAGCGGCACCTTCCGCGGCATCCAGCTGGCCGCTGCCGAGGCTTACAACAACGACGAGGCGTGGCATCGGGAGTACAACATCGAGACCTATGCCCGCCGCCGCCAGTGGGCCGAGCGCATCATGGACGCGTTGGGCTGCCGGTACGACAAGCGTCAGGTAGGCATGTTCCTGTGGGGCAAGATACCGGAGAGTGTCAAGAACGTCGAGGACCTGACGGAGCGCGTGCTGCACGAGGCCAGAGTGTTCATTACCCCCGGCTTCATCTTCGGTACGAATGGCGAGCGCTACATCCGCATCTCGCTGTGCGCCAAGGAGGAGAAATTAGAAGAAGCATTAGAAAGAATAAAAAACACATTATAAGATGGAACTGGAACTAGAAAAACTGAACTTACCGAGTGACAACGAACGTCCCTTTGTGATTGCCGGACCCTGTTCGGCAGAGACCGAGGAACAAGTGATGGAAACGGCCCGCCAGCTGGCGCTGAAAGGCTGCCACAACTTCCGTGCCGGCGTGTGGAAACCACGCACCAAGCCCGGCGGCTTTGAAGGCCATGGCGAGCCCGCCTTGGTGTGGATGAAGCAGGTGAAGGATGAGACCAAGATGCTGGTGTCTACCGAGGTGGCTACACCCGAACACGTGGAACTGGCGCTGAAATACGACATGGACATCCTGTGGATAGGAGCCCGCACCACGGCCAACCCCTTTGCTATGCAGGCTCTGGCCGACGCCTTGAAGGGCGTAGACATCCCAGTGTTTGTGAAGAACCCCGTGAACCCCGACCTGGAACTCTGGATAGGCGCCCTGCAGCGTCTGAACCAGGCTGGCGTGAAGCGCCTGGGAGCCATTCACCGTGGCTTCTCCAGCTATGAACAAAAGATTTACCGCAACGCACCTATGTGGCAGATTCCCATTGAGTTGCACCGCCGCATACCGGAGTTACCCATCATTAGCGACCCCAGCCACATCGGTGGCCGCCGCGAACTGATAGCCCCCCTGTGCCAGCAGGCCATGGACCTGGGTTTCGACGGACTGATAGTAGAGAGCCATTGCGACCCCGACAAGGCGTGGAGCGACGCCAAGCAGCAGGTGACGCCCGACGTGCTGGACTACATCCTGTCGTTGCTTGTCATCCGCGACGAGCACATCACCACGGAGAGCATCCAGCAGTTGCGCAAGCAGATAGACGACCTGGACAACCAGTTGATGGAAATCCTGTCTAAGCGCATGGCCGTGTGCCGCGAGATAGGCCACTACAAGAAGGAGCACAACATGACCGTGCTGCAGGCCTCGCGCTACAACGAGATACTGGAGAAGCGCGGCGTGCAGGGAACGCTGACCGGCATGGGCGCCGAGTTTGTGGCCAAGGTGTTTGAGAGCATTCACGAAGAGTCGGTGCGCCAGCAGATAGAAATTGTGAACAAATAAAAATTGTCAACAAATAGAAATCATTGAACCAATGAGAATACTTGTAATGGGGGCAGGCAAGATGGGGAGCTTCTTCATCGACCTGCTGAGCTTTGACCACGAGGTAGCCGTCTTTGAGCGCGATGCCAAGCGCATGCGGTTTACCTACAACTGCCAGCGCTTCACCACGTACGACGAGATCAAGGCCTTCCAGCCGGAGTTGCTCATCAATGCCGTGACGCTGAAGTACACCATTCCTGTCTTCCGCGAGGTGATACCCTATCTGCCCAAGGAGTGTATCATCAGCGATATAGCCTCGGTGAAGACCGACTTGCGTGACTTCTACGAACAGACGGGCATGCGCTACGTCTCTACCCACCCCATGTTCGGTCCCACCTTTGCCAACTTGCAGCAGCTGTCTGAGGAAAACGCCATCATCATCAGCGAGGGCGACTACATGGGGCGCATCTTCTTCAAGGACCTCTACCAGAAACTTGGGCTCAACATCTATGAGTACAGCTTCGAGGAGCACGACAAGACGGTGGCCTACTCGCTGTCCATACCTTTTGTGTCGACATTCGTCTTTGCAGCCGTGATGAAGCACCAGGACGCGCCGGGCACTACTTTCAAGCGCCACATGCGCATAGCCAAGGGCGTGCTCAACGAGGACGACTATCTGCTGCAGGAAATCCTGTTCAACCCCTATACCCACGACCAGGTGGCCCAGATCCGTACGGAGTTGAAAGAGCTGCTGGAGATTATAGACCAGAAAGACGCCGAGGGCATGAAGGGCTATCTGACCAAGATTCGCAACAACGTGAAGCGCGACATAGAAATCAAGAAATAAAATAAGGATAGAAGAATGGCATTAGGAAAATGGATAGGCGGAATCCTCGGATTCATGAGCGGCGGCCCACTGGGAGCGCTGGCAGGTATTGTGCTCGGAGGACTCTTCGACAACATGTTAGACGGTGTGAACACCCCCGAAACCCAGGGCACCTTTGACGGCTATAGCGGCTATCAGACCCGCTCATATGAACAGCAGGTCCAGGGACAGCGCAACAGTTTCCTGTTCTCCATGCTGGTGCTGGCTTCCTACATCATCAAGGCTGACGGCAAGGTGATGCACTCCGAGATGGAACTGGTGAGAAACATGCTGCGCCAGAACTTTGGCGACGTGGCCAGTCAGCAGGGCGACGAAATACTGCGCCGGCTGTTTGACGAGCAGAAGCGAGTGGGGGAGCGGCAGTTTAAGAACACCGTGGCTGACTGTTGCCGCCAGATAGCCATGAACATGGACCATGCCCAGCGTCTGCAGCTGCTCAATTTCCTGGTGTTGATATCACAGGCCGACGGCCGTGTGGACGCCAGCGAGGTGGAGGCCATGAAGGAGTGTGCCCAGTGGATGCAGATGTCTGTGGACGAGGTGGACTCCATGCTGGGCATGGGCAAGAACGACCTGGAGTCGGCCTACCAGGTGCTGGGCGTGTCGCCCAATGCCAGTGACGACGAGGTGAAGCGCGCCTACCGTCGCCTGGCCCTGGAGCACCATCCCGACAAGGTGGCCGCCCTGGGCGAGGACATCCGCAAGGCTGCCGAGAAAAAGTTCCAGGAGATTAACGATGCCAAGGAGCGCATCTGGAAAGCCAGAGGACTATGAGTAGTATCACGGTTCCTGCCGGTGTGAGCCAGGTGTTGCTGCATGCGTGTTGCGCCCCCTGTTCGTCAGCTATTGTGGAGTGGCTGTTGCAACAAGGCGTGCAACCCATTATCTATTATTACAACCCCAACATCTGGCCCCGCGAGGAATACCGCATTCGTAAGGAGGAAAGCAAGCGCCATGCGGAGACGCTTGGCATCAAGTGGATAGACGACGACTACGACCACGAGTCGTGGCGCCAGAGCGTGTGCGGACTGGAAGACGAGCCGGAGCGCGGGCGCCGTTGCGAGAAGTGCTTTGCGGTACGCCTGTTGGCCGCTGCCCGCAAAGCCCGTGAACTGGGTATACCGCATTTTGCCACCACGCTGGCTTCTAGCCGTTGGAAGAGTCTGGAACAGATAGAGCGTGCCGGACGTGCCGCAGAGCAGGCCGTCGGGGGTGTCAGCTTCTGGGCCCAGAACTGGCGCAAGGGCGGACTGCAGGAACGGCGTAACCAGTTACTCAAGGCCTATGGATTCTATAACCAGCAATATTGCGGCTGCGAGTTTTCTGCTCGCAATGGTGCTCTGACCAAGCCCCTGTTGCGCCAGCAGATGCGCGACGCCAAGCACCTGCATTCCGCACAGTTGTCCGCCATGTCGCAGCACGTTGTCGAACAGTTGGCCGTGCGCCTGGCCGACTGTCAGGTGCTGATGGGCTATTGGCCGCTGGCCGACGAGGTAGACATCCGTCCCCTGCTGAACCAACTGGTCAGGGCCGGGCGCACCATTGTGTTGCCCAAGGTGGTCGACGACGAGCAGATGGAGTTGCGGCGTTACCGCTCAGAAGACGACTTGGTGGAGGGAGCCTTCCACATACTGGAACCAGCCGGTGACCCCTTTTTAGAAGCTGACCAGATAGAGGTGGCACTTGTTCCCGGTATGGCCTTTGATGCGGCAGGCCATCGGCTGGGGCGCGGTCGTGGCTACTATGACCGCTTTCTTTCAGCTCACCCGCGGCTTCGTAAGATAGGAGTCTGCTTCCCCTTCCAGCGTGTTGCAGAAGTGCCAACAGCCGACTTCGACGTCAGCGTAGACGAAGTCTGTGGCTGAGGGACACATCAATTCTTTGCCCCTTTCCGCAAAATAAGTGGATAAATATTTTGCAGATGCGAGAATTCTTCGTAAATTTGCAACCTAAATAATAATCTGGAGCAACAAGTTACTATGATAAAACCTGTAAAGAGAGTCTTGAGTTGGTATTTCAGCAGAAATGCTTTGCCTTATTGGGGAATCCTGTTGTTAGACTTCTTGATTTTAGTGTTAGCCGGCATCATTACCTATTGGATATTCATCTTCCGCCGTACGGTATCCATCAATCAGCTCATGTTGCTGAGGACGTTGGTGATGTACGCCATACCCAGTTTCGTGGGCGCCCGCATGTTCCATACCTATTCAGGCATCATCCGCTATTCTTCGTTTGTCGACCTGACGCGCGTGTTCTATGCCAACGCCGTGTCGCTGGCCATAGCCTACCTGATGCATTTCATGGTGCTCTACTATCCTGGCGACATTTTTTACCACCTGGCTTTCCGCCACATCATCCTGATGTACACCATCGCCACGCTGATGATGTGGGCACTCAGAGTCCTGGTGAAGACCCTGTACGAGGTGACGACGCTCGATGCCAGAGCCATGCGCGTGCTCATCTACGGAGCCATGGAGGGTGGTGTCGGACTGGCCAAGAACATCCGTTCTCAGAGTCCTGCCCACTTCAACGTGAAGGGTTTCATCTCTCCCGACAGTAATTTCACGAGTCATAACAGGGTGATGGGTCTCCATGTGTATAATGCTGGCGACGACATCTCGCAGATTATCAAGCGCCTGCGTATTGAGGGCGTGCTGATAGCCACGCAACGCCTTGAAGACTTCCGCAACGACCAGAAGCTGCAAGACAGGCTGCTGGCCGAAGGCGTGAAAATCTTCATGTCCGAGTCTGCCAAGGAGGTCACCGTAAAGGATGGTGAGCTGGAAGAGGGCGCTGTCGATAACGACCTGCACCTAAAGGAGGTCAGCGTGGAAGACCTGTTGCCGCGCGACGAGATTCGCGTCGACATGAAGTCGGTAGGCGAGTTGCTTTCCGGCCGTCGCATCCTGATAACCGGTTCTGCCGGCAGCATCGGTTCCGAGATGGTGCGCCAGATAGCCGCCTACAAGCCCGCGGCCATGATGCTCATAGACCAGGCAGAGACCCCGGAGCACGACTTGCAGCTGATGATGGACAAGATGTTCCCGAATGTAGCGTCGGAAATCGTTGTGACCTCCATCTGCAAGCAGGACCGCATGGAGAGCATCTTCAAGGAGTTCCGTCCGGACTATGTGTTCCATGCCGCCGCCTACAAGCACGTGCCCATGATGGAGAGCAACCCCTCGGAGGCTGTGCAGAACAACATCTACGGCACGAAGGTCATAGCCGACCTGAGCGTGAAGTATGGCGTGAAGAAATTCGTGATGGTATCTACCGACAAGGCTGTCAATCCCACCAATGTCATGGGTTGCTCGAAGCGCATCTGCGAAATCTACGTTCAGGCTTTGGGCAACACCTGCCAGACCCAGTTTGTGACCACCCGTTTCGGCAACGTGCTGGGGTCCAATGGTTCCGTCATCCCCCTGTTTAAGGAGCAGATACGCAACGGCGGTCCCGTTACGGTTACCGACGAGCGCATTGTGCGCTACTTCATGCTCATACCGGAGGCCTGCAAACTGGTGTTGGAGGCCGGTACCAAGGGCAATGGCGGCGAAATCTTCGTCTTCGACATGGGTAAGCCCGTGCGCATAGCAGACCTGGCTCAGCGCATGATCAGGCTGAGCGGTGCCAAGAATGTTGAAATCAAGTACACCGGCCTGCGCCCTGGTGAGAAACTATATGAAGAGGTGCTCAACGACCTGGAAGGCACCAAGCCCACGTTCCATGAGAAAATCCGCATAGCCGAGGTGCGTAAGTACGACTATGCTGAAGTGTCGAAGGACATTGACGAGCTCATCGAAATTTCCAAGCACTACGACAACATGGCTACGGTGAAGAAGATGAAGGAGATAGTTCCTGAATACAAGTCAAACAATTCCGTCTACGAGGAGTTAGACCAAAAAGAAGAGTAACGAAAAAAAGAACAAACAATAACTTAAAAATTCTAAAAACATTATGCTGACACAACAAGATCTGCAACAGCTGGCTCAGAAGGGAATCTCTGAGCAGCAGATTGAGACCCAACTGGGACAGTTTAAGACTGGTTTCCCGTTTCTGAAACTTGAGGCTGCTGCCGCCATCGGCAATGGTATCGTAGCCCCCACCGACGCCGAGCGCAAGCAGTATGTCGACGCTTGGCAGGCATATAAGGCCGAGGGCAAGAAAGTGGTGAAGTTTGTACCCGCCTCCGGTGCTGCCAGCCGCATGTTCAAGGACATGTTTGCCTTTGTCGATGCCGACTACGACGTGCCTACCACGGATTTCGAGAAGAAGTATTTCGACAATATCGAGAAGTTTGCCTTCTTTGGCGAGCTTGACGCCGCCTGCCAGAAGAACAACGGCAAGGGCGTCAAAGCGCTGATGGCAGAAGGCAACTACAAGGCCGTTGCCGCCAACATGCTGAAGGCCGAGGGCTTGAACTACGGACAGTTGCCCAAAGGTTTGTTGCTGTTCCACAACTATGCCGAGGGACCGCGCACCCCGATGGAGGAACACCTGGTGGAGGGCGCCCTCTATGCCGCGTCTAACGGTGAGGCTCATGTCCACTTTACCGTTTCCCACGAGCACATGGAACTCTTCAAGCAGAAGGTAGCCCAGAAAGCCGACCTCTATGCCCAGAAGTATGGCATCAAGTACGACATCAGCTTCTCCGAGCAGAAGCCCTCTACCGATACCGTTGCCGCCAACCCCGACGGCACCCCGTTCCGCAATAGCGACGGCTCGCTGCTGTTCCGTCCCGGTGGCCATGGTGCGCTGATAGAGAACTTGAACGAGATTGACGCCGACGTCATCTTCGTGAAGAATATTGACAACGTCGTGCCCGACCGCCTGAAGCCTGAGACCGTAGAGTGGAAGCAGATTATTGCCGGCGTGCTGGTAGAACTGCAGAAGAAGGCTTTTGAGTATCTGCGCCTGTTGGACGCCGGAGCCACCGATGCTCAGCTGACGGAGATAGCCCAGTTTGTGGAGAAGTGCCTGTGCACCAATCCCAAGGGCCGTAAGGTGGATGCTGCCTATCTGCGCGAGAAGCTGAACCGCCCGATGCGCGTCTGCGGTGTGGTGAAGAATGTTGGCGAGCCTGGTGGTGGTCCGTTCCTTACTTATAACCAGGACGGTACCGTCTCGCTCCAGATTCTGGAGTCCAGCCAGATAGACAAGTCGAACAAGGAGTACATGGAGATGTTCACCAAGGGCACCCACTTCAATCCCGTCGACCTGGTCTGCGCCGTCAAGGACTACAAGGGCAATGCCTTCGACCTGCCCCAGTATGTTGACAAGAGCACGGGCTTCATCTCTCAGAAGTCCAAGAGCGGCAAGGAGCTGCAGGCTCTGGAGTTGCCCGGACTGTGGAACGGCGCCATGAGCAATTGGTCTACCGTCTTCGTGGAGGTACCTCTGGGCACGTTCAATCCCGTCAAGACCGTCAACGACCTGTTGCGCGACCAGCACCAGTAAGTCGCGCTACGGGTGCTGAAAGTGTTGAAAAAGTAACAAATTATTATAAATTGACACAAAAAACCTTCAAATTGTTTGTGTAGTTTACGAGAAATGTGTAACTTTGCAGCCGATTTCAAAAAACAAGTAGATGAAAAGTCTGAATCTGATTAGCAACATTATTATTATTCGACTGCGCCACGTAGCCGGAAGTGATGAGGTATGCTGATATGAAGATGAAAGAATAAAGATTCCATACGACAACGAGCCTTTCTCACTTCCGGGTGCAGAGAGGCTTTTTTGTGTTGATGCAGAGACACAGATGCAGAGACACAGATGCAGAGAACAGAATAACATTTCTAATAAAGTAAAGATTATGAGCGACAGATTGTACATTTTCGACACAACACTTCGCGACGGCGAGCAGGTGCCCGGCTGCCAGCTGAACACCGTTGAGAAGATTCAGGTGGCCAAGGCCCTGGAGCAGTTGGGCGTCGACGTGATTGAGGCAGGATTTCCCATCAGCAGCCCCGGCGATTTCAACTCCGTTATCGAGATTTCCAAGGCCGTCACATGGCCCACGATATGTGCCTTGACGCGCGCCGTAGAGCGCGACATTGAGGTGGCCTTTGACGCCCTGAAGTATGCCAAGCACAAGCGCATCCATACCGGTATAGGTACCTCCGACGAGCACATCCGCTATAAGTTCAACTCCACGCGTGAGGAGATTCTGGAGCGTGCTGTTGCCGCCACGAAGTATGCCAAGCGCTTTGTTGACGACGTTGAGTTCTACTGTGAGGATGCCGGCCGTACCGACAACGAGTACTTGGCGCGCGTTGTGGAGGCCGTCATCAAGGCAGGAGCCACCGTTGTCAACATTCCCGACACCACGGGCTACTGTCTGCCCCAGGAGTACTACGAGAAAATCAAGTACCTCAAGGAACATGTCGACAACATAGACTGCGCCATCATCTCCACCCATTGCCACAACGACCTGGGCATGGCCACGGCCAACACCTTCAATGGCGTCATGGCTGGAGCCCGCCAGGTGGAAGTCACCATCAATGGCATTGGAGAGCGTGCCGGCAATACGTCGCTGGAAGAGATAGCCATGATACTGAAATGCCACAAGTCGCTGGGCATTGAGACCAACATCAACACTACCAAGATTTATCCCACCAGCCGCATGGTCTCCTCGCTGATGAACATGCCTGTGCAGCCCAACAAAGCCATCGTGGGGCGTAACGCTTTTGCCCACTCCAGTGGCATTCATCAGGACGGCGTGCTGAAGAATGTCCACACCTACGAGATTATGGACCCCAAGGATGTGGGCATTGACGATAACTCCATTGTACTGACAGCTCGCTCCGGCCGTGCCGCCCTGAAACACCGGCTGAGCGTCAATGGCGTGGAACTGACGGAGGACAAGCTTGACAAGGTCTACGAGAAATTCCTTGTACTGGCTGACCAGAAAAAAGAGGTGACCGATGCCGATGTGCTGATGCTGGCCGGTGCCGATACTGCCGAGACCCACGCCGTGCGGCTCGACTTCCTGCAGGTTACTACCGGTAAGGGCGTGAAGAGCGTAGCCTCCATCGGACTTGATATTAGCGGGCAGAAGTTTGAAGCCGCCGCCTCTGGTAACGGACCAGTGGATGCAGCTATCAAGGCCCTGAAGAAGATTATCGTGAAGCAGATGACGCTGAAGGAGTTTACCATCCAGGCCATTTCCAAGGGTTCCGACGATGTCGGCAAAGTGCACATGCAGGTGGAGTATGACGGCAGCCTGTACTATGGTTTTGGTGCCAATACCGATATTGTGACAGCCTCCGTAGAGGCCTACATAGACTGTATCAATAAATTCAAGAAAGAAGACTGATGAACACACTATTTGACAAGATATGGGACAGCCACGTCGTGCAGCAGGTAGCCGACGGTCCCACACAACTTTACATAGACCGGCTCTACTGCCATGAGGTGACGTCGCCCCAGGCCTTTGACGGCATGCGTGCCCGCGGTCTGAAGTGTTTCCGTCCTGAGCAGATATTCTGCATGCCCGACCACAATACGCCTACACACGACCAAGACAAGCCCATTGCCGACCCCGTGTCGCGCAAGCAGGTAGACACCTTGGCGCAGAACGCCCAGGAGTTTGGGCTGACCCACTATGGTGTGATGTCCAAGGACAACGGCATCATCCACGTTGTGGGTCCTGAGAAAGGACTCTCGCTGCCCGGCATGACCATCGTCTGCGGCGACAGCCACACCTCCACCCATGGCGCCATGGGAGCCGTAGCCTTTGGCATTGGCACGTCGGAGGTTGAGATGGTTATGGCCTCACAATGTATCCTGCAGCAGAAGCCCCGCTCCATGCGCATCACCATCGACGGACGGTTGCAGACGGGTGTTACCGCCAAGGACGTGGCGCTCTACCTGATGTCCCAATTGACTACCAGCGGCGCAACGGGCTACTTCGTGGAGTACAGTGGTGAGGTGGTCAGGAACCTCTCGATGGAAGGCCGTCTGACGCTCTGCAACCTCTCGATAGAGATGGGCGCCCGTGGCGGTTTCGTAGCCCCTGATGAGGTGACGTTTGCTTATCTGAAGGACAAGGAGTATGCCCCTAAGGGCGAAGCATGGAACAAGGCTGTCAACTATTGGAAGACCCTGCAGAGCAGTCCCGATGCCGTATTCGACAAGGAGTTGCACTTCGATGCCAAGGACATTGAGCCACGTATCACCTACGGCACCAATCCCGGCATGGGCATAGGCATCAGCGAGTCTATTCCCGTCACCGCTGCCGAGGCCAAGATGCCTGAGCAGGGATTCCAGAAAGCCCTGCAGTATATGGGTTTCAATGCTGGCGAGAAATTGCTGGGCAAGAAGGTTGACTACGTCTTCCTGGGTGCCTGCACCAACGGGCGCCTGGAGGACTTCCGCGCCTTTGCCTCTATCGTCAAAGGCCGGCGCAAGGCTCCCGACGTGGTGGCGTGGCTCGTTCCTGGTTCGTGGGCTGTGAGCCAGCAGATAGCAGACGAAGGCCTTGATAAAATACTACAGGATGCCGGTTTTGAGATTCGTCAGCCCGGTTGTTCGGCTTGTCTGGCCATGAATGATGACAAAATTCCTGCCGGCAAACTGAGCGTATCTACCTCTAACCGCAATTTCGAGGGGCGCCAGGGACCTGGCAGTCGCACCATTCTCGCATCGCCGCTGGTAGCAGCCGCAGCAGCCGTAACAGGAGTAATCACCGACCCACGTACACTACTATGAAACAGAAATTTGACATCATCACCTCCACCTGCGTCCCCCTGCCTTTGGAGAACGTAGATACCGACCAGATCATTCCCGCCCGTTTCCTGAAGGCCACCACCCGCGAGGAGCGCTTCTTTGGCGACAACCTGTTTCGCGACTGGCGCTACAACGCCGACGGAACACCCAACAAGGACTTCGTGCTCAACGACCCCCGCTACGGTGGCTGCATCCTCGTAGCAGGCAAGAACTTCGGCTCCGGCAGCAGTCGCGAACATGCGGCATGGGCCATTGCGGGCTACGGATTCCGCGTGGTCATCTCGTCGTTCTTTGCCGACATCCACAAGAACAATGAGCTCAACAACTTCGTCTTGCCCGTCGTCGTTTCAGAAGATTTCTTGCAAGAATTGTTTTTGACAATTCAAAACAATCCCAAGACGGAAGTAGAGGTCGACCTGCCCCGCCAGACGGTCACCAACATGGCCACGGGTCGCAGCGAGCACTTCGACATCAACGGCTACAAGAAACATTGCCTGATGAATGGGCTGGACGACATCGACTTTCTAGTGGAGAACAAGGACAAGATAGAAGCATGGGAACAGCACAACAAATAAACAGCTACAAGCGCATTCCGCCCTTTGTAGAGATTATGGACTCTACGCTCCGCGACGGCGAGCAGACCAACGGCGTCAGCTTCCTGCCCCACGAGAAACTCGTCATGGCCCGCAAACTCTTGCGCGAGGTCAACGTAGACCGCATCGAGGTGGCCTCGGCGCGCGTCTCCGAGGGCGAGCGTGAGGCGGTGAGCATGATATGCCGCTATGCCGCCCAGATAGGAAAACTGGACAGGGTAGAGGTGCTGGGCTTCGTCGACGGCGGCCAGTCGGTAGACTGGATAGCCAGCTGCGGCGGCAAGACCATCAACCTCCTGGCCAAGGGTTCGCTGAAACATTGCCGCCACCAGTTGCACAAAACGCCTGAGGAGCACATCGCCGACATCCGCCAGGAGGTCAGCTACGCACACAGCCGTGGGCTCACGGTCAACCTCTATCTGGAGGACTGGTCCAACGGCATGAAGGACTCCCCGGCGTATGTCTACCAGCTGATGGACGCGCTGACAGACCCTTCCAACCTCCCCTGTTCAGGGGAGGCTACAGACACTCCCCCTAAACAGGGGGAGAAGGAGGGGGTCAAGCGTTTCATGCTGCCCGACACGCTGGGCGTGATGAACCCCCTGCAGGTGGTGGAGTATTTCCGCAAGATGATGAAGCGCTACCCCGACCAGCACTTCGACTTCCACGCCCACAAC
>CACWFV010000022.1 GCA_902760315.1 uncultured Bacteroidales bacterium | reverse complement strand
AACTATATTTCTCAATATAGTTTTAAAGTTTAGTTAATAATATTGGCAGCTGGCCCGTGAGGGTAGGGGGCCAAAGTGAATTAAAAATGTAAGTTTTTTATGCGCTGCCACTGGCTTGCGACAAGTCGGTGGCAGTTTTCCCTCTTGGGAAGTGCCGCGTGTTGGCGTGGGTGCAGGCTGTGGACAGGCCTTTGCGAGTACCTGCAAGGGCGCGGCGGTACTTCCCAATTTATTTTCGAAACATTGGAAATCTGGTACGGTTCTTCTGGTAATCCACTCAAAGAAATCCTTGAGGCAGTAATCATTGGCAACTGCTACGTTCTGGTAGAGCATAAAGGCGTTCTTCGAAATAATGTATCAGACGGATATTATTAATTGACATAAGAATATTGTCAGGAACTTAAGGAAATATTGTGGATAATTTGTATCTTTGCATTGTAAATACACAAGAGATATGAAAGAAAACTTCACCATCCAGTTCTTCGAGGGCAAGAAGGTACGCATTGTGTGGGATGCGGAACAAGAGAAGTACTATTTTGCCGTGGCGGATATAGTTCAGGTGTTAACCGATACAGTAAATCCACGCGATTACATCAAAAAGATGCTACGCCGTGACCCTGAACTGAAATCCAAGTGGGGGACAATTTGTCCCCCTGTTGAAATGATTGCCCCCGATGGCAAGCGTCGCAAGACCCAAGCCGCCGACTTTGAGGGCATCTTTCGCATTATTCAGAGCATTCCGTCGAAGAAGGCTGAGCCAGTGAAGAAATGGCTTGCTGAGGTGGGTGCCCAGCGTATCGACCAGATGGTAGACCCTGAACTGACCTTCCAGATGGCCGTCGAGGACTACCGTCGTCGGGGCTACAGCGACCGCTGGATCAACGAGCGTATGCGCTCCATTGAGATGCGTAAGGAGTTGACCGATGAGTGGCATCGCTCTGGTATTCATGAGCCGAAAGACTTCGCCACGCTGACCAATGTGCTTACTAAGGCTTGGAGTGGTATGACTACGGGTGAATACAAGCGCTATAAAGGGTTGAGGAAGGAGAACCTACGCGACAATATGACCAATGTAGAGCTGGCACTGAACACGCTTGCTGAGGTGACCACAACCGAATTGTCGCGCCAACGCAATCCAAAAGGTATGGCACAATCTCGTAAGACAGCACATGAAGGTGGCGAGGTAGCTCGCAACGCACGCGCTGACATTGAAAGCCGCCTAGGTCGTAGTGTCATCTCCTCGGAACGTGCCTCCGACTATGTCAAACCTATTGAGCAAACTGAGGCTAAGGAACTGCCTCCCAGCGACGGCAGCGGAGAAGAGTAACACGATTCCCGATACTTTCCCTTAGAGAATAATATCCGCCGAGACATCCACCAGATGCCTCGGTTTTTATGTTAATCCCCGTGGCTTCTGCAATACGTGAAACCAATCTTTGAAACAAAATGTTTTTTGAAAAAATGCTTCCACCTTTCACTTGCCTGCGGAAATGCCTGTGCAGACGGGGCTCGCGCGGGTGAGGCATGTGTGCGAGCGTTCCACTTTCGTTACACGCTGCCATCACAGTCAGGAGAGCGGTTGCCGCTGCTGGGAGAGTTGTTGCCAGTTACGGGTGAGCTGTCGCCAGCGCCGTATCAGCTGTAGGGAGCAGAAAACGGTGACCGTTTTCGGAAAAACGCTCACCGTTTGGGCCCGAAACGCTGAGCGTTTTGCGACGAGTACAGCTGACTCGTGCTCGTATACAGCTAATTCGTGTTCGTATACAGCTGACTCGCACTCGTATATGGCTGTCTCGCACTCCCGCACAGCTGTCTCGCGCGCAGGACGGGAGCCGAAGTGGAAGCAATGTGGAAGCAAAGTGACGGGAAAGTGGAAGCGTGAGGCGCGCACAGACGTGCGCAAACCTCTGTATATAAGGCTGTTGTCAGCGAATCGTGTAACGTGGAGGCTCAATAATGTATGATGTATGATGGCTGATGTGATACGCGGGTGCACGAACAGGGTGCGATGAATGAAGGTTCGAGTCCTCGCCATGCGACAACTATATTTCTCAATATAGTTTTAAAGTTTAGTTAATAATATTGGCAGCCAGCCCGTGAGGGTAGGGGGCCAAATTGAATTAAAAATGTAAGTTTTTTTATGCGCTGCCACTGGCTTGTGACAAGTCGGTGGCAGTTTTGAACCCACCCCCCAACCCCTCCCGAAGGGAGGGGAGGTTAGATAGAACAGAGGCGGTAGCAAAGGAGGGGAGTCTGGGTAGATTATATCCTTTGGGAAGTGCCGCGTGTCGGCGCAGGTGCAGGCGGACAGGCCTTGTGGTAACCACGGCAGGCACAATGGTGCTTCCCATTACTATGCTGTAATTGGAAAAGGAACTATTTGCCTCTGTTGTCTTGTAGCTAGACAAGAGTACCTCTATATAAATTTTCTACAGGAAAAACCAGATCCCAGNNNCACCGTTTGAACTGTATTGTCACTGAATGTTAGACAAACTGTTAGGTTGCCTTTATTCTCAGCCTTAATGATATGAAGTCTTTCCATAATGTATATCCTTTAAATTTTTTTCTTTATATTGGTGCTGCGTACACTCTGCTTCATGATAAAGAATTTAACCCATTTGTCGATGATATTTTTGTGGTATTTGCGGATGAATGCTTCTGCTGTGCGTCTATCTTTCTCAGTTAGTGGTTCGGCAGTTTTCTTTTCCCTTACTCGCAGCTCGGTTAATTGCCCATTCATCATGATGAGGTCGAAAATGCTTTCACGAGCTCCGTGAATTACATGGACATGTATTGGTTCATGTTCATTGGAGTAGAAGTAGAATATAAATCCGAAATATTCGAAAATCTTTGGCATAGTTTTGATTTTAATAGTATGTCATGGGCAAAGATACAAACTTAATGGCAAACGGCCAAATAAATCTGCTGTTTTCTTCGAAAGTGTAGACGAGTGAGCTCTGGAAAGATGAAATAAGGGAGGGGAGGTATGAAAGAAATTATAATAATTACAGCGTGTAGGCCAGGTTGACCAGCAGGGAAGAGGCAGAGACGTGGTACTTGGCGTAGCCGACGTGGAGCTTGAAACGCTCCAGTTCGAGACCGCCACCGAGCGACAGGCCAGCACCATGGTTGGAGGAGGTGTCGCCACTCTCGCTGATCTTCATGTCGCTGGCGCGGCGGAAGTTGTAGCCGGCAGAAACGAAGAGAGACTCGCCAAGACGGACGTCGGCACCAATGGTGAGGTGCTTGATGAAGGCCTGGTCCCAGTTGTTGAGGCGCGAGAGCGTGGCATGCAGTGTGAAAGGCGCGTTGGGCAGCTGGCGGCTGACACCCACCAGCAGGTCGAGGGGGATGCGCTCGAACTCATCGTCGTAGGCCTTGACCTGGCCACCCAAGTTGCGGGCTACGGCAGAAACGGACCAGCCGCGCTCCGGGTCCTGATAGTTCAGTCCCAAGTCGACGGCTACGGCCATGGACGAGTAGCTGCCGATGGTGGAAGAGATGAGTCGTGCGGTGATGCCGCCGCTGATGCGGTTGGAGAGCAGGTAGGCAAAGGAGCCAGCCAGTGCCAAGTCCTTGGGCGAGAACGTGCCCGTCTGTTGGTTGGCAGCATTGGTCTCCTTGATTTCGCCATAGGCCATGTACTGGGCGCTGACACCCCACGAGGCCCGTTCCTTGTAGGCACGGACGAAAGATGCCGAGGCCGTGGTGCTGCCCTCCATGTAGGTCATGAAGTTCAGGTTCAGCGACTTGTCGGTGACACCGGTGATGAGTGCCGGATTATGGAAGATGACGGTGGCATCGTCGTTGAATAGCGACACGTTGTCGCCACCCACCGCCGCTACGTGGGCACTGACTGGCAGGCGCAGAAAACTGTACACTTCCTGCGACTCCTGGGCCTGCGAACTTATAGCCAATAGCCAGCAGCCGATAGCCAATAATCCTTTCTTCATCTTCATAACTAACGGCAAAAGTACTAAAAAAGTATGAGACCACCAAAAAATAATGGTGGTCTCATGGTAAATGACGGTATATTCTGATTAGATAACGTGCAGCGTACCCATCAGGTAGACCAGGCCGAAGCCCAGCACCATGGAGATGACGCCGACGATGAGGCCCACGCGTGACATGTCCTTCTGCTGGACGAGGTTGGTGGCGTAGGCCAGTGCGTTAGGCGGTGTGGAGATGGGCAGTACCATGGCACTGGAGGCTGCGATAGCCACGCCAATGAGTACGGTGGGCGTGCCGCCGATGGGAGCCAGCTTGTCGCCCATAGCGCCACAGACGATGGCCAGGATGGGCATGAGCAGGGCTGCCGTAGCCGAGTTGCTGATGAAGTTGCTGAGCAGGTAGCAGATGGCACCGCCGAGCAGCAGGATGAGCAGTGGCGAGAAGTCGCCGAAGGGAATGCTCTCAACAGCGTTGGCAGCCAGTCCGGAGGCGTTGAGGCCATAGCCCAGGGCGAAGCCGCCGGCCACCATCCAGATGACGCTCCAGTTGATTTGCTCCAGGTCGCGCTTGTTGATGACGCCCGTCAGGGCAAACACCATGAACGGTATCATGGCCACGGTATAGGAGTTGATGCCTGTGAGACGGTCCAGCAGCCAGAGGGCTACGGTCAGGAAGAAGGTGACGATGACCACCCAGGAGTGGAAGTCGTGCTTCATCTCGCCGTCGATGTGCAGTTCGATGGTCTTCTGCGTGAAGGGGAACATCTTCAGCAGGATGCGCCAGCCGATGAGCAGCAGCACCAGTACCAACGGGAACATGAACATCATCCACTGGCCGAAGCCCAGGCCGAGGTTCAGACCCTCAGGGTCGTTGAGGTACTTCAGCGCGATGGTGTTTGGCGGTGTGCCGATGGGTGTACCCATGCCTCCCAGGTTGGCGGCCACGGGGATGCTCAGCGCCAGTGCTACGCGCCCCTTGCCCTCAGGTGGCAACTGGCGGAAAACGGGTGTCAAGAAGGTCAGCATCATGGCTGCCGTGGCCGTGTTGGAGACAAACATGGAGAAGAGACCCGTGATGAGCAGGAAGCCCAGCAGTACGTTCTCGCTCTTCTGGCCGAAGGGCTTGAGCAGCACTTTGGCCAGCTGTGCGTCGAGACCTGTCTTGGTGGCGGCAATAGCCAGTACGAAACCACCGATGAACAGCATGATGACGGGGTCGGCAAAGGTGGCCATGACCCCCTTGTATGACAATAGGGCGCCCACCTCGTCGGGATTGACCATGGGCAAGATGCCGCTGTCTGTGCAGAAGAGCAGCATGAGTACGATGACGGCCACACTGGTAGCCCACGAGGAGACAATCTCCAAAATCCACATCAGCGTGGCGAAGGCAAAGATGGCAATGATGCGCTGTTGGACGACGGTCAGGTTCTGAATGCCGAACCACTCTGACGGCATGTTCCACAGCAGCAGTGTGACGAAGGCTACCAGCGCAATCTTCAGTGAGCGCTGGACTGTGTTCGACGGGTGGTACTTACGGGTGTGGCGCATGGCATGATACGCCTCCACAAGATGAAATCCTTTGTAATTATTGAACATGGTTGGTTATGTAATTTTTTTGCGAATGCAAAGGTACGAAAAAGTAGCGAGAAAAAGCGTAAAAGTGACACGCATTTTCCTGATGAGTATTGCATAAGGATGCAAAAAAGACACTCCACTCTGCAGAAAAGTTTCTTTTGCAAAGTGGAGTTGTCAAATAGTTGATAAATTAGTTAGTTGTATATGTTTGTCATGGATGTTACTCTATGGTAAAGCTGTCGACATCGACGTAGCCTCCCGTCTTCTCGGTGGCATAGCAGAACAGCGCATATTTGCTGCCCATGAAGAAGCGCTGCCAGTCGAAGCGCAGGCGGTAGTCGCCGGCCAGTTGCTGCCAGTGTTCGCCGTCGAGACTATAATAAAAGGTGGCGATGTCGGTGCGGGGCACGAAGTTGGCGTCGATGCGCAGCCAGAGCTTGGTGGTGGTCAGCGGCAGTTGTTCTACTATCTTCTCCGTGACGTTCTCTACCGCCTTGTCGCGTGGCGACAGCTTGACGGAGAGTTCGGTGGCGCAGAGTGTCAACTTCTTGCCATCCTTCTTGACCATCAGTGCTCCTGTCTCGTCGTTGAAGGCACAGAAGCCGGCACGGTCGCCCGACTTCATGTGTGACAGGTCGAGCAGGACGGTGGCGCTGCACTTCGGCCCTTTCATGCGCTGTGTCAGCGTGTTGGGAGCCAAGTAGAGGTTAGGCACTACGCGACAAGTCTTCAGGCGCAAGAATCCCGGACGGTCTGTCAGCGACCAGGCACTGTTGACGGGGTTGTGGTTCCACTGCCAGTGCAGTCCCAGCTTGTCGGACGAGAAGTCGTCGCTGCAGACGATGTGCTTCTCTGGTTCGCCGCTGATGAGGGCACGGACACGTTCAGGCACGCGGCCCTCCTCGTCGCCCAACATAGGCCAGCCGTCAATCCAGCGGCAGGGCGACAGTGTGAGCACACGGCCTACGCCGCCACGATCCTGGAACATGACGCCATACCAGTCGCCATCGGGAGAATCGACGATGGTGCCCTGAGCCAGATGCGGGAATCCGCCAAAGTCAGACTCCAGGATGACCTGTTTCTCGTAAGGTCCACGGATGTTGTCGGAACGGTAGCACACCTCACGGCGATGACGGCCCGGCGCATAGACGTGGGAAATCATCAAGAGGTAGTAGCGGCCGTTGTGCTTGATCATGCGACTACCCTCCAGCAGTCCGCGCTCGTCGGCCTCACGCTGGAAGAGCTGGTGGTGAGACCCCTCGATGACGTCGGAGAGGTCGGCCTTTAGTTCCATCATCTCGCCCGTGCCATAGATGACATAGACGCGATTGTCGTCGTCGAAGAACAAGGAGCAGTCGTGGAAGTGACGCATGCGAGATACCAGCGTCCACTGGCCCGCCGGGTCCTCGGCGCTATAGATATAGGTGTCGCCCATGGCTCCACCCTCGTTGGGCGCAAAGAGCACGTAGAAGCGTCCGTTGTGGTATTTCAGGGAGGTGGCCCACTGTCCGCGGCCATAGACGGTACCCTCTTGCAGGTCGTACTTAGGCGAGTCGGTCAGGCGGTCGTAGACGTAGCCGATGGTCTCCCAGTTTTTCAGGTCACGGGAGCGCATGATGGGAGCACCCGGCATGAGGTGCATGGTGGTAGTCACCATATAATAGGTATCGCCTACGCGTATGATATCGGGATCAGGGCAGTCAGCCCACAGCATGGGATTTTCCACATAAGCACCAAGAGTGCTGCTGGAACGCTTTCCAGCAGCCTCAATGGTTACAAAACAAACTACTAATGATAATATTACTACTAAAACAAATCTTTTCATCACTTGGGTCGTAGTGTCTCTGACCGGTAGGGTGCAGAGTGTGGTATCTTTTTCTGTGTGCAAAGATAAGTAGTTTTTTTAAAAGTCCCTTTCTTATATGTTACCTCAATTTTCCCAAATGTAACAAAAGCCCCCACGTGGTTGAAATACAATACTTTTTGGTATTTTTTTCAGTTTTTCAATGTGCCAGGAGCGGTCTTTTCCTGGTTTGTCAGTCAACAGCGTTACATTCTTTCCGTTGAAAGACAGCGGAATAGTCTTGACGCTGTCCGTGCCGTTGATGCCTGCCAAGTACCATTTTTTGCCACTGCGACGAGCCATGACGACATATTCTCCGGGATAGCCGGCAACGAGGTGCGTCTCGTCCCAGGCAGCAGGCAGCTGGGAGAGGAACCGCTTCACTTCCTCCGGTTGGGCGAGATAACTCTCCGGACGGTCGGCCAAGTGTTGCAGTCCACTCTCGAAGAGCACGGTCAGCGCCAGCTCGTGGCCGTGGGTGGTGATGTGTGGATGCTGGGAGTCGCTGAACGTGCAGGGCGTATAGTCCATCGGGCCTATCACGTTGCGGGTGAAGGGCAGCGTGGCATTATGACTGGCAGCCTTGGCGGTGAACGTCGCCACATTGTTGTACCACTCCGCACCATAGACGCCCTCGGTGCTCATCAGGTTGGGCCATGTGCGCTGCCAGCCGCGCGGAATGGTGGCGCCGTGGAAGTTGACCAGCAGGTGGTGGCGGGCGGCACTCTCCAACAGGTCCAGTTGGAAGTCCATGTTGCGCTGGCTGTCGCCAGAGAAGAAGTCGATCTTCACTCCCGCTACACCGATGCGCTCCAACCAGGCAAACTCCCGCTCACGGTCTTCGGGCTTGTTCAGTCGGAACTTCGGTGTCGGGGCACCGTCCACCCACCCTATTGACGAGTTATACCAGATGAGCGGTTTGACGCCCTTGGAGCGGGCATAGGCCACAGCGTCCTCGATGGTTTTACCGTTGTTAGACGCCAACTTGTCCATCTCGTCCCACTCGGCATCGATGAGCACGTAGGGCAGGTGGAGCGTCTCGGCCATGTCGACATATTTGCAGATGATGTCGTAGTTGTTGGAGCCATGATTGTAGGCCCAATATATCCACGACACCACGCCCGGCTGTATCCAGCCTGTGTCCGTTATTCGGCAGGGGTCGCTGACGTCGGTGACGAGTGTCGACTCCACCACGTCAGCCAGCGTGCCGATGATGGCCACTTGCCAGGGACAGCCGTGGCTGGTGCTTTCGGTCGTGCGCTCTGCCTCTACCACACGGAAGAGCTCGCCGTCATTCATCAGGCACGAGGCACTCTGTCCGTGCTGGATGTTGGCCTCAGAGAGTAGTACATAAACGGGTTCCGCCGCTGCTTTGCCGTCAGCCAGCTGTCCCGTGACTTCCAGCAGGGCAGGATAGCCCCAGCGGTTGTTCCAGCCTTCGGCCGATTTCGAGATACCGCTATACGACGGAACTGGAGCCACCTTATAAGTAGTAGACAAGGGGAAGAAACCCTCGTAGGAGTCGCACCACTGTTGCATCCAGCGGCGTGTACCTTCAGGAATGTGGTAGGCGATGGCTGATGATTGATGGCTGATGGCTGATGGCTGATGGTTGAGAGCTATGCCGTCGTTGTAGACACGGAGCAGCAGAGAGCCTATGCGGTATTCGTTAGCCTCGTTGGTACAGTGGCTGCGCTTGCCCGTCAGCATGTGGTAGTCGGCCTTGACATGCTGTGTGAAAGTCGGCTGGTCGGTGGAGGCGACACCTGCCTCAGCGATGTCAAGTGCCTGAAGGCCCCGGTAGCAGACTTTCAGCGAATGGCCGTCGTGGTTTACGGTTATCTTGCCGTTGGGCGACGACATCGGGGCACCTGTCACCGTTGCGGCAAGTGCCAGGAATAGTTGTAAGAATAGTTGTCTCATAAAGTTGATGGTTGTCAGTTGTTCTTGTCGGTTGCCATGAGATGAGGCACGTATTTCACCGGCTCTCCCTCACCCTTTAGTACGTCGGCAAAGGCTTGCGGACGGATGGTGACAGGAGCCCGCATGAACTCAGGAATGTTGTAGCACTTCAGCAGCTGGCGATGGTAGTCGGGGTCGGCACACGGCAGTTCGAAGGGTTTGGTGGCCTTGCCGTCCTTGTCGATATGGGCAAAGAACGGACGCGTGTAGTTGCCGTCGTCGCGGCGGCTGCTGAACACCACCCAGCGGCCGTTGCTCGACCACGAGTGATAGCTCTCCGTGTCATTGCTGTTCAGCGCGGTCAGCGGTGATGCCTGACCACTCCTTAGGTCTATCATCCAGAGGTCGGCGTCGCGGTGCCAGATGTGGAACACGCCGTACGGCCCCATGGCAAACATCAGGAAACGTCCGTCGGGCGAGATGCGTGGCAGCGTGGCACTCTTGTCCAGGGCCGTGGCGTCAAACACCAGTTCGCGCGGTCCGAACTGCATCGTCTCCGGGTTGAAACGCTTCCGGTAGATGTTATACTTCACCTCCTTGTGGCGGCGTATGACCTCGCTCAAGTTGTTTGTCGAGTCGCTGTATTCGAAGTGGGCACTGCAGTAGTAGAGCGTCTTGCCGTCGGGGGCCCAGCAGGGGAACACCTCAAACTCCCGTGGGTCGTTCTCGATGTTGGTGGCCTCGTTTCGCATGACGTCGTAGGCTATCATGTCGCTGGCGAAGTCGTAGACCTCTATCTTGTTAGGGTCCGTGATGTGGAACACCTGGCGCGTCTGGTTGGTGGAATAGACGATGAGCGGCAGTGACGGGTGCCAGGCAGGATAGACGCCGGCAGACAGCAGCGAGTCGTTCTTCATGTTGATTTTGCGCACCTTGCCGTCGTAGGCAATGACCGTGCCGCCATGGTTCAGACGGGCGTGGAACTGCATGCGGTCCGGGTTGTACTGCTGGTAGTTATGGCAGTTCACACACTGCCCCGACATATCCTCGCCGCAGAGCATGTTGTCGACGATGACCCGCTCGTCGTAGTCCTCCAGGCAGCGTTGGTTGATGGTCAGTTCCTCGAAACTGACGTACGACGGTGCGATGAGGCGATAGCTGATCCAGGGGTCTATGCTGTCGGGCGAGACGGTGATGGAGAACGGCTTGTAGCCTGTCCACTGGTCGGCATGGCGCGCAAAGACCTCCACCTTGACGCTCTTGCCGCGCGCTTTGGTCATCAGTTGGCGCCACTCGTCGGCATCAGGCTGTACCGCTGTGCCTCCACAGATATACTCCTCGCCGTCTAAGCTGTAGCGTGCCACCACCTCGTCGGCGTCACCCTCCATCTCGAAGGTCAGTGGAGCAATGTTCACCGGCACTGTCACGTTGGTATAGTCAGGATAGATGGCGGGCAACTTGGTGGATGCCGTATAGTCGTTGGGCACACTGGGACCACAGGCCGTGGCCAGCAGCAGTGCGCCTAATAGCGGAATACATATTTTCTTCATGGTCAACATCATTTTTGTATCAGTAGTGTCTTGGCTGTGTGTTTGTTAGAAGAATACCAGGTCGTTCATCAGGTAGAAGTCATAGAAATACGTGTCGCCATACAGCGGATAGAGCGCTTGGCGGGCGTCGTCGACCTCCTGGCCGTCGTAGGCAGCCAGCTCTCTGGCAAAACGGTCGTAGCGCTCTGCCACCTCCGGACTGTAGTGGACGTTGAGTCCCTCAGGAAGTGCTTCGTTGGCAAACAGGCAGGCAGCCTCCTGATAGTGGCGCGGCACGGCATTGTCGCCCAACAGTTGCAGATAGCGCATGTAGCGGGGCCAGAACAGGCGTGCGTCCTTGGTCCACATGGCAGCCAGCAGACACTGCTCCTGCATCTGTACGGTGGGGGCGTCCATCCGGGCGAGAATATTCATCAGGTGACGCTCGATATTATTGCCACTGTCAGCACCCGTCTTGTCGGGATAATGCAACATGGGGAGGATGGGCGCCGTCTCCGGGTCGCTGAGCAGGTGTTGCGGGTTCTGTGCCAGCTGTTCCTGTCGTTCTGCCCAGTCGGCATAATATAAGGTATGCTTTAGCAGTCCCGTAAACTTGCGCACGGCCTTGGCGTCGCCGATGAACAGGGCGCTGCGGGCCATATACATCAGGTCTTTGACGCTCCAGCCAAACTTCACGCCACGCTCTATGCAGACGTGGTGGCAGTCGTTCATCAGTCCGTAGTGATAGTACATCGTGTTGCCAATGAGCAGTGACGACTGTATGGAGATGTCGGCTGCGGCAGCTTTCGAACCATTAGGGTAGCTGTACATCTCGTTGCCCTGACGCCCCAAGCGCCACAGTGCCAGATTGCGCAGCATGACGATGACGCGGGTGGGCTCGTCCTTCTGGCGGGCGGCCTCCTCCAGCACCTTGTCCCACTGTTGCTGTTCGACGGCCTGTTGCATGACGAGTTCGTGGCGATAGTTCTCGTCAGTGTACCAATAGTGTGTCACCCCGTAGACGGCCAGTGCCAACACAGCGGTCTGGGGCAGACAGACCTTCAGCCACAGGGCAGAGCTAGTCTTTTCACGGCTGCTGACTGCCTTGCAGTCCTGCTGGGCAGCTCTGTGCTTATTGTAAGTAACGGCCAACAGCAGCAGACAGGCGGCCAGCAGTTCGTAGGGAATGTAATAGTCGTGGTAGGTCTCTGCCAGTCGGAAAACGGGCAGTCCGGCAGTATAGATGTCGGCAATGTGGGTCTCGTAATAGACGTAGCGGTAATATAGCAGTGGCACGCCGGCCACGCAGAGGCCGGCCAGCAGGGTGTCGACGGCTGCCAGCGTCTTGTTTTGCTCTATGCGCCATGCCCATACGCCCATCAAGGCCACAGCTACCAATGCGTAGACTCCCAGCAGGGGATAACCCGCCAGAGCCGCTAAGCAGATGAACACCTGACGGACACCCGGCAACTCAGGCAGACTGCGGAAGAGCCATAACAGCGCCGTTAACAGCGTGACACCAATGGTGGCGGAAAAAAACCAGCCGTGCATCTTCTGCAGGTATATCCAGTAGCCCATGTCAACATTGGCCGTCAACAGCAGGGCGACAGGCACCAACAATAGTGGAGCCCACCGGTTGGGAACAAGAAAGGTGCGTTTCAGCAGCCACATCAGCAGCCACCAGCAGAGGGTCAGCAGGAGAATGCCCAGCCAGGGATGAAAGAGGAATTGTGTAAAGAATGTTCCTAACCATGTCAGTATGCCTGCCGGCACCACCAACTGCTGCTCAAAGAACAAGGACGTCCACAGAAACAAATCTTGTTCCTGCACCTTCCACAGCATGACAGACTCCCTGGTGAGCAAGACGAGGGCAGCCGTCAGCAGTGCTGCGGTCCAGACAGCGGTGTAGGCATGTGTTAGCAGGTATTTCAGTAAAGGTTTTTCTTTCATAGTTCACTGTTTTGGCTACAAAGGTATGAAAAAAAAGTGAGACACGGCTATGCTCCTTGTCTCACGCTGTTTTTCTGATGTTACATTTTGCCTGCCGTACCGCCTATGCACCCAGACAGACGCTCTCGATGCGCAGCTTAAGCATGCCTGCCGGCACCCGCACCACCACCAGGTCGCCGGCACGCTTGTTGAGCAGCGCCTGACCGATGGGCGACTTGATGGAAATCTTGCCCTCGCGGAGGTTGGCCTCATGGGGACTCACAATGGTGTATGCCATGTGGCTGCCATTGGTCTCGTTGGTCATCTCGACCTTGCTGAGCAGTCCTACGACATCGTTGGCCAAATGGGAGGTGTCGAGCACACGGGCATTCTCCAGCACACGCTGCATGAAACGGATGCGCCCCAGCAGTCGGCCCTGCTCACGCTTGGCGGCATGATACTCAAAGTTCTCGCTGAGGTCGCCCTTGTCGCGAGCCTCGGCAATGGCATCCCTGACCTGGGGCAGTTCGACACTCTCTAACTGGCGTAGTTCGGCAACGAGCTTGTCGTAGCCTTCTTGAGACATATATTCCATATTGTTACTTTCTTGCTAATTTTTTGCAAAGGTACGAAATAATTCATAATTGATAATGCATAATTCATAATTATTTCGTACTTTTGCACGATTAAACAACGAAAAGATTATGAGAAAAATCATCATGCTGCTGGCGGTGGTCGCCTGTCTGTGGACAGTGGCGCCGGTGATGGCTGCTGACAGCTTAGCGCTCGACACGCTGACGGCTGACTCGGCGATGTCTCTGGTTGATGCCGACTTAGGTAGTCCCGATGAAGAGATAGAAGGTGGCGGACTGCACAAGCAGCTGAAACGCAAATTCATAGAAGGCTCGGCCGGTTTCATGTCGCTGGTGGCTCTGGCCTTGGTTTTTGGTCTGGCTTTCTGCATAGAACGTATCGTCTATCTGACGCTGTCGGAGGTAAATATGAAGAAGTTGCTGAATGACGTGGATGCCAAGATAGAACAGGACGACATAGAGGGTGCCAAAGACCTGTGTCGCAACACGCGCGGTCCGGTGGCCTCCATCTGCTATCAAGCCCTGCTGCACATTCGTGAACGGGTGGAAGACATAGACCGCCAGATGACCAACTATGGCCAGTTGCAAATATCCAATATGGAGAAGGGCTGTTCGTGGATACGCCTGTTTATTGCCGTAGCACCGTCGCTGGGTTTTCTGGGCACAGTCATCGGCATGGTGATGGCTTTCGACCAGATAGAGATAGCACAGAATATCAGTCCGACGATTGTTGCCAAGGGCATGAAGGTGGCGCTCATCACTACCATCTTTGGCATCGTCGTGGCTATCATTCTACAGTTCTTCTATAGCTACATCCTCTCGAAGATTAACCGTCTGACCACTCAGATGGAGGAAGGCGCCATCACGCTGATGGATGCTGTTGTCAAATATAAAGCGCGCAACAATGGCTGAAGCAGGTAGTTTCTTTCTGGCAGAGGTGATGCTATGGCTGATGTACATAGTTATGGGCGTTGCCGTGGTGGTGACTATCGTGTCGACGGTGCGCTCGTTCTGGCTGAGCAACAAGAAATAGTGAGCGTTTAGAGTTATGATGTTCCGACGCAGACAGCGGGAGATACCCGAACTGAATACCACATCGACAGCTGACATCTCGTTCATGCTGCTGGTGTTCTTTCTGGTTACCTCGTCCATGGATACCGACCAGGGGCTGGGCCGTCAGCTGTCGCCTATGGACCAACAACGACAAGAGCAGCGTGACATCAACCGGTCGAATGTGTTGCAGATCAGCATCGACGATGACGACCAGGTGACGTGTGACGGCAAGCAGGTGACTCCAGGGGAGTTGCAACAGCAGGTAGAGTCATTCCTGGCTTCCAGACAGACCGACAACTATGCCATTGCCGTGGAGACGGGACGCAAGACCAGCTATAACGCTTATTTCGAAATGCAGAACAGCATTGTGGCAGCCTATCGGCATTTGGACATAAAACCCATGCGCATCATGGAGGGGGTGAAAGATGAGTAGATTCAGACCACAGAGAGAGAGAACGCTGCCGGGACTGAACGTGGCGTCGCTGCCCGACCTGATATTCACGGTGCTGTTCTTCTTTATGATAGTCACCCACATGCGTGACGTCGACCCGAAGGTGCAGTACGAAGTGCCAGCGGGTACGGAACTGAACCGGCAGACCAACAAGAGCGGACTGGTATACATCTTCATTGGTAAGCCCGTGGATGCCCAGGGGCAGATTGTTTCCGAGGAGACGAAGATACAGTTGGGTAACCGCTATGTCGCCATAGACGAGATAGCTACAGAGATAGACAAGATACGCCAGACAATGCCGGAGGCTGACCGCCAGCGACTGACGGTCAGTATACGTGCCGACAG
This sequence comes from uncultured Bacteroidales bacterium, assembly GCA_902760315.1. GTDB lineage: Bacteria > Bacteroidota > Bacteroidia > Bacteroidales > Bacteroidaceae > Prevotella. The sequence goes on along the minus strand of CACWFV010000022.1, from coordinate 20,223 downwards.
AGACACCGAGATGGGACTCATCAACGATGTCAAACAGCAGTTGCGCAAGGCTGGTGCGCTGAACATCAACTATTCGGCCACAAAGAAAAGCAAAAACGGAGAATTAAAATAAGAAGAGATATGGCTCAACAGAAACTTGACAAGTTGGATCAACGAATCCTACACATGATTAGTGAAGACGCACGAATCCCCTTTCTGGAGGTGGCGCGCGTATGTAACGTGAGTGGTGCAGCCATTCACCAACGCATTCAGAAACTGACAAGCATGGGTATCCTGCGTGGGTCGCAGTTCATCATAGACCCGGAGAAGATAGGCTACGAGACGTGTGCCTATATCGGACTGAACCTGAAGAACCCGGAGGACTTTGACCAAGTGCTGGAAGCGCTGAAGAAGATTCCTGAGGTGACGGAGTGCCACTATACCACCGGCAACTTTGATATGTTTATCAAGATTTATGCCCACAACAACCACCACCTGCTCACCATCATCCACGATGAGCTGCAGCCCTTAGGACTCAGTAGTTCGCAGACGCTGATATCATTTCATTCGGCCTTTGAACGCCAACTGCCCATCAGCGAACCTACCGAGGAGTAAGTAGATAAGGAAAAACATTATGAGCGAACCTTAACGGGTTCGCTCATAGTCTGTAAAGGCGTATTCGAAAGTATGGCGTTCATCTTTCGGATGTACTTCCTTGTTGACAATATGCCACCCGGTCGAGTAGTCGGGAAAGAAGGCATCAGCGTTGGCCGGCGTGTCGTCGACCTCCGTCAGACACAGGCGGTCAGCCTTGCTGATGGCTTGCTCGTAGACATGTGCTCCACCTATTATATATATATCCTCGTCAGCCCCGCAACTCTGGAGTGCCGCGTCGAGCGTTGGGAAGACATCGCAACCGGGTAGTTCCTTGACCGTGGTTGACAACACCACATTGCGACGATTAGGCAGTGCGCCCTTGGGCAGTGATTCAAAGGTGCGGCGCCCCATGATGATGGTGTGGCCGGTGGTCAGCGCCTTAAAACGCTTCAGGTCGTTGGGCAGCCAGTAGATAAGTTTGTTCTCGAAGCCGATAGCACGATTCCTGGCTACGGCAGCAATGATACTGATAGTCATCGTGTAGCCTCCTTGAAACGTGCCAGCAGCCACTCCTTCTGCTCGCTGATAGTCATGTGTGAATTGTCTAGCAGGATGGCATCGTCAGCCTGGCGCAACGGCGACACCTCGCGGTGAGAGTCTATGTAGTCGCGCTCCTGTACATTCTTCAGGATGTCTGCGTAGTCGGCCTCCATGCCCTTGCCTTTCAGTTCGTCGTAGCGGCGCTGGGCACGCACTTCGGCTGAGGCAGTGACGAAGATTTTCAGTTCGGCATCAGGAAAGACGACGGTACCGATATCGCGACCGTCCATCACCACGCCTTTGTCTTTGCCCATCTGTTGCTGCTGGGCTACCATGGCTTCGCGGACAAAGCCCAAGGCGGCAATGGGACTGACATGACTGCTCACCTCCATGGTGCGGATGTCGTTCTCCACCAGTTCGCCATTCAGGTACGTGTCGGGGCGACCTGTCTTTGCGTTAAACTTAAACGAGATGCTGATGTTGTCCATCTGTTGGCGCAATGCCTCCTCATCAATACCGTCAGCGGTAAACAGGCCGTGGCGCAGGGCATAGAGCGTGACACAACGGTACATGGCCCCCGTGTCGACATATACGTAGCCCACCGTGCGGGCCAGATCTTTGGCCATGGTGCTTTTGCCGCACGACGAATGGCCGTCAATAGCTATTGTAATTTTTTTCATTCTCACTTTTTGATAGTTTGATAGTATGTGTCAAGCAGCTGCTGGGCAGCGACAAACGATGTCTGTTGGCCGGTTAAGACGGTGTGTTCCGCCTGTTGCAGCTGTTGGCGAATGATGGAGTCGTTGTAGAAGTGGAGGCGCAACTGTTCGTTGATGGTCTCGTACATCCAGAACTTGGACTGTTCGTTGCGGCGGTAGTCGAAGTAGCCGTTCTTCTTGACGAAGTCGATGTATTCATAGATCATGTCCCACACCTCCTTGATGCCCGTGCCGTAGAAACCGCTGTAGCACAGCACCTGGGGCTGCCAGCCGCTCTCCGACTTGGGGAAGAAGTGCAGGGCATTGCGGAAGTTGGTGGCTGCCATGTGGCAGCGGTCCACGTTGTCGCCGTCGCACTTGTTGATGACGATGCCGTCAGAAATCTCCATGATGCCACGCTTGATGCCTTGCAGCTCGTCGCCCGTACCTGCCACCTGCAGCAGCAGGAAGAAGTCGACCATGGAGTGGCAGGCCGTCTCCGACTGTCCTACTCCCACCGTCTCGACAAATATCTTGTCGAAGCCGGCCGCCTCGCAGAGGATGATGGTTTCACGCGTCTTGCGGGCCACACCGCCCAGGGAACCCGCCGTCGGACTGGGACGTATGAACGAGTCCGGGTGGACGCTGAGTTTCTCCATGCGCGTCTTGTCGCCCAGTATGCTACCCTTGGTACGCTCACTGCTGGGGTCGATGGCCAGCACAGCCAGTTTGCCGCCATGCTCCTGAAGCACATGGATGCCGAAGGCGTCGATGCTCGTCGACTTGCCGGCGCCCGGTACGCCGCTGATGCCTATGCGTATGCTGTTGCCACTATAGGGCAGACACTTGTTGATGACCTCCTGGGCTTTCTGCTGGTGTTCGGGATTGACACTCTCCACCAGCGTAACCGCCTGGGAGAGGATGGTGATGTCGCCCTTGATGATGCCCTCTACCATCTCGGCGACAGAGCGTTCGCGACGGCGGAAGCGGTTACGCTTCAGGTAGGGATTGATGATGGACGGCTGCTCAACACCGCTGTTGACCTGCAGCCCGGCATACTCGTTGCTGTTTTCAGGATGTTCCATGGCTATTTGGCATTAATGGTGATGGTGACCTTGGCGTGGTCGGGGTCGTTGGTAATCATCAAGATACGAGGACGGGTGCGCACCTTCTTCAGCTCGTCACGCAGGGCGGTAATCTTCAGCACGGCCTTCTCGCCGGGTTTCAGCTTGCTCTTGTTGAGCGATACCGTTAGTCCACCGGTAAAGAGTTGTAGCGACGAGATGTCCAGCTCCGTTCGTCCTTGGTTAGTAATCTCTATGACGTCCTTTTTCTTTGACCTGCCATTGAACAGGATGTCTACCGTTTGCTTCGACAATACCATCTTGGGCGCATACTGCTTCTGGGCTGCCGTCATGCCCATGAAGGAAGGCAGCAAGACGGCCGAGACCCCTATCTCGTTGTTAGCGCTGACGGTGTCGCCAGGCTTTTCTGCCAGGTAGACGGAACTTTGCGTCAGTCCGTAGTCGTGCAGCAGGGTTGAGTTCAACGTGACAGTCATCACACCGCTACGCCCCGGCCCCAACCGTTCAGGCACCATGGTTGCCGTGAGGTAGGGTGGCAGGTGCATCAGATTGGGCTGACATACTGTGGTGCCACTATTATAGATATGTATCAGCTGCTGCTGGCGGTCTCCACGGTTGATGTCATCAAACTCCAACTCATTCAGGTCCAACAACAGATTGCCCATGGTGATGGGGTAGTTCTTGCTGAGGTCCTGATACTCTCTGAGCACGATTCCGGACATGCGGATATAGAGCGGTTCACTGGAGGCATTGGTCATGACGGCGGCCTGCTTGTCGAAATGTCCCAACTGGCGGGCATCGTAGGTCATGCGAATTTGGAACTTGCCGTCCTGCTCGCTCTTGGGATATTCCAGTGTGGTGCAGTTGCAGTCGGGGCGGACGGACGTGATTCTGACTTTCTTGCTACCCTTGACGCGGAATTCAAAGGTTGCCGTGACGGGCTGTTGGTAACCGGTGCGTCCTACGTCGACAGATGTCTTCTCGGCTATCAGTTTCTGGGCTTGCACCTCCTGAATGATGAGCGGAGAAAGGGCGCATGCTATGAGTATGTGTCTTGTTATCTTCATTTTACGATGAGTGTTTGCGATGATGTTGTGGCACGGAACTCAGGGGCATAGGCACAGCCTGCGGTACAGGTACCTGTCTGATAGGTTCCGGCGCGGTCGATGTAATATTCTGTCTCTATGACGTGTTTACCCTTGGCCAGTCCACGGAAGAAATAGTGGGTGGCATGGTCCTTGGGCGAGCAGTAGGCGCCATTATGGTAGCCAGACAGTTGGTTGACGGGCTCCATGCAGGCTGCACGACGATCTACCACCTGTACGAAGTCGAGATCGCGAGAGGTCTCAATGGTGATGCGCACACGGATGCGTTGTCCAACGGTCAGACTGTCTGCCGTCAGCAATTCGCGTCTGACAGTGATGCCACTCTGTGAGTCCGTGATGTTGGTAGAAGCCTGCAGGAACTGGGCGTAGACGGCGCCCCACGAGGAGCCATTACTGGTCTTTGTGGCGGTGAGAGTGTGCTCGCCTTGATAGGGGCGGGCGCTCTTGACATAGCCAAGGGCGGCGGTAGGTTTACGGGTGTCAACGGGGGAGCCGTCGACGGCGAGAAGAGTGGGCTGCTGAGCGACGGTCAGCGTCTGGTTGTTACCGTTCATAAAGGCGTAGATGGCATTGACACTATTGATGGGCGTGTCCCATGTCTGGGTACGCTTCTCCTGAAGCAGCCAGCGGCGCATCTCGTCGATGGTCTGGTGGTCATCAGGCGTCAGGCGCTGGATGGCTTCTATAGCAGCCACCTGGGTGGGTAACTTGTAGTCATACCAGGAGTAGGCTGCACGGGGAGTGTCGTAGTAGCGCCCCATCTCCTCAGTATAGACGGTATATTCCTTCAGGCTACGCACATACTCTGCTGCTTTGGTCCGTTCGCCGTGCTGTGCCAGTACGATGGCGGTCATGGCCTTCTCGTAGATGGTCTGGCGCTTGATGTCTTTCTTCAGCAGCGTGATGAGGTAGTCGTTGGCAGCTTTAACGTCTGTCGAGAGTTGGCGACCGTCAATAGCGCAGAGGTAGAGCCACCGTAGGGCCGTAAATGAGGGGAACGACTGGCGGTGGCCCCGCTTCTCCTCTTGCTTCATCTTGGCGACGAGGTCGGTCATCTCATCTCCTATATAGGTGAAGGTCTTGGCGTAGATAGGGGCAGCCGCTGACGACGGGAGAGTGGTCGTTAGCATTTGCAGGCGGGCCAGCATCTCGGCAATGGCTATGGTGATGTGGGTGCTGCCCTCCATGCCTGGATACCACGAGAAAGAACCGTCTCTGTTCTGTAGAGTTTTCAGTTTCTCAATGGTAGTTAGGAGTCGGTTGTTGATGCTGTTCTCGTCGAAGAAGTCGGCCAGTCGCTGCCGCTGTTCGCTCTCACGGTCAGCAGCAACCACCCAAGGAGTCTCCTGGAGGAGGAGGTCCTTGAGTTCCTCGTTTTTCTCCAACTGAGACTGGAGGGTAGTAGACTGTGGCGTGCCTATAGCCTGCTGGCCTTGCTCCACTTGCAGTTCCCGCTTCCACTGTTCGAAGAGGCCTTTGGCCTGCGGGGTCTGATTCAGCAGGTGCCTGGCTAGCATGTTGCTGTAATAGGAGGCCGCCAAGTCAATGGCACTATGCTCACAGGGCTGTCCCAGCGTGGGCAAAGCTTGCACCATGAGCCATGCCGGATTGTTGGTATACTCGATGGTCAGCTTCTGCTGCGTGGTCTGCTCAGGGAACAATTTCGTAAGGTCAATGGTCTTGATGCCGGCCTCATGTTGCGTGATGGGTACGGTCCTGGTAACATACTCTCGGTTAGGCAGTATGGGCAGATAGTGTTGCTCGCCATCGTTGAAACCATCTCCCGTAGCGGTGACGCGGCAGATGAGCAGTGAATGGCCGGTGGGTAAGCCGTCGACAGCAAAAGTTGCAGTTGCGGAGCCATTGGCATCGATGGAGAAAGGAGTCTTCTGTTCGTAGATAACCTTCTCACTCTCAGGGTTTAATAGCTGAAGCTTGGCCGCACCGCTGACGCTGTGGCCAGTGGTGTTGAACAAGCGGGCAGAGATGGTAGCCTTGTCGCCTTCACGGATGAAGCGTGGCATGTTGGGTTGTACCATGACATCTTTCTGGGCTACGGCCTCGCCGTCGATGTAGCCATACAACATGTCAGGCGTATTAGCAATGCCCATGAAGCGCCATGTGGTGAGGCTCTCCGGCAGCGTGAACGACAGGGTAATGTTGCCGTCGGCGTCCGTCAGCAGGGTAGGGTAGCAGAATGCTGTCTCGCTGAGATTCTCGCGCAGTGGCACCGGTTCTTCCTCTTGCTGCAATGATTCATCAGTTTCCACCTCTTTCCCTTTTACATCCATCCCGGCCACCACAACCTCGTCGAGGGAGACAGCGTCACTTGCGGCTTCGTTAGCCATAGCCTTTTCTTCCAACACTCCGGCGGTCATAGGTCTAGCTGCAGCCTTCATCATGACCCGGTTGCTACGCAGCATGTGAAACGTCAGCATGTAGGGGAATACGTCATTATCGAAACGGCTGAACGACAGTTGAGGCACGTTGAGCCACTGGATGCGCTTCTGTCCGTCACATATCCAGTTGCCCGCCTCTCTCCATTGCCAGGAGGTGTAAGGCTGTGGCATGAAACTCTGCGGATGCAGCGACCACTGGTGAGGATGGATTGCATCGAGACTCTTATCATAGAGCACGGCCATCAGACTGGCGTCGGCAGGCGTTCCGTCGGGTTTGCTGACGGTCAGTCTCCACTCTTCCTGCTGTCCAGGCGTCAGGCGGTCGCGGAATGTGGTCCACTGCAGCCTCAGCCGCTTGTCGGGCATGGGGCGCCGAATCAATTGCTGGTGACTATAGCATTGGCCGTTCTTCACCCAGGCATAGGTTAGCAGCAGTCCGTTGCCCCACTCCTCGCGGTAGGTCAGCTGGCGGTTCAGCAGGGCGGCATCTCGCTCTACGGCCCCGCTCTCTATCATGCGGTTGCCGGAGAAGAGGCTATAGACGATATGCAGGTCGGGGTCAGACGCCCCCACCTGTACTGTGACGGGGGAACCGTCGGCAGGGAATTCCTCGTGTGACACGTAGAACCAGTCGTGGGTCTGCAATGCCGGGCGTTGGTCAGCCAGGCTGAACACCACGAAGTCCTGTTGCAGGGTGTCGGTAGCACAGATGGCCTCCAGATGGTGACTGCCACTCTTCAGCTGAGTGGTGAGTATGGAGCACTCGATATTGGCCGAAGCCTCCTGCCACTTGCCGTTGTCAATGCGGTAACGCAATTTGCCGGGAATTTCCTTTCCTGCGGCATTAAGATGTTTGAAAGTCACAGCGGGCAACTGGTCGCTGCGCACCTGGACGGGTAGGGTGCAGGTCAGTACGCTGGCCTTGTTGCCTAATGGCAGCGACAGGGTGGCACTATGGGTCTCGCCGGCACTGTCGGTGACGTCAGCCTCAACCACGAAATGGTAGAACATGGGGCGATGCCCTAATTGTTCAGGGAGGGTTAACGGCATGAGAACCTCAAAGGTGCCGTCGTCGGCCGTGGTGGTGTCATCTGAGCAGAGTATCTCTTCCTCCAGTCCGCTGCCAAAGTTGCCCCCTTGCCAATAGCGGTTGTAGGTCATCCACCAGAAGGCCAGCCTGCGCTTGACGGTATAGTGTACCTTAGCCTGTTGCACCGGTACACCGGCATAACTGGCTGCCTTAGCTGTGGCTTGCACCGTGTCGCCGGCCTGGTAAGACGCTTTGTAGTCGTCGAACTCCACCAGGAAGGCGGGGCGTTTGTATTCTTCCACCTGAATATAGGCCGACGCATTGGCAGTGCGCAGACTAAACGTGCCGTTCAGTTTGCCGGTGGGCAGTGTGAAGGTAACATAACACTTGCCGTAGCGGTCGGTGGTGATCTGCTGTTCAGCCACCAACCGGTAGTTGGCATCGCGCAAAGCTATCGTCATGGCCTTGTCAGCTACTACCTCCTGTGCTATGGGCGACAACTCACGCCAGACGATGATGGTGGCGTGTACCGTCTGCCCTGGCCGGTAGATGCTGCGGTCGGTATAGATGGTGGCGTGTTCTTGGTTGTTGGAGCGGTTGTAGTAACTGAACCTGCCGTAGCCATTATATTCAGGACAGAAAGCGTCAGCTGCGGTATAGGCAAAGATTGTTGCAGGCTGCTGCTTACCGCTGTAGACGGCCTCGCCCTGCTGATTACAGGTCAGTGTGGTTGTGGTGCCGATACCTGCGCTCCTCCTGTTGCGGCCAAAGCCCAGCCGCAGTTGTGTGCCGGCAATGGGTTGACCGGTAGTGGCATCTACCGCCACGTAGCGCTGTGTCTGGTCGGGTTGTGCCTGTTGCAGCAGGCGGATGCCCGACACAAAGTACAGGCGGCGGACAGGGTCTATCCCAGCATTGGTGGTGAAGGAGAGTAGATAGACTCCGGCGGGCAGGCCTGCCAGCTGTGTAGAGTCTTCGAATGCCTCATATTCAGGGTGGGCAGGAAATGACAGGGTACGAGCGGCCTCAGTCACTTCTACCAGCCCTTTCTTTTTGATTTGTGCATAGTCTTTTTCGTTTTGCGGATCCAGTTGTGTGTCGCCCTGCAAGTCTGTGCGGTAGACTCGCAGGGAGAGTTGCCGGATGTTACGCAAGGTGATAAAGTTCACCATCTGTGACTTGCCGGGTTCCATGATGTATTGAGGCACCTCAACTACATAGTGAGGGGCAGTAAGTGCTGTCAGACTATTGCGCAGTTCGTTGGCACGCTTCCACGAGCCCCAGCGACGCAGCGACTCCTGCAGCCATTGGTAGCGCTCAGCGGCAGGAAGTCCGGCCTGTTCGATGAGTTCGTAACGCCGGATGGCCAGTTCGCCAGCCTCGTCATAGTCGCCATAGATGGCTATCAGTGAGTCGGCGCCATCAATAGTCGTACACGTATGGACTGCAGTCAGACAGGCTGCACGGCAGTTGTCTATAGCGTTGTAATAGTCTGTTAGCCACTGCCAAGCCTCTAACTCCTGACCTACCACACTTAGCAAGTCGTGACCGAATACTTCACTGTCTTTGCCCTTGATGACGAAGGGCTCGTAGCCAGTGACTGGCGTCTTACACAATACCTCTGGGTGAGCCAGTGCCAGTGTGCGGTAGTGGCTGCTTTTGGCATCGTGGTTGTCAAGATTGTTGTTGGCGTCGTAGATTTTCGACAGCACGGTGGCGTAGACTGCCTGCAACGCCAGCTCATGGGTGTGTTCCAGTTGTAGCTCTAACCGCCTGATGGCAGGGGCTATCGAGTCTGGGGCAATGTTGCCCTGCACCCTTGCACTCATCAGCGAAGCCTTCAGCAGTTGTCCGTAGGCACGCTCTTTACGCGCCTTGACCTCTATCTCAGTCAGATGGGCGAGAACCGTCTTCGGAAGGTCCTTGTCCTGTGCCGTCTGAACCTGCTTCCAGAGTGACTGATATGTCTGTCCGAATATTGTCATGGGCATAAGCAGCCATGCTGCCAATACGACCATTAATGCCTTTTTTGTCATAGCCGCAATTTAAAATAATGGACAAAGATACGAAAAACCCGTTAAACAGCCAAGCCATTTAACGAGTTTTACCAATATGAGTGTTTTTTTTACGTACGCCAATGGTGTGCTATTCATGGTGATGCCCACTGTCGTGCTCGTCAGCACATTCGCCATGCGCCTCGCCACAGCTGTGTTCGTGACACGGACTGTCGGCCGTCTCGAACTCCAGTGTAGAGTGGCCGATGCCCTTCTCTCTCAGTAGCGCTTTCAGCTGGCTCTTAACCTCCTCCATATGGGTAATGTCGTCGATGACGATGTGGGCTGTCAGGGCATTGTCGGTGGTGCTGATAGCCCAGATGTGCAGGTGATGAACCTCGCTGACATGTGGTTCTCTCTCCATGCTTTGGCGCACGTCGGCAGGTTCCACACCCTCAGGAGTGCCATCTACGATGAGTCGCAGACTGGCTGTCAGCAGATTCCAAGTAGACCAGAGGATGACGAAAGCGATGATGAGGCTCACGATGGGGTCTACCACGTTCCAGCCAGTCCAAGTGATGATAAGACCAGACACCACAACGCCTAGTGATACCAGTGTGTCGGCCACCATGTGCAGAAAGGCTCCGCGGACGTTGATGTCGCTCTTCTGGCCACGCATCAGCAACACCACCGTCAGTCCGTTGATGAGAATGCCAGCACCGGCTGTCCACGATACTGCTGCGCCATTGACGTCTACTGGTTCGTTGAACTTCAGAATGCTCTCATAGATGATGCCGCCAACGGCTACCAACAGCAGGATGGCATTAAGCAGTGAGATGAGTACGGTAGACTTCTTCAGTCCATAAGTGTAGTGCTGGCGGGAATGTATCTTCGCCAGTTGGAAGGCGATGAGTACCAGTACTAGGCTGAAGACATCGCTGAGATTGTGGCCTGCGTCAGACAGCAGCGACAGCGAGTTCTGCGCCAATCCTACGGCGGCTTCGATGCCCACGAAAAGCAGGTTGAGGACGATGCAGAAGATGAAGATGCCATTCATGGAGGTGGGCATGACATGATGATGGTGGTGACCATGATGGTCATGGTTGTGTTCGTGATGATGTTCGTGATGATGTGCCATAGTTATTTTGTTTTTATTGTTGCTTTCACGCTGCAAAGTTAGGAAATAGTTGCCACGACCGGGTTGCCAGTGTCTACTAATGTCGTTTTTCTGCAACCTAGTTGCAAGTTTTTGGGATTAATCAGGCGGATTATTCCATAAAAATCATTATCTTTGCACCCAAACTAAAAGATTACTGCAATGATTAACCGAGAACTTTTGGAACCCCAGTCTATCGTCGTCATTGGCGGTTCGAACAATGTACACAAACCAGGCGGTGCTGTAGTGCGCAACCTACAGCAGGGTGGCTACCGGGGAACGCTGCGCGTCGTCAACCCCAAAGAGGACGAGGTTCAAGGCATCAAGGCCTTCCACGATGCAGCTGAACTGCCGCCCACGGAACTGGCCATCCTGGTAGTGGCGGCCAAATTCTGTCCGGCCTATGTGGAACTGCTGGCCAAGGAGAAACAGACGCGTGCCTTTATTATTTTGTCGGCAGGATTTGGAGAAGAGACCCACGAGGGTGCTGTGCTGGAACAACAGATACTAGACACCTGCCAGCAATATGGTGCTGCACTGATAGGTCCTAACTGCATAGGACTGCTGACGCGCTGGCACCACTCTGTGTTCACCAAACCCATTCCCAACCTCAATCCGGGTGGTGTCGACTTCGTCAGTGGCTCCGGTGCCACGGCGGTTTTCATCCTGGAAAGCGCCGTCATCAAAGGTTTGCAATTTAACAGTGTGTGGTCAATAGGCAATGGTAAACAAATAGGTATAGAGGACGTGCTTCAGTATATGGATGAGCACTTTAACCCGGAAACCGACTCGAAAGTGAAACTACTGTACGTAGAGAACATTGCGGATCCTGACAAACTGCTCTTCCATGCCAGTTCGCTGATACGTAAAGGGTGTCGCATAGCAGCTATCAAGGCCGGAGCGTCGGAGAGTGGCAGCAGAGCGGCTTCGAGCCATACAGGAGCCATAGCCTCCAGTGACTCGGCGGTAGAGGCACTGTTCCGCAAGGCGGGCATCGTGCGCTGCTTCTCGCGTGAGGAACTGACCACCGTGGGCTGTATCTTCACACTACCTGAACTCAGAGGGCGCAACTTTGCCATTGTGACACATGCCGGAGGTCCCGGTGTGATGCTGACGGACGCCCTGTCAAAGGGCGGACTGAGCGTACCCAAGATAGAAGGCCCGGAGGCCGACGAACTGAAGTCGAAACTTTTTCCCGGTTCTGCAGTGGCTAACCCTATCGACATCCTAGCCACCGGTACTCCTGAACAGCTTGGCATAGCCATTGACTATTGTGAACATAAATTTGAGAACATCGATGCCATAGCCGTCATCTATGGCACACCGGGACTGACCCAGCTCTACGAGGCCTACGAGGTGTTGCACCAAAAGATACTGGAGTGTAAGAAGCCTATCTTCCCCATTCTGCCGAGTTTGCACACTGCCGGCCCAGAGGTGGCTGAATTTCTGCAGAAAGGACACGTAAACTTCTCTGACGAGGTGACGCTGGCCACTGCCCTGTCGCAGATTATGCACACACCTAAGCCGGCACCGCCTGAGGTGCAGCTTTATGGTATTGACATACCGCGGCTCCACAAAATCATCTATAGTATTGAACAGAATGGCTATGTGCCGCCACAGACGGTACGCGACATCCTGTCGTGTGCCGGCATACCACTGGTTCCGGAGATGGTGAGCACGTCGAAAGACGAATTGACACGTTTTGCTGACCAGGTGGGCTACCCCGTGGTAGCCAAGGTGGTGGGACCTGTCCATAAGAGTGATGTGGGTGGCGTGACGCTGAACATCCGCAGTGCGGAACACTTGGCATTGGAGTTCGACCGCATGATGAATATCAAGGACGCAACAGGTGTGATGGTGCAGAAGATGTTAAAAGGTACGGAGCTCTTCATCGGTGCAAAGTATGAGCAGCGCTTCGGCCACGTAATACTCTGCGGGTTGGGCGGCATTTTCGTAGAGGTGCTGAAAGACGTGTCGTCGGGTCTGGCACCGCTGAGCTACAACGAGGCCTACTCCATGATTCACACGCTGAGGGGCTACAAGATTCTGCAAGGCACTCGTGGACAAGTGGGTATCAACGAAAACAAGTATGCGGAGATTATCGTCCGACTGAGCACGCTGTTGCGCTTTGCTACGGAAATCAAGGAAATGGATATCAATCCGCTCTTGGCTGACCAGAACGACGTAGTGGCGGTAGATGCCCGTATACTGATAGAGAAATAAGGTCAACGCAGTGATATCTGGAATCCGACAAAATGGCAGCGAGTCGTGCCACTTTGTCGGATTTCCTGCTTTCGGCACGTAGTTTGTTCGCCTGTGGTTAGAAAACAAATAAACTAATAGGAGGACAACACTATGACATTAGACAAGTTTACTATCAAGGCGCAGGAAGCAGTTCAAGAGGCTGTCAACACCGCACAGCGCAACGGCCAGCAGACCATTGAACCCATACACCTGCTGGCAGGCGTAATGAGCAAGGCCGGGGACGTCGTGAACTTCCTGCTGCAGAAGTTGGGAGTCAACGCCCAACAGATTGACATGCTCGTCCAATCGGAGTTGCAACACCTGCCTCGTGTGACAGGGGGCGAGCCCTATCTGTCCGGAGATGCCAACAAGGTGTTATTGAAGGCACAGGACTACGCACAGAAGATGGGCGACGAGTTCGTCAGCGCAGAACCATTGCTACTGGCACTGCTGACGGATGGTCAGACGGCAGGCCGTATCCTGAAGGATGCGGGTGTTACAGAGAAGGAACTGCGTGCTGCTATCCAGGCGCTGCGCCAGGGACAGAAGGTGCAGTCGCAGTCGGCTGACGACAACTACCAGTCGTTGGAGAAATATGCCAAGAACCTGGTGGAGATGGCTCGTCAGGGGAAGCTTGACCCTGTCATCGGGCGTGATGACGAGATACGCCGACTGCTTCAGATACTGTCGCGCCGTACCAAGAACAACCCTATATTAATAGGTGAGCCTGGTACGGGTAAGACGGCCATTGTCGAGGGATTGGCTCAGCGTATTGTACGTGGTGACGTACCGGAGAATTTGAAAGACAAGCAGCTCTACTCACTCGACATGGGGGCACTGGTGGCAGGTGCTAAGTACAAGGGTGAGTTCGAGGAACGTCTGAAGAGTGTCATCAACGAGGTGACGAAAGCCGACGGACGCATCATCCTGTTCATCGACGAGATACACACGCTGGTGGGTGCTGGTGGCGGCGAGGGAGCCATGGATGCTGCCAACATCTTGAAGCCGGCACTGGCTCGTGGCGAGTTGCGCGCCATCGGTGCTACGACACTGAACGAGTATCAGAAGTACTTTGAGAAGGACAAAGCCCTGGAACGTCGTTTCCAGACGGTTATGGTGGACGAGCCTGATGAACTTAGCGCCATCTCCATACTGCGTGGTCTGAAGGAGCGCTATGAGAACCATCATAAGGTGCGTATCCAGGATGATGCTTGTATTGCTGCCGTTCAACTGTCGGAGCGCTACATCTCTGAGCGCTTCTTGCCTGATAAGGCCATTGACCTCATGGATGAGGCTGCCGCCAAGTTGCGCATGGAGCGTGACTCCGTGCCTGAGGAACTGGACGAGATTACGCGTCGCTTGGCCCAGCTGGAGATTGAGCGCGAGGCCATCAAGCGTGAGGGTGACGAACCGAAGATAGCCCAACTGGACAAAGAGATTGCCGAACTGAAAGAACAGGAGACGCAGTTCCGCGCCAAGTGGGAAGGCGAGCGCCAGCTGGTGAACAAAATCCAGCAGGATAAGCAGGAGATGGAGAACCTGAAGTACGAGGCTGAGCGTGCTGAGCGCGAGGGCGACTATGGCAAGGTGGCAGAGATACGCTACTCGAAACTGAAGGCACTGGAAGATGATATCAAGGCAATCCAGGCACAACTGGCATCGGCACAGGGTGGCAACGCCATGGTGCGTGAAGAAGTGACGGCCGACGATATCGCTGAGGTGGTGAGCCGCTGGACAGGTATTCCCGTCAACCGCATGCTACAGAGTGAGCGCGAGAAACTGCTACACCTGGAGGAAGAACTGCACCGCCGGGTCATCGGACAGGATGAGGCTATCAATGCTGTCTCGGATGCGGTACGTCGCAGCCGTGCAGGACTGCAAGACCCGAAACGCCCTATAGCATCGTTCATATTCCTCGGCACCACGGGTGTGGGTAAAACGGAACTGGCTAAGGCACTGGCTGAGTACCTCTTCAATGATGAGCAGATGATGACGCGTATCGACATGTCGGAGTATCAGGAGAAGCACACCGTCAGCCGACTGATTGGTGCTCCTCCGGGCTATGTGGGCTACGACGAGGGTGGCCAACTGACGGAGGCTGTGCGCCGTAAACCCTATCAGGTGTTGCTGTTCGATGAGATAGAGAAGGCTCACCCCGACGTCTTCAACATCTTGCTCCAGGTGCTGGACGACGGACGGCTTACGGATAACAAGGGGCGTACGGCCAACTTCAAGAACACTATCATCATCATGACCTCTAATGCTACTCGTGAGGAATTGCGTATGACCATGCGCCCGGAGTTCTTGAACCGTATCGACGAGATTATCACCTTCCAGCAGCTTACCAAACAGCAGATTGCTGATGTGGTGCGCCTGCAGATGAAACGGGTGGCGGACATGCTGCAACCGCAGGGCATCACCCTGCAGTTGACTGACCAGGCTGTACAATACCTGGCACAGGAGGGCTATGACCCTGAATTTGGCGCCCGACCTGTGAAGCGCGCTATCCAGAACCTGGTGCTCAACGACCTCTCGCGCAAGATACTGGCTGAACAGGTAGACCGCTCAAAGCCTATCATCATCGACGAGTTTGGCGAGGGCTTGGTGTTCCGCAACTAAGCATCGGATGATGTCGGAAAAAACACCTCTGGCAGCTAAAGGAGATACCGGAAGTCGCAACTCTGGTGACTAAATATCACGATTTTTAATTAGATTAACAATTAAAATCGTGTTTTCTCCTCAATTTACACTACCTTTGCACCCGCAATTCCGCATTGCGGGTGCAAAAGTGTATTTTGGAGAGGTGCTCGAGTGGTTGAAGAGGCACGCCTGGAAAGCGTGTAACCGGCAAAACCGGTTCGCAGGTTCGAATCCTGTTCTCTCCGCAGGAAGAAAAGGATTCAAAGCTCTTGAGGCAAAGCGAATCCTGTTCTCTCCGCGAAAATAGCTTAAAGGGAATCAATCAGGTTCCCTTTTTCTGTGCCTGATTGTTAATGCTTTATGTTTGCAACACTCTGATAGCATTTATGCCAATATTTTGTCATGTCACGCCTGGTAACATGCAGCCATTGAGGAAAATAATAAGGCCCGCCAAGCAGAAGCTTGAGCGGGTCTTATAGGATAGTTCAGCTATGGGGGAGATTACTTCCACCAATTACCGATGGTCTTGTCGCTGACGTAGTTGGTGAAGCGGGGATAGACCGTCTTGATGTTCTGACGCTCAGGGCACCATTTGTAGTCGAGGCCTACGGCAATCTTCTCAGGAGCTTCGCCGATGTTGGAACCTGCTGCAGTGCGCACACCGTCAATCTCTACCTCAACAGGAATGCTGTTGAAGTCGAAGGTAGAGGCATTCTCGCTGATGATCTGGTCCTCGACGATGACCTTGCTGTACTCGTAGTCAGGATTCTCAGTGTTGAACATGTAGCCTACGCCATCGTGGATTTCCTTGCCGGCCACATAGATGGGGTTACGGCCACCGGCGGCGCGGAGGATAATCTTCAGGTGGTTCTTGCCGTCGATGTTCCAGGTGATGGCGTCGAAGACAACGTCGTTGAAGTCGAAGTCGCTGCCGTTGACCTGGGTGCCGGAGTTGATGTTACCCTTCAGGTCCTCGACGATGATGCGCTTCTTGTACTCAGGAATGTTGACGGTGATCTGGTCTTTCGGTACGAGGACGCCGTCGACATGGAAGAAACGGTCGTTGGTCTGCCACTTGGCGACATACCAGAAAATCTTATAGTTGGTGGAGTTGAAAGCCTCCAGACTGCCGGCAATCTCAATTTTCTTCGCATCGGGCACGTGGAGCGCCATGGTCTCGAAAGAAGGACACTGAGCAAAGATTTCCTCAGAGATGGGCTGGTCGACAGAAGCGTAGGAGAGACCATTGTTGTCGTTGGTGATGCCCAGCTGCTTCCACTTGGCAACGATGACGGTGCCCTGGTTGTCGGTATTGGTCTGGCTGTCCTTGACGCCATTGCCCAGGTCGAGATTGGGTTTCGGATAATAGTCGTTGGAGCTATTGAACTGTGTGCCATTGACCTCTTTCTGTACAATCTTGTTGTCGATGCGGAGGAAGAAGTAAGCCGTCAGGGTCTCGCGGCCCAACACATCTTCTTTTGAGTTGTACTTGACGGGCGAGATGCCCTTTACAGACTCCGCGACAGCACGGCGTGGGGCACCGGCGGCTGCAGTCTCAACAATAGCGGGCGAACCCTCAGGGGTAGTAGCTTCGACCATCTGGAAGCTGCCAAAGCCCCAGTCATGGTTAGAGGCAGGGGTACCAAACTCCTGCTTAAAGGCATTTTCGTAAACTTCAGCCTGCATCTGCTTTTTGTCGTCCTGGGTAAAGCCAGAATCAGAGCTGGAACAGGAGGCTGCAACCATAGCGCCACAGGCTATGGCGGCCACACTTGCAATAAAATTAACTCTCTTCATTGTACTTGAAATTTTACTTAGCTAAGATTTAATCATTTTCTTGGGTGCAAAGATACAACATTTATTTGAAACACAATAACTTTCAACTAAAAAAATGCAAAAAAATGAGTGGGCCGCCCCTAAGGGCAGCCCACTGCTTAACCACATAAATTCAGCTGATTCCTATTAGGGAAGGCTGATAGCCTCTGACGGACAAACGTCAGCGCATGTACCGCACTCGGTGCACATATCGGGGTTGATAGAATACTTGTCGCCCTCAGAGATAGCTCCTGCGGGGCACTCATCGATACATGTTCCACATGCGATGCAGTCGTCACCAATTACGTATGCCATAATCTTTTGTATTTGTTTAGTTTGTTAAAGATAATAATTATTTGTGATGCAAAGGTAGGTATTTTTTTTGAATAATACCTAATTTGGGGGAGTTATTTTCATAATTTATACATAGTCGAAATAATAAAAGGGGCTGTCGGTGCGTTATTACTATTGCATATGAAACAACGAATCATCCTTATACTGGCGCTGCTCTCGGCGCTGACGGCCACGGCCCAACAGGACCGCCGCGTGCAGCACAAGCCATACATAGACCTGCGCCCCATGCACTTCGGCATTCTGGTGGGCATGCACCTGCAGGATATAGAGTTTGACCAGACGGGACCGCACCTGATGGAAGACGAGAACGGCGTGATGCAGGAGCGCTACGTGCTGTGCGACGCAGACCGCTGGGCAGCGGGCTTCTCGGTGGGCGTGCTGGGCGAGTTGCGACTGACGAACAACCTGTCGCTGCGCGTGACGCCGACAATGCACTTCGGTGCGAAGCACCTGACGCTGATTAACATGAAGGAGACCGACGAGACGGGCATGCCGCTGCGCAAGACGCAGGACATGAAGAACACGTACGTCTCGGTGCCGGTGGATGTTAAGTTTGCCGCACCGCGCTGGAACAATTGCCGGCCTTACTTGATGGCGGGCGTGAACCCGATGATTAACCTGACGAGCGGCGAACAGGACATGATACGCATCAAGCGCTTCGACACAATGGTGGAGGTGGGCATGGGCTGCGACTTCTACCTGCCGTTCTTCAAGCTGATACCGGAGCTGAAGTTTTGCTTCGGACTGGGTGACGTGCTGGACAAAAACCACGTCAACGAACTGCGCGACGCTAACCTACGTACCTATGCGGGTTCGGTGAGCGGTGCGCGGTCGAAGATGATAGTTCTTACTTTCTATTTCGAGTAACGGAGGCTTGTCGGCCTTCCTATTTCAGGTCTACGACGGTGCGGCCAACGAAGATGGCCGACTTGCCGTTTTGGTCGACGGAGACGGACTTGCCGTCCATGTTGTTCCAGTGCTCCAGGACGGGCATATAGGTATGGGTGTGGCCACCCAGGACGAGGTCGATGTTGCGTGAGTGCTCAATCATGTACTGGTCGTCCTCGCCACGGTTGCTATTCCAGCCTAGGTGGGAGAGGCAGATGACGATGTCGCACTTCTTCTGCTCCTTGAGCATGGTGGCTGTCTCCAGCGCTACTTGGGCTGGGTCTAAATATTTGACACCAACACAGTGTTTATCAGCAACCAGTCCCTTCATCTTTGGACTGACACCGAAGACGCCAATCTTCACACCGTTGCGCTTGATGATAATCCACGGTTTGGTGATACCCTCCATGGGAGTGCCCGTAAAGTCGTAGTTGGCGCAGAGAATGGGGAAAGTTGCCTTGCGAAACATTTTTGCCATGTTCTCCAGCCCGAAGTCAAACTCGTGGTTGCCAATGATGGAGGCATCGAGTCCCATTTGGTTCATTAGTCCTATCTCTACCTCACCCTTGAACATCGTGAAGTAGGCAGAGCCCTGGAAGAAGTCACCACTGTCGAAATAGAGCAGGTCGGGATGCTTGGCACGTTCCTCTTTGAGCATGGCGATGCGACGCAGGAACCCACCACGCCCCGCCTTCATCGTGTCCGGCAGCTGAGGATTGATAGGGAAGATAGCCGAATGGGTATCATTGGTATGCAGAATAATGAGCTGCTTGGGTTTCTTGGCCTGGCCGCAGAGCGATACCAATGCCAGTAATATAATGAATAGGTACTTTTTCATAATGCTTAATTCTTAATGCTTAATGCTTAATGCATAATGCATAATGCTTAATTCTTAATGCTTAATGCATAATTTTATTTTACGACTACGCGACCCTCGATTTGGGCATCTACCTCTTTGCCCTGCTGCATCATGTGGCGGAAGTAGTTGATGATGATAAACCGGGAATTATTGTTGGCATCCTTGGGAGCGTTGACGTCACGACACTTTTTCAGCGCCTCCATTTTGTCGGTGCCACCCAGCAGATAGTCGATAGTCGTCAGACGGTAGTCCTTAGTAGGGTCGACGGGCTGGCCATGGATGGTAGCGCTGAGCAGGCGGCCATCCTTGGAGATGGTCATGCGCACAGAACTGCTGACGCCCTCGCCACCGACCGCGGCCATCTGGGAGAAAAGCTCCAGTACCTCGGCACCTGTCAGCGTGCCGAAGGCTATCTTGTTCTCAAACGGTGCAATGTCGAGCACATCACCATAGGTCACATCACCTTTGGGCAGGTCGGCACGCACGCCTCCCATGTTATACAGACCAAAATCGGGCTTCTCGTTATAATCCTTGGCAGCCCACACCAGGATATCGGACAAAAGGTTAGAGAGAGGACCCTCAGGTCGGGTAGCCTTCATGTAGCGTGCAGAACGACCCACCACGGGCCCCATGACGCTGTCGACTTTTTGCTTATAAGGTTTCAGGAAGTCAGCAGCCTGCTGATCGGGCTGGCGGTCGTAACGGCTGTCTACCAGGATACGGCTGCGCTGGATAGCGGTCACCTCATAGTGTGTCTTACATGCTGTGACAGTAAACGCCACAGCCACAAGCGACAATAATACAGTTTTTCTTTTCATAGTATTTAAGCGTTCTCAGCT
>CACWFV010000021.1 GCA_902760315.1 uncultured Bacteroidales bacterium | reverse complement strand
AAAGAATTAACGGTTTTTTCTATACCCGAAGTATTTAATACTTCGCTTCTTGTACTACTATTCTCTGTTTTATGTAAGACTCTCAAAGAACTCTTTCTTTCTCATTGCTCACCGCGCCGGTTTAGCGCGAAAGCGGATGCAAAGGTACGGCTTTTTTCCGAACTAACAAAACTTTTCAGACTTTTTTTTCAAAAAATATAAAAGTTTTCGCTTTACATGACAATAATACAAATATACACCTTATTATATAGTAAGAAAGGAGAAAAATCAAGTTACCACCAACTCTTTCAGACATCTCTTCTAAAGATGCCGTCTTGGTCTTATTCAAACACTTCTTCCAGCGACGAAGGGTCAGTATCGCTCAAAGCAGTACTGTCAGTAGGACACGGATTAAAGTCTGACGGAACATCAAATACGGCATCGTCACTATATCCCAATGTTTTGTCCTTGTAAACAGACTGCATATAATAGGCAAAAACCGGAAGCGCCATCGTTGCGCCCTGCCCCCAAGCCATAGAGTCGAAATGGATGTCGCGATCATCACCACCAACCCACACGCCACTAACCAACGTAGGCGTCAGTCCCATGAACCATGCGTCGCTATTATTGTTTGTTGTGCCAGTCTTACCGGCTATTTCTCCTTTTAGCCCATAACGAAAGCGAAGACGGCCAGCAGTACCGCCATCGACTACCGCTCGCAGCATGTAAAGCATCTTATGTGCACTCTGTTCGCTAATCACCTCGTTCATGCGCGGTTGGAACTGAGACAGCACATTGCCTTCGTTATCCTCTATCTTCGTGACAAACATATGGGCCGCACGAATTCCGTGGTTCACAAAAGCAGTATAGGCACTAACCATCTCTCCGACTGTAATCTCACAAGGACCTAGGCAGAGCGCCATAGAAGGATGAATTTCCGGATTACGGATACCATATTCATGAAGGAGCGTCACAAAAGCCTGTGGATTAAGTTTACTCATCAGGTATGCAGAAATCCAGTTATTAGACTGCTGTAATCCCCACTTCAGGGTCACCATGTCGCCATAACGGGCTTTGCTGGCGTTTCGCGGAGTCCACGGCTTGCCCGCCACCATATAGGTTTGTTGCACGTTGGGGGCTTCGTCGCAAGGAGAGAAACCATTTTCCATAGCCAGAGAATAGAGGAACGGTTTGATGGTAGATCCCACCTGGCGTCGTCCCTCCATAGCCATGTCGTAAGCAAAATGTGTAAAGTCCATACCTCCGACATACGCCTTGACATGTCCGTTTTGCGGGCACATACTCATAAAGCCAGTACGCAGGAAGGATTTGTAATATCGGATAGAGTCTAAAGGCGTCATCACGGTATCTATTTCTCCATGATAAGAGAACACCGTCATTTCGGTCTTGGTACGGAAAGCCTTCATGATTTCATCTTCGGAAGCCCCTGCGGACTTCATAGCTCGGTAACGGTCGCACTGCCGTACGGAGCGCATCAGTATATTCTGAACCTGTTCTACCGGAAGACTTCCGGAGAAAGGAGCCGTCTTGCGTCCTTTTTTCTCCTTAGTAAACGCCGGTTGCAGATATTTTGCCACATGTTCATAGACAGCTTTTTCAGCATAAGCTTGCATACGTGAATCAATCGTGGTATACACTTTCAGTCCGTCGGTATACAAATTATAAGGTTCGCCATCTTTCTTCCTATTTTTATTACACCAGCCATACAACGGATCGTTCTCCCAATTCAGCGAATCAATATAATATTTCACCATATTCCATGCCGGATAGTCAATCCTTTCGGGCTGCTTGGCCATCATATAGCGGCGCAAGAAGTCACGAAAGTATTGTGCGATACCATCTTTATGGTCGGCTACATGAAATTTCAGATTCAGAGGTTCTTGCTGTAGTTTGTCACGTTCGGCCTCAGAAATGTAACCAGCCTTTTCCATTTGAGACAGTACGACATTACGTCGTTCCAGACTGCGCTCTGGATAACGAACAGGGTTGAAGTACGACGGATTTTTACATAAGCCCACCAACACAGCAGCCTCTGTAGTATTCAAATCTTTAGGGTCTTTACTGAAGTATGTATTAGAAGCGGTCTTGATACCCACGGCATTATGTAAGAAGTCGAAATAATTAAGGTACATCGTTAAGATTTCGTCCTTCGTATAATTGCGTTCCAGTTTTACGGCTATCACCCACTCTATCGGCTTCTGCAGCAAACGCTCCATCACACTATGAGCCTTCTCAGAGTACAGTTGTTTGGCTAACTGCTGCGTAATGGTTGACCCGCCACCAGCACTCTTTTGCCCGAAAATGCCACGCTTGACAACAGCGCGCCCCAGCGCAAAGAAATCAATGCCGGAATGTTCATAGAAGCGCACATCCTCTGTAGCCACCAGTGCCTGAATCAGCGAAGTAGGCAGTTGATCATAATCTATCATAATTCGATTTTCACGATTATAATTCCAGGTGCCTAGGATTTTGCCGTCAGCCGAATACACCTGTGTAGCATAGCGGTTAATAGGGTTCTGCAATTCCTCAATGGGAGGCATATAACCAATCCATCCTTTCTCAATAGCTATGAATCCAAAAGCAGCTAACAAGACAACCAACAACATGAGTGCCCACAATGAGCGTATAATATTTTTTTTCATCGTACAATACTTCTTAGTTGAGTGCAAAGGTACAATTTAGTCATCAAAATCACAAATTTCTTCTGAATATTCGCACGTAAATCAGAAATTATGTGTAATTTTGTGCCATCAAAACCCAAACAAGGATGGAAAAGCATGATTTTGTAACTATTGCCAATCTCACTCGTGAGAAGATTCTCTACATGATTGAAATGGCACAAGAATTTGAACAACACCCCAACCGCGAACTACTGAAAGGCAAGGTTGTTGCCACCTTATTTTTTGAACCATCAACCCGTACTCGTCTCAGTTTCGAGACTGCAGCCAATCGCTTAGGAGCCCGTGTCATAGGCTTTGCCGACCCCAAGATCACCAGTGGCACAAAGGGCGAGACACTGAAGGACACCATCTCGATGGTAGCCAACTATGCCGACGTCATCGTGATGCGCCATTATATAGAGGGTGCAGCACAATATGCAGCCGAAGTCACTGAGGTACCCATTGTCAATGCCGGTGACGGAGCTCACCAGCACCCCTCTCAATGCATGCTAGACCTATATTCTATATATAAGACACAAGGAACTTTAGAAAACCTGAATATTTATCTGGTAGGCGACCTCAAGTACGGCAGAACCGTTCATTCACTGATTATGGCCATGCGCCATTTCAACCCTACGTTTCATTTTGTAGCGCCCAAGGAACTTGCCATGCCCCAAGAGTACAAACTGTACTGCAAAGAACACGGCATCAAGTACACCGAGCATACAGCCTTCAACGAAAAAGTCATAGCGGACGCAGACATATTATATATGACCCGTGTACAGAAAGAACGTTTCAGCGACTTGATGGAGTACGAGCGCGTCAAGAACGTCTACGTACTGAACAATGAAATGCTTAGATTGGCCAAGCCCAACATGAAGATTTTGCACCCATTACCTCGTGTCAACGAAATATCTTATGATGTTGACGACAACCCCCACGCTTACTACATCCAGCAAGCCGGCAATGGTCTCTTTGCGCGAGAAGCCATCTTCTGCGACGTACTGGGCATTAGTCTAGAAGAAGTAAAGAACGACAAAACCATCATTTCATAAGCCTCACTCAAGAATATGAATAAGAAAGAACGTCTTGTTGCCGCCATTGAGCACGGCACCGTCATTGACCACATACCCACCGCCAAAACCTATCAGGTAGCCAGTTTACTTGGTCTATTTGACCTGGAAACTCCCGTCACCATAGGCTTCAACTACCCTTCTCAGAAAGTTGGCAGCAAGGGCATCATCAAGGTTTCCGACAAGTTTTTCACTGACGACGAGATTTCCCGACTCTCGGTTGTAGCTCCCAAAGTCATCCTTAGCATCATCCGTGACTATGAGGTTGTGGAGAAGAAAACCGTCGAGACCCCATCAGAAATACGCGGCATCGTCAAATGTAACAACCCCAAGTGCATCACCAACAACGAGCCCATGAAAACCCTATTTCACGTAGCGGGCGACACGCTGACCTGTCACTATTGCGAGAAAGAGCAAGACATCAATAAAGTAGAGCTTGTATAGTCCGTCATACGATTTGTAACGAGAACATTTGGCGAAACAAGTTTTTTTGGTTACTTTTGCAGCACAAATACAGAACACCCAACCAAAAATAAATAAAAACAATGGAAAGAGACAATCAGATTTTTGAGTTGATTGAGCAGGAGCACCAGCGCCAGCTGAAAGGCATCGAGCTCATCGCCAGTGAGAACTTTGTTAGCGACCAGGTCATGGAAGCCATGGGCAGCTACCTTACCAACAAGTATGCGGAAGGCTATCCTGGCCACCGCTACTACGGCGGCTGTCAAGTCGTTGACAAGGTTGAACAGTTGGCTATTGACCGTGTCTGCCAGTTGTTTGGCGCAGAATACGCCAACGTCCAGCCCCACTCCGGTGCCCAAGCCAACGCAGCCGTACTGTTGGCCGTATTGAAGCCTGGCGACACCTTTATGGGTCTGAACCTTGACCATGGTGGGCATTTGAGCCACGGTTCCCTGGTCAACACCTCCGGCATTCTTTACAAACCTGTAGGCTACAACCTGAACAAGGAAACCGGTCGCGTTGACTACGACGAGATGGAGCACTTGGCTTTAGAACATAAACCCAAACTGATTATTGGTGGCGGTTCCGCCTACAGCCGCGAGTGGGACTATAAGCGCATGCGCGAAATAGCCGACAAGGTGGGAGCCTTGCTGATGATTGACATGGCCCATCCCGCCGGTCTAATTGCCGCAGGCCTGTTGGAGAACCCCGTCAAATACGCGCATATTGTTACCTCCACCACCCACAAGACCCTGCGCGGTCCTCGTGGCGGTATCATCCTGATGGGTAAAGACTTCGAGAACCCATGGGGTCTGAAGACACCAAAGGGTGTAACGAAGATGATGTCGCAGCTGCTGAACTCCGCCGTATTCCCCGGACAGCAGGGCGGACCGCTTGAGCACGTCATCGCAGCCAAGGCCGTGGCCTTCGGCGAGGCTCTGAAACCTGAATTCAAGGAATGGGCCAAACAAGTTCAGAAAAACGCAAAAGTACTGGCCGAGGAACTCATCAAGCGTGGTTTCAGCATTGTCAGCGGTGGCACCGACAACCACTCCATGCTTGTAGACCTGCGCTCCAAGTATCCTGAGTTGACGGGTAAGGTGGCTGAGAACGCCCTCGTTGCCGCCGACATCACCGTCAACAAGAACATGGTACCTTTCGACAGCCGCAGCGCCTTCCAGACGTCAGGCATCCGCCTCGGCACTCCCGCCATCACCACCCGCGGCGCCAAGGAAGACCTGATGATTCAGATTGCCGCCTGGATTGAAGAAGTGCTCAACGACCCCGAAAACGAGCAAGTCATTGCCAGCGTGCGCCAGCGCGTCAACGAGACCATGAAGAACTATCCGCTCTTCGCATATTAATAACAACGATATGGCTATCGACAATATCAAGACGATACTGCTATCCCTGTCTATGCTGCTGCTCTCATTTCCAACGGAGATGAGAGCACAGCAAATGCAGGCCACGCTCACGCACTACTCGACAAACGATGGTTTACCCAGTAACGTGATATCGTACATCACCCATGACGACTACGGATACGTCTGGATATCGACATGGAATGGTGTGTCTCGATTCGATGGCTATAATTTCTACAACTACAGGACCGGATACGCCAGCGGCATCAAGGGCATGCACAACCGCATTGACGGCATGACCGTTGACCAAGGGCAGAACATCTGGCTGAAGATGTATGACGGCCGCATTTTCGTTATCAATCGCCATACCGACCGCATAGAAGACCCCTTGGCAGGCATCGCCGACCATGACGACTTCCGCGCAGACTATTTTTTTAATCCCTACGTCACCTCCGGTGGTGACGTGCTGATATCATTCAAGGACGTAGGACTTTACAAGCTGCGCCTTGACCGCTCCGGCATGAAGCAACAACTGATTATGACCGGCAGCGAGTTGGTGACATGCGTCACCGAGGGCTACCACGGCGACATTTGGGTGGGTACAGACAAGGGCGTTCGGCGCGCAGACATGGCTAACCTCACCCTGGAGCGTAAAGGTTATTTCCTTGACGAGTATATCACTCAAATCACCTCTAACGGCTACAACATCTTTGTAGGCACCCGCTCCGGGAAAATCATGCAGTTCTCCTATGGTCAGGAACCCAAACTGATAAAAGACGTGGGCCGCGAGATTACCTATCTGTATATTGACAGCCATGAACAGATATGGTTTTCAGACTTGGGCGACGGCATCTACCGGCTAAATCCTGGCACAGGAGACGTCACGTTCTATAATCAGCGCGTCATGGTCCCAGAATTCACCAGCCGCGGTGCTTTCTGCCGCGAAGTCAGTGGAGTACTATGGGTACGACTCAACCATGGTGGCTACGGTTACTACGACCGGAAGAAGGACACCGTGGAGTATTTCCACAATGACCCCAGCAACCCTTGGAACCTTTCCAACTCCGTCAATGCAAACCTTGAGCTTAGCGATGGCGTGGTGTGGCTATCTACCAACCGTCGCGGTTTGGAGAAACTGGAAATCAAGAAAAACACCATCAGCCGCACGCTCATGGTACCCAATGCCGAGTCGATGATGGAAAACGAGACCCGTGCGCTCTACTATGACAAGCGCAACCAGCTGCTGCTCATCGGCAACAAAAAGGGTACTCTGTTTATCATTGACAAATATGGACATCAGCAGATACTGACTCACGACAGCAACGGCCAACCCTTTGGCCGCTTCTATGGCATCGGCGGCGACTCCAAGGGCAACTACTGGCTGTGCGACAAAGACAAGGGAGTCTACAAGATGACTCCCAACGGCAACGGCGGCTACACCATCATTAATTTTCATCATGACGAGAACGACCTTTGGACGCTTTCCTCAAACAGTGCCTATCAAACCGCCGAAGACCGCAACGGCAACATTTGGATAGCCACCTATGGCGGTGGCGTCAACATCTTGGTCAACAACAAGAAAGGGGGCTACTATGTCTATACCCCACAAAACAAACTCAAGAAATATCCCGCTTCTTCGTATCTCAAAGTGCGCACCATAGCCGTCGACAAAGAGGGCAAGGTGTGGGCAGGCACCACTGACGGTATTCTCATCATGTCGCTTCAAGGAGACAAATTCACCGTCGAACCCCTTGAACGTCCACGCGACATGGAAAAAGGACTGGCCAGCAACGACATCGTCTGTCTCGCCAAAGACCAACAAGGCAACATGTGGGTGGGCACCAATAGCGGCGGTCTGAGCCGTAGCACGGAGAAAGACATTGACGGGCACTGGCAATTCGAGAACTACGGCATAGAAGCCGGTCTTCCGTCTGAAGAAATACGCAGTCTGACGTTTGACAACAAGGGAAACGTCTGGTTTTCCACAGACCTCATTCTCTGTTCGTTCGACACCAAGAAAAAGATTATCACCACGTTCTCCAATCTCGACGGTGTCGACGACACCATGTGTTCTGAGAACGCCGCCGTCTCTCTGCCTAACGGCCAGATACTGTTTGGCACGCTCAACGGCTACTATACTGTCGACCGCAACAAACTCATCACCAAGACAGGCTCACTGCTCAAGTTGCGCATTACAGATTTTCTGCTGGATGACCAGTTGATGTCTCCTCGCCTTAACGATGACTTCGACTACTACATTCCCGAAAGCCGCCAAGTGAAGTTACCCAAACATGGAGGTACTATCTCATTCCGCTTCGCGGCTCTCAACTATCAGTTGCAGCACCGCACCCACTATCAATACCGCCTGCTGGGTTATGAATCAGAGTGGGCCAACGCAGGCAAAGACCGTACTGCCAGCTTCCAGGACTTGCCAGCAGGAACTTATCTATTCCAAGTAAAGGCATTCCTTCTGGATTCACCTGAGAATTATGACATGCGCACCATCGAAGTGGTGGTCCCCCCCTACTTTATGCTCTCCACGTCAGCCGTATGGCTCTATCTATTCCTGTTGATGGCAATTGGCTGCACAGGCCTTTGGTGGCATCAAGAGCAACTTCGCAAGCGATATCAGTCACAGCAGCAAGCCGTGTCCAACGACGATTCGATGTTTGCCAGCAGCCAGCCTCATCACACCAACGACGAGGAAACTGACACCTACGAGCTCATGGATGAATAAATCCTGCGATTACAGCAAAATAAAAATGCTATTTCTTTTGTTCTTTCCAAAAGAATTCGTAACTTTGCAGACAGAACAGGGAGCTGTGCCGGTTCGATAGGGATACTCATCAAATTACATTGAAAACCGAGCTGACTTCTCTTGCCAATGGCGGGCCACAGTGCGTGTCGGATTCCGACCCCGCGTCGGAAGATATTCTGGCATGTAAGCCGAAAGGCCGGTGGATTACAACGACGGAGAGCACTCACATCTTTTAACAAAGGAGTTTTCATCACATCACCGGGCGGCACCCTCTTCTTTTTTTGATGACAACTAAATTGTATTATTATGTTTTCCGGAATCATTGAGGAGTTTGCTACTGTTGTAGCCATCCAAAAAGACAGAGACAATATTGACTTCACACTGACATGTTCATTTGTGAGTGAGTTGAGTATTGACCAAAGCGTGGCTCACAACGGTGTTTGCCTCACAGTGGTAAACATTGACAACGACCGTTACACCGTCACAGCCATGAAAGAAACCCTCGACCGCACCAATCTTGGCCTCTTGCAGGTGGGTGACAAGGTGAACATTGAGCGCAGCATGCTGATGAACGGACGGCTTGACGGTCACATCGTCCAGGGACACGTTGACGAGACAGCCCGCTGCGTGGCCATAGACGATGCAAACGGCTCTACTTACTTCACTTTTGAATATAAGGAAGACATTGAGATGGCTCGCAACGGCTATTTCACCGTCGACAAAGGCTCTGTCACCGTCAACGGTGTCAGTTTGACGGTGTGCAACCCTACGCGCAACACGTTCCAGGTGGCCATCATCCCTTATACCATGGAGCACACGAACTTCCAAGACATCCGCATAGGCACCGTCGTCAATCTGGAGTTCGACATCCTTGGCAAATATATTGCACGGCTTCAGCAACTTTAGCTTGGCCACCACCTTTCTCCACTGCAATCTGTTAGCAGTGTAAAATCATACTTATTCATTTGCAAAAGTGTGCAATTTATTCCTGCACACTTTTGCAAACATTTTTTCTTGGAATTGAAGAGAATTTTTTGTACCTTTGCATCAGATAAAACCAAGATACAACATGATCCTAACCCACCGCGAGCTATTTTTGCTCATCATCTGCACAATTTTCTATATCACCTTATTTATTATGGTGCTGAAGGCAAACCGCCAGAAAATACAACTGCTGCAGAGTCGTCTGGACAACATCCATGCTATGCAGAAGATGGCAGTCATTGAGCCCAGGCAAGATGTAAGCAACGTTTTCTCGTCATCAGTTTACCTGCGCATCAAACAGTATCTGAACGAAGGACGCAGCATGAACGATGAAGATTGGAAAGAGCTGACTGAGGTCATTAACAACACCTATACCGGTTTTACCGAGAAGCTCTTCAGTCTGTATCGCATGAGTAATCAAGACTACCACGTCAGCCTACTCATTAAAATCCGGCTACAGCCAAAAGACATAGCTATACTGACAGCTCACTCCAAGGAAAGCATCGCCTCCACCCGCAGCCGTCTATACCAAAAAGTGTTCGGCAGAAAGGGCAGCACAAAAGACTGGGATGATTTTGTACTATCAATATAAAATATACAGAATTTTCAACATACAGAATAATAGAAGCTAGAGTAATCACATCAAAAAATACAGACTATGATTGACTATTTCTTATCTCACATGTGGCAAGTATGGGCTATCATTGCCGTGCTTTGTCTGATTCTGGAACTATCGTCGGGTGATTTCTTTATCATCTGCTTCTCTATTGGTGCCGTCTTTGCCGTCATCGGTGCTGCAGTGGGGTTAAACGCCTACTGGCAGTTAGCAACCTTCGCCTTATTCTCGCTCCTCAGCGTACTTTTTGTACGTCCACTAGCACTACTCTATCTGCACAAGAACGACCCAAACAAACCCAGCAATGCCGACGCGTTGCTGGGCCGAACAGGGCGCGTAACAGAAGCCATCAAGAGCGGATCCAGTGGCTACATACAGATTGACGGCGACCTGTGGAAAGCTGTCAGCCAAACTGATATCCCCGTAGGGAGCACCGTACGCGTAATAGGCCGCGAGAGCACCATCGTCACCGTAGAGACTCTGTGAACCAATCATCAATTATTAACTAACTATAACCATTTAGTATGAAAACAAATTCCGAGTACAAGAACCTGGCGCTCCAGTCATTGGAGGGCAATTGGGGCAAGGCAGCCATAGCCTCGCTCATCACTTTTGTTATTTTGGAACTGTGCGGATCGTCACCCGCTTTACTCTCCGATCCTGTCCCCAGCATGGTGGGCCAAGGTTTGGTAACTATTCTGCTCTTACCATTAGCTTGGGGTTACTATGTCTTCTTCCTGAGACTGATTCGCCGGGAAGATATCGGTTACTCAAACCTCTTCGACGGATTTGGTGACTATCTCCGCATTCTGCTTGCCGAACTATTAAAAGGTATCTACGAACTACTGTGGATGCTGCTTTTAATTATTCCCGGCTTTGTCAAGGCTTACTCTTACGCCATGACAGAATTCATTCTGAAAGACCATCCCGAAATGAACGGCGAGGCAGCCATCTGCGAGAGCATGCGCCTGATGAAGGGCCACAAGATGCAACTCTTCCTGCTCGACCTAAGCATGATTGGCTGGTTCTTGCTTTCTCTGCTGACACTGGGCATTGGCTTTCTGTTCCTTGTACCTTACCTCTACTCCGCTCACGCTCACTTCTATGAAGATCTGAAGAGCCAGGAAGTTAACATCTAATCAGGATGAGCGAAATAATACCATCTATAATTTCATTTTTAGATTTTGACAACATGGATATCATGAGTTACGTTTTGATTGCCATCGTCGTATTGGTAATCATATTTGCAAAGATGGCTCTGGTCATCATTCCACAGTCTGAAACCAAGATTATTGAGCGCCTCGGACGTTACTATGCCACGCTGAACCCCGGCATCAACATCATCATTCCCTTCATAGACCGGGCTAAAGACATCGTCATTCTCTCTCACGGCCGCTATGCCTACTCCAATAGTATTGACCTTCGCGAGCAGGTCTACGATTTTCCTTCGCAGAACGTGATTACAAAGGACAACATCCAGATGGAAATCAATGCATTGCTCTATTTTCAGATAGTAGATCCCTTCAAGGCAGTCTACGAGATTTCCAATTTGCCCAATGCCATTGAGAAACTGACGCAGACCACATTGCGTAATATCATCGGTGAGTTGGAGCTTGACGAAACGCTGACCTCCCGCGACACCATCAACACCAAGCTTCGCGCCGTACTTGACGATGCTACTGACAAGTGGGGTGTCAAGGTAAACCGCGTTGAGTTACAGGACATCATCCCGCCATCCACCGTACTGAACGCTATGGAGAAGCAGATGCAGGCCGAGCGCAACAAGCGTGCCCAGATTCTAACCTCTGAAGGTGAGAAGGCTGCAGAAATCCTGGCTTCCGAAGGTGAAAAAACGGCTCTGGTCAACCGCGCTGAAGCTGTCAAGCAGCAGGCTATCCTTCATGCTGAGGGTGAAGCAGAGGCTCGCATCCGCAAGGCTGAGGCTGAAGCAAAAGCCATTGAACTCATTACTGAGGCTGTCGGTAAATCAACAAATCCCGCCAACTACTTACTAGCTCAGAAGTACATCCAAATGATGCAAGAACTGGCTCAAGGCGACAAGACCAAGACGGTCTACCTGCCCTACGAGGCTACCAACCTGCTGGGCTCTATCGGCGGAATCAAGGATCTGTTTAAGGCGGAATAAAGCACTCCGCAAATACCATGTCAATAATTCGGATTACTCAGAATACTCAGAATAGTCAGAGTACTCGGATTATTCAGAACTAAAAAAAAGAGGCTTAGGCCTCTTTTTTTAGTGGTACTGTAAACGAGAATACAGACCCCTGTCCTTCTTGAGACTGCACCATAGCGTCGCCACCATTCTTACGAGCGAAGTCTTGGCAGAGCTGTAAGCCGAGTCCTGAGCCTTCCTCACCGCCAGTGCCGTAGGTTGTCTCACCTTTTTTAAAGATGCTAGCTACACGATCTGCTGCAATGCCAACGCCATGGTCTTCCACCGAGATACGTGCATAGTCGCCCTCGCGCTTGTAATATACCTCAATACCCTTTCCTTCGGGAGTAAACTTGACAGCATTTGACAAGAAGTTACGGATGATAGTCTTTATCATGTCGTTATCAGCGTGCACGGTAAGTTTTTCCTCTGCAGGGATATACTTGAGGTCTATCTTTTTCATTTCAGCTATCATCTTGAAGATGTCTACCACTCCGGGCACGATGTCGTCCAAATCAATATCCTGATAAACCACGTTCAGTCGTCCAGTCTGGCTCTTTGTCCACTTTAGTAAGTTGTCCAGCAAGTCGTGGGTTTCTTCCGACTCTCGGTTAGCTTTATCCAAAAGGTCGAATATTTCCTGTCCAACCACGTCAGGCGACACCACGTTGACGGCTAAGTTCAGCACCATGCGTATGCTTGCCATTGGCGATCGAAGATCGTGGGCAATGACGGAGTACATCTTGTCGCGGTTCGAAATAGTACGTTTTAATTCCTCATTCTGCTTCACTATAATGCGTTTTGCAGCCACCAACTGTATCTGGTGCATCACACGCATCACCAATTCCTCCTTGTTGAAAGGCTTGGTCAGAAAGTCGTTAGCTCCCACCTGGAATCCTTTCACCAAGTCGCTAGGATTGTTCAATGCCGTAAGGAAGATGATGGGAATGTCCAATGTCTCCGGGTCTTTCTTCAGTATGACAGCGGTATCAAAGCCACTAATATCGGGCATCATCACGTCAAGCAATATCAAGTCGGGCTTTTCCTTCTTGGCCTGTTCTATACACATGTTTCCATTGGATGCCGTGCACACCTGAAACTTTTCGTTAGTCAAAAGTATCTTGAGTAACAAAACATTGCTAACTACGTCATCAACAATCAAGATTTTATAGTCGCTTCGATTGATTTGAGATTCAAAGGTTTCGTTTAGCTCCATACCGCTAAAAAGTTTTGGTTTAAGTTATATTTATCTTGCAAAGATAACTAATAATTCGCATTTCGCCAAATATTTGGCAGTTTTTTTCACTCTACCGTCACTGACTTAGCCAAGTTTCTGGGTTGGTCAACGTTCTTTCCCTTACAGACAGCCACGTGGTAAGCCAACAACTGCAAGGGGATGGTTGCCACCAGCGGTTCCAAACACTCTTGTACGTCGGGCAGTTCGATAACCTCGTCGGCTATCCGCGAGATGGTATCGTCACCCTTCGTCACCAACGCTATGACCCTGCCCTGGCGAGCCTTGATTTCCTGTATATTGCTCAGTACCTTTTCGTACATGGCATTATGAGTGGCAATGACTACCACTGGCATGTCGGAGTCTATCAACGCTATTGGTCCGTGCTTCATCTCGGCAGCTGGGTAGCCCTCGGCATGAATATAGGAGATTTCCTTCAGCTTCAGCGCTCCTTCCAGAGCTACCGGATAGCTGTAGCCTCGCCCTAGGTAGAGGAAGTTGTGGGCATAGGTAAACGTGCGTGCCAAGTCAGCCACTTTGTCGTTGGTTTTCAGCACCTCTCGTATCTTATCAGGTATCTCGCCCAACCCCTTCACCACGCGCAAGTATTCGTCGCGGCTGATGGTGCCCTTGGCTTCGCCCATGGCCAGCGCTATCATGGTAAGCACGGTGACCTGTCCAGTAAAGGCCTTGGTCGACGCTACGCCAATTTCCGGACCCACATGAATATAGGTTCCCGTGTCGGTGGCACGTGGAATACTGGAGCCTATGGCGTTGCAAACGCCGTAGATGAAAGCGCCGCGCTCCTTGGCCAATTGTACAGCAGCCAGCGTGTCTGCAGTCTCACCGCTCTGCGAGATGGCTATCACAACGTCGCCCTTGCCCACTACGGGGTTGCGGTAGCGAAACTCCGATGCGTACTCCACTTCACATGGTATGCGGCAGTAGGTTTCTATCAGCTGTTTGCCTATCAGTCCTGCGTGCCACGAAGTGCCACAGGCAACAATGACCACACGTTTGGCAGCTAGCATCTGTCGGCGATAGTCAATGAGGGCTGACAGAGTGACATGATTGCCCTCTACGTTGACGCGGCCACGCATGCAGTTGGTCAGACACTCTGGCTGCTCGAATATTTCCTTCAACATGAAGTGCGGATAGCCGCCCTTCTCTATCTGTCCCAGATCTATGTCTACCGTCTTGATGGCCAGTGCTTGTTCCTCGCCCAAAATGCTAACGACCTTCAGTTCTTCTCCGGGTCGCAGCACGGCTATGTTGCCGTCTTCCAGATAGACCACTTTGTCGGTGTATTCAATGATAGGACTGGCATCTGAGCCCAAGAAAAACTCACCGTCTCCGATACCCACCACCAACGGGCTCTGCTTGCGGGCTGCAATGATTTGGTTAGGATCGCGCTTGTCGACAATGGCTATGGCGTAGGCTCCGATAACCTGGTAGAGAGCGACCTGGACAGCCTCAAGAAGCGACAGCTGTTTCTTCACCATGATGTATTCCACCAACTGCACCAGCACCTCAGTGTCTGTATCGCTCTGGAAGCTTACGCCCTTCTCCACGAGTTTCTGCTTGATGTCGGCATAGTTTTCGATAATACCATTGTGGATGATGGCCAAATTGTGCGACTGCGAATAGTGAGGGTGTGCGTTGCGCGACGAGGGTTCACCATGGGTGGCCCATCGGGTATGAGCTATGCCCACCGAGCCAGTCACGTCCTTGTCGCTACAGTATTCTGTCAGATTGTCAACCTTACCCTTCGTTTTATAGACATTCAAGTTACCTTCTTTGTTAATAAGGGCTACGCCGGCAGAGTCATAGCCGCGGTATTCCAGTCTACGAAGTCCCTTAATCAGGACGGGATATGCTTCTTTCCGTCCGATGTATCCAACTATTCCGCACATATCGGTTTCTGTTTTATTTTGAGATTTTCGGCTGCAAAGGTAAAAAAAAATTGGCTATCTCATGCAGAGACAGCCAACTTTTTTTCTATATATTAATAGAACTTGAAATATCTACGGGCATTATTGTACGAGATGTCTTCCACCATCTTACCCAGCAGTTCGCGATCATCAGGCAGCAGTCCTTTCTCCACATCGTTGCCCAGCATGTTGCACAATATGCGACGGAAGTACTCATGTCGCGGGTAGCTCAGGAACGAGCGCGAGTCAGTCAGCATGCCAACAAAACGGCTAAGCAGTCCCAACACAGAGAGAGCATTCATCTGGCGCTCCATGCCGTCCTTCTGGTCGTTGAACCACCAACCGGAGCCGAACTGAATCTTGCCAGGCTCACCACCTTGGAAGTTGCCCAACATGGTTGCAATCACCTCGTTGGCACAGGGGTTCAGCGTATATAATATGGTACGCGTAAGTTTATCCTCCATGTTCAACTTATTCAGGAATTTCGACATGGCCTTGGCGGTGTTGAACTCTCCGATTGAGTCGAAACCTGTGTCAGCACCCAACCGATTGTACATCTTCGTATTGTTGTTGCGAATGGCGCCATAGTGGAACTGCTGTGTCCAGTCAGCGTCAGCATCCATTTCCGCCATCACCGTCAGGAAACAGTGCTTATACTGGCGGGTCTCCAACGTAGAGAGTTGCTGACCGCGAAGAGCTTTCTCGAAGATGGTCTCTATCTGTGAGTCAGTATACTCCTCGTCGTAGAACTCTTCAATACCGTGGTCGGAGAGCTTACAACCATTGGCGGCAAAGAAGTCGTGACGTTTCTGCAAGGCATCGACCATGTCAGCAAACTTGCTAATACTTATACCGCTGACCTCTTCCAGCTGGTGCACGTAGCCAGGGAATTCCGGTGCCTCAATGTTCATAGCCTTGTCAGGACGCCATGCGGGTATCATGATGGGGTCGTCCTGGGCCTTGTGCTTGGCATACTCTATATGGTTGTGCAGGTCGTCCACAGGGTCGTCGGTGGTGCAGACGCATTCCACATGATAGTGCTTCATTAATCCGCGTGCCGAAAACTCAGGCTGCTTCAGCTTTTCATTACATTCGTCAAAGATTTCGCGTGCGGTCTTAGGACTCAGCAGTTTCTCAATACCGAAAGCGGTCTTCAACTCCAGGTGTGTCCAGTGGTAAAGCGGGTTGCGCAGCGTATAGGGCACAGTCTCAGCCCACTTTTCGAACTTCTCCCAGTCGGTAGTGTCCTTACCAGTACAGTATTTTTCGTCGACACCATTGGTACGCATGGCGCGCCACTTGTAATGGTCGCCGCCCAGCCACAGCTCAGTGATACTTTTGAAACGGTGGTCGTTGGCCACCATCTCCGGAATCAAGTGACAGTGATAGTCAATAATGGGCATCTTGGCCGCATGGTTGTGGAACAGGTCTTGTGCTACCTCGTTGTCGAGCACGAAGTTTTTGTCATTGAATTGCTTCATAATTAATATACTTTTTCGCGTTGTTTTAGTATTGTTCGTAATTGTTCTGCAAATATAGCAAATTTTTCTCACACAAACGAAAAAGATACGGCTTTTTCCAGAAAAAGTTACGTAAACGTTGGCGGGAGCCAAAAATTCTTCGTAACTTTGCCACATGCAAAACAAAGTATTGCTCATCTACACTGGCGGCACCATCGGCATGAACCGCAATCCGCACACAGGAGCATTGGAGCCTTTCGACTTCGAGCACCTGCTGCAGCGCGTGCCTGAACTGGGGCAGTTTGACATTGAGATTGCCACCTACCAGTTCTCGCCGCCCATCGACTCCAGCGATATGTCGCCCAAATTGTGGACAGACCTTGCCCATGTCATTGCCGACCACTACCAAGACTACGATGGCTTCGTAGTGCTCCATGGCACCGACACCATGGCTTATACTGCCTCTGCCCTATCCTACATGTTGGAGAACCTCACCAAGCCAGTCATCTTTACGGGCTCCCAGTTGCCCATAGGCCAGCTGCGCACCGACGGCAAGGAGAATCTCATTACCTCCATTGAGATAGCGGCAGCCAAAGACCGCGAAGGGCACGCAGCTGTGCCAGAGGTAGGCATCTACTTCAACAGCCACTTGCTACGCGGCAACCGCACCACCAAACAGAGCGCCGAAGAATTCAATGCCTTCGAGTCGTTCAACTACCCCCACTTGGCGGACGCGGGCGTCAACATCGTCTACCACCGGCATCGCATGCTGCAGCCACGGTGGGACGCTCCGATGGTACCCCATTTCCGGCTCGACAACAACGTTATCATCTTCTCGCTATTCCCTGGTGTGCGCGAAGACTTGATACGCCACATCATCCATACACCCAACCTTAAGTCCATCGTCATGCGCACTTTCGGCAGCGGCAACGCCCCACAGTCGCCATGGCTCATCAGCGCCCTGAAGGAGGGCACGCGCCACGGCAAGGTCATTGTCAACATTAGCCAGTGCATGCAGGGGTGCGTCGAAATGGGGCGCTACGACACGGGCTACCAACTGCAGGAGGCCGGCGTGGTCAGCGGCTACGACTCCACTGTGGAGAGTGCCGTCACCAAACTGATGTTCCTACAGTCACACTACGACGACCCCGACAAGGTGCGCCAACTGATGAATCAGAGCATCCGAGGTGAGATAAGCGTCTAATCTGAAAGACTAGAAAGACTAGAAATACTAATAATAATAGAAGAACCCTAAACAAATACGACAATGAAAGAATTAAAAGGAACAAAAACAGAAAAAAACCTGCAGGAAGCATTCGCAGGTGAGTCTATGGCCCGCAACAAGTACACCTACTGGGCCTCGAAAGCCAAGAAGGACGGCTACGTACAGATCGCCGCCATCTTTGAAGAAACTGCTGCCAACGAGAAAGAGCACGCCAAGATGTGGTTCAAACTGCTGGAGGGTGGCGCCATCAAGGACACGGCCAGCAACTTGGAGGCTGCAGCTGGCGGTGAGAACTTCGA
This sequence comes from uncultured Bacteroidales bacterium, assembly GCA_902760315.1. Taxonomy (GTDB): domain Bacteria; phylum Bacteroidota; class Bacteroidia; order Bacteroidales; family Bacteroidaceae; genus Prevotella. The sequence goes on along the minus strand of CACWFV010000021.1, from coordinate 16,148 downwards.
GTGGACCGACATGTATGCTCGCATGGCTCAGGAGGCCCGCGAAGAGGGATTCCCTGAGATTGCCGAAAAATTTGAAGGCGTGGCTGCCATCGAGAAGGCTCACGAGGAGCGTTATCGCAAGTTGCTGGACAATGTCAAGAACGAGCGTGTCTTCTCCAAGGACGGCGACGTCATCTGGCAGTGCGCCAACTGTGGCCACATCGTTATTGGCAAGAAGGCTCCCGATGTCTGCCCCGTCTGTGACCACCCGCAGTCGTACTTCCAGGTTAAGGCAGAAAACTATTAACTGTCCTCATAGGTAAATAAGAAGGAGGAAGCACCCCCTTCTACGCTAAATGCCCCTCTCACTATGGAGGGGCGTTTTGATTTACCATCCTCATTTAAACCATCAGGTCCTTTTAACGTCAAAAATAGTAACTGACTAACACAGAAGTATGAAGAAACTAACTATTATCGCTATTCTGACAGCAATGACCATGCACCTGCAGGCTCTAACGCCATGGACAAAGGGGGCATTTGAGACAAGCCAGTATCGAAACGTTTTCGTAGAGATGGGCTACAGTCCTGAAGCCGTCGACGCCAAGCTCCGTGAAGTGTTCAACGATGTGTTTTACGGCCCCAACAAGGTGTATTTCGAGGTGGGCGACACTCTGGGCTACATCTCTGATATCAAAAACCACGACGCTCGCACCGAGGGCATGTCCTATGGCATGATGATAGCCGTGCAGATGAACCAAAAGGACATCTTCGACCGGCTGTGGCGTTGGAGCAAGAAGTACATGCAGCACCAGACCGGACCACGCCAAGGCTACTTTGCCTGGAGCTGCAAGACCGACGGCACTCGCAATTCTGAGGGTGCAGCCAGCGATGGCGAGCTATACTTCATCACCGCTCTCATTTTTGCCTCAAATCGCTGGGGCAACGACACAGGAATCAACTACAAAGCCGAGGCTCAGCACATCCTCGACTGCATCCAGCCCAAGGAATACACTCCGGAGCCGCGGCCAGGCGCTTTCGGTGGTTTTGGAGCACAGCAGCAGGGGCCACAACAGCGCTACCTCATCGACCCCCAAACACAGCTTATCACCTTCACGCCCGACGGTTTCGGCCAGCGATTCACCGACCCTTCCTACCACATTCCGGCTTTCTACGAGGTATGGGCAAAATGGGCCGACGACGGTCGCTCCGACTATTGGTTGCAGTGTGCACGGAAGAGTCGCGAATACTTGCACAAAGCCATCAACCCTAAGACGGGTCTCAATGGTGATATGACACAGTATGACGGTTCAGAGATGCAGGCACCACGATTTCCCGGCCGTCGGCAGCAGCAAAATGACGATGCTAAGCCGCGTCGCAACGGCAGCAACAACTTCCGTTACGACTCTTGGCGAGTGCCCATGAACATAGCTCTCGACTACGAGTGGAGCTGCTCCGACGGCGAGTGGCAGCGTCACTATGGCGAAACCATCCAAAACTTCTTCTACAGTCAAGGCGTTGACACCTTCCTCGACCAGTATCGCACCGATGGCACCATACCAGAGGGGAATGAAATACTGCAGGCTGGCGGTTTCCGCAAATTACGCCACAGCATAGGACTCGTAGCTACCGTAGCTGCAGCCTCTGTCATGTGCTCCCACGACAAGAGCCGAGAGTTTGTCGCTGCACTTTGGAACGCTCGCCACGAGCCTTTCGACGATGGTTACTTCGATGCCTACTACGATGGTCTGCTGCGCCTCTTTGCATTCATGCACCTCAGCGGCAACTACAGAGTCATCGGGAAATAGAATACAATTACTTCAAATTGTCGTTCAGGAAGTTGACACACTGACGGAACAGGTGATTACGCGTATTGCCGCCATAGATGCTATGATTGCGGTCGGCATAGACCTGCTGGCGGAAGTCCTTGTCAGCCTGGATGAGGGCTTCCGTGTACTCTGCACTGTTACGGTAGTGGACATTGTCGTCGGCTAGTCCGTGGACTATCATCAGGTTGCCCTGCAGACTGTTGACACGCGTCAGTGGATTGTCGTCATAACCAGTAGGGTTCTCCTGTGGGGTACGCATGAAGCGCTCTGTATAGATGGTATCGTAGTAGCGCCATGTGGTGGGTGGAGCAATAGCAACACCACAACAGAAGACGCCACGACCTTCTGACATTGACATCAGTGTATTGAAACCACCGTAGCTCCACCCCCAGATGGCAATGCGCTTCTTGTCAACATAGGACTGCTGACCCAGCCAGAGGGCGGCCTCAACCTGGTCAATAGACTCCAGCTGACCGAGCTTGAGGTAGACAGACTTCTCAAAATCGGCACCACGGCCGCCGGTACCACGGTTATCAACGCAGACACAGATGTAGCCTTGCTGACAGAGATACTGCTCAAGGGCAGCACCCTGACCATTCATGCCAATACTCCAAGCGTTCTTAACCTGCTGGCTGCCGGGACCACCATATTGGTACATGACTACTGGATATTTCTTCTTAGCATTGAAGTCAGCGGGTTTGACCATCCAGCCGTTCAGTGTGACGCCCTCGGAGGTGGTCAGTTGGAAGAGTTCGCGGTCGCCCAGCTGGTAGTTCTTCAGCTGGTCGCGCAAGGATTTGTTGTCAACGAGAGTTTCCACCTTCTTCCCCTTGGCGGTATAGATGGAGCAGACGTAGGGAGTGTTGATATCGCTCCACGTATTGATGAAGTATTGGAGGTTCTTGCTGAAGACGGCACTATTCCAGCCGGCTTTCTTCGTCAAGCAGTCACGTTTGCCATTCTCGTAGGCCACCCACACACGTTGGTCGGTGGCACCGTTTTCATGCGATGCGTAATAGACGGCACCTGTCTGTTCGTCGTAGCCATAAACTTCGCTGATCTCGTAGTTGCCCTGCTCTATCTGGCGCAGCAGTTGGCCATTGAAATTATACAGATAGAGGTGCATATAACCATCGCGGTCACTGGGCAACAGGATGTGGCGGTCGCTGATGACGGCATCGGTATAGGTCTCTTCACGCACATACTTGTCGACTTTATCCTCGACAGCCAGCTTACTGACAGTGGTCAACGGATTAGCCATGTAGATGCGCAGGCAGTCCTGATGGCGGTTCAAGGTGAAGACGGCTACCTGCGAAGAGTCGGCAGTTGCCTCAAGACGAGCAACATAGCCGTCGGGCTCAATGGGTACTTGCAACTGGCGGGTCTGCCGACTAGGTACGTCGTAGCTCCACACGCTGACGGTGGAGTTTTGCTCACCGGCCAGAGGGTACTTGTAGCTGAAGCCACCTGTGGTCTTGGGGATAAAGCACTCGCTGACGGCGCTCTCGTCGTACCGCACCCAGACAATCTGACGACTGTCGGCCGAGAACACCATGGCACGGTTCTGCGAGAACTCCTCCTCGTTCACCCAATCGGGAATACCATTGATGACGTGGTTTTTCTTACCGTCCTTGGTAACCTGCATTTCGGCATTGTCGTACAGCAACTTGACAATAAAAATGTTACCGTCGCGTACGAAGGCTATCTGCACACCATCGGGCGAGAACAAGGGAGTCTGCTGCGGTCCCTTAGTGGAGAGGGGCACAATGCGGTTGTTGTGAATGGTATAGATGTAGTACTGGGCGGTGAAGGAGTGCCGGTAGATGCGCTGCGTCTGTGTTTGTATCAGGATGCGCTTGCCGTCAGGACTCATGATGTAGCCATCGATATCGTCCAACTTGTCACCCTTGACGGTTGACACATCGAACAATGTTGCCACCTCCTTGCCGGTCTTAAACGAATACTGCACAATGCGGCGGCCGTCACTGCTCAGCTGAGCATAGCTCTCGCCGTCGTTCAGCGGTTGTACGTCTCCCACCGTCTCCGCACGAAACACGCCGCGGGTTATCTCTTTCAAATCCAGCTTCTTTGCATCTGCAGACACCACAGCCAGTAGTGCCAACGCCATGAATAGTACTTTCTTCATTGTCTTGATAATTTATCAACCTACAAAGGTAGGCATTATCTACGAGATAGCCAAATATATTTTTCAAAAAATATCCTTCACTTTCACCACCACCGGCTTCCATCGGCGCAAATCACTATATATCAATGGTTTGCTGTCGCCACCAGGGGCTATGAGCGGCTGCGGACGTTTCACAGAACTTTCACCGGGCTTTCACCGAGGCATCATGGGCCTTCACCCATTGGTCACTTGGTGAAAGTTCGGTGAAAGCTTGGTGAAGGCTATGGCGGGGTAAAAGATAGCGGAAAAGCCTTTGTACACGGCGATTGCGGCCCTGCCGGTGAAGGTGAAAGGAATTTTTTGAAAAGTATACGCGCGCGACGCAGGCGCACGCGCGCGCAGGACAGCTGTACACACATGCGAGACAGCTGTATACACATGCGAGACAGCTGTATACGCATGCGAGACAGCTGTATACGCGAGCAAGTCAGCTGTACACACAAAAAAGTGGTACCACTTTCCAGAAAGTCGTACCACTTTTCAAAAAGCCGTACCACTTTTCAGAAAGTGGTACGGCTTTTTTGCGTATACAGCTGTCTCAGCACCAGCTACAGCTGTCTCGACACCGGCTACAACTGTCTCAGCATTATTCGCTTACTGCCGTGGGTGGCTATTGCCAGATGTTGTCTTCGACGGCGCTGTTGTATTTTTCCAGCACGTCACCCGTCATGCGCTTCATGGTTATTTCCCACCCATCATCGGTATTCAGAGACAACTCATCGCCATTGATGGTGTAGGTACCCCTTTGTGTGTGGTCGGATGCGGTCAGCGTAAACTGATTGCCGCTGACAGTGAAGCTATAAATGTGGCGCACGAACTTGTGCCACTGGCCGTTGTCTTCTACCAGGTTACCCCACATCGCCTTGCCGTCGTTGGTAAAGATATAGGTCTCATAACAATAGAACTGACCGTCCATTGTCTGTTCCACATACCATTTGCTGTCTTTCAGCGAAGATGTTGGCGGCGTGTCGTCATCGTCACTACCACCGCAGGCACTAAGCGTAAATACTGCTACGAAAAGGCTTGCTAATAGCCAAAAATTCAATTTCTTCATCTTTTGATTACATTTATGGTTACGTTATTTCCCTTGATAGGTCATCCAATCATAAACAATTAGATTGTGAGGACTAACCGGAACCAGTGAGCCGTCACCAACCTGCAGTTTATTACCACTAATCTTATAGGTATACGTTTCTGTAAAAGGATACTGTCCCAAATCCATCATCTCGACTTGCTCGTCAGAGCCCCATCCTTCTTTGTTGAGGTTCAAAGTAATCTTGTTGCCAGACAACGAGTATGTTCCAGACATGCGGTGAACGATGCGCTCAATGAGGTAACTGCCACTGGGGCGGGCAGGATCAATAGAGAGTGAAGGCTTGTCATATTCCTTATCAACACTCTCATTGGAATAGAAACAAGCACTCTCCATAATCTCAATGGTGTTGTCTGACTTAATGGTGTAGTACAACTTGTGGGCATAGCGCCACATCAAGTTATGGGGATCATTAGGCTTTGCAGCCCACTCGCCTACCCATTTGCCTACGACACCGTCAGGAGTGGGTCCTGAGGGAGTATCATCATCATCACTACCACACGCTGTCAGCGTGAAAGCTGCAGCGAAAAAGCTCATTAAGAGCCAAAAATTCAGCTTCTTCATAATAACTAGGTTATCAAATTAATTATTGTTTTGTCAACTTGAAAGTATCCATATTGATCTTAACAGACAGCTCCGTCTTTGTCAGACTGAGAACGGGCCACTTTTTGATATACCAGTCGGTATTATCCTGCAGGTCACGTTCTATACCACTCTTGATCACAGCTTCTGATGTTTCATACCACTGATCAGCCTCCATCGTCTCAGTATTGTAATTATAGTAGACATACTTTCCGTCACCTGTCTGGATACTGGTCATGGCAAAATAATATGAAGCCCACATTTTCTCTGGTGTAAGAACAAGCATGCCGTCCTTATACTCCCAAGTGCCCTGTTCTTTGTTGCCAACAGTTTTCAGTCCCTGGACATCGTCTTTGACAGAGCCAACCGTCTGATGAGTATGCCAAGAGGTGTAGTTCTTGCCGTCAAAGTGGAAGCGCCAACGCTGGTAGTAGCCTTGGGCGAAGTCGTGCTCGACGGCACCGTCCCAGGTGCCCTTAAGGGTCTCTGCGCTAACCGTGACGGTCGGTGTATTGTTGTCGTCGCCATTACCCTGATTGTCTGGTTGCTCTTTCTTGGGCGGTTCGTTAGTTTCGTCGTCATCGCCACCACAAGCCGTCAACGTAAACGCTGCTGTGAAAAGGCTCAAGAGGAGCCAAAGGTTGAGTTTCTTCATGATGATTAAAAGTTTATAATGAATAATTAATGTTGCAAAGATATAAAAAGAAAAGAGTCAGGGCATTGCGTTATTACAAAAGATAGTTGCAAAATTGCAAAATAAATGTCTTGAAATTGCAAATATGTCAATATCTTTTGGTAATCGGATGTTTTATCTGTATCTTTGCAGTTAATATGATATACCATCTATTCACTTCTCTGCCACTCATGGTGTGCGGGATAGCAGTCATTCAACTGCTACTTACCGCAAGAAAGCGCACGAGCAAAGCTATACGCTGGCTGTTGCTGTGGGCTGTAGCCACAATGCTACTATATGGGTGTCACTTCATCTACTTCAACCACTTCGCCAGCTGGCTACCGATGACAGACACTCTCTACGCGATGACGAACCTGCTGGTCTACCCGCTGTTTCTGTTGTATATCAGCGCCGTGACAGACCGCGAGCCACTCCACAGACAGAAAACCGTACAAGGACTGACTGTCGGCATACCGCTGGTGGCAGGAATAGCGGTTGGATGTCTATATGCGGCAATGAACGATGCACAGACCGCACAGTTCATCAGCAGCTATCTGTACCATGGCCATGAAGAAAAACTAACAGGGCTACCACTCTATCAGGCCTGGACGCACATTGGCTGTCATGTCGTTTTTGCCATTCAGGTAGTCTGTGTCATCGTCTTAGGATTCAAGCGCATACGGCGTTTCAACAAGACCATACAACAGTTATATGCTGACACGGAGAACAAAGAAATAAAGTCTATTCCTACCATCCTCATTCTCTTCATTGTCACCTCACTGGTTTCCACGGTAGCCAACGTCTTAGGGAAGGAGGTCTTTGTAGACACCGTCATACTGGGCATTCCCTCGCTGGTATTCTCCATACTCATCTTCTCGCTGACATGGGTGGGTATGCAACAGGACTTTACCATGCGCTCTATTCCGGAAGAACAGGAACAGGAAACGGGCTGCGAGGAGAATACCGTCGTGACACCAAGCGCAAACAGCATACTGATTTACGAGCGGCTGGAGACGATGATGCGTGAGCAACAGACATTTCTGAACCACGACCTGCTGCTCAACGACGTGGCAAAACTGTTGGGCACCAACCGCACCTATCTGCTTCAGGCGTTGAGCAGTTGCGCACACATGACGTTCAAAGAGTATATCAACCGTAAACGCATAGCATACGCTGAAAAACTGATAGCCGAGAGTCCGCAGACACCGAAAACGGAGATTGCAGCACTCTCAGGCTATAATAGTATGTCGGCATTCTACAGAAACTTCGGCTTGTACAAAAGCTGACATGCCGAAGTCTTACCGCACGCCGTTTTACGGCAGCACAACCTTACGCCCATTGACGATGTAGAGACCCTGACGGGCTGTCTGCACGCGCTGGCCATGGAGGTTATGGACAACATTCTGTTCACCATTGCTACCCGCGCCCTGGACGTCGCGGATGCCGGTGGTAGAGGGTGTTACGGTCAGCGTACCGGCAACGAACTTCAGTTTGTAGCTCTCGGCTGTTGCCGTAACGGTAATAGGATACTCGCCGGCGGGGGAGTCGGCAGTGGCTTCACAACTGAAGACGGGCTCAACAATCCACGCAGGCTCTATCTCGTCGTTCACCAGACCGTCATACACCAGTGTAAAGTCTGGATTGGGCTGTCCTTCCTCGCGGGTGACGTCCTCGACGGTGGCCGTTGCGTCAACCTTCTGCACAATGAGATAGCCATCGAAAAGCTCGACATTCTCGCCCGTAATGCTGCCCATAGCAATCACAACAGCATATTTGCCGGCAGGCGACTGCGGGGTAGCCTCGCAGGTCAGTTCGGGGGTACCGGAAATGGGGTCACCACTGACGGTATAGACAAACTGGGGGTTCGGCTCGCCATACTTACGGATAGTATTGCGCACTTTGACGCTGGATCCGTATTCCACAATATTGTCGTAGTCGCTGCCCTTGAAGGACTTCCACTGGGCTGCCTGGGTATATTTGGTCTTCGTACCGGCAGGAACATAAAGCTTGCAGGTGTAGACGGAGATGCCGGTAAAGACATTGGCTCCGGTCAGCGTGGGCACTTCCTTGCCAGCGACGCGCAACTCCATCAAGCCACTGCAACCACGCAGGGCCTCACGGCCGATGGTCAGCAAACCATCGGGGAGCACTACACGCGACAGGCGTGCGCACCCAGCCAGAGCAAGTGGACGCAGGGCCTCGGTGCCCTTAGTAATGCTGAGTTCGCCACTCTTAACAGGCAATACAGCTATGATTTCGGTCTTCTCAGGGTTCCACACTATATCGTCGTCAATGACAAAATCTGCATCAGCCGCAGGAGTGCCTATCTCAATCTCACGGAGTTGTGGACAACTGACGGCGCCCTCGCCCCAGCTCTTGATGCCAGCGGGCAGCGTCAGCCGTTGCAAGTATCTACAGCCATAGAAGGCCTTGGCGGGCAGCACGTCGTCTGCCGTGGTCAGCGCCTTGTCGTCATCTGTCAGATAAGATTCGCCACCACTGACAATGCGCGCCTCAGAGAGGTCGAGCACCTGCAGGTAGCCACCTGTCTTCTCGCCCACCTCGTTGACACCGGCCAAATAGCGTATGTGGCGCAAGTCGGTGGAATTGATGTCGCCGGTAATCTTCAGCGTACCTACAGTGCCTATCATGTCGTCACTCAGCAGGGTCGGCAGCGTGCCTGCCTCACTGAGGGTTACGGTCTCTTCGGTGAGTTCGCGAGGAGCACCCTTGATACCGATAATCATGTCTTGCTGTATTTCGAAGTGGTAAAATCCAGGGTTCAGCAGCGAAATGTCGTAATAGCCATCGTCGTCGCCACTCCATCCCCAGTTGACGTAAACCATGCCGGCGGCATTGTAGCCGTGAAGCACAAAGGCATGACCGCCACTCTCATAACTGGCACCACCGTAGTAGAGGGGGCCATTCTCGCTGAGTTCGCGATAGACAATGTCCATCCACGCAGGTTCGGTAAAGCTGTCACGCTCCAGACACTCGGCGTCGGCAAGGCCGAAGTAGGTGCGAAGGCCAGCGGCAGCATCTTGTGAGTAGGCGCCTGATCCGTTCTCGGCATAGCCACCATAACCCATATCAGCAGCTACGCCACAGTCGCGCATCAGCGTGGCAACGGCCACGGCTTGCTCTTCGGTATAGCTGACGCCACGATATTGGTCGAGCATGTTGGCCCAGTCGTAGACGTGCTCACCGAAATCGGCGGTGACAGGAGTGCCAGAGGTATTGCCTTGTGGGTAATAGATAGTACGTGAACCTACGCCCTGCTGGGGAATCTCGTGATATTTCAGCACCTGAGCCATGGCGGTGGCCACACAACCGGTATAACAGCGGTCGCCACCATTAGACAGGGGACAGAAGCGGTTGTATGGCTCCAACTGGTCCCACTCAGTGGTCATCAGTGGGCCTACCTGCGTAGGGTATTTCTCTGGGTCGGGCTTGGTGGTAGTCAGCGGAATGTTATGCTCCACAGCGTATTGTGCCACTTGCTGCACGGCTTGCAACCACCACTGGAAGTTGGCATTGCGGCCTTCAGAATAGGTAGCGGCCGACATACCCAACACGGCAGGCAACAGGTCGTCAGCGGCTACAACGGCAAAACCGCCCTGCTGGTTGCCTATAATCTGATACTCTGCGGTGGTCTTCAGCACCTGGAGGGTTGCTGCCTTGCGGGGCGCCATCTTCTTGGCTTTGCGTTCGCCATTGATGGCTTTAGCGGCTGCCTCGCGCATTTGCGACTGTGTGCGTGGAGCGGCCTCTGCCAACAGGGTAGCCAAAAGCATCAGACCGCATAACATCAAGCTATTTCTTTTCATCTTTTAGATATGGATTCTTAATAGTCTGCAAAGTTACGACAAAAAGCGATAATATACAAGAAAAATTCAATAAAAAAAAGAAAGGTGCAACTTTCGCCGCACCTTTCCTTACAAATTGTTACAAGATCACTTGACCATGACTTTCTTTCCGTTCACAATATAGATACCCTTCAAACCATCGAGGTTCTTTGCCTGGCTGCGTACCAGTTTGCCATCGACAGCATAAACGTCTACAATCTGACCGTCGGCAGCAATCTGTTCGATGCCGGTAACAGTGATGGTTGCAGTAACGGGTCTTGACTCTGTACCATTAGCGTAAACGGCACTAACGGCGAAGGTCTGTTCGCCAAGGGCTACCTTGTCGGCAGCAATGGTGTAAGAGGTCTTGTCGCCCTCTACGTTGGCTATCTTCTCGCCATTGTAGTAGATGTTGAACGAGGTAGGAGCGGGTGCCTCACCATTGGCGGCGAAGGTGACGTCGTCAATGAGCATACCGAAGATGTCGGTAGAGGTATGACGGATAGCGAAGTACCTGGTACCTGCGGGCAGGTCGGCGGTAACCTCGGTCCACTCGGTGCTCTCCAGACTTCTGGTGGTGCCGACAATGGTGAAGCTTTCAGGAGCGTTGTCGGTAGAAGAAGCCAGAATCTCGAAGATCTCAGCACCATACTGGGCAGTGATAACACGAGCATAGAAGCTGATGGTCTGGGCATCGCCAGAGAGTTCAGGAGAAATCAGCCAGTGGTCGGCTGCAGGAGTTCCAGCCTGTTCGTCTGCTGGGCAGAACGACCATAGATACTGATCGCCGCTGTGAGCAGGGAAGTTTGCATTAAGACCTTCAATGTCGGCAGGGTGAGCTACCTGCCAAGCAGAAGGCTGGTAGGCATTGGGGAATTCTGTGCTCTGGAATCCGTATACGGCGATACCATTACCATCATAGAGTGTCCAGTCGCCAAATGCGCCATTGTGGACATCTGCTGTGATACCACCCAGGCTCCAAGGTTCAAAGACTTCTGTATCCTCAAAGTCCTCGGTGAGCACGGCAGCGGCACGGGAAGAAGCCTGCTCGTCGGCGGGCATAGCCCATGTCAGCTCTACACCCTCGGCACTCTCAACAGCGGCAAGGCTGGCGGGAGCGATGGCGGTGGGTTCCTTGACGGTAATGATGGTAGAAGCACTGTTGTCGTCGGGGAACAGTTCGTTCTCATACTCGACATCAACCGTCAGCGTTACGTCGCCGGCCTCGTCGAAGACAGAGGTCTCAAAGTCGAGGGTGATTTCGTCTGTAGCAAATGGTGCCAGAGGCTGGTCGGCAACGACCGTTGTCAGCACCTTCTCGCCGGCCTTGATGGTGACGAAATAGTCCTCGGCAGCATTCTCACCGTCGTTGGTAACGGTGGCAACCACCTTAGCCTTCTGACCGGCAACAACAGAGGTCTGGGCCTTGATGTCGGCCTTCAAGTTGTACTGATAGAGGTCAACAACCTTGATGTTATCAACGAACAGCAGGTCGTGGTACTCATAGACGGGATTGCCATCAGCGTCAATGTCTGTCACAATAGCGGGATTGACAATGTCAGCACCGATGGCAAAGCGAATGAAGCGTTCACCCTTAGCATTGAGCAGAGGTACCTTGACAGTGGTATAGTCAGCGGTAACGTCAACGGTCTGGATGACTTCCCAAGCGCCGTCGTCCTTGCTGGCAAACACCTTGGCGGTGGTTACGTCAACACCCATCACGTCGAACAACAGGGTCGGGTTGGCAATGCCATTGATATTGATACGGGCAGACTGCAGACGTACCAGACCAGGCTCCTCGACGGTAGTCATAGCGAGTGCACCACCATCGGCATCAGAAGCATAGGCGGCAAGGAGACCGAGGGTGTTCTCGACACTGCCATCGACAGCCCATAAACTGTAAGTGGGCTGGCCACCGGCAAAGCTCTCCAAGAAGGGCAGGTCGTAAGGAGCACCTGTCAGAGCCCAGGTATAGCCACCGACATATTCACTGCCTACTTCAGGCAGAGCATCGTCGGCTTTCAGAGCCATCACACCAAAGTACTTGTAGTCTTGCTCACCCTCGTCAACAGCATAGTCGAAGGTGCCGTTGGTCTGACCGCTAACTGTACCGAGGACTTCGTCGATGATCAACGACGTGATGAACCAGAATTGCTCAACATGGAAGGTGATGGCAGCATACTTCACGTTAGCCTTGTCAACATAACCGCCGTTAAGTCCGGCAACTTCATCCCATGAGAGGCTGATGCTGTTGGCAGTGGTTCCGGTAACGGTAATGTTCTCTACGTTGCCGAGCACGTCTTCACCGACAAAGAGGCTGACCTTCTCTGACTTCATGCCATCGCCATCGGCGTTGGCGGCTACTACATAATAGGTATAGGTGCCGCTGGCTTCGATATTGGTGTCCTTCCAAGTGGTGGCAGCGCCTGGATCTACACCTTCAATGGTGTTCACCAGCACTTTGTCACGATAGACCTTCACGTCGACATTGCCTGTCAAGGCATCGCCATTGATGGCCTTTGCAGGAGCGGTAAAGGCAAGTGTAGCCTCCAGTGCGCCCTCGGCACCAGCGGTAGCGGTGAGGTCCGCGATAGCTGCGGGAGCAGTGGCTAATGGAGCCAACTCAATGGTCAGCGTGCTGACGCTCAGGTTATACATATCAGCATCAGAGGTTGCGTGGATGGCAAAGTGATATTGGCCGTCCTCGGTGGGTGTGAAGACACCCTCATAGTCGTTATAGCCCTCGACGTCAGCAGCAATGGTGGTCTCAGGGATAACGGTTTCAGTCAGACCTTCTACGGTAGCGGTCTTACCGGCCTTGACCTCAAACTTCTCAGGAAAACCGTCACTCTTGGCATTAACAATGACGTTGTAGCTCGTGCCAGCCTTCAAGTTGAAGGGCAGTGAGATGAGATAGTCGTCGGCTGCGTTTGTACTACTATAGCCGTAGTAAGCACCGTTAGACTCACTCCATGCCCAAGTCTTGTTATCAGCATTGTTATCAATAACCTGGAACCATTCCAGCAGGTTCTGTGAGAAGTCGAAGATATGGGGAACGTCCAAAGCTACTGAGAGGAAGATGCTCTTCTCCTCACTCTTCAGGCCTGCGCCAGAAGCATTGTAAGGAATAATCTGGTAGACGTATGTACCAATAGCCAAGTCCTCATCATTATCAACATAAGAAATTGCTGAGCTTGGAGCGACGCCTTCGCCATATTCGACAGCAATACTCTGAATACGGGCCTGGTTGCCACTTCCGTCGGGAACGGAGAACACAACTTCGTCAGCTGATCCGGTCCAAGTACCCACATTACCATCAAGAGCGTAGTCACCCTTATCTGCAGTCAAAAGCTTCTGTTTATCGTTTCCTGTCATGGTGAAAACGACTTTCTTGATGCCAGTACCCTTCAAGGTCAGTGTGTTCTTGGCATACATGCGAAGAGCTGTACCTAAATCGTAGTATTTAGGAGTATTGGAGTTACCACCGCCTGCCAATGTTGCTGTCACGCCGTCTCCTAAGTCAAAGGATTCAATGCCCTGCTGATTATCATAACCCTGAGCAGAAGCATCCCAGTTGATGGAAGAAGCGGTAATTGACTTAATGACCTCACCATTACGCAGAACGTCAACCTTAGTCAGATTTTCTGTCAGTTCTTCACCAGCAACAGTCTTGGTAGGAGCGGTGAAGGATACGACGGTCTCCAGTTTGTCTGGGGTTTGGGCAACAGCAAAGTCGCTAACAGCAGCAGGAGCGGTAGGCTCTGCACCAGCTTCAACAAGGAAGTTCTTTACCATCAATCTATACTGATCTGCATCACTGATAGCATGAATACCGAAGTGGTAATAGGCGGTCTCTCCTACTGTTACTGCTTCATTCTGATAAGTTTTATATTCACCTTTTGTGGTCAATTCTGTTGCCGCAATAACAGGTATTGTCAAGGCAGAAGCCTTTGCTTCGGTACCTATCAGCACTTCAAACTTCTCCGGGAAACTAGTCGATGCGACATCAATAGCAAAGTGATATGCCTTGCCTGCCTCCAACTTGATGGCAGGCGAAATCAGCCAATCATCGCCAGAATTCGAAGAATGATATTTGTAATAAGCGTTATAGTCAGCATCCCATGTCCATGTGCTGCCATCATTGTTACTGTCAATAACACCAAACTGGGCAAACAACTCTGCCGTATTCAAAGCATTGCTATAAGGTACTGCATCAATCGGGGCGGCAGTCTCAGCCTCCGGCTCTGTTGGGGCATCCTGAGAAAGGGTTAGAGTATCTATATAAGAAAGGTAATACATGTGGTCTTCAGCTGCGTTGAAGAGAATCAATTGACCAGCGTCGAGCGACAGCGTCTTAGCCAAGGCATCATAGGTCATCGTAAAGGCTTCGGTCAAACCGCTTGTCTGGGGATCAGCACCTACAACCCAAATAGGTGTTGTACCGTCATAGGTTCCCACAAACTGTAAGCTGCTAAATGTAACAGTATTTCCATTAAGAGTACCCTTAATCCATGAGTCGGGATAATCAGCGTGCAAACCAGCAACATACACATCGTTACCGACAAATGAAACCTTCACAGTAGATGGTATGGCAGTAGAACCAGTGCCTTCAGCATACCACTGTGCCACCTCAGCACCTGCGGGCAACTCAACAAGCGTAGTAGAAGCTGGAACATATTCAGCATCAGCTGTCCATACTGTTCCGTAGTCGCCATAACCCGACCAAGCGTTGTCGTCATCCCAGAAAATGCCAAGAATCTTTTCTTCACTCGTACCATTCAGAGTAATAGTACCTGCGGCATCGTCAACGGTAAAGGTTATGTCGCCAGTACTTCTATCATAACTATTACCTTCGGCATTGATAGTAGCCCAGTTCACACTCAAAGTAGTATCATAGTTGCTATTATACAACTGGGGCTGAGCACCTGCCAACGTGATGGTATTGCCGGCCTTAGTACCCTTAACCCATGCACCCTATGCAAAGCGTGTCACAATGTCCTTGATGTAAATAGTACCATCAGCGCATTCTACAATCTCTACGTGGCCACTCTGGTCAGCACTATAGACTTTGTTATTACCAACATAATAAGCCGTACCGGAACGGGTGTAAAACTTATGCTCACCTTCTGCTGGAGAAGTAATGATGCCAGCAGCATCTACAACCTCAGCACGATGAGAGGCTCTTCGTGTAGAAACCTGATTTGCGTTGAAAGTAACGACACGAGGATTTGACAAGATCATGGTAGAAACCTTACCATCAGATAAAAGTGAAAACCTCTTGCCATTCTTCACACCACGAAGGTTTTCCTCCATCTGCTTTTCCAGCACATCCTTATCGTCCTGGACTTTCTCTAAACTGGCCTGCAGATAGTTGAACATCTTGCCTGTGAAAGCCTGTCCTTCTAGCTGCGCTTCTGCCTTCATCTTGGCAGCTTTAGCTTTTTTAAGGTCAACAGATTTCACTGGGCCAGTCTTCAGAACAGCAATCTGCTGTTTAGCTGCCTTCTTTGCAATCTGTGCCTGAGCTGGTACGGCTAACAGAATAGCTGCTACCAATACCAATAAAGAAGTAAACTTTTTACTCATAGTTGAACCATTTTGTTAATTATAAAAGATTATTAATAGTATCGCTCCGTTTAGAATTTACAAGGATAATATCTGCAAAGGTAACACATTGTTAGGAAATACACAAGTATTTCTACGATTTTATACAAAATAAATGCATAAAATACCAGTTTATTAGTATACATTACTCTTATAATCACAGAAAATGGAAACAAAACAACAAGGAATAAGCAGCTATAGGAAGCTTGTCCCATGTCTCAATTCAGAAAGCAACAAGAAGCCCTTCCGTCATTGCTGACAGAAGGGCTTCTCTCTACTTGAAAAAGTGGCGGCCTCCTACTCTCCCGCATTGCATTGCAGTACCATCGGCGCAAGCGGGCTTAACTTCTCTGTTCGGAAT
>CACWFV010000020.1 GCA_902760315.1 uncultured Bacteroidales bacterium | reverse complement strand
CTTTTTTACAGAGGCGGAAGAAAGATATGTATTCCGTTCTTTCATATTCTTATCTTTGAAAATCGGTACAAAGATACTACAAATATTTTTAATTGTAGTAGTTTTGTACGGATTTTGTTCTTTTAATGGCAAATTTTTATGTTTATTAAGATGTTCAGAATACAAAATCAACGTATCAAGTAATGATATTTTTATTACTTTTTCAACAAAAAGGTTTCATTATAACAATTCAAAATGATAAAAATGTTATAGCAATATAACCTTTCTGAGTACATTCTGCATGCTATTTCTGTCAGAATTCACAAATATTGCGAAGATGGAGATAAATTTCTATAATAATTGGAGTATTCTATAGTTTTGCTATATAATCGAGAGATTCTTTCAAACATTATACATATCATTTTCCCACGCAGAAGTGCCGGAAAATGTTATTAAGAACTTCGGTAGGAGTGATTTGACCTTGACCTGTGATTTCTCCTAATTCTGAGAGGACTAATCGCAAATCTTCACTGAGCAAGTCTCCACTGATTTGGGCATTCAGCCCTTTGATTACTTGACTTAAATGCTCTTGAGCACGAGTGAGAATTTCGTAATGACGGGCATTGGAGATGATGACATCTGAATCGGAAGCATGGGGAATGGCTGCTACGAGTTGTTGCTTCAATTCATCAATGCCAACGCCAAACTTAGCTTGAAATGCCTCCGTCTTATTTTCGATACGGATGACGGTCTGGTCATCACGAACATCAATGTCGGGGTAGGGTACTCCTGGTTCAGCCATCATGATGATGATACGAGCATGCTGGGCGGCACTGACAGAACGCTCGATGCCCATCTGTTCTATCTGGTCGTCAGTATGTCGGATGCCGGCAGTATCTATGAAACGGAAAGTGATGCCACCTAACTGAATGGTGTCTTCAATAGTATCACGAGTAGTACCTTGGATATCGGAGACAATAGCACGCTCTTCGTTCAACAGGGCATTGAGTAATGTACTCTTACCTACATTCGGTGCTCCGACAATAGCAACAGGTATTCCCTCTTTGAGCGCCTGTCCTGTCTTGAAGGATTGAGCGAGATGAGTAATATGAGTGTCTGTCTGTTGAGCCAATGAAAGCAGTTCCGAACGGTCGGCAAACTCCAAGTCTTCATGGTCAGAGAAGTCGAGTTCCAATTCGAGTAGCGAGGTAAGTTTGAGCAGTTGTTCACGTAACCGAGCCAGTTCCGATGAGATGCCACCACGCAGTTGACTCATCGCCAACTGGTGGGAAGCCCGATTAGTAGAGGCGATGAGGTCGGCTACGGCTTCAGCCTGCGAGAGATCCATCTTTCCGTTGAGATAGGCACGCTGGGTATATTCGCCAGGACCGGCCATGCGGCAGCCATGCTGAACCAGTAGTTCCAACACCTTATTTAATATATAGCGTGAGCCGTGACAGGAAATTTCTACAGAGTCCTCGCCAGTGTAGGAGTGGGGAGCCTTGAAGAGGCTGACCATACATTCGTCGAGAATCTCAGGGCCATTCTTGATCTGTCCGTAATGGATGGTGTTTGGCTGGGCGTCGTGGAGGTCTTTGCTAAACACATGAGAAAGAATCTCAAGAGACTGAACTCCTGAGATCCTGATGATTCCTAATGCGCCTCCAGGAGCGGTGGCTAATGCGCAGATGGTATCGTTCATTTATATGCGGTCAAGTACTTTCTGGATCAGGGTGTCGATGCTGTTTTTATACTCAGTATTCATCTTCTGGGCATAGCGATTGGCGATAACCATACAGCAGGTCATGGCGCGATGACCTAAAAGAGAGGCGAGACCGGCAAGGGCACTTGACTCCATCTCGAAGTTACATATCTTCATACCTTCGTATTCGAACGACTCTATCTTCTGGTTTTGTTCCGGGTCTGCAATGTCGGCTCGAAGCTGGCGTCCCTGCGGACCATAGAAACCGCCGCAGGCTACGGTATAGCCACGTACCATGTCGTCTTGGGCAATCTGGTTGATGAGCTCTTGGTCAGCTACAGCCACGTAGGGAGCACCTTTGATGGGGTCCCATTGCATGTGCTCTTTGAAAGCCTTCTCCATCGGGATGTCGCACACCACATTACGACCAGCGTAATAATTTAACAAACCATCGAAGCCGATACTCTTCACCGATGCTACAAAGCTACCTGTCGGAGTGAATGGCTGTAAGCCTCCACAAGTGCCGATACGTACCATTGTCAGCGTGCGGTGCTCGTCTTTCTCTGTGCGGGTCTGGTAGTCGATATTGGCCAAAGTGTCGAGTTCATTTACCACGATATCGATGTTGTCGCATCCAATGCCGTGGCTCTGACAGGTGATTCGCTTCCCCTTAAAGCTGCCGGTAATGGTGTGGAATTCGCGACTGCTGACCTCATGCTCTATGCTGTCAAAGTGAGCGGCAACGGTATTAACTCGGGCGGGGTCTCCGACAAGTATAACCCTGTCAGCCAGATATTCGGGCTTTAGATGTAGGTGAAAACATGAACCATCAGCATTGATGATGAGTTCTGATTCTGGGAAATGTTTTTTTACCATAGTATTATTTGCTTTTAGTTAAATATGTGTTTTCAGAATTTCTGATAGTTTTTTCCAGTTCTTGGGTGGCAAGATGGAGTGTCAATACCTCTTGCTCGTAAGAGATTATTTCGTCTTTTATTGCTTTTCGCCCTTCTTCACTGGCAATCATGTATGCTTCACGAATTTTGTCAAGTGTTTGGCTGAGAACCACTTGTCGGTTGTGGAGAGAGGTTAGCTGCTGAAAGCGCATCACGTTTGCTGAGAGTTTGAATTCTGAGAGTTGGTGGTAGGTAATGTCGTCGTTTATGACAAATGAAATGTTGTTGATGTTAGAATAATGATTTGGACGTTCGGCCTTTCTGACCTCTGCAAGCCGATTAATGGCGAGACTATAGGTTTCTTCATCATCCCATGTGTTGGAGATGCTTCTGATTTGCGCAAAATCATTAATTTCTTCCGGTGTATAGTCGTTAGCATTATAGGTCACACGTTTCTCTGAAGGCACAAACACATAGATACACACCTTACCTTCTTCTTGATTTCTATCCGTAGCAAACCATCCCAGGTTGGCATATTCATCAACGATATAGAGATAGTCATTGGCTTCAGAGTTGAACGGCAGACCGATGTTGACAGGGTGCAAGAAGTGTTTTTCTTCCTCATCGAAGGTCGTCATATATATATCATAGCCTCCAAGTCCTTCCGGGTCACCGTCGGCAGCAAAGTATAACGTAGTTCCATCTCCCATCATGTAGGGATAGTTAACGTGTTGGAACTGTTTGTCGTCATTAATGCCTTTGAGCTGAACGGGCTGTGACCACTCCGTGTTGGTAGCCTCTGTGAAATAGATGTTGCTCGTGGAGTCTGATTCTTGTTTTGAAAAGTAGCATCTGTTGCCTATCTCGTTGAGGTAGACGAAGAAGCCGTCACTGGCTTTTAAATGGAAAAAATCGTCTCCATCTTTGATGGAACCGGTTTCCGGACTGAGTAAATAGGATGTTTGGAAGTTGTCTTTGTCAACAACGATGCTGTCAATGAACATTACTTTCTGCATAGCCGCTTTCATGCGCTCTTGTTTTTCCTGGCGTATCTGTTCTTCAGGAGAAATCTTCTTGACACGCTGAGCCTTTTGTAAATGTCGGCGCTGTCCTTGTGAAGGAACTGCCAGCAGAAGGATAAATAGGGCGACAATCAGTCGTAAATTCATCTGTATAGAATCGTTTATTAATATGCAAAGATACAGAAAAAAGTTATATTAACACACAATCCTTGTTTACAATTAAGGATATTTAATATTCAATGAGTTTCTGGTAACATCTATCCCCGCTGCAGCATCAGTCGGATTTCGTCGAAGGTGATGTCGGGCGGACAGAGGTTCTTGATGGCGGTAGTACCGTCAGTGGTGCCTATCTTGCGGATGACGTTAGCAATGATGAGTTGATGCTCGCGCGAGACGAGGTCGTCAAGGTCTACCTCGCCACTATCGACATAACGCTTTAGATGGCCCAGCACGGTGCCAAGGGTTAAGGAACGCTCACGGGCGATGTCAGCAGGTGACTTGTGCTGGCGGTAGAGGGCGAGGCTCACTTCCCAGGTTTTGGGCTTTACCTCTTTGGGCGCCTTGGGTTTCCTCTCCCGCTGACGCTTAGGCTTCAGTGAACTTTCGTCTATGGCATCCAGCATCGACATCTGCTTCTCTTTCAGGTAGGTGCTGACGGTAAACCCTTTTTCTGCTATCTTTATCAGCAGGTAGCGGCGCGACAGCCACGTCTGCCGCTCGTCGGGCAGGGCATTGCTCATGCGGCGGATGGCCTGCTTGTTGTTGGTCTCCACCTTGGCGGTGAGTTCCAGGGGGTTGGCGAGGATGGCGTTCAGCGTGTCGGCAAAGTAGTCGGCACTGCGTCTCACACGGTTCTGGAAGTCGTTGTCGTGCAACTGCTCGATGGTCATCGTCTGAATTTTCTGCTGCCACTTGGCGGCCACGTCGATAACCTTCTGGCGGAAGTCCAGCAGAGCCTGGTCGTGTAGCAGCTTCAGGGAAGCGTAACTATGGTAGAAGAACTCGGCAAAGATGCGCACCATCGTCTCCTGCTGGTATAGTAGCGGTCGGAAGTCGAAGAGTTGCAGCAGCAGGTTGCGCTCATATTCCTGCTTCAGTTGAGGCAGTTGTTCGATGCTTCGCTGTGCCTCCGACTCCTGTTGGGCGATGTAGGAATCCACACGCTCGTCATTGATGATGGCATGAGCCTGCAAGGAAGATGCCAGCACCAGCCCCTCTAGTGTGCGACAGCGGCTCAGAGCCACATACACCTGGCCGGGGGCAAACGACTGGTTGGCATCAATGATGGCACGGTCGAAGGTCAGTCCCTGACTCTTATGAATGGTGATGGCCCATGCCAGTCGCAGCGGCATTTGCTTGAAGGTGCCCTGCACCTCTGCCTCTATCTCGCGCGTATTCTCGTTCAACGAGTAGCGAGTGTTCTCCCATTCCAGCGGTTCCACCTCGATGACATCGTTGTCGCCCTCGCAATAGACGGTCAATCGACTCTGGCTAATCTCCTTTACGTGACCGATGCGCCCATTATAGTAGCGGTGTTCGCCCGACGGGTCGTTTTTGACGAACATCACCTGTGCGCCCTGTTTCAGCACCAGCGTCTCTGCCGTGGGGTACGAGTAGTCTGGGAACGTGCCCTTTACCTCAGCCCGATATTGGAACGCCTGACCGGGCAACTTCTGCAGTTCTGACTCATTGTAGAAGTTGGCAAGGTTGTTGTGGGTGGTCAGTCGGATGGCGGAATGTAGTTGAGCGTTTTGAGTTGAAAGATTACTCTTCGAGCGTGTGGTGTTGCATTGAGAGTCAGCTATCACACGCGTGTTTAAGGTGTTCAGCGCTTCTTGTGACGGATGGCCGCCACGCACCTGATTCAATATCTCGATGAACTTGCTGTCTTGTTGACGATAGACGTGCTCCAGTTGAATCGTCACATATTCAGTCTGCTGCAGTGCCTTGGAACCAAAGAAGTATGGCGTGTCGTAGTAGGGTTTCAGCACCTGCTCGTCCTCTGGCGTGACAACGGGTGTAAGCTGTGCCAGGTCGCCAATCATCAGCAGTTGCACACCGCCAAAGGGCTGGTAGCGGTCGCGGAAGCGGCGCAGCACGCTGTCGATGGCATCGAGCAAGTCGGCACGCACCATCGAGATTTCGTCGATGATTAGCAGGTTGATGGAGGCGATAAGCTTCCGCTTCTCGCGCCCGAAGTCGAATTTCGACTCCACCCTCGCCCCCGGCACGTAGGGCGAGAACGGCAGTTGGAAGAACGAGTGGATGGTCATGCCGCCCGCATTGATAGCCGCCACACCTGTCGGTGCCACCACGATGGGTCGCTTGCGCGAGTTTTTCACCACTGTCTTCAGAAATGTCGTCTTGCCTGTTCCGGCCTTACCAGTCAGGAAGATGCTGCGCCCCGTGTTCTCCACAAAGTCCCATGCCATCTGCAAATCCTTATTTTGTTCCATGTGCGTTGATGCCTATTTCGTATCGAATTATTCAGACTACAAATGTACGAGTAAATGACCGTTGATGATGAATGTTGTGTCGGCCTTTAATGCATTTGTAGTGTTCCCTCCCTATAGCCGCTCCGACTATTTCATAGACGCTATGGTGTGAGTTCGCAACTGCAAAAGTACAAAGAAAACTTGAAAATTGACTTTTATTTCATCATTTTCTGTATTATTTCGCAGAAAATTTATGCTATCTGAGAATAAAACATTATTTTTGCATAAAAATGACCACGATATGACCCAGGCGGGAACGAATCAAGGCAATGGTAACGGGCGTATGACGGCAAGAGAGGTTATCGCATATATGGAGTCGCTGCGCAACGACGAGCAGCGGCAGGTGCTCATGCGGTTCTTCAAGACTGGCCCCGGAGAGTATGGCGAGGGCGATGAGTTCCTGGGGCTGAAGGTGCCACAGACACGCGAGGTGGTTAAGGCTGTGTTGGCTGTGAATAAAGAACCATTAACCCTGAATGCCGAACCATTCACCATAGATGAAGTGCCGGCATTGCTGCTGTCGAAGTGGCATGAGGTGCGGCTCTGTGGACTGCTGATACTTGTGGATAGATATGAGCGACTATCGGCTAAACGGCTGCTCAACGACGCGGAGGCCATGCGTGGTCGCGACGCCATCCTGACGATGTACCTGCAGTATGCGGAAAGGGCTAACAATTGGGACCTGGTGGATTTGTCGGCCCCCAAGATACTGGGACATTGGCTGCTGCAACCCACGGCCCTTGGGAGTGGCAGAGAATATAAGCAACAAGTGCTGGACAACCTGGCAAAGAGCGACAATCTCTGGCGGCAGCGCATGAGCATCGTCTGCACGTGGAAGACTTCACAACAGGGCGACCCGTCGTGGTGCCTGCGCTATGCCGAGATGCACCTGCGCCACCCCCACGACCTGATGCACAAGGCCGTTGGCTGGATGCTGCGCGAGATGGGTAAGCGCTGCGGTATGGACTTGCTACGCGACTTCCTTCGCCAACATGTCCACGAGATGTCCCGCACCACCCTGCGCTACGCTATCGAGAAGATGCCGGAAGAAGAACGGCTTGAATTTATGAACCATTCATCAAGATGAAACAGGAAACGTATCTGAATACGGAGAATATTGAGCGCAGCCGCGACGGGGTGGAGTATCACCCGTTGCGACCGTTTCTGCCTGAGAGTGCGCGGGTGCTGTTCCTGGGCAGTTTTCCGCCGCAGCGCAAGCGGTGGTGCATGGATTTCTACTACCCCAACTTCATCAACGACCACTGGCGCATCGAGGGGGCGGTGTTCTTCGGTGATCGCGACAGGTTCGTGGACGTCGGGCAGAAACGGTTCCGGCTTGACGACATCGTGGCGTTCTGCCGTGAGAAGGGTATTGCATTCTACGACACCTCGACAGCCGTCAGACGTTTGCAGGACAATGCGTCGGACAAGTTCCTGGAGGTGGTGGAAGTTACCGACGTGCGGGCGCTCATAGCCCGTCTGCCCCATCTGCGAGCCGTCGTCACCACGGGCGAAAAGGCCACGGAGACACTATGCGCATCGCTAAGCATTCCAGAGATGCCTAAGGTCAACTCGTTTGTAGATATTCCTGAGGTGAAAAATCATAGCGGCGAGCAAATCGTGCTCCATCGGCTGCCGTCATCTTCACGGGCCTACCCGTTGGTGTTCGACAAGAAGGTGGAGGCTTACCGGCAGATGTTTGAGTGCTATGTGGATTGACAAAACTGAAACTTGAATCCTGAAACTTGAATTCTGAAACTTGAAACTTGAAACAAAATGACTGAGGTACAATTATATCATTACAACATGGGAGCCGACGTTGTAGCATTCAGCACTACGCGAAACGGTGGATGCAGCACGGACGGCTCTGAGTCGGAAGTAGACGATAGCCTAAGCAAGAACTATGCGACGTTCAATATCAACCGCTATTGCGGCGACAGCGAAGAACACGTGGCGCACAACCGTGAAGCGTTGTGCCAGCAGTTAGGCATCAGCGACGACCGTCTCGTCATGCCTCATCAGACGCACAACACCCGCGTGGCTTGCATCGACGAGCATTTCCTGGCACTTACTGTGGAAGAACGACAGACGGCCTTAGAGGGTATCGACGCACTGATGACAGACTTGGTTGGGGTGTGCATCGGGGTGAGTACGGCCGACTGTATACCGCTGCTACTTCACGACCCGAAGCGCCGCGCCGTGTGTGCCATTCATGCCGGTTGGCGGGGCACGGTGGCCCGCATTACGCAGAAGGCTGTGCAGACCATGACCGAAACCTACGGCACCCGTCCGTCAGACCTCATCGCCCAGATAGGTCCCGGCATCAGCCTCGACAGTTTTGAGGTAGGCCAGGAGGTCTTCGACGCCTTTGCTGCTGCCGGCTTTAATATGCCGGCTATCAGCAAGATGTATGCCAAGTGGCACATTGACCTGCCCGAATGTAACCGCCAGCAACTCATAGCGAGCGGATTACGGACAGACCATGTCCACCTCAGCGGCATTTGCACTTACCAGGCCCACGATACCTTCTTCTCTGCCCGTCGGCTGGGCATCCATTCCGGTCGCATTTTCACCGGCATCTTGATTCTAAAAACTAATAATGTAGCTTATGATAACGACGAGATTTAAAAAGAATGCTAAGATTTTTGACATCGTGATAACCGCCATTGGTGGCACGTTGTCGGTGGCCATCATGCTTTATGCCGTTTTTTTCTTTGGACTCAGCTATGCTTGGCCCGAACTGGTGCTCAACCTGTTCTACGTGGCCTGTCTGGTGATGATTTGGATGTACTTCTTCAACTATCGCATCACTACCCGGCAGTTTAACTACTGGTGTTCCTTATCGTTGGGCATGACGGTGCTGCTGCGCGACATCCTTTTTCCGCCCCCCTTGGCCAATTTTCCACTCCATCTGGCTTGTCTCACCCTCTCGGTGCTGCTACTCTGCATGCTTACCTTCTTCTACGCACGGAAAAACTGGAAGAGCTACTCCAAGAGCAACCTGTGGACCATCTTGGTCATCGATATGCTCATTGCTACCCTCTACAACTACGACATCTATATTGAGCCTGTCAACGAGTTTACCGACTATCTGTTAGTAGAGATATGGATACGTCCTACCATTTCGTATGGTCTCGTAGCCTGTTTCGTCACGGAAACGGATGCTGACGCTGACGCGTAGCTCTTACATGCCCGACTATTCATAGAGTGAGTAGGTAGGTAACGACGCAACAGATGGCAGCAACGGGGAAGAGTCCCAGACGGAACCACGCTGCAACGATGCCGGCCAGCAGAGCGATGAGGCCTGGTAGCAGGGTAGGGGAGGCCAGTAGCATGTCAGGAAAAGTCATGACGGCCAAGGTGACGTAGGGCACGTAGTAGAGGAAGCTTCGCACGAAGCGGTTGCGGATGGGACCCTTGATGAAGACCATTGGCAGTACGCGAATGGCATTGGTCACGATAATGGCCAAAAGAATGTATATAAGTACGTTATGCTGTTCCATCGTGGTCTGTTTTTATAGGCCTTAACCAGGCGGCAACCGCAGAGATGAGTATTGTAAGCATGACGGTGCGCGTGCCACTGCTCCACTGGCTAACGACGGGAGCGAGGGCACACAGCCCGCTGAGCGTAAAGCTGGCCAGGAGCGCATAGAGCACGTTGCGGTCCTGGTGGGCCGGGGGAATGATGATAGCCAAAAACATGCCGTAGAGCGACATGCTGAGTGCCGTGGTCATAGGCTGTGGCAGCAGGCTTCCCGCCGTGATGCCGATAGCACAGCCAGAGGCCCAGAACAGTGTGGAAATCAAGGCTGCGGCATAGGTGTAGGCGGGCGGGGTGTAGCCGCGATAGGCTATGGAGATGCCGAATATCTCATCGGTGACGCAGCAGGCCATCAGCAGTCGTTTCCACCACGCCGTGCCCGGTGCAATCTTCTGTGATAGCGCCGCACTCATCAGCATATATCTCAGATTGGCCACCAGACACATGGCCACCACCTCTACGTAGGCCGCCTGTACAGCTACTAAAGTGTAGACTCCATATTCTCCTGCCGAGGCGCGAGTGAAAAAGCTGTTCAGGAAACCCTCCGGTGCCGTCAGTCCAGCCTTGGCAGCAATAATGCCCAATGAAAAGGCCACAGCCAAATAGCCCATGGCAATGGGTATGCCGTCACGAAGGCCACTGCGGACGGCGGCGTTCAGATGTTGCTTCTCAATACGCTTACTATGTTTTTGCATTTGGACTGCAAAAGTACGGAAATTCTCTCTATAATAATGAATGTTTCTGTTAATTTTTGTATACGTGTAGAGCGCTTTTGCAAAGAAACAATAAAAGATGCCGCTCGTTGGTAACTCTATCCCTAGGTTAAGCCTTATCTTTGTGGTGGAATAATAATTAAGGATCATACTATGCCAAAGAAGATGAGGATGACAGTTGACAGTTGACAATTGACAATTATCAGCTATACACGGCTCGCTATTAGCTATACACGGCTCGCTATTAGCTGTACACAGCTCGCTATTAGCTGTACACAGCTCTCTATTAGCTGTACACAGCTCTCTATTAGCTGTTTTTGTTATAAATTCACTAGAGAATTTTCTGAATTCTGTAACAAATCTTAGAAATTCTCTAGAGAATTTCCTGCTATTACAGCTGATATGCACGCCACTACAACTGATACGCACGCCAATCCAGCTGACAACGCTTAACGCTCAGTGTTCAACGCTTAACTGTCAACTGTCAATTGTCAACTCTCAATTGTCAATTGTCAATTGTCAATTGTCAATTGTCAATTGTCACCTGTCAGTCTCCTGTCAGTCTTGACACCCCTTAAAATGACTGCAAGCCCTTTGTACATCGGCATTATGTCAGTCTGTCAGTCTTGGAAGCGAAAATATTGCTGACGCGACTAAATTATACAGAAATGATGCATATTTATACGCAGGTAACTTCTAGGAACTATGCTAAGTTGTCGACAACTTTTGCAATCAAGTCTGATGATTTTCTGTATAATTATTCTTGTGCATGATGTCGAGTAAGAAGATTGTAGATGGCGGGCTTGCGCGCCACGAAGTATTTCATGCCGTTGGTAAAGAAGAATAGCATGATAGAGTAGCATAATAAAAGAACCGGATAAACCGTCAGCCCATAGCCCAGAAGACTGGGTAGGCTGTTTATCCGTGGTTCTATAATGAGATAGCGTAACAGTAGTGTGCCACCCGTGAAGAGCAGGAAGATGCTATAGTAGGGCAGCATGCCGTGCCAATAGACACCAACGCTTTTGTGGAGTCCTCTGGAAAACAAGAAGTAGGGCTTCCAGAACATGGCGATGAAGAAGACGCTGATGATTTTTCCAAGCAGTATGCCGACAATGCCATAGAAAGGTGCTAGGCACAGCGTGACAACGATGTTGACAACGAGCTCGGTCCATGCGGTCCACACATCGGAAAACAGTCCGTGAGCCGAGATGAACATCTCGACGACACCGCGTGAAAGAAAGATGAAAATGTTGAAAACGAGCAACAATACAATAACATCGCTTAACCGGTATTGAGCGCCAAACCAGCAGCCGACAAAGGGTTGTAGAAACAGCAACAGCCCGAAGACGATGACACCGGTGATGAAGAAACGTACGGCCGTCAGTTCCCAGAAAACCTTCATGGTGTTCTGCTCGTTACCCTCGGCAACCAGGTTGCCTACTCCGGCATTCATGCCGTCGCTGAGGATGTTGACCAGGAAATTCAGCTTGGAGGTAATAATGGTGTAGTTGCCGTAGAAGGCCACCTGCACCACGTTGACGAAAACGCCTACCAGTATCTCGTCGCTACGGTAGAGTATGAAATCTTTGATTTTTTGAACGAATATCTGCCGTGTCTTGCGCAGCACTTCCGGATATTGCTTCAGGTGGCGGCGCCCCTCCTTCATATTGACGCGCAACCACGGATAGAGCTGGCGAATGCGGTAATTGAAGGCTATGATACCAATGAGAGTAAACGCCAGTCCTACAGCCACCCACAGCCAAAGGTTGCGATAGTAATAGGCCAAGAGAATCTGCGTCAGGCTCTGCACGATGCCAATGGTCTGGAAATAGGCGTTGACGAGATACTGCTTCTGGTTGGCTGACACAAGCAACTGTTTGTAGTTGAATAGATATCCGCTGACGGACGATGCCAGAAATGCGTAAAAGGCAAAGTAAACCAGTGGCAGACCGGTGGTGAGGTTGCCGAACCACCAGGGAAAGAACAGGCTGACCGCAATGCCGCCCGCACCGATGACGCCTCCTATGCAGCAATAGAGAAAGGCCAGCATTGACATGGCCTCGTTGATTTTCTGCTGGTTGCCCTCCTGCAGAGGCTTGTAGAGAAAGTAGACGATGCTGGTGCCGATGCCTAACTCAGCCACGGAGAGGAACGACATGATGTTCATCAGCATACCTGTCAAGCCGATAAACTCGGCTCCCAGACAGTCGAGAAATACTTTGCGGGAGAAAAAGGAAAGGAACAACGAGAGCACGTAGAACAACATGCCAACCTTGATGTTCATTACGCTCCTGTGTACCCGTTCACTCATCTTCTCTTCACGCTTTATTTTCCCACTTTTGGTTCTTCGTGGTCGTGGGTAGTATGGATAAAGTCAGTGTTCTTGCGGTCTATCTTCAGGATGTTGAGAATCATTTTCCACACCAGGCTGGGTATGGAGAGTATCTTGCCGAAGACGGAATGGCTGCGCAACTGCTTGGGCGTTGACACATAGAGCGACAGACAGATGAAGAGGAACAGCAGCCACCACTTGATGCACCACTCGCGAGAAATCAAGGTGACGACAACCGCCAGGGTGAAGGTCAGGACAATGAGCATGGAGCGTGGAATAAGTGCCTGTTGAAGTGTCTTGTCAATGTAGTCGATGTTGCCGTCAAGCAACGCCTTGGGGACATAGGGCAGCAGCGAGAAGAGACTCTGAATCTGGGCCGTCATCCAGCGCAGACGCTGCTTCTGGAAGTTGTCTTTGTTGGAGACTTTTTCGTCGTAGACGTGGATGTCGGGCTCATAGTGGATGTGAATCTTCTGGCGCAGCAGGAGTGCCTCTAACTCGCGGTCCTCGCCGGCGGTAGACAGCTTGTAGACGTTCTCCTTGAACCACTTAAAGCGGAAGCACATGCCTGAGCCGATGAGTGCTGAGGACAGTCCGACGCGGTTGTGGGCTTTGCGGAAAATGGTATTGTTGATTTCTTCGCTGACACCATCGAGCACGGCAATGTCGTTGTTGGAATTCTTTGCGCAACGGTGACACTGGATGGCTTCGTAGCCCTTGTTGCAGACGTCATTGAGGCGAGCCAGGAAGTCGGACTCTACTACATTGTCGGCATCGAGAATGACGACGTAGTCGTAGTCGCCCTGAATCTGCTGCAGGGCGTATTGCATGGCCTTGGCCTTGCTGCTCTTTTCGAAGACGGGTTGCAGGAGGGTAATGGGAAATTGGGCCAGTTGCTGGTTGGTTTCGGGCTGCATGTGGTCACTGATGACGGCAACGTGGAATCCTTTGTATGGATAATATTGTCCGAGGAATGTCTGCACGGAGTTGATGATGACGCGGTCTTCGTTGTAGGCGGGATAGAGTACAAGAAAGGTGTACTGACGTGGCTCGCGCAATGCCCGAATTTGTCCCTCCAGATAGATGGAGAGTGGCGAAACTGGCTTTTTCCACAATATGGAAACCAGTGCGAAGAAAAGAATGTAGGCGCCTGAAGTAGCCAGCAGTATCCAAAGAAAAATCTCGATGATATGCAAGATGAGTTCTATCATAATAGTCAATTATTCTGGTGTTATAGTTTTTTGTTGGAAATGCTCTTAAGTTTTTTGCCTATAGGTGTTCTTGCCAAGAGAGAGGATAACAGGATGACGGGTACTGAGAAGAAAGTGCGATCCCACTTGTCGTCAACCAAGTAGTTGGGAGTGGCCAGTGCAAAGATGAAGAGCACAATGGCAAAAAGAGCCCACCACTTGATGGCCAGCGTGAAGTAGATGAAGGGCAACACGATACCCATCAAGAGAATGATGGCCATCATCAGCATACGTGGCATCAGCATCCATTGCAGGATTTTGTCAATCAAATCGTAGTGGCGCTGGAGAATAGCTCCTGGCAGGAAACGAATGTTGCGCACGATGGTGGACAAATGGGACAACAGCCAACGACGACGCTGGCGGTTGAAATCTTCTGCGCTACGGGTTTTCTCGGAGTAAACCATGATGTCGTCGAAATAGTCAACAAAAATGTGCTGGCGCAGCAGGCGTGCCTCCAGTTCTTTGTCGTCCCATGAAGTCTTGGTAGACATGATGTTGGTCTTGAACCAGTTGAAGTCAAAGGCCATGGCTGAACTGGCAGCGGCAGCGGAAAGTCCCAACGTGATGTGTCCGCGGCGGAAGATGGAATTGTTGATTTCCTCGAAAATAGCGCTTAGCCGAGCCGACACGGTATCGCGGTTTTGCGACACCAGATGACACTGGATGGCTTTGGTGCCTGCGGCCTCGTAAGCATCGTTGAGCTGGGTGAGAAACTCTGGTTCGACAAGGTTACCCGGATTCAACACGACGGCAATGTCGTAGAGCTTGAACTGGGGCAGGTTGTTGACTGCCAGTTGTAGCGATTTTGCACGTGAACTCTTGCTGAAGTTGGGAGTAAGTAGCGTGATAGGCTGTTGAGCCAAATGAAAATTGCTCATCTCGTCCAGTTGGTCAGCTATCACCGTCACGTCGAACAAGCGCTGCGGATAGGTTTGGCCAAGAATAGAACGTACGGTCTGAAGTGCACTGGCACCATTCCGATAGGCAGGGATGAGAATGATGAATCGGTTCTCTTGTCGCGTCTTTGGTACATCCTGATGTTGGCTGAACATGGAGGCCAAGGCAAAAATACCCATATAGGCCACTGTCAAACTAACGATGGCAAAGAAAATTAGGTCGATATAGTATATGACAATCCAGAATAACATAATTTCAGTTTTTTATGAAGTGCCAAATCCCTTTCAGTGTAGCCTTGGCCAAGTCCGGGCGGCGATCCAGCAAACTCTTGAAAATGTTTTTGCTGCCGGCCACAAAGATGAGGTAAAGATAGGAGAGGTAACGCCAGGGCAGTGAACTGTTGCGACGTACAAGGAGCAGACGGTTTCGCGTAATATAATAGGTACGCAAGGGGCTGGCCTGGCCGGTGGTCTGGCTCTCCTTATGATAGATGACGCTGGCAGGCTCGTACCATATATCGAAACCTGCACGGCGAATCATCATGGACCAGTCAAGCTCTTCGTAGTAAAGAAAGAAACAGGTGGGCATCGGTCCGGCCTTTTCGATAGCAGCTCGACTGACCATCATGGCTGCGCCATGGGCATAGGGTGTGGGTTGAGGAACGTCGTACTGGCCGAAGTCGGACTCATTGTAGCCTATGGCATGGTTGCGTAAAGTGATGCGTGAAAGTGGAGTGAAACCGGCATATTGGATAAGATTCTGTCCCCAGGTAAAGCGAATCTTCGGACATACGATACCAATTTTCGGGTCAGACTCAAAACGTTGCACCAAATATCTGAAGGCTGCCGGCATACCAAAATGTGATTTTCGAACAAATTCGTCAGGCAGATGCAGCAGTGTGTCGTTGTTGATAAAGTACAGATATTTGCCCCTGGCGGCCTCAATGCCAAGATTATTGCCGCCGGCAAAACCGAGATTTTCCTTGCTGTGAAGTACCTTGACCTGTGGATAGTGCTGCTCGATGACGGAGGCCTCGTCTTCACGGGAAGCGTTGTCTACCACGATAACCTCAATTGACGCATCATCCAGAGGTAATGTGTCTAGTAACTCGCAGGTATCTTTCAGCCCGTTATAGTTGATGGTGATGATGGATATCAGATATGCTTCTTGTGTGGGCATGCTATAAAATGAATAATGGCACTTTTATTGCGACAAAGGTATACATTATTTCTGAGAAAAACAAATATTCAAGGCTCTTTGTTAAAAAGTTTTCGGGAATTTGCGCTCTTCTGGCTGTGGTGAATGGGAATATCGAACTGCCAGCACCAGTTGTGAACCGGATAGCGCTTGTTGTCAATGGTAATAGACAGCGAGTCGCCTTGCGAGTCGCGAAGATTGCCGCGTGGCCCGCTGAGTCGACCACTCTTCCCTTTCTGGCCATTGATGGCGTAGCGCACCTTGGCTCCGACGGGAACTTCGGAACAGCGTATTTCAATCTGGTTGTCAACCAAACTGACCTGCTGGGCGATGTTACGATTGTCGGGAGTGATGACACTGAATCCATAATTGGCAGCTTTCCTTACTTGTATGGTGTCGAACTGCAGGGGGGGACTGGGTATTTGGAAACGGATGTGTACGGTCTTGTCGTCAGAATCTGTTGCAACAGGAAATAATCCGCGCGGATGAGACAGGTGGCGCAGAATGTCGAGTGCTGACATAGCAGCTAACTGGCCATTGAGCTGTTGGCCGACGGCATCGATGTGGATGGCCTCGCGGGGGAAGGTATAAGGATAGGTGGGACCGCTGGCGTGGCAGGACGAATCGTCGCGTACTTGTTCCATGAGGAAGGTAGGAACGCGTGACTCAATACAGGCATACGACTGGGGATTGAAACGAGTGGCTCTTGAAACGGGATTGGCTTGGTAGAGAATGAATTCTACCCTTTGTTGCTGACCGGTGATGGCCTTGATATCTCGATTGAAATCCGATGCTAACTGCTTGAACAACAGTTGATAGTCAGTGGATGGGTAGTCTGTAATGTCGCTCTCGCCTTGCATCCAGCATAGTGCCGGAACCACAAACCGCCAACCGTGGCGTTGAGCTTTCTCGCATGCGTTTCGGATATTGTCCAGAAAGCGCTGATAGGGCTTGCTGTCTTTTCCTAATTGTTTGATGGCGGTAGCGCCTTTGCCTCCTGGAAAAATGCAGATGAGGGTGTCCTTGCCAGTATGATCTGCCAAGTATTGTGCCATGCGGTAGACGGTCAGTTCAAACGAGCGCTTCTGGTAGCCTATCAGTTGTTTGGCAAAAGCTCTGAGTGGGTCGTTGTCAAAATAGCCATAGTCGTGATTCAGTTGTTCAGTAACGATGCGACCATCAGCATATTGAGCCAGGGTGTCGAAGTCGGTCAGTCGCACAGCTTCTTCTCCCAAAGCCAGGCTTTGCCCATAAACAGGGATGCAGACGACGGTTTTCTTGTCGACTTTGTGTGACTGGCAAGCGGCAATGCTTAGTATAATGAAGGAAATGACGACAATTTTCATTTCTCTAGCTTCTTGCGTTTTCGTTCCTCTTGTAGTGCTATTTGTTCTTGCTCGTAGGCAATCCATTCTTCCTCTAAGTAAGGGAGAATATATACGATGGCGAGACCGCCATAGAACACTACGCAGTTGGGGAATTGCATAAGAACCTGGTTGCCATATCCGCCAAGCTGTTGGGAAATCATCGCACAACAGAAACCGGCACCGATGCCTCGCAACGACGGACTCTTGAGCTTGAAGAAAACAATGCGGCAGGCACCGAAAACCATGAGTGCCGTACAGATGAGAAAGACGGTGATGCCTATAATGCCGGTATGAATCCAGATAAAAACGTACTCAGAGTCTGGGGGGACGGTGGCCATAAAGGTGTATTTGTTGTTGGCCGGAACATTATTGTAACCTATGCTCATTCCAATACCCCAAGGGGCTTCGGCTAAGTATTTCTTCATGGCTTGTTGGTTGACTGAGCGAGCATTGGCGGAAGCGTCGTTGCGGTCAAAGGCTGTACGCATGCGTCGGATGGACTGATTGCTGTTGCCAATGTTTGTGAAAGCCAGCATGAACACCAAAAGGGCAAACAGAATGGTGAACGGTATGGCTATCTTGAATGATTTTGACAGGAAGACATAGGCCATGAATCCTGCCATCAAGCAGGCTATGGCTGTGCGGGTTCCTGACTGGAACAACCCCCAAATGCACGCTATGCCTACGATGAAGAAGAATATCTTGTGACGCTTGATGCTGCTGGTAATGCCAAAAATAATGAAGGCCACAGCGGTAGAGGCAATACCAATACCATAGTTGGCGGCATCGCTGTAGAAAGACGGATAGCGTATCAGTGTACCGCCTTGTAGAATGTGGGTAGCCCTACCGCGGGTCTGAATCCATGCACTTTCAGCACTAGTGAATCCAATATATTTTTGTTTCCATACCCAAAAACAAGCAAAGATTGCTAGTGCTCCCCAAATTAAAATGTATTTGACCAAAATCTTGGGGCTGGTGATGTAGAGCGAGAATACCAGGAAGGCGTACATCACCTGGAAGGCGATGGCACGGGCTGTGGTGTACCAAGTGGCTACGTTAATGCCAATGCCACAGGTATCGTTAAGCACTTCCAAAGTGCAAAATCCACACCAAACAATCAGCGATATCAACATGAGATTAGCTGTGCGCTCGAATTTGGCCTGTTGAACATCGATGATAGCCAGGGCTAACAGGAGCATTTCCAACAACTCATTGGGCAGTGAGGTCGGTATGGGCAGGTTCATGCCTTTTAATTGAGCCAAATAGTTAAATACGGTGAGTGTCCAAAATAAGAACATGCGATGCTCAAATGTGGAGACTACCAGAATGACTAAAACAGGCAACAGGCAGATGACGGCAAAAGCGGAGATACCCGCTGTACATAGTTCGTAGAGCGCAAGTAAAAACAAGAGAAAGAGCAGTAACACTCTTCCTCCGTTTTCCTTTGCGTAGGTGCTGAACGTCAGTTTGTTGTTCATTACAGCGCGTGTTCGTTTTCGGTAGCTGTCAATCCTAATTGTGACATACGATAGACGAAGTTGTTGAACTTCGTGTAAGGAGGCAACTGGCCTACGAATTCCTCGACAGCATAGCGGCTGGCCTCTGTAAGGTACATGTAGAGCGTCTTCTTGTGCTCATCGTCTAACATGGCCATCACCTCATTGAGTGCTTTCTGGTCAACATCTTTCCAGGTGCGATTGGCGCGGGTCACCATGAGATTGATGGTACCCATATTCAGCAAGGCTGGCGAGATGGAGTAATCGTCCAGGTTGGGATACTCGATGATGGCTATCTCCTCAGGGAGGATGTCTGGACAGAGATCCTTGATATCCTTGGCCAGAATGAATCTGCTATCTTCAGACAAGAAATCCTCGTCGTAGGTCAGACGACGCACTTGTAGGCCAATGGATATCCAATAGTTCTCTAACTCTTGTGCAAGATAACTCTTGCCGTTGCCGGAGTCTGTAGAAATGAGGTTGAGCACATTCTGCTGGCCTTCCTTGAAATTAGGCAGTAAGGCCTTGCTCAGTTGCTTCAAGGACATGTCGGCAATGGTCTTGTTGAAACGGCGGTAGCGCAGATTACTTTCCTTGGGGAAACAGCCCATGACGGGCACCTTTGTGATGCGTTCGGAACGCATACGGTCACGCAGGGTGCGGTCGAGCATTTCGATAACCAGGAAGTAGAGCGTAGTCAATACGAACGTGAGGAGGAATGCTCCCAATAGTACCATCAGACGGTTGGTAGGCTGGGCATTGAGTGGGAACATGGGCGGATTGAGCACACGCAACGTAGCTGTTGACATTTGGAGGTTACGTTGACGCATGCGTGCAGTGTTGAGGGCTCGCAGCATTTCCATGTAGTTGCCTTCAATGAAACCGATGTGACGTGCCTTGCGGTCCAGAGTGGCACCAATAGGCGCATAGAACAAGTATTGCCTGTCAAGATCGTTCTTCATAATGTCTGTTGCCGTCATCTCAGCCTTGGTTTTCTCCAACAGCAGTAGCTGCTCCAACCAGCGTCCCAGCATGTCCTGGGCCTTGACGCCAGTCTCGGTACTGAAGGTGGAAGCTTCAATGTCCTTGGTCAACTGATTGACTCGCCCTGTAGCGCGCTGAAGGTCACGTTGGGCTTTAGCGAGTTCTTCCTGGGACTCGTTATTAGCGCCGCCCTCACTACTCATCAGACGAAGGTTTGAAATGCGGGACTGGATTCGGGAAATGTCACGCACCTGTCTGGTGAATTCCTGATTTGAACGGATAACCTGAGCACGGTTGCCTAATTGACGCTCCAAATAGTCAAGAAGGGCTTTGGCCGTGGTGTAGTTCATCAACTGGTCGTTGCGGAAATTCTGCTGCTGTGCTTCCAGAGAGGCCACCTGTTTGGTCTGTTCTGTATAGTTGATGATGCGCTTGGAGACATTATAGCGAATGAGGTCGTCTTCGGCATTGGTCAATATGCGGTACAGGCGGGCAACTTCCTTCTCGAAGAACTTGATGACATTGCTGGTCTCACCATAGCGCAACTGCTGATATTGGCGTGCAAAGACTTCGTTCAGAATGTCCAACGTGTTATAGGCTATGCCTGCGTCATTGGCGGAATATCCTATGTCGATGATGTCACTCCTATCGAGCTGCAATACCTTCAGTCGGCTTGTTATATTGTCCATGCCGAAATAAGGATGGTAGTTCAGCAAGCCGAAGAGGAAGTTGTCCTGTGAGGGTTTCTCATAGGCTTTCAGATTCGCGTAGGTTGCCGACTCGTTATTGTGGTTGATGAGTGCCTTGACATCAGCCGGAACCGTGGCGTTCAGCTGGCGGAAATGTTCGGCAGAGATGTAGTTGTTGTCTTTGTTCGGGTTGCCATACATCATGCAACGGGCAAACAAACGCAGTGCTACTTCGTGAATAGTGTTGTCCGTGGTGATAATCAGCATCAAGTTGGTGATGTTTGTCTGCGAATTGCCGCCGGCAGCACCAGTTCCGCCTTCAATGTTGTAGCCGGTAATCATTCCGGTATAAATCGTGGTGTTGGTATCGTAGATACGTTCCATGTTGCGGGTAGAAAACCACGCAATGATGAGGGCTATCATCGGCAGGATGACTAAATACCACCTTATCTTGTATAGGAAACGAACGAAATATCTAAACAAATCCATAATGAATATGCGTTATTGGTTCTTTTTATTATTTCTTTTGACTGCGTGCAGCCTTGCGGAGAGCTTTCTTTTCGGCTCTCTCCAGTTTTTTATATTTCTTTTCTTCTTCAGCTGCTGCTTTCTTGATGTTCTTGGCAACTTCACGATTTTGCTTACGAATGTCTTTCTCAGACATGAGCTCTTCATCAAGGGTGATGTCGGTCGTGGTGTTGGTCAAGATGGGCGTGTGGGACAACAGTTCCAAAGTAATGATGTCTGTCGTGATTTCTGTCTGTAGAAGTTGATATTGTTTAACCACGTCTACTTCATGGAGCTTGGTGTATGCAAAGTCCTCGATAGTCATGTTGCCCTGGTGGAAGTCCTCTTGGTTTAGGGCACCAGCACCTTGATAAATAGCGGCACCCTCACTGACGGTTTTCAGGGTTACAAGGTTATTGGTAATCTTGATGTACAGCGAGGCGATGTTCTTCTTGAGTTCATCAAAAGCGATATCTTTCTCAATGCGTGCCTTGTCGACCTCTAACCTCTTGCGCTTGACGGAAGCGGTAAGGTCAAGAATGTCCTCCAAGGGTACACTTAGATTGACACCAATGTTCCAATAGCTTTGTTCGCTGCCCTGAAACTGATATATCGTCGTGTAGCTTTGAGTTGTGCTGTTGTTGCCCCACATGTCAGTTTTACCATAACTGTAGCTGGCGTGCCCGTGAACATAGGAGAAGATGTGACGCTTTTGTTTAGCCACTTCTGCTTGGGCAATCTCCTGTGCCTTGTTGAGGGACAATATGGTAGGGTTCTGTTTCGCATTCTCGTACAGTACTGCTAATGGCGGCAGATGGAATGTCGAGAAATTGATGGTTGAATTTTCGCTGGAATCGAAAAAACCAGCGCTTATACCACTATTATTGTATTGTGCATGACCTGATGTGGTCACTGCAGTAAACAACGTCAAAAGAAAAAGATGTCTCACTACGTTCATAGGCAGTAATCAACATGTTAAACATTTCCTTTTTGCTTGAAAGCTTTGAAAGTCCTGAGGATTATCTTCATGTCCAGCAAGAAATTATATGTCTGGCCATAGGTGATATCCAACTGTTTACGTTCTTCTGCCGACATCGTACCGCCACGGCCACGCTCCTCCACTTGCCATAGGCCTGTTAGTCCGGCAGGAGCCATAAAACGGTCTATGCTGGAATCTGCCGTCAGCTTTTCGGCCTCATAGAGCGGTAATGGACGGTTACCGACGATTGACATGTCGCCCTTCAGAATGTTAAACAGTTGTGGTAATTCGTCTATGCTGAATTTACGGATGAACTTACCAACCTTGGTGATACGGGGATCGTCCTCAATTTTGACGAAAGCATTATTGATTTCCTCTTCTTTCTGCTTGTTGAAATCGCTTTCTGCCACCACGAAATCGTCGCCTACTAGCATGATTTCCTCATCGCTAATCATCATTTCCGATTCCATGCCCATATCCATCATGGCCATTTCAGCTTGATCGCCTAATGGCGCTGTAATGGTTGCCGACTTAGCGTCGTGGCCTTCTTGGTCTTTATACTGGTTGTGGTCTTTGCTCAGTTCTTTCAGTCTGCTTTCTGCGTCTACATACATGCTACGGAATTTAAGAAAATCGAAAATGGTGTAGTTGGTACCTACACGTTTCGACTTAAACAGCACGGGACCTTTGCTCTCCAACTTGATGGCTATGGCCGTCAGTATGAATATGGGAGAAAGAATGATGATAGCAAATGTGGCGACAACAATATCGAAGAGCCGTTTCCAAATGGGAATCTTGAATTTCAGCATGCCACGCCAAGGGGCTTCGTTGGAAAAGAGTACACTTTCGCGTTCAGCAATGAATTGAATTTTTTTGTTTAGTTCTGTAACAGAAGCCTCCTGATGAATAGTGTCGTTGATGCCACATTTTATATAAATGCTTCTTTCTTCATCGGTCATCGTGTCTGTCATGAGAACGATGTACACATTGGGGCATTTTTTACGCAGATAGGTGATTGCAGTAATGTCTTCGTTGCGGACATTGCGCTCAAAGAACACCAAAAAGTGCTCGTTGGAGACGTGGGGAGTGCATATCTGGGCAGCTTCTTTATAGGCATTGGCCATTCTAACCAACTGTCCAGGTATATATTTCAGACGTTCTTGTGTCTTAATATTATTTCCTAAATATACAACACCTATCATGTCTTAATGGAAAATGAATATACTATTAATTGGGAAGAATTTTCTTTACTCTAATCTTTAACTCCATTGGATTGAAGGGCTTGACGATGTAGTCTACGGCACCAATCTCCAAGAGTCGGATACGTTCACTGGTTGAGTCTTCGCTGGACAGCATGATGACAGGTATGTGACGGAACAGTTCGTTCTGCTTAATCCATTTCAGGAAGTCATCACCACGCATGCCGGGCATGCGGATGTCAGAAATAATGAGGTCTGGAGTATTGCCGGCTTGTAGCCATTTTACACCTTGTAAGCCATCTGGCAACCACTGAACATCATAGTCACTCATAAGGTAAATAGAGAGTACCTTTGCGATAGTCTCTTTGTCATCAAGTATCAATATTTTCTTTTTCATAAATCAAACAGACCTTAGCTAATTGTTGTTTATCTATTTTGCAAAGGTATAAAAATTATTTTAATTGTAGTCAAATAATAATAAAAAAAACTTGAAAATCTGTAAAAAAATTGGTTTTTAAAGATTATTTGCAGAATTTTGTAGTGCGAAAGCGCATTTCAAAAGATTATAACACATATTTAATTATTATCAACTATGGCAAATAGATATTTATTAGGTTTCGATGTTGGCAGTTCGTCTGTCAAGGCATCGCTCGTGAATGCTGACAGTGGAAAATGTGTAGCTACGGCATTCTATCCGGAAAAAGAGGCTCCGATTACAGCCGTCAAAGTGGGCTGGGCTGAACAGGATCCCCAGATGTGGTGGGACAATGCTAAGCTGGCCTTGAAGAAAATCATGGCTGAGGCTGGGGCTGCTGCCGAGGAAGTGAAGGCTATTGGTATTTCCTATCAGATGCATGGTCTCGTATGTGTCGACAAGAATCTTCAGGCGCTTCGTCCGGCTATTATCTGGTGCGACTCGCGTGCTGTGCCTTATGGTGAGAAGGCTTTTCAGGATTTAGGTGCTGACCTGTGCCTGAAGCATCTGCTCAATTCCCCTGGCAACTTTACTGCCGCTAAGTTAGCTTGGGTGAAGGAGAACGAACCCGATACTTATGAAAAGATTTATAAGATTATGCTTCCCGGTGACTATATCGCTATGAGGTTGTCGGGTGTAGCCAACACGACTGTTAGCGGTTTGTCAGAAGGTATGTTCTGGGATTTTAAGAACAATCGTGTGGCTGACTTCCTGATGAAGTATTATGGTTTTGACAACTCTCTGATAAGCGATATAGTTCCTACTTTTAGCTTGCAAAGTGAAGTCTCTGCAGAGGCTGCTGCCGAGTTAGGACTGAAGGCGGGTACCCCCATTACCTATCGTGGTGGCGACCAGCCCAACAATGCGCTTTCCCTGAATGTGCTCAACCCTGGTGAGATAGCTGCTACGGCGGGCACCAGCGGCGTGGTCTACGGTGTGCTGGGTGATGTAAACTACGACCCCAAAAGCCGTGTCAACACATTTGCCCACGTTAATCATACGGCTGAACAAACCCGACTGGGAGTTTTGCTGTGCATCAATGGTACTGGTATTCTTAATGCGTGGGTGCATAGGAACATTACGCCCGATGTCAGCTATGCTGACATGAACGACCTTGCTGAAAGCGTGCCTATTGGAAGCGAGGGCGTCACCATTATTCCTTTTGGCAATGGTGCAGAGCGTGTGCTTCAGAATAGAGAGATTGGCTGCTCGGTAAATGGCTTGAACTTCAATAAGCATCATAAAGCTCATCTCGTTCGTGCTGCC
The DNA here is from genome assembly GCA_902760315.1 of uncultured Bacteroidales bacterium. Classification (GTDB taxonomy): domain Bacteria; phylum Bacteroidota; class Bacteroidia; order Bacteroidales; family Bacteroidaceae; genus Prevotella. The sequence continues at coordinate 9,743 of CACWFV010000020.1, read as the reverse complement.
CAAGAAGGTATCGTCTTCTCTTTCTGCTACGGCATGGAGATTATGCAAGAGATGGGTATGGATATCAAGAAAATCCATGCAGGTAAGGCAAATATGTTCCTTTCTCCGTTGTTCCGTAATACGTTGGCAGGCGTCAGTGGCGCTACTATTGAACTCTACGACACCGATGGCTCTGTGGGAGCTGCGAAGGGTGCTGGTATTGGTGCCGGCATCTACAAAGACAATAGTGAGGCCTTTGCTACACTCGACAAGTTGCAGGTGATAGAGCCTGATGCTGCTCACCGTGCAGAATATCAGGCCGCCTATGCTCGTTGGAAGGAGATATTAAAAGAAAAGAAGTAACGCCCCTTTTGTCGGATACATGATAATCGGCAATGCAGTTGAAATGCATTGCCGATTATCTTGTTGTGTCATGAGTTTATCTGATGAATAGCAGTTCTCGATATTTTGGAAGTGTCCATAGACCATCCTCAACGATGAGCTCTAATTTGTCAATTTCCTTGCGTATTGTTTCCATGTGAGGACAGACCGTGTCGTGATACTGAATGGCGCGTTGGTGGATTTTAACAATGCGGTTAGCTACCCGACGAGCTTCAGTGAGGTCTTCCACTAATTGCTCTATCTTTTCCGTACGTTCAGCAATTTCTTCGATGAGTTTCATGTTACGGATGGACAGACGCTTAGCACGTTCTTCCGAGAAAACGTCCTTCATGCCCTGTACGTTCTTGATGAGCTGACTTTGGTAGTGAGTTGCTACGGGTATGATGTGGTTCATGGCCAGGTCGCCCAGCACGCGGGCTTCTATCTGTACGGTCTTTACATACATTTCCCATTTCACCTCGTTGCGAGCCTCCAGTTCTTTGCGGTTCATTACCTTGGTGCTTTCGAACATCTTGATACTGCTTTCGTCAAGATAGTGTTCGAAGATGACGGGACATGACTTCTCAACGTCCAGTCCACGCTTGGCGGCCTCTGCTACCCATTCTTCCGAGTATCCGTTGCCGTCAAAACGGATAGGTTTACACGTCTTGACATCATCTTTCAGTACTTCAAGAATGGCTGGTAGCTTTTCTCTTCCTTGCTTGATTTTTGCGTCTACGCGCTCTTTGAATGATGTTAATGCTTCTGCCATGGCAGCGTTCAGGGCTATCATGGCACTGGCGCAGTTGACGCTTGAACCTGGCGCACGGAACTCAAACCTGTTTCCTGTAAAGGCAAATGGACTTGTACGGTTGCGGTCGGTATTGTCAACAATTAGGTCTGGAATTTGTGGTATGTCAATCTCCATGCCCTGCTTGCCTTTCAGGTTGAAGAGTTCGTTAGTCTCAGAAGCCTCAATGTGGTTGAGCAGTTCAGTGAGTTGCGTGCCTAAGAAACTGGAGATGATAGCGGGAGGTGCCTCGTTGCCACCCAGACGGTGAGCATTGGTGGCACTCATGATGGAGGCCTTCAGCAGTCCGTTATGCTTATAGACAGCCATCAAGGTCTCTACGATGAAGGTGACAAAACGTAGATTTTCTTCAGGTGTTTTCCCTGGAGCATGGAGCAATACACCGTTGTCGGCGCTCAGCGACCAGTTGTTGTGCTTTCCGCTTCCGTTGATGCCATCGAAAGGCTTCTCATGGAGCAATACGCGGAATCCGTGCTTGCGAGCCACTTTTTTCATCAACGACATGAGCAGCATGTTGTGGTCCACGGCCAAGTTGCACTCTTCGAAGATAGGAGCCAGTTCAAACTGGTTGGGGGCCACCTCGTTATGGCGGGTCTTCACGGGAATGGCCAACTCCAGCGACTGAATTTCCAGGTCTTTCATAAAGGCCTGCACGCGGTCGGGAATGGTTCCGAAATAGTGGTCGTCCATTTGCTGGTTCTTCGCACTCTCATGACCCATCAGCGTGCGTCCTGTCATCAGCAAGTCCGGGCGTGCCGAATAGAGTCCTTCGTCTACGAGGAAATATTCCTGTTCCCAGCCTAGGTTGACCTGTACTTTGCTGACGTCGTCGTAGAAGTACTCGCAAACATCCTTTGCAGCCTTTCCTACAGCATGTAGGGCGCGTAGCAGTGGAGCCTTGTAGTCGAGCGCTTCGCCTGTGTAGGCTATGAAAATGGTGGGTATGCACAGCGTGTCGTCAATGATGAATACGGGCGACGTGGGATCCCAGGCAGAATATCCGCGAGCCTCAAATGTGTTGCGGATGCCTCCGTTCGGAAAACTGGAGGCGTCGGGTTCCTGCTGTACCAGAAGTTTGCCGCTGAACTTTTCTATCATGCCTCCTTTCCCGTCGTGTTCTACGAAGGCATCGTGTTTTTCTGCTGTACCCTCTGTCAGCGGTTGAAACCAGTGGGTGTAATGGGTAACTCCCATCTCCATCGCCCATTGCTTCATGCCGGCTGCTACCGCATCGGCTATTGAACGGTCCAGTCGCGCACCATTGTCCATCACGTCAATCATCTTGTCGTAAACTTCCTTTGGCAGGTATTTGTACATTTTCTGGCGATTGAATACGTACTTGCCAAAATACTCGGATGGTCGTTCTTTAGGTGTCTTAACGTCGAGTGCGCGTTTTTTGAATGCTTCTTCTACTACCTGAAATCTTAAATTATTAGCCATATATAATCTCGTTGAGTTACTATGTTCTGACTGATGTCAGAGAATATAGCGTTTAGTGATGTTATCGTATGCGTCAATTCTTCTGTCGCGTAAGAAGGGCCACCAGCGGCGCACTTGCTCGGAGCGCTGCATGTCGACTTCAACCACTTCGGCCACTTCTTCATTGATGGGCGCTTCGTAGAGCAGTTCTCCCTGCGGGCCTGCTACGAATGAGGTTCCCCAGAATGGCACTCCTTCTTCTTTTCCACAGCGATTGACCGTAATGACGGGCAGTCCGTTGGCTATGGCGTGTCCTCGCTGTATGGTTTGCCATGCCGTGCGCTGTCGTTCTTGCTCTTCGGCAGTGTCGTTGGGGTCGTAACCAATGGCTGTAGGGTAAATCAGTAGTTCTGCACCCTGTAGTGCCATCAGTCGTGCTGCTTCCGGATACCATTGGTCCCAGCAGACCAGAACGCCCAATACTCCGACCGAAGTCCGGATGGGCTTGAAGCCGAGGTCGCCGGGGGTGAAGTAGAACTTCTCATAGTAGCCGGGGTCGTCCGGAATGTGCATCTTACGGTATATTCCTGCTACAGTACCGTCTTTTTCTAGTACGACGGCCGTATTGTGGTACAGTCCTGCGGCTCGCCGTTCAAAGAGTGAGGTGACGATGACTACCTGCAACTCCTTGGCTAAATTGCCGAAAAAGGAGGTCGACGGACCGGGTATGGTTTCTGCCAGGTCAAAGCGGTTCACGTCCTCTTGTTTGCAGAAGTATAGTGAGTTGTGCAATTCCTGCAGGACGATGAGTTCAGCACCCGTTTTGGCCAACTGGCGTATCTTCGTTTCCAAATTAATCCTATTGGTCGTAACGTCTTCTACGTTGTGTTGTTGGATGATACCTATTTTCATAATTCGGGACAAAATTACTATTTTTCTGTCTTTTAAGCTTTTTACAATCTAACTTTTTTACCTTTTTTAATAATACTGCATAGTACAGCAATGCAGCGAGCCATGCTGTTTGATGACGGCACAGCAGTCGATGCTTACTATCTCTCTATCCGGAAATGCCTTACCAATCATACTTAGTGCCTCATTGTCAAGGTTGGGCTGACGGTAGGTCGGTACGAGAACGGCACCGTTGACTACCAAATAGTTGGCATAGGTTGCTGGCAGTCGCTCTCCGTCGTCGCAGATGGGGCGGGGCAGAGGCAGTTTCAACAGTCGGTAGGGCTCGCCTTGCAGCGTCCTGAGCCCTTCCAGTTCCTTTTCCATCAGTGCCAGGTCGGGATGTGCTTCATCGCCTCCTGTATATAATAAGGTGTCATTAGGACAAATCCTAACAATGGTGTCAATGTGTCCGTCCGTATCGTCACCTATCAGGCTGCCGTGGTTGAGCCAAACGATACGTTCAGCCCCCAGCCATTTCTTCAGTCGCTCTTCTATCTCTGGCTTTGTCAGAGGTTGATTGCGATGAGGAGCCATTAAACACCCCGTCGTGGTAAACACGGTACCTTTGCCGTCACTCTCAATGCTGCCACCCTCCAGTACAAAGTCCAGATGGTCTTCGTAGCGTCCCTTTACAAGTCCCTGTTCGTAAAGGTGCTTATTGATTTGGTTGTCCAGTGTGGCTTCAAATTTCTCACCCCAGCCGTTAAACTTAAAGTCCAGCAGCACCAGCTCTTTGGAAGTGTGGCCGCCGACAGTATCTTCTACCGTGATGAATCCATGGTCTCGTGCCCAGGTGTCGTTATGGGCTATCTTGTCAACTATTAACAATGGTTCGCGTTTTCGTATCTCATGTGCCATCTCTTCATAGACAGCCGTTATTTCGGGCAGTATGGGTGCCCAGTCTGTATCTTTGTTTGGCCATGTCAGTTGAACCATGCTTTGTGGTTCCCATTCTGCAGGCATGCGTCGTTTCTGGTTGTTCATGCGTGCAAAAATACAAAAAATATTCCGTATATTTCGTCTTCTTCGAGTATTTTTTATAATTTTGCAGTCAATTATGATGTTAGAACTGCATAACGTTTGTATTGGTGACCACATCCGGCAGCTGTCACTAACCCTTGAGAATGGCCAGATCATGGGTATGCACGGCACTGGGAAAACCATTTTGCTTAGGGCTGTGGCGGGATTGATTCCAATAGACGCGGGTCATATATGCATTGACGGCGAGATACTCACTCCGGAGTCAGCGCCCTACTTTCGTCGCTTTATGGCCTATGTGCCCCAACACTTATCAGTGCCGGAAGGTTACCAACAGATTCCCACGGATTACCTGTCGCTATTGCGTCGTGCCGTGACGTCAGACAAGCAACTCCTGCTGGTTGACGAACCTGCAGCCCCTCTTACCGGCGAGCAGCTACAAAACGTTGTACAGCTGCTGACCGATGTCGTCAGCCAAGGCCGCATGGTGCTCACTGTTACGAATCCGCTCAACAATCATTATCTGCAACTATGCTAACCGCTTATCTCATATTGCTTGCCGCTTTAATCTTTTGGAAGGGCCATTATGCTTTCTTGCGAGCCATCAACAGCTACCGCCAGGATCGCCTGCACCACGACTCCTTGCGCGAATATCTGCTGGCCAATGGTGCCACTCCGTGGCAGTCGCTCTGGCCTTTCTATCGCCATGCCTTGCAACGCGCCTTCCTGCCTCTTCTGTCTCAATGGCGTCTGTGGAGTGGAGTGTTGCTGCTGGGGGCTCTTGTCCTGCTTCTGAGAAACTGCTGAGTCTTGGTGAAGTATTGCGATTAGTGATTTTTATGAAAAAAAATTCAGTAAGTATGATGGCAGTTGCCGATTTTTTTGTAATTTTGCACGCCATAAAGGTATTATTTACACACAAAAGGTAAAATCATTATGGGTGGCTTCTTTGGCACAATCTCTACAAAGGACTGCGTAAACGACTTGTTTTACGGAACAGATTACAACTCTCATTTAGGTACTAAACGTGCCGGACTGGTAACATTTGACGAGGTCAGCGGCTTCCACCGCTCTATTCACTCGCTGGAACGCCAATATTTTCGCTCTCGCTTTGAAGACGAACTCGACGAGTTCAAAGGTCATCAGGGCATAGGTGTCATCAGCGATACCGACCCACAGCCCATCATCGTCAACTCACATCTGGGACGTTATGCGGTTGTAACCGTTGCCAAAATCAATAATCTCCGCGAGATTGCCGACGAGTTACTCAAGCAGCGTATGCATTTCAGCGAGATGTCGGCCAACAATATCAACCAGACCGAACTCGTAGCCCTGCTCATCAATATGGGCAACTCGTTTGTCGAGGGCATCAACAAGGTCTACCAGAAAATTGAAGGATCCTGCTCCATACTGATTCTCACCGAAGACGGCATCATTGCCGCTCGTGACTTTCTGGGCCGCACGCCAATCGTTATTGGCAGGAAGGAGATTCACCGTCTCTCGCCTGTAGGCACCGATGAGTTCATCCAGTCTTATGCCGCCACCAGCGAAACCACCTGTTTCCCCAATCTTGACTACAAGGTGGTGCGCGACCTTGGCCCTGGCGAAATCGTCAAGCTTCGCGCCGACGGGCTTGAAGTGTTGCAGAAGCCCTTCACCCGTTGTCAGATATGCTCCTTCCTCTGGGTCTACTACGGTTTTCCTGCCAGCGACTACCAAGGCATCAATACTGAATATGTACGCGAGAAGAACGGCCGTCTGATGGGCGAGAAAGACTCCACCGAGGCTGATGTTGTTTGCGGTATTCCCGATTCCGGAGTCGGCATGGCGCTTGGCTATAGCGAGGGTAAGAAGATTCCCTATAAGCGCGCCGTCTTGAAGTACACTCCCACCTGGCCTCGCTCCTTTACGCCAGGCAATCAGAATCGCCGCGACCTGGTAGCTAAGATGAAGCTCATCCCCAATCCGGCCATTCTGAAAGACCAGCGTGTCGTCTTCTGCGACGACTCCATCGTCCGCGGCACCCAGTTGCGCGACAATGTCCGTACCTTCTTCGACAATGGTGCCAAGGAGGTTCACGTCCGCATCTCGTGTCCTCCGTTGGTCTACGGTTGTCCGTTCATAGGCTTCACCTCTTCTAAGAGCGATTTGGAACTCATCACTCGTCGCATCATTCGCGACTTTGAGGGCGACGACAAGAAGAAACTGACCGAGTACGCCAAGACTGGTACACCTGAGTATGAGCGCATGGTTAGCGAGATTGCCCGCCGCCTGGGCCTTACCTCGCTGAAGTTTGCCACTATCGAGGATCTTATCGACTCCATCGGACTTCCCAAAGATCAGGTCTGCACCCATTGCTTCGATGGCACCAGCTACTGCCACGAGAAGGACAACGAGAAGTGGTTCACCTGATTATATCTCACCTTGCTTCATAGTTGAACACTGCCCGGTGGCTGTTTTTGATGCTGCCGTGGGGGAGAGAATTACCACTCGCTCATGTCAGCGGTGGCCTCTACCTGGCGCTCTATGTGGTCAGGCAACGAAGGAAAGAAGTCGAGGCCTGTGATGCGCTCCACCTGGTCAACAGAGTTGTAGTAGAGGTCACGCTTACGGGTACCGTCGTTGTTGCGCACTACAACGCCAAAAGCCTTGGGTCGGCCGGACATACAGAGCACCACCTTGAAGAAAGCCCCAGGCACCATGACCTCGTTGGGACCGATGGCGAGGTGACGCCCACGACTCCACACTGGACCGCAAACGATGTAGACGTGGCCGTACTTTCGGGCCCATCGGCGACAGTCCATCTCCAGGCTATTCCATAGACCACTGTTTAACTTAGCACTCTGCGGACAGACGTTGACCAGCGAGAAGGAGTCGTACATGGCCTGACGGCTCCACTTGTTGTCGCCGGCTGGACACATGTGGCCGCGCGACCACCCGGAGCCCCGATAGTCGTGTAGCGTGGCGCGTGGCAGTGGGCAGTCGTCGTCTTCGTGAAAATTATTCATGCGTTTCAACGGACCGTCAACATGGTCGGCCGTTAGTTGCCAAGCTACCCAGTTAGGACAGCGCGTTTCCTTGTTATACGACACGACATAGGCGGTGCGGCGTAGTATTTGTTCGGGAGTTCGCTGCAGAGGTGACGGCGTGCAAAGCACAGCCACGGAGTCGGGCATGCGACTCCAGTCCGCAGACTCCGCTGCCGGCAGCTGTTGCTGTGGCGCAGGCCATTCAGCGTCGGTCTGTTGTGTGCGGTCCTGACGTGAGAAGACATGAACGGCAAAGGTGAGCAGTAGTGCCACCAATGCGGCTACCCAACTATAAACAATGGAGCGCTGTTTTTTCTTTCTTCTAGGCATGTTGTGTGTATATTTGAGTATGTTAACTATTGGTTGGGGCCAATACGCACTGAGTGCAGGGGCCACGTCACCTGGCGATAGAGCAGATAAGGATTGAGTAGCTGCCGACGAGGGCGGGGCGTGAGCCCCCGGCTGCGCTGACCATGGACAATGAAGTGGTAGCGCGACTCGTTGCCCTGATAGTCGCGAAGGACGTAGGTCAGGTGGTAGGGGCGTTCCTCGGAGAAGCAGACCACGCCCTGCTCGAAGTTGGTGTGCAACAAAGGCAGCCGCATGCCGGGCTCGCGAAACGACTTAAGATACCAGACGTGGTAACGGCGCCAGTGGTCGAAGTCGCCCCAGTCGTTGACTTCGAGCTGACAACTGATGGGGATGCTGTCTACCAGACTGTGAAACACTTCGCTGCCGTCGACCAAGAGCTGGGTGTAGCGCACGCCGTAGTGGTTGTAAGTGGCCTCGGAGTAGTCGTCGGCCCAGAGTGCAAAGCCCACCCTGCCCCATGCCGTAAACTCGTGGCGGACAGTCCACTCAGAACGCTGGACCTTGGCGACAGGCGCTCCGAAACCGAAAGTCTGCTTGGCACTACTCCCATTGAAGACGCCTTCGCCCTCGACTGGACAAGCCATGAAGGAGTGGGCCTGGGGTGCTACAGTGTCGCTGACGAGGGCCGCCAGTTTGCTCATGGGGTCGCGCAGCACCCAGGTTTGGGTGTCGTGCAGTTCCAAGTGCAGGTGGGGACCCGTGGAGTGGCCCGTATTGCCACTGATGGCTATGAGGTCGCCAGCCTTGACAGGAAACTGCACCGGGGGAAAGGCCATCGTCAAGGTGTCTCTGGCCCCAGTGCGCTGCAGCTGAGCTTCGTACCGGTCAGCAAAATGTCTGAGGTGACAATATACGCTGGTCTTGCCGTCAGGATGGCTGACGTAGATGGCATTGCCGAAGCCATACATGTTGACCGTCAGTCTGCTGACATAACCGTCGGCAATGGCATAGATGGGTTTGCCCTCCTGATTGTCCGTCTTGACATCCAGTCCACCATGGAAGTGGAACGGGCGCGGCTCACCAAAGTTGCCAGCCAGCGTGATATCATAGTCAACGGGCGACCGATAGGCCACCTCACTATAGCTGACAGGCTGGGCATCGTCAGCGCCACAGCCTGTCAGTAATAGTAGAAAGCATGCAAGGATCGATAGCCTCAGCATGCCTTGAAAGACATATCAAGTCCCTTTACCGAGTGGGTCAGTGCGCCCACACTGATAAAGTCGACGCCCTGCTCGGCATAGTCGCGGATGGTGTCGAAGGTGATGCCGCCAGAAGACTCCGTCTCGTAGCGTCCGGCAATGATGTCGACAGCCTTCTTCGTATCGGGCACGCTGAAGTTGTCGAGCATGATACGGTCAACGCCTCCGTGGTCGAGCACCTGCTGCAACTCGTCGAACGAGCGCACCTCAATCTCAATCTTCAGGTCGAGGCCCTTCTCCTTCAGATAGGCGTGGCAGCGGTCAATGGCGTTGACGATGCCACCGGCAAAGTCTACGTGGTTGTCCTTCAGCAGAATCATGTCAAAGAGTCCGATGCGATGGTTGCAGCCACCACCAATCTTGACAGCCTGTTTCTCCAGCATGCGCATGCCGGGAGTGGTCTTACGGGTGTCAAGCACGCGGGTCTTGGTGCCCTTCAGGTGTTGCACATACTTATCGGTCATGGTGGCAATACCACTCATGCGCTGCATGATGTTGAGCATGAGGCGCTCCGTCTGCAGCAGTGAGCGCACACGCCCCGTGACGACCATGGCGATGTCGCCCTTCTTGACACGCGTGCCATCCTGCATCAGCACCTCCACCTGCATGGTGGGGTCAAAACGA
>CACWFV010000019.1 GCA_902760315.1 uncultured Bacteroidales bacterium | reverse complement strand
GAAGAACTTACTACCACGCTGCTGGCGGCAGTAAATTCTTCATTCTTCATTCTTCATTCTTCATTCAGAAATGATTTATTTTGCGTTCTCCTCGATGTAAGCGATGGCATCACCAACAGTACCAATCTTCTCAGCCTTGTCGTCGGGGATAGAGATACCGAACTCCTTCTCAAACTCCATGATGAGCTCTACGGTATCCAGAGAGTCTGCACCGAGGTCGTTAGTGAAACTTGCTTCGGGCTTAACTTCTGCTTCGTCAACACCGAGTTTGTCTACGATAATAGCCTTTACTTTGCTTTCAATTTCTGACATAGTTGTTCTAATTAAAATGTTAATAATTGATATCTTTTTTACCTTATCAGCAACCAAAAAGTCGCTTAGCGGGTGCAAAGTAACACATTTTTATTGACTTACGCAAATTTTAAGGACAAAAATACACTTTCTGTTGCACAACAATGGGGTGTTTGTGCAGTTTTTAGTCTTTTTTTTCTCTCCTTAACGGATAATTATTCCGTATTTGTTCAAATTGCGAACTGTCAGACTTGAGTTTCTGACTGTCTGACATGGGGTTATACAGGTCTAGGGGACTCCCCGTAAGGCAGACGTCAACTGGCAGCGACGGTGGGACGATGCGTGGCGGACGAGGGAGATGGAAATGCTGGCAGATGGCATCGATGACCATATTGTCGGCATTCACCTTGCCGTCTGCTGAATAGCCGGCGATGTGGGGAGTTCCTATAAAGACACGGTCGAGGAGCATAGCGTCAGGATGGGGCTCGTTCTCCCAAACGTCAATGACTGCGTCGCGGACACTCCCTTCAGTTAACGCCACAAGCAAAGCTTTGTTGTCAACGACCTCTCCACGACTGGTATTAATAATATAAGGTACACGACGCAGACGACCGAAGAAACTGCTGTCCGCCAGATGCCAGGTGGCATACGGTTCCTGACGGGTCAACGGAACGTGAAAAGTGATGACGTCGCATTCATGTTCGATAGTGTCCATCGTCACGTAGTCAGCACGGCCCAGCGGCGGGTCACAAACTAAGACACGCATACCCAATCGCTCGGCCACAACCTTTACCTTACTGCCTACGTGTCCACAGCCCACAATACCGATGGTCGACTGGCGGAGGGACAATCCTTTCTGTTGTTCCAACAGTAGCAGGGCACATTCTACATACTGTGCCACTGAGCCAGAGTTACAGCCGGGACAGTTGGTCCAGCGGATGCCGGCAGCATCAAGCCACTGCGTATCCAGATGGTCGAAGCCGATGGTGGCTGTCACCACCAGCTGTACCGTGCTGCCCTCCAGAAGCTGGCGGTTGCAGCGGGTGCGTGTCCTCACCACCAGCACGTCAGCGTCCCGGACGTCGGCTGCCGTGATGTCGGCACCACGCAGAAAGACCACCTCGTCGGCTAGCCGACAGATGGTCTCACGGATATAGGGTATCTTGTCGTCGACAACAATCTTCATGACGTCCCTTTTTACATAATACCCAGACTGCGCAGGATATCATTGAGATTGGCCACTACTAACAAGAGCAACACAATGCCGAAGCCGACATACTCGGCACGAATCATAAACTCCTCAGAGGGTTTGCGACGCGTAATCATCTCGTAAAGCAGGAACAGCACATGGCCACCGTCGAGGGCAGGAATAGGCAGTATGTTCATGAAGGCCAAGATGATGCTGAGGAAAGCGGTCATCTGCCAGAAGACGAGCCAATTCCACTCGGCAGGGAACAGGTTGCCAATGGTACCGAAACCACCGAGCGACTTAGCGCCCTCGGCCGTAAAGACATACTTCAGGTCGTCAACATAAGAGGCCAGCACATTGATACCATACTTAATGCCTGCGGGGAAACTCTCAAAGAATCCGTACTCACGAGTAACGGGCTGGTAGTCGGGCATCTTGGGTACGAAACCCCACTTCAGCGTAGCGTGCATCACCACCTGAGCCGTATACTGCATGGTGCCATTGCTAAAGACGATGCTGACAGTGCGTGCCTTGATGCTGTCGCGATGATTATTGGCGGCAGCCAACACATCGGCACAACGAGCCATCTGCTCTGTAAACTCATTATGCGTCTTGACGGCCTTACCATTGACGGCCAAAATGCGGTGGCCCTTCTTCAGTCCTATCTTATCGGCCGTAGAACCAGGAAAGACGCTATCTACCTCGTTGGCTATCAGCATCTGTACGAAGGGCGGCTGGGTCTTGATCATATCCAGCAGGTTCAGGTCGCCCGGCATCTGGATGCTCATAGGCTTGCCATTACGGATTATATCTACGCGCTGGGCTTCAGAGATGTCGCGGAACAGGTCGGCAGAGAAGTTCTTGAACGGACGCTTATCGGTACCTACCAGTATGTCGCCATCACGGAAACCATAGCTCTTGGCCTCTTGGTTGAACTGCATACCCATCGTCATGTCCTTCACAGGGACGTAGGTGTCGCCCCAGTGGAAGAGAATCATGGAATAGATGAACAGTGCCAGCAGGAAGTTGACCAGCACGCCACCAACCATGATGAGCAGTCGTTGCCAAGCCGGTTTGGTACGAAACTCCCAGGGCTGTGCGGGCTGTTTCATCTGTTCGGTGTCGAAGCTCTCGTCAATCATGCCCGATATCTTGCAATAGCCACCTAAGGGTATCCAGCCAATGCCGTATTCGGTGTCGCTGTTCTTGGGTTTATACTTGAACAGGCTGAACTTCCAGTCAAAGAACATGTAGAACTTCTCTACACGGACGCCAAACAGTTTGGCGAAGAAGAAGTGGCCGCCCTCATGCAACAGAATCAGGATGGATAGTGCCAAGATGAGCTGGGCCAGTTTGATGAAGAATATTTCCATTGTTAATTATTTCGTTATTTCGATGTTTCGTTATTTCGATATTTCGAGGCTTCAACGTTTCGGGAGCCCTGACGTCAAAGCAGTTCCGCAGCTATGCGACGAGCCTCGGCGTCTGTCTCTATGTAGATGTCATAGTCGGGATGCGTGCTGAAGGTGCAGCGCTGCATGGTCTCGGCAATGATGTCGCTCATCTGCAGGAAACCGCAACGGTCTTCCAGGAAGGCACGGTTGACCACCTCGTTGGCTGCGTTGACAATACACGGCATGTTGCCGCCCTTCTTGATAGCCTCGAAAGCCAATGCCAGACAGCGGAACTTCTGCAGGTCAGGCTCAAAGAACTCCAACGGGTGGGCAAACAAGTCCAGGCGGTCGCCACTCAGCGACAGACGCTGCGGAAACGAGAAGGCATACTGAATGGGCAGCCGCATGTCAGGAACGCCCAACTGGGCCTTGACAGCACCGTCGTGGAACTGCACAGCACTGTGGACAATAGACTGCGGATGAACGAGTACCTGAATCTGACTGGCGTCGACGCCAAAGAGCCACTTAGCCTCGATGACCTCAAAGCCCTTGTTCATCATCGTTGCCGAGTCGATAGTAATCTTTGCCCCCATGTCCCACGTCGGATGGCGCAGTGCATCGGCCTTGGTGACTGTTGCCAATTGGTCCATCGTGCAGTTACGGAAGGGACCGCCACTGGCCGTCAGCAGTATCTTCTCAATGGGATTGTCGTCTTCGCCCACCAGACTTTGGAAGATGGCCGAATGTTCACTGTCGACAGGCAGTATCGGAGTGTGATGCTGCTGGGCCAACTGCAGAATCAACTCGCCGGCAACTACCAGCGTCTCTTTATTAGCCAGGGCAATAGCCTTATGTGCTTTGATGGCATGAATGGTGGGCGACAAACCCGCAAAACCTACCATGGCCGTCAGCACCATGTCAATGGGCTGAGCCTGAACAATCTCGTCGAGAGCCTGACGACCGGCATACACCTTCACGTCAGGCATGTCACTCATCAATCGTTTCAACTCATCGTAACGCTGCTCATTGGCGATGACGATGGCGGCAGGATTGAACTGGTGGGCCTGCTGTGCCAGCAGTTCCACCTTGTTGTTAGCTGTCAGGCAGTAAACCTCATATCGGTCGCTATGCTCCTCAATGACCTGCAGGGCCTGAGTACCTATCGAACCTGTTGAACCTAAGATGGCTATTTGTTTCTTTTTCATATATTTAGTAATCCTTCAGGGATATTCATTCTGATTTGTTGCTGTTCGGTGTCAATGACCTCTATCAAGTCGTCATTGGCCGGTATCAGATGACCTGTCTCCAGCTCGAAGAGGATGTTTGCCGTGCTGTCGTCAATGGCAGCAACCTTTCCGACGGCCCTGCCGTCAGCCACACTGACAATCTCGTAACCCACCAGCGTAGAGAGCGAAGGCGTCTCGTCAGTAGTCTCAGCCAAGGCCCGTGGAAAATAGACGTCGCAACCTGTCAGTTCCTGTGCACGCTGCTGGGTATCGACATCACAGAACTTGACCAGACAGACGGTGTCGCTGCGAAAGCGGTATTCCTCCATGAAGAAGGGTACCAGTATGCCGTCGATGTCCAGCACCAGATACTCTGCCTCCACGCGGTCGAAGATGTCGTCATCAAACTGCAACGACACCTCACCCTTAACGCCGTGTGCCTTGCCCAGTCGACCTATTTTGTAAACCTCTTCTTGTCTGATCATAGGAAAGTGTTACGGAAGACGGGTTATCTTTGCACCGAGGGCATTAAGACGGTGCTCAATGTTCTCATAGCCGCGGTCTATCTGTTCAATGTTACTAATCAAGCTGGTACCGCTGGCACTCATGGCCGCTATCAGCAGGGCGATACCGGCACGAATGTCTGGACTGGACATGCGGCTGCCGCGCAGTTGGCGCTGTCGGTCGTGACCCACGACGACGGCTCGATGCGGGTCGCAGAGAATAATCTGCGCGCCCATGTCTATCAGACGGTCGACGAAGAACAGGCGGCTCTCAAACATCTTCTGATGAAACAGCACACTGCCACGAGCCTGCGTAGCCACGACGATAAGTACGCTGAGCAGGTCAGGAGTAAGTCCGGGCCATGGGGCGTCGGCCAGCGTCATGATGGTACCATCGATGAATGAGTCGACAACGTAGTGCTTCTGGTGGGGTATATAGAGGTCGTCGCCCTGCTCCTGCACGATGACTCCCAACCGGCGGAAGGCATCGGGAATGATGCCAAGGTTCTTGACAGAGACGTCCTTGATGCGAACACCATCACCACACATAGCTGCCATGCCGATAAAGGAACCCACCTCAATCATGTCGGGCAACAGCGTATGGTCTGCACCATGCAGGGACTGTACGCCCTCAATGGTCAGCAGGTTCGACCCGATGCCAGTAATCTTGGCACCCATGCGGCAAAGCATGTGGCAGAGCTGCTGGATGTAGGGCTCGCAGGCAGCATTGTAGATAGTGGTGGTACCCTCGGCCATCGTTGCCGCCATGATGATGTTGGCCGTACCGGTAACGGACGCTTCGTCGAGTAGCATGTAGGTACCCTTCAGTTGCTTGGCACCAATCTCATAGACTTCACGGTTTTCCAACTGGTGGAACTTAGCCCCCAACTTCTGGAATCCCAGAAAATGGGTGTCCAGTCGGCGACGTCCTATTTTGTCGCCTCCGGGCTTGGCAATGACGGCCTTACCCATACGTGCCAGCAGCGGGCCAATCATCATGACCGAACCACGTAGCTGTGCACACTTCTTCACAAACTCGTCACTCTCCAGGAACGCCATGTTCAAGTCGTCAGCCTGAAAGGTCAGCGTGTCGGCCGAAGGGGTAGCGGGCGTAACCTTTACGCCGATGTCCCTCAGCAGGAGAATGAGGTTGTTGACGTCGCGGATGTCCGGAATATTATGTATGGTCACGCACTCGCTGGTCAGCAGTGTGGCACAGATGACCTGCAGGGCCTCGTTCTTAGCGCCTTGCGGTCTTATCTCACCACTGAGCAGGTGGCCACCTTCTATCTGGAATGATGCCATACTATGATGCTGATTGTTATTTTCTCTTCTTGTTACGCTTGCCATTGCCACTGTCCGGAACAATGGCGTCGACACGGTCCAGACGTAATGCCGACAGGTCCAGCTGAATCTTGCCGTCAGTAAAGCGTGCCAGGTCGTCAGCCACTTTCTCATCATCCACCGAACCATGTCCCCACGTCATCAGGTCGCGCTTCATCTGGTTAGCTGTCAAGCGCACCAGTTCGTCACGCTCAGCGCCCTCTGGCATGGTCTTTAGCTGTTCAAAGACCTTAGTCAGCAAGCGTCCATAGTGGCGCATGCGTGTCTGGCCGTCGCTTGACGGGTGGGCCATGGGAGCCGGCTTCGACAAGATGGTCTCCGCAGCACTCATGTCGTAAGGCCAGTCAATGTCCAGCTGTTTACGGCTCATCAGGTAGAGATGGTCCCAGAGCGTCTGCTGGTAGTCTTCACTATTGCTGAACTGAGGGGTCTTCATCTCCATCTGGTGGATGATGGACTTGGCACAGCGCATGCGCTCCTCTTTGGTAGGCAGTGCGACGGCAATGTCTATCATCTTCTGTATTTCCCGTCCATACTCAGTCATCACGAGTTTCTCGCGACCGGTATTATAGTCTAATCCTTTTATATCCATTGTCATAACAGTTTCTTGGGTTTTATTGCCACGAAGTCCTTCAAGTAGAAAGGCACAAAATAGGCCACGTCCTCAAACTGTTCGTTGAGGAAGCGCTTCTCGGCCAGCGGCATCATCCACTTGGCCAGCGGTTCGATGCCGTCTATCAGGTGTGCGTTAGGGTGATTGATGACCGACATGCACTTCTGTGCTCCGTTGCCGAAGAAGTAGACAGGGCGCTCGTCCAGCCACTGCTTATAGGTGTCGGCCGTCACCACGTCAGCAGCCACGGCACGTACTTCCTTCAGACTGCGGTCGTAGAGTGCCGAGTAGACCTCCATTCGGCGAGCGTCAATCATGGGGCAGAGCAGTGCGTTGTCCTCCGCCACCTTTTCGGTCAGCAGCAAAGGTACACACATCAGTTCCAGCGTAGGTACAGCTATCAGTTTCAGGTCACGGCCAAAGCAGATACCCTTGGCCATGGACACGCCGATGCGCAGTCCGGTATAGGAGCCAGGACCACAGCTGACACTGACAGCGTCGAACGGGATAGCATGGCTGTCGGTAAACGATAATGCCTCGTCGACCATGCGCCCCAGCTGTTCCGCTCCGGCGCCATGTTCGCCGTGTTGTGTCTCTTCATAGATGCACTGTCCGTTTTCCGAAACGGCCATCGAACAGGCATTCGTACTTGTCTCTATATGTAATATACAAGCCATTCTTTTTCCTTCGTCTCTATTTATAAGGTGCGTTTTAAGGTGCAAAGGTACGAATTAGTGTGTGCAAAAACAAAACATATAACTTTTTTTATGTTTTTATTTCACAGTAAGCACCTGCTGCAGCGTCTCGTCGCTATTGCCACCCACCATGATGTCGAAGCATCCTGGTTCCAGCACCGGCTCACCCTGAGCGTTCAGGTACTGCAACTGTTCGCGACCGATGCGGAATGTCACTTGGCGCTGCTCGCCAGCCTTCAGACGGATGCGCTGGAAGCCTTTTAACTCCTTGACGGGACGGGCTACCGAGGCAGCCTGCTGATGGACGTAGAGCTGCACCACCTCGTCGCCTTCGCGCTGCCCCGTGTTGCTGACCACGACGCTGGCCTCCACGGTACCGTCTGTCAGCATGGTGCCGCTGTTCAGTCGGAAGTCTGAGTATGCGAAGGTGGTATAGGTCAGTCCATAGCCAAACGGATAGAGCGGTTCGTTGCGCACCTCCAGGTAGTTGCTGGCATATTTGCGGTATTTGTCGACACCCTTTTCCACCGGGCGACCCGTGTTCAGGTGGTTATAGTACAGGGGCACCTGTCCAAGGGCCTGCGGCATGGTGACGGTCAGTCGACCACCGGGTGCAGCATCGCCGAAGAGCACGTCGGCAATGGCGTCACCGGCCTCAGAGCCTCCAAACCATACGTTCATGATGGCATCTACATGCTGCTGCTCCCAGGTGAGTACTGTAGCACGTCCGGAAAAGTTCAGCAGCACAACGGGTTTGCCCACCTTGACCAGCTCTGCCAGCAGTTCACGCTGGGCATCAGGCATCTCCAGCGTGGCACGGCTTGACGACTCGCCGCTGAAGTCGGCACATTCGCCCATGGCACAGACGATGACATCGGCCTGGCGTGCTATGCTCAGTGCCTCAGCCTTGGCTTTGTCTGCATCTACGCGTGGAATGTGTTTGCCGAATTCTGCAGCCTGTTGCAGGTCAGCATCGTGTGTTAGGTTGCACCCCTGGGCATAGAGCAGACGGCCCTTGGGCAGCCGACGCTCCATGGCCTCTTTCAGGGTGGCATAGCGTTCCGGCGTATAAGCCACGCACCAGGTGCCTCCCATGTTAGCACGGTCGTTGGCTAATGGACCAATGAGGGCGATGGTCTTGTCAGTAGCCAGCGGCAGTAGCGGACGACCTGCCGGAGATGCGACAGGAATGGTGGCGTTCTTCAGCAACACGAAGGTCTCGGTGGCCAACCGGCGTGAGGCAGCACGGTTGTCGGCAGTGAAGATGTCCTTGGCACGGCGCTTGGCATCCAGATAGCGATAGGGATTGTCGAAGAGTCCCAGCTTCCACTTGGCCTCCAGCACACGGCGGCAGGCCTGGTCGATGTCGGCCATGCTGACCGTGCCGTCCTGCAACGACTGAGCCAGCGTACCTATAAAACCATTGGCACACATGTCCATGTCGGTGCCGGCACGTAGCGCCTTTGCCGAATTGCTCTTCAAGTCGCCGAATCCCCACTGGGTCATCTCGCCAATGGAGCCGTAGTCAGTGACGACGAATCCTCCGAACTGCCACTGCTTGCGCAGCACGTCGGTCAACAGCCAGCGGTTGGCGGTGGCATGCTGTCCGTCAACGATGTTGAACGACGACATGAACGAGCCGGCACCGGCCTCGGCAGCAGCCTTGTAGGGTGGCAAGTACTGGTTGTACATGCGCAACCGACTCATGTCTACCGTGTTATAGTCGCGACCAGCCTCAACAGCACCATACAGGGCGAAGTGCTTGACGCAGGCCATGCCGCGCTTCACGTCTGTCTTTCCCGTTTCAGCGGTATTGCCCTGGTAGCCCCGCACGTAGGCGCGTGCTATCTCGCTGCCCAGAAAGGGGTCTTCGCCGGCACCCTCTGCCATGCGTCCCCAGCGGGCATCCACACAAATGTCCACCATGGGCGAGTAGAACCAGTTGATGCCGTCGGCGGTAGCCTCCAGTGCCGAGATGCGTGCCATGTTCTCAATGGCTTCCATGTCCCACGAGCACGCCAGTGCCAGAGGTATGGGGAAGATGGTCTCGTAGCCATGGATGACGTCCATACCCACAATGAGGGGTATGCCCAGTCGCGACTGTTTGACGGCAATGTCCTGCAGGGCTCGGATCTTGTCGACACCCTTCAAGTTGAAGATGCCGCCCAACTGACCATTGGCGATGAGCTGTCCCACCGGACTGTCCATGGCTCCGCCAGTCACTATCTCGCTGCCTGCCGGCAACAGGTTGAGTTGGCCAATCTTCTCCTCCACGGTCATCCTGGCCATCAGCTGGTCTACAAACTGCCGCATCTCCGTCTGCTGTGCCTGCACCAGTTGGCAGACTGCCAGACAACATAGCAATAAGGTCTTCTTCATCATATCTCTTATGTTTACATGTTATTATTTCTCCAGTTCAAAAACGGGAATAAACGTCTTATCTATCTTCGTGGTCACGGTCTGTCCGCCCTCGTAGTACGTTCCGGTGTGGCGGTCGCGCCAGCGGCCCTTGGTCTTGGGCAGATAGGTCTTCCACTCAGTAGCGTCGGGCTCTGTCACCGGACTGACCAGCAGGCGTGGTCCGAACATATACTCATACTTCTGTGCCAAGGCCTGCGGGTCATCGGCAAAATCAAAAACCAATGGGCGCATCAGCGTATAGCCCTCCTCGCTGATGCGACGGGCACATTCCTCGATGTAGGGGCGCAGTGCCTCGCGCTCCCTGATGCAGTTGGCAATGACGGCCTGTGCCTCCTGGCCGTAGTTCCACGGTTCGGTGTTGCTCATGTAGCCGTGCACACGCATCAGCGGCAGATAGACCGATAGCTCTATCCAGCGCAGCATGCGGTCGATGTATGCCTGGTCCTGATACTGGTTTTGCGGACGGAAGAATCCGCCTGCGTCGTAGGTCCACCAAGGCATGCCGGCAGCCTGCACGCCCAGTCCGGCGGTAATCTGTCGGCGTAGCGTCTCCCAGTCGTTGCCAACGTCGCCGCTCCACACGGCGGCGCCATAACGTTGTATGCCGGGGAATCCGCAGCGCGTCAGTATCATCGGCTCTTGCTGTCCACAGGCCTTCAGTCCCTCGTAGACCGTTTTGTTGACCAGCAGGGGGAAGACGTTGCGCACGGCATCGCCACGCCAGC
The DNA here is from genome assembly GCA_902760315.1 of uncultured Bacteroidales bacterium. Lineage (GTDB taxonomy): Bacteria > Bacteroidota > Bacteroidia > Bacteroidales > Bacteroidaceae > Prevotella. The sequence goes on along the minus strand of CACWFV010000019.1, from coordinate 25,173 downwards.
GGCCGCCATTCACCATGCGCCCGGCCAAGTCGTCGTTCTCCGGTTCCGTGGCATCCTGCCACCAGGCGTCAATGCCCAGCGGTACCAGTCGCTCACTGAAGTTCTTCCAGTAGGCGGCAGCGGCGTCGGGGTTGAAGAAGTCTATCCAGTCGGTATTGGGTATGTAGTAGTTGTTGGCCAGCATCTGCTTGCCCACGTCGGAGTTTTTGTCCATCTTCGACCATACGCTGACCATGAACCGTATGCCCATGTGGTGCAGATAGTCGGTCAGCGCCTTCGGGTCGGGGTAGTAGTCTTCGTCAAAGCGCATGGCGTTCCATCCATATTTGCCCCAGTACTGCCAGTCCTGCACCAGCATGCCTACGGGGATGTGTTCCTTCTTGAAGCGATTGGCCGTCTGCAGTATCTCGTCCGACGAGTGGAAGCGCTCCCGACAGTGTATGTAGCCCAGTGCCCAGGTGGGCATCGGTGCACAAGGTCCCGTCAGTTCGCGGTAGGTGGCAATGACCTCGTCGGCAGAACCCACGAACACGGTATAGTCTACCTTGGCTGCCACGGGCGACTGGAACGTGGTCTCGTCTTTCACCCGCTGGTAGTACACGGTGGGCTTGTCGCCATTGGTCAGTTCGGCCGTTACCTTGTGGGTACCTGCCTTCAGGTGTACAATGGCCGAACTCGTCGGTGGCAGCCACACGTTTTGCATGTCCATCACCTTCCGGCCGTCAATCTCCAAGTCATGGCGGCGTGCCATCTTCTGACCGACGTCCAACAGCAGTGCATAGTCGCCCTCCTTGTCTATCTTCAGCTCACCCTCAAAGATGTTGCGCTGACGCCGCTCGCGCTTGCCGCCCTCGGTAGAGGTGACGTTGACCTCTTCAGTAGCACCCTCAGCATGGCCTTTCGTCAACTGTATAGATGCCGCACAGGGGTTGTAGTCCGTCATTCCGTAGTTGTTCCACAGCACGCCATAGCCCTTGCTGGACAGCACCATGGGCAGCGATATCTGCGTGTTGACCTGTGTCAGCCGGCGCGACAGTCCACGCACATTGGTGTAGCCGTCCTGGAACTGGCCCAGCCCATAGAGATATTCATCCTTGGCCGAACGGAACGTCAGCGTGGCCTTTTCTCCTTCCATATCGTGTTGCAGGGCTGTAAACACCACTCGTCCCTGTTTGTCCTTTACCAATATCCGTTGTCGTCTCTTGTCTACCTCGACACGGATGTCGTGCTGTGTTGCCTCGTCATGTTTCACGTAGCTCCAGTCCGGCAACTGTTCGGGCAGTGCCCCACCCTCGTCATACACGATGCGCACCGCATTCGTTGCTACATACTTCACGGTCAGTTGTCCTTGACCAAAAGGAATGGTCTCTGACCACGCCGGCTGACAGACCGTCAGCACCAGTGCAGTCCAGGTTAATAGTTGTTTCTTCATGTGTACATATTGTTAATCGAGGTCAAAGGTACGAATAAGTGAGCGAAAATGCAAATTTATTTGCAATTTTCCGAACGGAAGTACTTTCTTTAGCGTAGCAGCCATCAGGGGGAGTCCCATCGCCGGGTGGAAAATAGTGCTTATCTTTGCATCGTCAATCAATGACAAACAGTTCACATTAATAACCAATAAAAATAATAGGAGGACAATATTATGTCAGTATATTATCGATTACATCAGGACAAGTCCACAGGTACAAAACGTTCAGGTAAGTGGTATGCACGCATGGTGCCTATGGGAGTTGTCGACACTAAAGATTTGGCTGAGATCGTACAGCGCAACTGTACCGTCAAGCGCTCAGACGTGTTGGCCGTCATCGAAGAGCTGGTAGAAACCATGCGCGACCAGTTGCAAAACTCCAAGCGCGTGAAGCTGAACGGCTTCGGCTCCTTCAAGATTGGCATCGAGTCAAAGGGTGCTGCCACCGCCTTCAAGTTCAACGTAGCCGAGAACGTCACCGGTGTACACGTCGTCTTCACCCCTGAGACTACCAAAGACCACGGCGGTAACCGCACCAAGCAGTTCCTGCAGGGCTGTAAGGTAGAGGAGCTGCCTCTGAACGCAGTCATCAAGGAGCCAGAGCCCTAACCTTAACGCCATGGCGCAAGTCTTTCTCTCTATCAATTACCCCCGGCAGTTCACTGACTGTCGGGGGTATTTTATTATTTTACTACGACCTTACGGCCCCGGACTATATAGATGCCCTTGGCCAGACCGTCTAACGTGGTGGCCTTGTCGCGCACCTTATTGCCGCGGATGTCGTAGACATCAACGGGGTGCTCCACGGAGATGGCCGCAATGCCAGTGCCCTCTGTAACTATCAGTACCCCGTCAGTATAGCTAATGTCATAGTTCGTAGCCTCTGCTCCGGACACCACTACAGGGTACTCACCTGGTGCACTACTCTCCGTAGCCTGACAACTAACCGTTGGTTGCTTGGTCAGCACGTCTTTCGTCTCACCATTTTTGAAACCGTCGTACGTCAGTGTAAAGTCGGGCATCGGGTCTCCCTGTTTCTTCGTATACGTACCGGCAGCGATATTTAGCGACGCCTTGGTGATGGTCAGTGTACCGGCCACATAAGTAACGTTATAGTTCGTCACCGTACCCTGTTTAATGACGATGTCATAGGTGCCGACCGGGGACGTAGCAGTGGCTTCGCAAGTAATCTCAGGTGTACCTTCAAGTTCAGCACCCTCAACCGTATATTCGAAGACAGGATTGGCCTCGCCGTACTCACGTGAACAGTTTGTGACTATTATCGTCACAGGGTCTGCCTCATTGACAATCAGTTTGCCATCGACATAAGACAAAGCATAGTTGTGTGCTTCGCCGCCACTAACGGTAACAGGATACTCACCAGGAGCGCTGTCTTCAGTAGCTGTCGTGGTGGCCGTAGGCTTAGTAATCATCACGTCAGCAGTCTCGTTGTTCTTAAATCCGCTGTAAGACAATGTGAATGCTGGCAACGGGTCACCCTGCTTCTTGGTGTAAGTACCGGCAGCGATAGTCAGCGGAGCCTTATAGATGGTTAGTTTTCCTGCTACATACGTCACGTTGTAGTTAGTCACTGTACCTTGCTTGACAATAATGTCGTAAGTGCCAACGGGACTGGTGGCAGTTGCAGTACAGGTAATGACAGGCTCACCTACCAGTGCAGCTCCCTCGACAGTATATTCAAAGACGGGATTAGCGTCGCCATACTGTCGAGTGTAGCTCTTGGCTTTGATGATGGTGGCATCAGCCTCAACAATTATCAGTTTGCCATTGACATAATTAAGGGAGTAGTTCTGAGCCTCGCCACCACTGACAATGACTGGATACTCGCCTGGAGCACTGGCGGCTGTGGCTATAGTTGCAGCAGTGGGCTTAGTGGCCAGCACGTCGGCAGTCTCGTCGTTCATGAAGCCCTCATATGTCAGCGTGAACTCAGGCAGATCCTCGCCTTGTTTCTTGGTATATGTCCCGGCAGATACCGTCAATGGAGCCTTTGTGATGGTTAGCGTGCCAGCAATGTAAGTGACGTTACTGTTAGTCACCGTTCCTTTTGACACCACGATGTCGTAGGTGCCGACAGACGATGTGGGCGTAGCCTCACACGTAATCTCTGGGCTGCCTTTCAATCCTTCTCCATCAACAAAATAGTCGAACGTTGGGTTGTCCTCACCATACTGTCGCGTATAGTTCTCTGCCATAATGACAATGGCATCGTCTTCGACTATTATTAGTTTGCCACTGACATACTCCAGAGCATAGTTCTCTGCTTCGCCACCACTAACCATAACAGGGTATTCGCCAGGTCCACTTTCTTCCGTTGCCGTCGTCGTTACAACAGGTTTGGAAATCAGCACATCCTCGAAGTCGTCATTTTTGAAACCTTCATAGGCAGGTGTAAACACTGGCATGAGGTCGCTCTGCTTCTTAGTATAGGTGCCGGCTGAGACTGTTAGCGGAGCCTTCGTGATAGTCAGCGTGCCAGCAACGTATATAACGTTGTAGTTGGTCACAGTACCTTGACTGACAAGGATATCATATGTTCCAATAGGTGACATACTGGTAGCTGCACAGGTGATAACAGGCTGACCCTGTAATGCTGCGCCATCGACAGTGTATTCAAACGTTGGGTTCTCTTCACCATATTCACGAGAATAGTTTTTTACCGTGATGATGACGGGATCAGCCTCATCCACGATTAATAAGCCGTTGACATATGACAATTCATAGTTCTGCGCCTTACCGCCACTGACAATGACAGGATAGCTGCCGGGAGCTGAAGCAACAGTTGCAGGCGTCATGATGGTAGGCTTTACAAGTAGCACATCGTCCGTCTCTGCATTCTTGAAGCCTTCATAAGCCGGAGTAAGCTCAGGCATCGGATCGCCTTGTTTCTTGGTATAGAAACCTGCTGAGACCGTCAGTGGAGCCTTTTCAATGGTCAGTGTTCCAGCTACGTAGGTAACGTTATAGTTGCCAACGGTGCCCTGACTGACAAGGATATCATACGTGCCAACTGGTGAGGTAGGTGTTGCTGCACAGGTAATGGCAGGCTCGCCCACCAGCGCTGCTCCCTCAACTGTATATTCAAAGACGGGATTAGCATCACCATACTGTCGGGTGTAGTTCTTCGCCGTAATGACGGTGGCATCAGCCTCAACGACTATCACCTTTCCATAAACATAGCTGAAGTCATAGTTTGGTGATTCACCATCTTTGACAATGATGGGGTATTCACCAGGTGCACTGCTTTCTGTTACCGTCGTGATGGTTGTCGGCTTGGCGATAAGTGCGTCCTCCGTCTCGCCGTTCTTGAAACCATCGTAAGAAAGTACAAACTCAGGCACAGGCTCACCTTGCTTCTTGGTATATGTGCCGGCAGATACTGTCAGCGGAGCCTTGGTAATGGTCAGTGTGCCAGGCACGTAGGAGACGTTAAAGTTTGTCACAGAGCCTTGAGATACCCAGATGTCGTAGGTACCCACAGGCGAAGTGGGTGTAGCATCACAAGTAATGAGGGGTTCTCCTTCCAGTGCAGCTCCCTCTACGGTGTACTCAAACGTTGGGTTCTCTTCGCCATATTCACGAGTGTAGTCCTTGGCGCTGACTACCACAGCATCCGCGGCAACCACTATCAACTTACCATAATAATAGTTGAAGTCGTAATTCTGTGATTCACCGTCCTTGATAATGATAGGATACTCCCCTGGCTCGCTGCTCTCTGTCGCTGTTGTCATCGTTGTTGGCTTGACAGTCAGCATCTCCTCTGTATCATTCAGTCGGAATCCGTCATAGTTCAACATAAACTCAGGTATAGGCTCGCCCTGCTTCTTGACATAGGTGCCTACAGATACCGTCAACGGCACTTTCATGATAGTCAAGGTGCCAGGCACGTAGGTGACGTTATAGTTCGTTACTGTTCCCGGCTCAACGACAATGTCGTAAGTGCCAGCAGGCGATGCTATTGTGGCATCACATTGTATGGTGGGTTCCCCCTCCAGGTAACCACCCTCAACGTAGTATGAGAAGGTAGGATTTTCCTCGCCATAGGGACGCCATTCATTGTTGGCCGTAACTACTGAAGGCTCAATCACTATAACTGGGAAGGGTGACATTTCATCCGCTTGCCATCCTATGGCATCAGCTCTTGACAGCTTTAAATGGCGAAGATATCCCTCATACGTTCCAGGAGCCATGTCCTCAGCGGCCTTCACGGTCAGTTTTATGATGTCTCCACTATAACCAACAATGCTCATCAATGGTCCTGCGTCCATTGTCGTTGCAACAAACCTATAGCAACCATCATTCTGGCGAGCCATAGACAGCGTGATGCTCTCAGGGATACGTTCTCTGATAGGACTATACGACTCTACCGTGATTCCTTCTGGCAAATAGAGGTCAAACTGGAAAGCCACATAATCCTCATTGTTCCCCAGATAGATATTGACATCCTTCGTTTCTCCGGCAGAAATCCTGAAATCGTTAATAGTCCAATAATCTGCCAGTGCCACATGGTATATGGTCAATACGAGTGTAGCAATCATCAACATTCTTTTTTTCATCATTCCATCTGCTTTTATTTGACTACCACCTTCTTGTTATTGATAATATACACACCCTTGGTCAGTTGTCCACGCTGCTTGCTGAGCTGATGACCAAACAGGTTGTATACCTTCTCATGCTGGTTATAGGTGACATGCTGGATGCCCGTGGTCAGTGCCAGTGAGCATCCTTCATAATAGTCTGCCCTACCTTCGGGCGTCACGAAAACGACATCGTCAACAGCGACCTCACCCTGGTCAGCACATGACAGCACAAGGTCAAGTAGCGAACGACTGGCAGCAGGCAAAGACCAGCAGTCCATGGACATGGCCAATATCCTGTAACGATTATCACCTATCTTGGCAAAGCGCACGTTATGGTCTGTCATCTGGCTCTTGTCAATATCCACAAGACTGACTCCACGAGGCAGAACTATGTCAAACTGGAATGCGGTGTAACGTTCGGCATGATCAACACCAAACGACAGCCCTTGGTCTGTCTTATTCAGCCAGACAGACTCACCCCTATTCGAACCCGCTCTTCTGTCAGGAGCATATTGGTGGTTGCTTTTAAGGATGATGTTGACGATAGCCGTTACGTCGAAGATGTCGACCCATCCGTCCGTGTTCACGTCAGCAGCAGCAAAGATGAAAGTGCCTGAGGCTCGTCCTAAGATGCTGTTTACCGTTTCTACGATGTCTGCAACATTCACCTTGCTGTCTGCATTGACATCACCTGGAAGCGTATCCCATACCTTCATACTCATATAGATGTCACTGCCAGCATACTTATTGGTCATGTTGGCTGTTCCCAGCTTGATGTTCTTGACGATGAACTCATAAGAACTCTCTGGAGCCTGTCTTGGCTTGAACGAAATATTCATCAGGTTCCTTGAGCCACGCTCAATGGGTTCGCCCGTCATGGAGTAGAGCATATAGCGTATGGTATTCTCGTCTATTCTGGTGATGTCGACACTCATGTTCTGTGCCAACGGTGTCAGAGTGTAGTTTCCCTCATAAGGCATGAAGTTCTCTTGAGGATACACCACGTCAAACTGTATACCTAAGATGGGGTCGTAGTTGTCAAGGTCAATAATCATCCTGGCCTCATCGTCGACGGCAATGTCGGGCATCGTTACGTAGAGATAGTTGGGAGCATAGCGGCTTCCCCATAGTTTCACCTCCTTCAGTCGCATCTCAGGGTCGTTGCTATGTATCTGCATAACAGCATTGAAAGGCACCTCCTCCAAACTGTTGTAACGGATGGTGATGTAACGTTCGTTCCATGGCTCAATGGTGAGTGGCAGCTCCTCGTCAACACTTAGGTGCTCGTTGTCAAAGATGATGCGGCTGATGACCAAAGGTACCTGACCATTGTTATACAGACGATAGCCAGCAACACAGTCACTCGTCACGGGGATGTCGCCAAAGCAGACCTCCTCATCCCCCATGATATAGGGACAGATGATGCTGATATAAGCGCCATGCCAGTCGGAGCATACATTCTCCGTCACGTTGTTGATGGTGGCTGAGAGTATGACATTGGTAGGCGTCAGATCTGTACTCTCACGTCCGTTAAGCTTCACCTTGAAAGAACCCACCTCACCACTATTGCCGTTGAAGGGACTGTCAGTCGGCGAGTAGACGATAATACGTAACTTATCGTTAGCGAAGGATACAGAGGAAATATGGTCTGCCTTGCGGTCAGACAATGCGAAGCTACCCTCCACGAACTGCAGCGACCTGGGCATGTCGAATTCCACTTGATAGCCACTGACAGCATCTTCGTTCTTCATGGTAAGACTGATGGTCACCTCTTCGTCTGAGACACCACTGGCACTCTCAACTGATAGCACGTTGACCACGTATGGCTGAGCCTTAAGTCGCAGCATGTTTTTGGACGTAGGGCTGTTGCAAAGTACTGTCATCGTCTGGCTGATAGGTTGTCTTGAAGTGGGTGTGCAACCGATTTGCACATAACCCCATTCACCGGGATGAAGCGTATAGGGATATGCGTTTGATGACTCGTCAGTAAATGTCTGTACATCTGAGAAAGCCATTCCTGTTATCACCAAGTCGTCATTGCCGATGTTTTGGAAGTTAAGACCTTGTAGGGTCTTCTCATTCGTAGGCACGCCACCAAAGTCGAGCTCCTCAGTACCCATGAACGAAAGGTAAGGACCACGAATGGTCTGGTATGTGCCGGAAGACATGCATTCCAAAGCAGTGCCCTCGGCATCGGTAAGCACGACTCTCGAAGGAATCAGTTCGTAGTCGCCAGGCATATCGCCTAACCTCAGCTTAAACGTAGCGACATCTCCTGTCGAGCCAGAGATTGTAGCCATTGACAGGGAGTAGATGTACACCTGTAGCTGGCCGTCCACCTTCGATACTGCTACACTATGGTCTGGGCATCGGTCAGCAGGCTGTCCTGAACCTTCCACCAGATTGATGTTGTCATCTACGGGAATGTTTACCTGTAATGACGACACCATATCGGTGTTGGTCAGATGAACGCCCACCGTCACCTCTGTTCTGGGGGCACCCTCTGTGGTTCGTACGCTTACTATGTTGTCAGCCCAAGCTCCTGTGGCTGTGACAAGCCACAGGAGTATCATGACTAATAGTTTTCTCATTATTTCATCACCTTTTCACCATTGATGATATACACACCCTTAGGCAACTTCTCCAAGTCAGTAGCCTTGGCAGCTACTTTCTGACCCTTCACATTGAAGATTCCATCGCCCTGCATCACGCCCTTACCCATACGGTCAATGCCAGTGGTGTTACCGTCAGCCTTGACGACCTTGACCAAGTTGCCAGCGGCGTCAGCCAAGCGTAGGGTAACTATTTCGGCATTGCCAATGTACATCACAGCATTCTTGCCTGCAGAGAGCGTCTTGCCATTCATATTGTAGACCATCAACTGGTAGTCGGTGTCCGTGAACCATGCCGATGACTGCTCAAATCCCTCCAAGTTGCTGGCAACATTCAGCTGGTTGTCAACAGGGGTCGTCAGTTGCAACTGAATACCGGCCAATGCGACAGGAGCATTCACATAGAGCATACCGTCTTCTATGCTGTAGACAGCCTGTGACTCCGTCAGGGAGGTGGCTAACAGCGACGGGTTGAGCACACCACGGATGATGCCTATCACGTCGAGAATATCTATCAGCTGGTCGCTGTTCATATCGGCTGCCTCGAAAATGAATGGTCGTGGCTGCTTGCCACCAGCATAGTTAACGGTAGTCTGCACGTCGATGACATTCACGTAGCCATCACCGTTAGCATCGCCACGAGTAGAAGTCAACGGAGTAACGGTTACTACGTTGGAAACATCATATTCCGTCAAGTCAGTCGACAATACCTTATAATAATAATAGTAGGTCTGCTTCGGTACTACTTCGTAGTCGATGTATGAAGTAGTATTGATGTCCAACATTTCCTGGTTGATGCGGACGGTATCGGCAAGAGTTACCCATTTCTGCTTATACTGATGATTACCATACTCATCCCATACAGGAGAACCGTTCTCATCATACATCCACTGATAGCCACCCCATTCATCCAGATCAGGCACCTGAGCCTCATACTCATGGTAGCGGTAGATATTGAAGCCCATGGCATCGTCAAAGTTATTTTCAGCGTTGTTCCATGTCAAAGTAACCTTACCCATGCCTGGCTCAGCAGCAAAACCTGTTGCCATGCTACCAGCAGCATTGATAAGCACGTTGAAACGCTTGTTCTCAAATGGGCAGGGGAAATATTCGTTATCCTCAGCACCACTGACATAGATACGGTTCACACCATCACTGCGTGTCTTGCCGGTAATAGTCTTATAGACAGTATAGATAGTACCTTCAGCATTCCATGAACCCTCCTCGTCAACAGCATTCTGGGTATATGGGTCACGTACGCCAAAGCTTACCTGTGGTGCTACCTTCTTGTTCATCGGACGGTTGAAGTAAACTTCGAATTTATGCTTGCCTACACCAAGCGGTGGCAGCTCATCGTATTGGTCTTGGGCATCGAAGCCGTTTACCAATACCTTCCAAACAATACCATGTGCCTCAGCGACAGGTGTAGTACGCATATTCGAAAGGTCAATCTTACCAAATGTACTAGGTGCATTACCAATCTCGAAGAACCATGGGCGCAAGATATCCTCACGGGCAGATCCGAGGTAAGAAGGCGTCGACGACTTATCAACCGTCACCTGTCTGGTGTTAATAGCTAAGCTATAGTCTTTGCCTTTATATTTACCATCAATAGTGCATGTCTGTGCATTGTTGAAATAATTGCTCTCATTAAGCCAACTGTATCGAGTCAAATTTTCAGCATTATAGTCACCAAAGTAGTTGTTGACAATGTTCGTATGTTTCAGGTTCTTCAGGTTATCAGCTACTGAACACTGACTGCTGATGGCGGTTACGACGTTTCTCTCGCCTGCCATGGTCTGCAGCACGCTCCACTGGTACATAATCTTACCACACTGCGACATCACGTATTCATCCATGGGGGCAATATAGCAGTCTTTCATATAAGGATAGACCGTCTCCCAGTCGTCACCACGCATAAACTGCTCTATGCGGCAATAGGAGATGGTGTCGCGCGGGTTGTTATAGGTACACCAGTTGACAAGATTGCCATAGATGCCAGCATTAGCCCATGATTCTGAATTAGCAGCCATGTCCTCTGTCCAGTCTCTCCTGTATTCTGTGGATTGAAGGAAGGTGTTATAATAATCCAGAATGTCCTGTTTCATGGCCAGTACGGCAGGGGTCAGGAAGCTTGGATCCTTCGTCTTTTCCATTCGACTGGTCATATCCAAATCCCAAGCGTCACCCATCAAGTCCTGAAGATAATCACGCAGTTCAAAATATTTCTCTGGTCTGTCCACCTTATCTCTGTTATACCATATATTATAATAGAGATTGTAATCTATACGATGAGGGGTCTGCTCTGTTCTAGCTAATGTGAACAACGTGCTGTCAGCATTGGTATACATGAACTGGCCATGACTTACCTGTCCGTCTGAATTATGCGACTTAATTCCTGCCCAGGGACCTTCACCGATATGACGAGTAAAGACAATAGGCTTTTCAGGTGTACCTTTGGCAATGAGCTTGCCGCTTGAAGAGAGACCCATACCCTCAGCAAACTCAACACGAGTGCCCGGTTCAATGGTCAGCGTAGCGCCCTGTAGAACGGCAAGGTTCTCGTTGACGTAGTAGACGTGATCAGCCGTTAGCGTCATGTCTTTGTCAATCAGACCACTAATCTTCTTGCGGTTAGCTGCTATCATCGTGAACTTGCCCTCCTGAGGAGTGTTGATACCATCACAGCTGAACATTACCTTCATCTTGATATGGCGGCCGTCAGCAGTAGTTGCAGGAATCTTCACCTTCACAGGATTCAGTGATGTGCCACGTCCATAGGCATCCAGATTCATGCCGAAGTCAACCTTGTTGTTCACGTCGTTGATGATTTCCACCGCTTCCGGGTCTTCATAGTCGCCCACGGTAAGCCACATCTTGATGTTTCTGGCTTCGCCAAACGTGGTGCGCACCACGGGATAAACGCTGATAGTCTCGCCAGCATCCACCTCACCGTCGGCAGCATATTCCTCCTCGTCGTCGCCTGATGCCGGGGCACCATCCTCACGGTCGTTATAGTTGACGCGCAGCAAGTCTAACTCGGCAGGACGGTCCTTGATGTTATAGGCTCCTGCAATATTTGTGCTGTGCAGCAGGTCGCCCCACAGAATCTCCTGCGTGTCGTACTGCTTTACCATCATCAGAGCCGAGATGGCACCAGCCACCATGGGAGAGGCCATGGAGGTGCCGTTTAGGTATTTATAGTCACCACCGGGAATGGTACTCAAAATCATGACGCCAGGAGCCTGCAACTCGTAGTTAAAGCCCTCAGGGTCACGGTAGGTCGTTACCTCAGAGTAGTTAGGGCCGTCACAGTCGAAATTACTGAACATGGCCAGGTTGCCATTGACATCAGCCTCTGCTTGTACACCTAACACAAACGAGTAGCCTGCTGGGTACATAGGCGAGTGACAGGGGGCACCACAGTTGTACGGATAGATGTGCTTTCCGTCATTACCAGCGGCTGCAACAATGACTGACGTCTGATAAGCCCGCTCCAAGGCAAGGCGCTCAGAAAGACTGTTGGCATAAGAGCCTAAAGAGAGGTTGATGACGTCTGCACCGTTTTTGGCGGCATAGTCGATACCCTTGATGATGGTGGCAACGTCACCTGTTCCGTCACTCTGCATCACTGTTACGGGCATGATCAGAGCCCTTGGATTGGCACCAATAATACCTATGCCGTTGTTGGCAGCGGCAACGATACCTGCTACGTGAGTGCCATGCATATTATTATCGCGGATTTTGGGCGAGTTGTTGACAAAGTCCCAACCATGGGCGTCGCCAACGAAACCATTGTTGTCGTTGTCATAGCCTTCCACGCCATTGGCTTCAAGCTGATTAGTCCAGATATTATCCTTCAAATCAGGATGGGTGATGTCGACACCTGTATCAAGTACAGCCACAACGGGGCGCTTGCTGTTGATGATGGGCTTGTTCCACAACTGCTTGACACCATAGCTGTCCAGTCCCCACTGCTCGCCAACATAAGGATTGCTGCTGTAGCTGTCGGCAATATGGTCGTCGGCCATTATGTAGACTTTATAGTTAGGTTCAGCAAACTCTACCTCGTCAAGAGCTGACAAGCGTTCTATCAACTGCATCGTCTTCTCAACATGGTTGGCCTCCATCTCCACCAAATACAGCTGGCTCAAGTCGCGCTCCTGAATAACCTGACCATTAAAAGCCATTGAGCGGCGTAGCTGACGATTGGGGTCGTCGTTTGGAAACAACTTGTCAATTTTCTTGGTGCCAAACTCCTTCAGGACGGCATTCACCGTTTCCTTGTCGACAGACTGGAATCTGCCTGCTGCACGGCGTACGTTGACAGGCGAGGAGTCTTTGAACTTCACCAAGACCTGTCCAGGAACATAGTCGTCAAGACCTTGACTGATAATCTTGTTCACTCCTTCCTCATTGTCATTGCTTACTTGAGCATTCATGCTGCAAAAGTGACCGGCCATCAGCAGCATTAGCCCCATAAAGTAACGAATCTTCTTCATAGTCATATTCATTTTAGGTTTGTAGTTACGCTTAAGCACACGACAGAACAGCCGACGCCTTCTTCTGCCAAAGCATGGTATGTCCATACTTCGGCTACAAAGTTAAGAATAATTCACGAAAACAGAAAACTTTTTTGGAAAAAAATGCGATAGATAGGCTTATTTGAGCTTACCCACCTACCTTCCACTCCGTCAGCCGGCGGGTGGTGGAAGAGAAGTTGGCGCCTATCTTGAAGACGCGGCGGCCGTCGCCCTCGAAGGCCTTGGCATACTGCTTGTCCTCTATCTGCTGGAGGGCTATGTCGGCACTCTTGTCTATCTTCAGCTCCAGTATGTAGACAAAGTCTTTGGTTTGCACCAGGATGTCCATACGGCCGTCGGTGGTGTGGCGCTCTACGTCGACGTAAAGCCCCAACAGTTTGAACAGGGCCCACAGTACGTTCTGGAAATAGAGTTCGGCCTTGCCAGCCACCTGATAGTCGCCACCGTCGAAGAAACGTTCTACTCGCTGCATGAAACCCTCGGCATTGCCAGTCTCGACGTCGCGTACGAAGTTGGCAATAAACAGTTGGGGCCGCTCGGCCTTGTTGGGCGAATAGAATGGTACCAGGAACTTGACGAAGCCCTCTTCCACCTCACGGTTGGGAAATCCCAACTGGTAGAGCTTGAACTGCTCGTTGTAGCCGTGGATGGTCAGGTAGCCGCTCTGGTAGAGCAGTGGCAGGGGATTCTCGTCCATGACGTCGATGCTGTTCAGCGTGTCCTCGAAGAGTTCCTCGCGGGTCAGCATCTCCAGCGGATAGTTGGTCTTCTGCAACTGGTTGACCAGGAAGGTCGGCGTGCCGGTCTCAAACCAGTAGTCGCGGAAGCGACGGCTCGACAGCGTGTTCAGCACGCTGAAGGGATTGTACATGCCAGGTGCGCCGACGTCGAAGTGGTAGCCGTCGTAGTCGTAGCGCAACCGCTCGTAGCAAGCCTTCTTGTCCATTTTATTGGCCTCGGCCAACAGTGCCACGCTCTCGTCGAAATAGCGGTGCAGCTCTTCCTCAGTGATGCCGCAGATGGTGGCATAGCGGTAGTCGAGGGAGAGGTCCGTCAGGTTGTTCAGGTCGCTGAATACGCTGACCTTGCCGAACTTCGTCACTCCCGTCAGGAAGGCAAACTTGATGTAGCGGTCGCACGTCTTCAGCACGCCATAGAAGGGTTTCAGCGTGTTGCGGTATTCCGACTGCAGGGTCTCGTTGCCATTGGCTTGCAGTAGCGGCTTGTCGTATTCATCAATGAGGATGACCACCTGGCGGCCCGTCTTCTCGTAGGCACGGCGAACAACCTGCAGGAATCGCTCCCAGACGTCTCGTTCACCATAAGGACTGTCATACTGCTTCTCCCAAACTTCAAGATGCCTGTTTAATACCTTCAGCAAATCCTCTTTTGACTCATATTGCTGGACGTTCAAGTCCAGGTGCAGAATGGGGTACTGCTGCCAGTCCCAGTCTACGGAGTCGACATACAGCCCCTTGAACAACTCACGCTGTCCGGAGAAGAAGGCCTCCATCGTACTAATCAGCAGCGACTTGCCGAAACGTCGCGGACGGGAGAGAAAGTAGTACTTCCCCTCGCTCACCAGCTCCCACATGAGTGATGTCTTGTCAATATAGACATAGTTACCACGACGCAATTCGTCAAAATTCTGTATGCCGATAGGATATTTCATAAGCTGTCAAGTATTGATGGTGCAAAGATAATGCATTCTGGCGAAACGGCCAAAAAATAACATCACTTTTCAGCCTATGGCTGGTGACTGAAAAATTGATTTACATCAAGTAAGCGGGCGTTTGTTGCAGAAAGTGGCTGCGGCGAAGATAACGTGTCAAAAATCTTCGTAAATTTGCACCCAGATGGAAGGTGAAATAGCCTCTCGTCAAAAATAAGAGTCTGAGGAAAAGACCAAGAAGTGCTGTTAAGTAGAGCCTCCGAGCCAGTCACAGGACGGAAAAGAAAGAAAGAGAGGAGACTGGGCTCAAGCTGAGGACTACACGACGACAGTCCCGCACTTCTGGAAAATTAATAATAAGACGTTCGTAGGGACTGGGAATGTCATAGAAATGGCTTGAGAATTTTGTGCGGAGCAGTTCCGCACCTGATGCTGACGCATCACACCACACCGCCGCTGTATGCAATGCAGAAAGGGTGTGCTATGTCGGCTCCACTAGCCGGAAAAATAAAAAAGATGAAATTATAATATTAACAATAAAAGAAAGGATTGCCTATGGCAACAACCACCGACACGGACAGACTGCTGTCGGACTGCGGGGAAGACTCCCAGCAGTCCGGCAACGACGATGTCGATGGTTGTACACAGATGCACCTCGTTAATGAGCAAGTCTCTCCCGATGGCCATTACTATACGGCCTGCGTCCAAATCGTTGTTGACCTTTTTGCCGTCCAGAGGCTCTCTAAGTTAGACCAATACAACGTCCTTTCACAATACGTCTACAACCTCTTCGCCAGCTTTCTGGACTACCAGCGCAAGGAGGACTTCTGCCTGCAGCTGGTCCGGATGTTCATTGCGGGGACGTTAGAGGTTGTTGCCACCTCCCAGCAGGGTGTATTCATCAATCTGCCCAAAAGTACAGGCCAGGCTGAACTGGTGCGCCTCATCATCAGCTATATGAGTCCGCAGAAGCAGGCTTCCATTCACGACAGCACCACCTTCAACGCACTGAAGAACCTGCTGCTGCAGCACCTGCGCAAGCAGTCGCTGGCCATCTCCGTCAACAGCATGAGCAAGACGCTGAGCCGTGCGGTGGAGCAGGTGCTGAAGCAGCTACCGGTTAATCCAGATTCGCAGTAGCGGGTCAGAAACCGAGTAGGTCTTGTGCTGTTCCGTAATCAGGTCCAGGTCCAGCAGGCGTTTCACGGCCGACTGTACTGCACTGGCCGACTTGAGGTGGTGGCGGCGCACGAAGTCGGCAGACGTGACGCGCTGCACACAGCGGTCGGCAGCAATGGCATAGAGCAGTTCCTTCTGCTGCTCAGTCACGTAGGCCAGCAATTCCTGCAGTCTCTTGGCATTTTGCTGCAGCATCTGTGCCGCCGCCTGCTGCATGTCGGTCACGGTGCATGTAGCGGCGGGCATGGTGTCGGCAAAGGTGTCGTGCAACAGTTTATGGATATACATCGTCACGCCGTCAAATGTCTGGTAGGCCCATGCCACAGCTTCGGGGGCTATGTCTTTCCCGGCGTTACGGAACTGCCGGACGGCAAACTCCGTGTAGACATCCAGACTGATGGGCTCTAACTGCAGCAGGGTGGCACTCTGGAAGAACGGACGCTTGTCGGAGAAGAACATCTCATTCATGATGCGGCGCTCCGAACCGGCAAAGATGAAGTGCGTGGTGCGGAGTTTCTGGATGCGCCCTCTCAGCAGTGCCTCGATATTCTTCTCCGGATATTTGGTAATCTGCTGGAATTCGTCAATGGCGACAATGCACGGCTTGTCGGCTTTCTCCAGGTAGGCAAAGATTTCGTCGAGCGTATATTCCGGCATGCTGATCTGACCCAACTTTAGGTCGAAGGTAGGCAAATACGTCACAGGGTCTATGCCAAAGCTGCCACTTAAAGAGCGAAGGGTAGCGACGAAGAGCTTTGACAGTTTCTCGCTGCGCTTGGCTACCATGTTGAATACGGCTGTCCCCAACTCTTTGATGAACTCTTGGAAAGAGGTGGTATGGAGTATGTCGATAGATACCGTCACGTAGCTGTCGCTGATGAGCGGCTGGTGGAAACAGTGGTATATCAGTCCCGTCTTTCCTACACGTCGGGGGGATGTCAGTACCACATTTTCCTGATTCAACAGGCTTTTAATCAGTGCGGCAGACTCTGCCCGACGGTCGCAAAACAGCTCGTCGGGTATGGCGGGACTGAGCACAAAGGGATTGATATTCATAGTTTTATGATGTTGTACGTTCTGTTTTCGCTTGCAAAGATACGCATAATATTTGAATTATGCAAATAAAATTATGCTAACAGAATAATTTTTTTAGCATAATTTTATGGCATCGAGGCACAGGGTGTCGTAAACGTCAGTGTGGACTGCTTCGTAACCAGCTGTTGCTCTGTGCTTTACGACATATTATAAAAATACGGCATACGACATGTTACGGCATTTTTAACGTCTTCTGCAAACTTCATACCTTTGCATCGTCAGTCAGGCCTGACGACGATATGTTTAATCCAATAAATGCAAAGTTATGAAGACATTTAATCCTAATACGCAGCTCACGCAGGACTTCCTGCTGGGCCAACTGACAGACAACGAGACGGCCCGCCGTCTGGGTATTGACAATACGCCGCAACAGTGGGAGGTGGTGGTACACCTGCGCCAACTGTGCCGCGAAGTGCTGCAACCGCTGAGCGACCACGTAGGCCACGCCGTACAGATCCGCAACGGATACCTCAGCGAATTGCTCCTTGAGCGGACGCGCAACGTCGGCAACTCGCTGCACCAATACGGTTGTGCCGCCGACGTGGAGTTTCCTGACCTCGACACCGGCCGCAGCTGGTACTTCTGGATAGTGAACCATCTGGACTTCGACCAGTGCTTTTTGGAGCACGGCCGACTGGGAGCCTGCTGGCTGCACGTCAGCTACCGTCCCGACTATCACGACAACCGTCACCAGTGCTGGTTCTGGTAAGTAAGGAGTGAAGTGTGAAGAATGAAGAATGACTTACCAAGAAAGAAATAGAACGATGAGACACCGCGATGACGCCCAGCGACAGGCCGAGACCCTGGTCTGTCGCTGCTGCGGGCAGCAGTTGCCCGTCAGCAAGTTCCGCCGCTATGCCACAGGCACCTACCGCCACCAGTGTAACCACTGCTATTGGTTGAACCACGGCCAGCAGGCCCGCCAGCGCCGCATCTTGCGCGAACTGGAGCAGCGGGAGTGAGGAAAACGGTTTTCAAAAAAATGCTTTCACTTTCACACTCGGCTGCGAAAAGCCCTATTTATAAAGGTTTCGCGGGCATGTGTGGGCGCGGGTGGGCGTTCCAACGTTTCACAAACCTTTCACAGTGAGAAGGTAGCTGTTCTGACTGGCGAGACAGCTGTAACCAGCGACGGGACAGCCACAGCCAGCGATGAGACAGCTGTAGCGGCGGAAAAGTCGTAGGACTTTTCAAAAAACTGTACCACTTTTCAAAAAGTCGTACCACTTTTCGCTGTACCAGTTGTAGCCGCCGGTGGGAACAACTGACTCGGCGGCGGGGACAGCTGACAGACAGACAACAACAACTAATAAAAAAAAGTGACAACTATGAAAAGAGAATTTTTTACATTGTGCTCCCTCAAGAGAGGTAAGCAGAGAGAGAAGGAGATGAGCGCTGAGGAGTGGCACGAACTGCTCCGCGGCGACAAGTACGAACACGAGGTGGCGCGCCTGCGCGAGGCCGTGGCGCTGTGTGACAGCCGTCAGGAGTGCGGTCTCGCAGGCGCGCCCGTACTGCCCGACGTGCGCCTGTGCACGGGCGATGGTTATAGTGGTGTGCTGGTGCTGACGCTGTCAGTCGGTGAGGGTGCCTCGTGGCAGCAGTTGCGGCGCAGCGTCATGCTGTTGCCGCAGACGCTGCTGGCCTTCCGCGGCTCGTCAGGGCGCACGCTGAAGGTGGTATGCAGGGCGACGCTGCCCGACGGCACGTTGCCGCAGACCGACACCGACTGCCGGCTGTTCCGCCAGCATGCGCTGGCCTTGGCGGCACGCTTCTATGAGGCCCAGACAGGTATTCGCCCAAACATCGGTGACGGTGGCCGACGCTGTCGCATGAGTCACGACGCGGAGGCATACCTCAACGAGCACGCCACGGCCTTCGTGCTGGCCCAGCCCACCGAGCCGCTGGCCATGAGTCTGCGCCGCAGAACGGCTGCAGCGCCATTGCTGCCCGGCGACCGTCTGCCCGGCTATGACGAACGCCAGATGCAGATGGTGCGCTTCCAGTTCTGCTATGCCGAGGTGCTGGCCGAGAACCATCAGGAGCTGGACCTGCTGCTGGAGGAACTGGCTAAGAAGACGCTTCGTAACGGCCTGGAGGCAGAGTTCTGTTTGCGCCGTCTGATGCACATGAGTCAGTACCGGGACTACGAGGTGCTGGTGCGCCGCACGTTCCGCAATGTCTACGGCATGAGCTACCAGCGCCCGCAACTGCTGGAGCGCAAGGAGGACGCGCTGCCCTACTTCACGCTGCACATGGAACTGCTGAAACAGTTCATGCGGGAACGCTACCTGCTACGTCGCAACGTCATCAGCGATAGCGTGGAGTATATAGCACGGGGTGAGATGGTGGCCGACTGGCAGCCGCTGGACCGCCACGCCATGGCCACCATCACCATGGAGGCCCTGTCGGAAGGCATCGAGGCGTGGGACAAGGACGTGAAGCGCTATGTGGACTCTACGTGGGTGCACGACTACGACCCCATCATCGACTTTCTGAACCAGCTGCCCCGCTGGGACGGCTACGACCGCATTGCTGAGCTGGCACAGCGTGTGCCGACGCAAAACGAGTACTGGCCACACGACTTTGCCGTCTGGCTGCGTGCCATGGTAGCCCAGTGGCTGGGGCGCAACGGCGAGTACGGCAATGCCATGGTGCCGCTGCTCATCGGTGCACAGGGCGACGGCAAGTCAACCTTCTGCCGGCTGCTGCTGCCGGAGCCGTTGCGCGACTACTACACCGACCGTATCGACTTTGCCAACCGCAACAGTGCCGAACAGATGCTGACGCGCTTCTGTCTGATCAACATCGACGAGTACGACAGCCTGTCGAACCGCCAGAGTGCATTCCTCAAGCACATCCTGCAGAAGAGCGACGTCAAGATGCGCAAGCTCTACGACTCGCAGGTGCAGTGCCGCCAGCGCTATGCCACCTTCATAGGCACTACCAACGACCCTACGCCGCTGACCGACACCACCGGTTCGCGCCGCTTCCTCTGCGTCCGCACCACGGGAGTCATCGACACCCGCAGCACCATCGACTACGAACAGCTCTACGCCCAGGTGCTACAGGAGGTGCGCGACGGACGACCCACGCACTTCACCAAGGCCGAGGAGCGACGTATACAACAGCAGAACGCGGCATTCCAGCAGTTTGACGTGCTGGAAGAGGTGTTCTTCGAACGCTACCACCTGCCCAAGGAGGGTGAAGCGGTCACCTACTTGTCTGCCGCCCAACTGCTGACTCGTATGCACCAAGTGAGTTCAGGCATCCGCATAGACGCCAGTTCCATCCAACGGTTGTCGCGCTTGTTGCTGAACCGTGGCTTCATGCGTCGACATACACGCACTCAAAACGAATTTGGCGTAACAGAAAACGCAGGTGTGAAAGCAATGTGAAACCTCTGTAAGAGGTTTATGCCCTCAAACGCCCTGTAGATAGGGCATTGTGAAAGTGAAAGGAAAAAATTAAAAACCAGTTATTATGAGTGTATTCTATCGATTAAGACAAGACAACCAAGAGCGTTCCCGACACAGGGGACAATGGTTTGCCCACGCCGTCAACCTCGGTACCATAGAGACCGACGAGCTCGCGCGCATCATTGAGCGCAACTGCAGTGTGAAACGCAGCGACGTGCTGGCGGTGCTGGCCGAGCTCAGCGACATCGTGCCCCGCCTGCTGGCCGACTCACACCGCGTCAGACTGGCGGGCATCGGCTCGCTGATGGTGGGACTCAACGGCCGCCCCTGCAGCGACCCCCGGCAGTATGACAACAGCTACGTCAAGGGGCTGCACCTCTGCTTCAAACCGGAGAAGGAGCTGCGGCTCACCGGCGCCGACATTCAGCCACTGCCGCCGTAGTTACTGACTTATGTCCATTTCTTCACCAAAGTTAAAATAGGGCGGGTAGTTGCTCGTGGCTGACAAGTCCGTCAGCACCATAGACCCCAAATAGCCACCAGAAAGGCTACTGCGTGATATCTATATAAATCACTGATTTCTCATTCGTTTATCTTTTGTGGTACAAAGGTTAGAGAAATTTCTTAAAAAAGTGTATCTTTGTACGCAAATACATAAAATACAAGTAAAAATGAGAAAATTAATTACTGCTGTCATCATCGTATGCGGCCTACTGGAAGCGAACGGCCAAGTGGAGCGCTCGGCAAGTTTTCACGAGAAATACACACTGAAGCAAGTCGTAGTACTGAGCCGGCACAACATTCGCTCTCCACTGTCAGGTCCTGAGTCGGCATTAGGCAGAATAACGCCCCATGAATGGTTTCAGTGGTCATCGGCACCCAGTGAACTATCGCTACGTGGCGGCGTGCTGGAGACGATGATGGGCCAGTTCTTCCGCAAGTGGCTGGTGAGCGAGAAGCTGATGCAGGAGAACGAGGTTCCTGCCGAAGGCGCTATGCGGTTTTACGCCAACTCCATGCAGCGCACCGTCGCCACTGCTCAGTATTTCTCGAGCGGTATGCTTCCAGTTGCCAATGCCAGCATCGAGCACCACTACAGCATCGGAACGATGGACCCCGTCTTCTCGCCAAACATCACTCGCGATGACGAGACCTTCCGTCAAGTGGTCATGCAAGAGATTGTCGACAGGTTCGGCAACGGCACTACTGCCGGTATCGGTGAGGCGATGATAGAACAATACGCGCTGCTTGAGGATGTGCTCAATCTGCGTCAGAGTGCAGCCTGCCAGCAGGGCGACACCTGTAGCTTCAAGACCGACGACTCTGTCATCACACTCACAATGAACAAAGAACCATCGCTGAAGGGTTCGCTCAGCCTGGCATGCAAGGCTGTCGATGCCCTCGTGCTGCAATACTACGAAGAGCCCGACAACCTGAAAGCAGCCTTCGGGCACGACCTCAGTACCAGCGACTGGCAGAAACTCTCAACTATCAAGGACTACTACGGCGATGTGCTCTTCACCTCTCCCACCCTGTCGACCAATCTGGCCCATCCGCTGCTGAAAGAGATGCTCGCTGAACTGAAGAATGAGCAGCGCCGCTTCTCTTTCCTCTGTGGCCATGACTCCAACCTCGGCTCCGTGCTTGGTGCGCTGGGATGGGATGAATACACGCTGCCATCGTCTATCGAGAAGACTCCCATCGGTGCCAAGCTTGTCATTGAAAAATGGCTGGGCAAGGACGGACAGGAATACGTAGCCATGAATATGGTTTATCAGAGTACTGACCAACTGCGCCAGATGCCACTGCTCTCACTGCAGAACCCGCCCATAGTCTACAACATGGAGCTCAAGGGGCTTAATGCCAATAGTGACGGCCTCTACCGTCTAGCAGATTTCGAACAGCGATTTACAGAGCGCATTGAAGCTTACGATGCCACTCCAAGCAGCATACAAAGCATGAAGTACGGTGAGAGCAGCTCGCTGACAACAGTCTACAACCTTCAGGGCCAGCGACTTGACGAGGACGCTCAAAACGCAGGTATCTACATCAAGAGTGGCCGAAAGGTGGTGGTAAAGTAAGCAACTGAAATATGAACATTGGAGACAAGGTCCCTGAGATACTGGGCAAGGACGAACAGGGACGGGATATCCGTCTGAGTGACTATCGCGGACGCAAGCTGGTGCTGGGACAAGAGGCGTGCCAACGGCTGTATGGGTCACTTACGCCAACTGCTGCCTGAGGCTACAGAACAGCAAATCAAAAAACTGCTGAAGTGAAAAAACACCGTACATGAAAGATAACGAACAAGAACTGTTTCCACTTGTCGACGAAGAGGGACGAGTGATTGGGAAGGCCTCGCGGGGCGAATGTCACAGCGGGTCGCGGCTACTGCATGCCGTGGTACACCTGCACGTGTTTAACTCACGGGGTGAGGTATATCTGCAGAAGCGACCTGAATGGAAGGACATTCAGCCCGGCAAGTGGGACACGGCTGTAGGCGGTCATATAGACTATGGTGAGACACCGGAAGAGGCGCTGCGGCGCGAGGTGCGCGAGGAGTTGGGCATGGAGGCGTTCACGCCGGAGCGTGTGGGGAAGTACGTGTTCGACAGCACGCGCGAGCGAGAGCTGGTATACGTAAACCGCACGACGTACGACGGACCCATCAGTCCGTCGGCAGAGGAGCTGGACGGTGGGCGCTTCTGGACCATTGAGGAAATACGCAATGCGATAGGCAGGCAGGTATTGACACCCAATTTTGAAAGTGAGTTTCAGCGCTTTTTCTTAGTGCCGGAAAAAGAGGGCACGCCGGATGAAGCAGAGAAGTAAAAGAGCACCGCAATTGTTGTCAAGATATATATTTGTGCTACAAACAAAAGAGCACCGCAGAGAATGTCTGCGGTGCTCTTGTTATAGAAAGACTGGTGTGCGGATTAGTCAGCAATCTTAGCCTTCAGCATCTCGCGGTTCAGGCGGGCGATGTTAGCGATGGTCTCGTTCTTCGGGCAGACAGCCTCGCAAGCGCGGGTGTTGGTGCAGTTACCGAAGCCGAGCTCGTCCATCTTGGCAACCATATTCTTAACGCGACGGGCAGCCTCGACACGACCCTGAGGAAGCAGGGCGAGCTGGGATACCTTAGACGATACGAAGAGCATGGCAGAGCCGTTCTTACAAGCAGCTACGCAGGCGCCACAGCCGATGCAAGAGGCGCAGTCCATAGCCTCGTCAGCATTCTCCTTGGGAATGAGGATGGCGTTGGCGTCCTGAGCCTGACCGGTGCGGATGGTGGTATAGCCACCAGCCTGGATGATCTTATCGAAGGCGTTGCGGTCTACCATGCAGTCCTTGATGACGGGGAAGGCTGCTGAGCGCCAAGGCTCGACGGTGATGACGTCGCCATCGTTGAAGCGGCGCATGTAGAGCTGACAGGTGGTGGCACCACGCTCTGTCTTGCCGTGAGGCGTACCGTTGATATAGAGTGAGCACATACCGCATATACCCTCGCGGCAGTCGTGGTCGAACACGAAGGGCTCCTTGCCTTCGTTGATGAGCTCCTCGTTCAGGATGTCGAGCATTTCGAGGAACGAGGTGTCATCGGGGATATCGTGCATTTCGTGGGTATCGAAATGTCCCTGGTCCTTGGGGCCGTTCTGGCGCCAGAACTTTATTGTAAAGCTGATATTTTTTGCCATAATTATAAGTATTTATAGGTGGGGACTGCGACGGTGCCGCAGTCTACTGGACCTCTTAGTTCTTGTAATTTCGGGTTTGAACCTTAATAGCCTCGTACTCCAGTGGCTCCTTGATGAGCTCAGGCTCGTTGCCCTTGCCCTTGTACTCCCAGCAGCCTACGTAGAAGTAGTTCTCGTCGTCGCGCTTGGCCTCGCCTTCCTCGGTCTGGTACTCCTCGCGGAAGTGACCACCGCAGCTCTCGTTACGCGAGAGGGATAGCCTTGTCGAGCTCTACGTTGAGACCCTCCTTGGTGCCGGGAACGAAGAGGTTGGTATCGAACTCTTTCTCCAGTTCGTGCATCTTCTTCAGACCGGTCTTCAGGCCCTCAGCGGTACGGCCCATGCCGACATACTCCCACATGATGTGGCCGAGCTCCTTATGGATGGAGTCTACAGAGCGCTTACCCTTGATGTTCATCAGACGGTCAATCTCGGCCTGAACACCCTTCTCCGCCTCGTCGAACTCAGGACGGTCTGTAGGAACCTTCGGCCATACAGCCTGGTCAGCGAGGTAGTTCTGGATGGTGTAAGGCAGCACGAAGTAACCGTCGGCCAAGCCCTGCATCAGTGCAGAAGCACCCAGACGGTTGGCACCGTGGTCGGAGAAGTTGCACTCACCGATAGCGAACAGGCCGGGGATGGTGGTCTGCAGCTCGTAGTCTACCCAGATACCACCCATGGTGTAGTGGATGGCGGGATAGATCATCATGGGCTTGTAGTACTTCACGCCGTTGATTTCGTTGGCTACATCGCCAGGGAATACGTCGGTAATCTCCTCGTACATCTCGAAGAGGTTGCCGTAACGCTGCATGATGACGTCGAGACCCAAACGGTTGATGGACTCA
>CACWFV010000018.1 GCA_902760315.1 uncultured Bacteroidales bacterium | reverse complement strand
CCCACGCGCGGACAGGCCTATTTCGGGAGCAAAGGTAAACAAATTTTATGAAACAACAAAGGTTTTGCTGAAAAAATTATTAAATTAACACAAAAATAGCGCTACACAAGGCCATTCGCACAGAAAAAGCAAGCCCCGGACGGTGAGTCCGAGGCTTGGGGTATAATTAGTGATGGGGGGGAAGCGGCGGGCGCTTACTCCCACTCAGTAGATTCCGTTAAAAACTGAGTGGGCTGCTTTATGCTTATTTTCAATACTTTAACTCGCTTCTCCATATACCTTATTATATTAGTGGTGTCAAAAAGTGGTGTCAAACTCTACTGAGCCTTATCACACCATCAAGAATTTCGCTACAAAAGTAGATATTATTTTTGAATTAAGCAAATATTACCCATATTTTGACTGCATGATTATTATTAATTAGGTATAAGCTCAATGTCCCTATCCTTGAATTTATACTTGAACTCTGTCATTTGCGTAAAGAGAACGACCATTGCAAGATTCTTTCCCTTCTTATCATCTGACAAATTAAGTCGTTTGAGGTATTCTCTAGCTGTTAAATTGGGGTACTTGTCTCTTACTTTACAGAACTTAATATAACGTTCCCGAAGGGCTGGAATTGACCTTCTCAGTTCTTTTACTGTTGGATTCTCTATAGCCATACCGACCTTACCATCTTCAAGTTCTATTTTGTTCGCTTCAATACCAAGATAATAATTTACCGTATTTACAGACATCTTTAACTTTCTAGCCAATTCTGCCCGTGATACATCGGAATCCTTGATGTATTGATACCACACCTCATTATATGTGTTTAACTTTTCGTCCCTATTTCTGTCTATATTTTTATCTCTGATGAACTTTCTCACAGTAGCAATAGACACACCATTCCCCCTAGCAATATCCCCAATGGACTTCTTGGGGTCATAGTTTATGGCTATCTTTCGACTAACAGATTTTAAAGAGCCTTTAGCGCTTGGGACATTTCCAATATTTAATGACCCAATTGTAGCCATATTACCCCAATCAAGGCTTCTAGGGAACTCTTTGTTTATGCCATTAGGGTTGTCTGGGTTGCATGGGTCATCATCATCCGAAAACCTATTTGCCTTAGCAATGTCATTGAAACAAACCTGCATCTTAATCATAAGGTCAATGGATGCAAGTGGACTATCTAGTTCAGTCTCTATCTTTATAATGGCAGTATTCCTTGGGAAAACATCTCTCTGACCTCTGAACGTCTTAGCTTCTAGAATCAGTCTTGTTGCGTATTCCTTATCTCGTGGAGTTAGAAATAAGACAAAAGCAGAATTTTCAAGATGTTTTGAAATGAAAATAAACCTCCCGTGGCAAAAACTTCTATAATCACATAGCTGTACAGATGCAGTTCCACTCTCAATCATTTTATTCTCAAAGTCTATAGCTACAGGCCTACTCCATCCACTGTAGAGTACAATGTAATTCCTAATCTCTTTGATTGACGGAATGTTACCTTCTACCCTTGGTGCATAAGAATAACAATGGGTAGGAGATAAGTCAAAATTTAATTTACTAACTATATCATTGTCATTAGTAAATGCCTTGTAGAAAATGCCAAACATGGCAATAATGGAATTTGTACCGAGAAATCCATGTAAATTAGGAGTATTATAAAGAAACCAATTTGTAGTTACTTTCTTTAAGGTATTTATTAGAATACAATGCTCATCATTTCTGCTTGTAACCCCACATACACCTTTAGGATTAACTGTCGCTGCTCTATGTACTGTGTAAGCGACATCAACGCCTTGACCGCTCCCTGAGGTTATGATAATCTTCGCAGACTTTAAAGCTTCATCGGAAATTGATGCCATTGCGAGAGGTGATAATGATTTTGCCATCCCTTTATTCGCCTCATAAAGAAGTGCTAAGTAATCGTTGGATGCTGATGACCCGCCGCTACTAAAGCAGTATAATGGTATATTGGCACTTTCTAATAAGAACCTCCTAAGTCTTTCCACATCTTGTTTTTCAGCCCATTCAAGTGCGGATTTAATCAATTGTAAACTATCCTCAAATTTTGCGCCTATGTATTTACCAACTTTTGCCATATCAGAATATGCTATTTTAGACCATGTTATTAATATCAATCGCAAATATAGCACGTTCGTTTGAAATTACCAAAAATTCCATTCAAAAACATACGGAAACTACCAAAAACGTATGATTAGAGCCTCAGCAAAAAGAAAAGCCCCCATAAGCAGAGGGTTTTTCAGCGATTCAAATATTCATTTAGAATCAGAACTGAATATGAGATAATAATCAATTAACGCAAATGACAATAAAAAACATGAGCCATCAATGCCTATTTAAGCACGTCAAGCTCATGTTATGCATAGAGGATGGTCGGAGATTCTGTACTCAACACCCTGCAGTGTTTGGCTATTTATCTCTTATACCTCACGGTCATAAGCATCCTCAATGATGTTGTTGAGAGATGTAGCGGTCTGATTCAGTATCATAAAATACCTATAGTGCTTCCTCGCCTTACGGTTGGAGGCATCCCTCGTATGTGTTAAGAGGATGGTGGATGTTATAGACATTACGCATTGCGTTTGTCCTTTCCCCTCAGAGCCTTACGGACAATGAGCATCCTCTTATGTTGGTAGGGTTAGGATGGTTGCAGACTTGATGGACTTTAAGCGAATAAGTTCTCACTCTCTCGATAATGAGCATCCTTCCCTATGTTGGTTATGGGAATGGTTCCAGCTTCGGTACAATGTTCGTCAAACGAACACTCCTTATTTTTCTTTTCCCTTACGGCAAAAGGCATCCCCATTTGTTTCTTGCCGACAAAATTACAAAGAATCGTTGAGATATGCAAGCGATTGAAAGAAAAATGGTGCTATTCATAGTGGAACAGCACCATCATTTGAAGCATTGAAATAGTTCAATCAATAGAATTTTTCTTTCTCAACATACATTGTTCCATTGATGACAATATTAGAACTTGATGACCTTTCTGCCTTGTAGCTATCGAACTTTAGCGTAAATCCCTTACCATTATTGCTAACGACCTTGACAGCCCCAGAGGCATATTTGTACTTATTCTCAGAACTTTTGTATGTTCCAAAATTGACGGTTGGATTTCCAAGGTCATAGCCACTTGGGAAATCGTTTACAGATTTCTCACCATTAACAAGATTAATGTATAGGTATGACACACTTATGCCTTTCTCATACGTCATTAGGCAGTAAATGGAGGCATTATCGGTTAAGCTTCCATTTACGTTATATTCGCTTGCCCATTCAAGACTTCCCAATGAGATATATTTATCTCCATTTGATTTAACAATAGTTAGAGAGGTTGTAGAACCACTACCACCACCATCGTTATTACCATCATCATCACTACCACAAGCGGTTAAACTTAATGCTGCAACCATCATTGCAAGCATCATAATTGTTGAATACGGCTTCTTCATAATAATCACTTTTGATACCATATTGTACCATCTATGGGGTCATTTAATCTTAATCTGTCATTCTCTATGCTAACACCAATTTTACCCTCCCCATAAGAACCACCACCATATCTTAACATTGCACTTGTTGAACTATAACGCAATACAGACACAACACCAGCATAATCACCATCAATGTATATCCTCAGACTGCCGTCAATCCGAATATCAACACCACTGTAATTAGTGAATGTCTGATTGGCTAAATACATTGTTACGTATTGCTCATTGGCAAACGTTTTGGATGTCGGCTCACTACTATAACTGCTAGATGTGCTATAATTTGAATTATTAGAAGAGCTATGGTCTTGACTTGTTGATTCAGAAAGAGTTGATGATGATGGAAGTGGTTCGTTGAAGGGTGATACAGTATCTATTGCTTCTATTTCTTGTTGGGATGTTTGATTAGTTTGCTCAATTGTATCAATTGTGTCAGAAGTAACATTTTTCTCCTTACTATTATAGAACCAACTGCCTAATGCTATAAGAACCACACATGCAATAATCAATGATACAATAAGTTTCTTATTTGAATTCCCTTCTGAATCAACGGTATTTTGACGTTGAATAAAATATGGCTTTCCGCAATGGGGACATATTTCTTCATCCCCATTGCGTTCACCACCACAGTTTGTACAGAACTGGGTTCCTCGCAAGTCAGCTCCACATATAGGACAGAACTTGACTTGACTATTCACTTCGTGACCATTAGGACATTTCATGCTAATCAATCATTATAATATACATGCTATATCAGCAATTTCACTTAGTTGTGTTATTCCGAACCAATCATACCAATCTCTAAACTATACCAACCATCCATCTCGCCTAATTGTGTTATTCCATATAAAGCTTCACTCTCGGGGTCATACTCCTCTACGTGAGTTATTCCTTTAGCGACCTTTTTTCTTGGAATAAAATATCTATTACAACACTCTATCAAACCATGGTCTTTTGCCATTTCAAACAGATAATCGGCATCAGATTCATCTTTAAAATGAAATAATGTTGTTTTTCCACGTCCTGCAAGATAATTAAAATAACACGAATGAGTTGAAGAAGCTTTAATACCATATCCTAATCCTTCACTATTTTTGCTCCCTTTCTCTGTTTCGTAACCATATGCTATATCATATGCTTTATAAGAGTCGCCTTCTTCCATAAAGTTATCCACTATTGTCTCTGAATTTTTATAAAGAAGTGAAAGACCACATTTTTGAGCAAGTGAAGCGTCATCTGGATGCTTTAACAAATTAAGAATATTATTGAATGTAAAATTCTCACGGAACCTTTCAATCTTTTCTTTCTCTATACGTTCTGCTTCTAATTTGGCTGCAAGATTTATAGAATCTTGCCTTACCTTCTCCAATGAATCAGCAACAAACTTCTCACGTGCCAATTTTTCCTCCTTTATTTGGTTATATCTAGAAATTGCAGCAGGCATAGAATACGAAAGGATTAAAGACACTGCAAAACCTAGAAGTGATACCATTAACGCTTGATAAGATGTTGCAGGTTTCTTCTTCCTTATAGAGAAAGCATAAATAAAGCCAACTATTGGAATTAAGATATACAACCAGAAATACCCCCAGTGTAACTTGTCTGTTTCAAGTTCATTCCCATCATTATCACATAAAACGAGACCAAAGCTGCCAGATACAGTATTATAAATGAGGTTATAAGAATAATTCTTTTGGGGATTTAAGGAAAGAACTTTCTTCGTTTTATGAAAGCTCAGCTTTGTTTCAACAACCATTTCTGGTGAATATATTGGAACAACGACTTCAAACCCATCTTTAAATGAATATTCGCCTTGCTTTATTCCATTTACCCAAATCTGAACTTTATAATCAATTAGAGCCCACTTGCCATCCCAACGAATATATAAATTTCCCCTATTATTGTTGAAAGAGCTGTCATCATTGAAATCTATCCCCTGCTGAGGTTCTGCAGCAGCAAATGAAACAACTGTATTATTTTCATTTAATTGGATTCCACAATTTGGACAAAAAACATCACTAGTATTTAATTCTGCACTACATTGAGGGCAATTTCTTTTTATTTTTTTACCACATGAGCCACAAAACACGGTACCTTCATCTACAACTGCACTACAATATGGACATGTTAACTGATTGGTGGCTAATTGGTCATATTTCCCGTTTCCATCATGCTTTTTAGTTCCATAATAGGCAAATATTGCAAAAACAAAACATATGGCACTCCATATTGCAAAAAACAATAAATCAGTAAATAATTCTGGTCCTCTAAAACAAAGAAAAAAAGCAACACTACTTAATGATAGAGTGGTCTCTGCATATAGTTTGCTCTGTTTATCCATCATCAGCAGAGATGAAACGCCAACACCAATAAATATGAAGCCAACAATAAAACCAACATAAATATGAAATCCATTGACTCCAAACGCACTAGCAAGACGATATACATCGTTTGATTCAATTAACGTAACAATACCAATTATAATTGAAAGAACACCAATAATAATTTTACCTGTTTTCATGACCTTATTAATCTTAAATTATTGTTTAATCTACCCATAAGAACCCGAAAAAAGAAAAGTCATCATTCAACTCTTCCTTTGGTCTCTGCTCAAAAGGAAATCCACAATGAGTACAAAACCTATCTGATGGCTGTCTTCCTTCTCCACAATTAGGACAGAACCGCATACCGACAGCAGAAATCTCAGCACCACACACAGGACAGAAATTCATATCATCTGTGACAGAATGACCGTTGGGGCACCTCTTTGCTTTAGTAATCTCTTTAATCCCACTCATAATCTCCAAGAACAAAGCCTGCAATGTCGAATCCCAACATATAAAGATGCCCGTTAGTGATTGTGAATTTCGCAGGAACATCAATGTCCTTGCTCCTGAACACAGCCGCAATATATCTTCTTCCATCATCAAGGAAACGTCCTTCCTCAAGTGTGTATGAACATTCTTCATCAAACTTCCATTGACCATCACTGGGTATAGCAGAGTATATTTTAACCCTATTCCCAATGAATACTAGTTTGTACCAAAACAAATTGCCAGTTTCTGTATAAGTCCATATTGTATTGTCTATTGCCTTACGCATCTCGTCAACATCCTTTATGGATTGGATTTCTCCTTGTGTTAATTCATTACTAGCCAAGTGAGAAATAATTCTGTTATTATAGGGATTGGATTCCTTTGGTGCAAATACTTGGAAGGCTATGACGATGACAATTAGCACACAGACAATAATCCATGTGACATTAGATGATTCCTTGGGACGTGGATTTACTTGATATGGATTATTATGATGTAATCCATACCCACAACGACCACAGAATTGTTCTGTTCCGTGTAGAACATTTCCACATTTCGGGCAGAATCCCATTCTTTATCTTCTTCAATTTACACACTAAAAGTAGAGAAGCCTGTATTGTATCTCCGCTTAAAGGAACTAATTTTTAGCCTTTCGGCCTTCTTGGAATCCTTTTTTATATGCACTCTCATATAATTTGTATAATCGTTTTTCTTCTGGGGTTGATGGTGCATCAAATCTTGCAGAATATGCAACACTCGCTGCCCCCTCATCAATATATTCACTACCAAACTGGAATCCGAATTCATAACCGTCATTATACCCAGCTTCCTCTACATCAGAGACCTCTGAATCCACCATTTCATCTTCTGTTGTATCAAAATCATCAGACGAACAGCCACCTAAAGAGACGTTTAGAGCTATAACAAGTCCAATACCAACAGCTGTGTATGTAAAGGCAGATTTAGCTTTCGCTGTTTGTTTTTTAACCAATGCTATAATAAGTATAATTGCCCCTACAGGCCATAAAAGCACGCTCACTATTTTCTGCCATGTCTTCATATCTTCATCTTCTGGCTGATTATTAAATGAGTTGTAATTAACAGATTCCTGTTTAGTGCTTGTGTTACTCGTTGGTTGTCCACATTTAGGACAGAACTGCACACCATCATTGATTTGTGCGCCACAATTTCCACAAAATGCCATAATAATATTGTTTTAAGTTAATAAATGATATATGTGACTTATTGGAAATCAAACATGCTTTTGCTGTTCTTGTTAATCTCCACTTGTCGTCTTTCTTTACTTGTGCACTACTATCATAAAAGGATAAAACATTGTCGCAATAGGCATAATCTTCAACCTATCCTTCAAGAGAGCATTCTACATTATCGTTTTAAGCTGAGCTGTTAAAAGCGAGCATAAACATAAATTACAGAACATAAACTTTTTCATAGAACAATCACTGTACTCATTGGCTCATAGAGTACGGGTTATTAGTTATTGAATATGACATACCAAAAAAGTGGAGCTTTCATCCTGCCTTATCTTCCCTGTGGGGCTTGGACTTCCCTGTAATACAGATAAGGAAAATGAACAAACCCCACTTGGATGTATTTCGTGATATACGGAATACAAACCAAGAAGAGCGTCCTTCCCATTATTCTGATATTACATCGGCTGTTAGCCAACTTGTGAAGTGTCCAAGTTCACAGGGTCAGAATAAGCGAAAATGCGCTTTCTCAATATGTCGCAGTCCTTAACAGAACTGCACCACAAAGATAGTGCATTTTATGGAAGTACACTCTATTTTAGATGGTCTTTTAGGAAATTTTAAGAATTGGCAGGAGTATCTTGTATCTTCAAGTAATCCATAATCAAAAATCTAATAGGTCATAACTGCTTTCAAGTTCGCTGTCTGTGATTCCCAAGTAACGCTTGGTAATTGTTGGGCTAGCGTGATTAAATAGCGTCTGAAGCCTCATAAGTGCCATAGGTGCATCCGTTCCAGCTTGGGTGAACACTCGCAAACCAAATGTTTTCCTCATTGTATGTGTCGAGAAGTGGTCAATCTTCAAGTTATACTTGGTCTTAATCTCCTTAAACAGTATGTTGATACGCTGAGTTGAATACACCATCTTCTTACGTGACAAGAAACACTTTTCATCTTCATTCTCGATGTGAAGGGAATCATAACACTGCTTGATGTGCTTTTGGAATCCCTTATTGACCTTCACCACTCTACGCTTACCAGTTTTCTTCTCATAGATGTTGAACTTCTCACCATCAAGTAACATTGACCAAGTAAGTGTAAGGAGGTCTGAAATTCTCAGCCCAAAGAAGCAACCGCAACCGATTAACAGAGACATACGGTAATCACCATCACGGTACAATCTTCTAACTAGTGATAACATAGCATCCCAATCCATTGCGTTTGATGTACGGTATTCGTGAAATTCTGCTTTCATATCCTATCTTTTTATCAGTTAAACTATGTATTTGTATCTAACTCTATGTGCCTATTTCGTAACTATCTGATTTTCAATTCATATTCATTTCTATAAAGAAATTGAATATTCTGCTGCAACCCTCTGCTCATAGTCCGATGTCTTTTCGACAAAATCATCAATGGTATCTATCAACATATCGAAGAAAACACCCTCAATCGTATCGACTACTTTGTTTGCCTTGAGAAAACGCACATCAAACAAATCACGACCTTCATTGTATGCCACTTCCACAACACCCTTGAACTTGTAGCCTTGCACTTTGAACTGCAAACCGTTCTCGATTGCTACTGGCTGATGAAATCCCCAACTCCATACGACCATTAATTGTGTCTTGAGTATTGTCATTATGTATTTTGCCATTTCCATACTGCTTATATGTTATTTGTTCAACTTATATGTTAGAAGGAATGGGGAATTAACCCCATACCCTCTAGCACTCAATGCAACCTATGAAATTTGATTCCCTCATGCTTCTCCATTCCATTCGTCCATCAGAAAAAATTTCGATGTATGCGAACTGTCCGAAATACTTCTTTGGTGTATGACCTCCGACTGTCATATTTTTCACGCAATCTGCAAACAAAGTTCCAGTACATTGGCGAATTTCCCCATTAACTTTTTTGTATATCCACTTACAGATTTCACCTCTCATTAAGCGAGCCTTGAGGGTGGCTAACTCAATCGCCTTTGATGTGGCTGTAAGCATATCACTGTGATTAACTACTACGTTCTTTGCTGCGTATCTTGCAACTTCACTGGTTTTAATAACTAACTGCTTCATATTTCAATCTCCTATATTAAT
Source organism: uncultured Bacteroidales bacterium (assembly GCA_902760315.1). Classification (GTDB taxonomy): domain Bacteria; phylum Bacteroidota; class Bacteroidia; order Bacteroidales; family Bacteroidaceae; genus Prevotella. Next base: position 25,574 of record CACWFV010000018.1, on the reverse strand, counting down.
GATTAATACTTCTTATTTATTTTCATAGGCTCACCCCATCCGTTGAGTGCATAGGTAGTTCTTACTGCATCCTCGTAGCTTCTTACGTCTTTGATGAACGCTGACATTGTAACACCGTTGCTGATGCTCTCGACCATCCAGATTCCCCACATTGAGCGGTGTCTGCCGAAATAGAAAGTTCCTATTGTCTTTGCCATATCTTTTGTTATTTATTTGTTTCTTTATCTGATGCAAAGGTACAAAAAATAATTGAAACCAGTATATACTTTAATCATTATTTTCTGCGACTTAACATCATTTAACTTTGATTTGGGTATATACTCGTTTCTTTTACATAACTTTGCACTCAAAAACTGAAAACATGGAAGAAATAAAGAAAACTAGAGGTGGTAAACGTGAAGGTGCTGGGCGCAAACCAGTGGGGATTTCAACTCATGCAATGGCACTCAAGTTGGATAATGATTTGTATGTGGCTTTGTCTGCATCAAGTCTGAATAAGAATAGGTACATCAATGAGGCTGTGAGGGAAAAATTGGCTAAAGATGGTCTGATTTGAAATTCCAGTAACTTGAATGAGGATAAAGACACAAAACAGTTTGTTTTCTGCCCTCAAATGGTCTGAATTGCCTTTATAAAGGTATTTTTAGGCTTGCTGTGGCTCCAGAAAAAGCCATACCATGCGTGACACCAAACGACAAAAAAGGAGGCTACAATGAGCCTCCAGTAAACGTGCAAAAGTTGATAGTTTTGAATTATTATATTTTGCAGTATTTTATCTTTCATATCCCCAAGGGTACAGTTCTTGGTCTATGGTTTCATCTTGTTTTTCCTTTGCTTCATCTTGTTCTCGATGCCACTGTTCCCTATCAACCTCATATAGAATCTTCTGAGGTGGTATCTTGAGCCTTTCTATGGTCTCTGGTTTCAGTGGGTAGAAGAATCCAGCCACTTTGTAGAGGTGATTATCATCCTTCTTAATCTTGATGGGTGGGTGAATGACTGGAATCTTATCTAGCCCCAACTTTTTCTTAATGTTTGCTATAGTGGGATTTGTATTCTTTGGCTGTGCTGCTTTTTCCATATCATTTTATCTATTTCTTCTTTTATTACTTGGCTTGCCAAAACCTTGATATACTCCTTAACTGAGGGATTGGCGGCTAGAAACTCATCCATGCTCACATGGTGCTGATTCCTCAGTGCATCCCTATACTGTTGGTTTCTCAAGGTGGCGGCTTGACTCATTTTATTTTTTGAGGCTTCACTATGCCTATGTCCATAGAAAGGATTATGGCAACCGCTCACGTCCTTTCTTGGCTTTTTCTGCTGTTGATTAACATTTATGTTATCCATGTTACTTTTTTGTGATTTAGTTATATTTATTATAGTATGACTTGGTATGACTTCAATTCATATACCAATAAATATAGTCAATGAAAAAAAAGTTTGGTCTAGGACTTGATTTTTCCATTATCGACATTATATTTTATATGATAGCGTTGTTCTATCACATAGGTTGGAAGGTTTCTTCAAGTGGTTTTGTGTCCTTCCAACCTTCATTTAGAAAAACCACTTGATGAAGAAAATAATTACACAAAACCAAAGAGTTATGGAAAAATACACAAATGAGGAATTGCTAGAGGTACTGCCATCTAGCGTGAAGGAAACGAAAGAACTAACCAGTAAACAGAAGGTTGTACTAGGTCAATTATGCGTTTATAGCGGTCTTGAGATAGCAAAAAAGGATGGCTACTTCTACCGCTCAAATAAGGACTTGTGCGATGATTGCGACATTAAGAGTGAACACACCTTGATTGCTGCCACAAGAAAACTTGAAATGCTAGGCTTCATTGATAGGAAAAAGGGGTCTAGAGGTACTGGAGCATCTGAGTACCGTATTAATGAAAAACTGATTGGTGATTACTGCAAAACCAATACTGCAAATTGCAGTGATAATTGCAGTGTAAAACTTGCTGAAATGTCCAATAGAATCAAGGAACTTGAGAATACTGTAAAAATACTAGTTGAGAAAATTGCAGTAATTGAAGGTCTAAATTGCAGTACAGATACAGATATAGATAAAGAATTAGATAAAGATATAGAATTAAATAATAATATATTAAATAATAATTTTTTTAATAATATATTAGAAGAAACTGATAGTACCAAGGAACTTGAAAGTGAGGACAGCTTTGCGAAATCCTTAACATCGTCACCAATTGAAGATTCAACTGACTTTGAACAAATATGTGCTTCAACTGAGGATGAATCAATAGCGGTAGAAGAAAAGGTGATACAAACTGAGGATGAACAATTCAAACAGTGGCTTCTAGTCATAAATCCATATCTAGAGCAACTTGAGAGTGTTCAAACGCTAGCACAATTTAATATCATCAAGAATCGTATAAAACAGATTGGCGAAGAGTACCTTGAAAGCCATGATTATACTAGTTCAACCGTCTTGGAGAGAATGAACAAAACGGTGGGCACTGCATTGAAGGCAAAGAAAAACAAACTTATTCCAACTGAAATGGAACTGTCCGATTACCTACGAGTGCATAATCATGGCTCACTGTAGTCTCTTGGATGCTCAAGGTGAATAGTTGCCCACATCTTACTAGAAAATGGCTCAGAATGACTGGAAATGTGGTTTCCAGACCTCATACGATTGGCAATAAAAAAGGGGGACCTCTTGAATTGTTCAAAATTGGTCCCCCCCAGTATTTTTTCTTCTGTTTGTTGAATATTTGACTTTCTCAATTCATGGATTTTCGCATCAGGTAACATCACGAACAAAAGTAATCTACTAGCCTTCCTTAGTATTTATCTCCTTCTCCCTAAAACTAGATTCTAATTGTTCGGCACTCTGTTGTGTACTAATCTTTATATACTTGAAGAAATTTGACTCGGTCGTATGTCCAGAAATATCCATGATAGCCTTGGTTGGAATCTTTCGTAGATACATATTGGTACAGAATGTACGCCTTGCAGTATGATTGGTTATGAACTTAAATTTAGGTTCAATGATTGTGATTTCTTCACCACCCCTAATCCTATGCAAAACAGTTGGCGCATTTATATGTGCGAGTTCGCCGCATTTCTGTATTTGAACAATTGTCTTGGACTTATCAAGACTCTTCGGCAACTTTCCATTATACTTTTTTATTATCTCCTTCACCATCGGATGAATCGGAATTGTCACTTCCTTCATGGTCTTATGAGTTGTCATGTTGATTCTTTCCTTCGTTATCTGAGACTTAGATAGGTCATGCCAATCACCGTATCTTAACCCAGTCCAACATGCTATGACAAACAAGTCTCTTGTCTGCTCTATATTGCTCTTGGGGTCTATCTGCTTCTTTACCTCTTCATTTGTAAAGTCAATGTCATACAGTCTCTGAATCTCTTCTTCGGTAAGGTATATGTTATCGACATCGTGGGCTTTTGTTGGGTACTTGTGGAAATACTTGTCAGTTATAAGCCCTTCAATTTCAGCATCCGTGAGCCACACTTTCATTATGCTAAACTGACTTGCTATTGTGTTGGCAGCAAAGCCTTGCTCATTCATCCATGCTATGAAGGATTCCTCAAAGCGTCTATTAAACAGTTCCCAGACTATCTTCTTGTGCTTCTCTCTACAATACTTCTGCAAGCGTTGTAATGCGTTTTTATGATTATAGACTGTGCCACTACTAAGTGTCCGTTTAGTCTGTTTGTTGACCATCGAGGCTTTGCGCTTGATATAGTCCTTGATAAACTCTTCGGCACTTTTGCGAATTGCTGCTTCCTTGCCCCTAATCTTGTCACCCATGAACTTCTCGAAGCTCTCTTTTGAATATTGCAGCGATTCCGTCATAAGGTCAGATTCTGAAACTACGGCAGCATAATCCTTACAATAGCCCAAGATTTTTCGGAGTTCATTGTTTATCCGAATATTCTCTTTCTTCTGAATAACGGAAAAGTTACCATCTTCGAGTGCTCGTTCACCAATTTCAGTTCGAGACTTCTGAACCCAAAAACATTGTTCGATACGTAGGCCAGTATATACCCTCGCACGTTCCTTATTAATAGTAGTGGTTAGCCATATCTGCCTTTTCTCGTCCTCTCTACCCTTCTTGATTAGGTTGAAGTTCACTCTCATCTTGAACTTGTTACCAATATTAATTTCGTTCTCAATCATATTTTTTCTTTTTTATCCTCTTTCGGCTATTGTCTAGAATCATATCCTATAGAGATTACTACCTACTTTTATTGAAGCTGCTTCTGATGCAAATGTACGAAAAAAAATTGGATTAGCCAAATTGGAATTTACGCAGTGGTGTCAAATAGTGGTGTCAAATTACAAAAATTAAGATTCTTGCAAATTTGTTTTAAATAACGGTGTAAAATACTGAAAATCAAGGTAAATGAAAAGCCCCAAACCGAAGTTTGAGGCTCAATGAATCATTAGAAAAGGGCTGAAAAAGCCCTATTTTTACTCCCACTCGATGGTTGCGGGTGGCTTTGACGAGATGTCGTAGCAGACACGGTTGACACCGCGCACCTTGTTGATAATCTCGTTGCTGACCTTGGCCAGGAAGTCGTAGGGCAGGTGGGCCCAGTCGGCTGTCATGGCGTCGGTAGAGGTGACGGCACGCAGGGCTACGGGATTCTCGTAGGTGCGCTCATCGCCCATGACGCCCACGGAACGGACGGTGGAGAGGAGGACGGCACCAGCCTGCCACACCTTATTATATAAGGTCTCGCCATCGGTGTCGACATACTCGCGGAGTCCGCGGATGTAGATGTCGTCGGCATCCTGCAGGATGCGCACCTTCTCGCGGGTGATGTCGCCCAGGATGCGCACGGCCAGACCAGGGCCGGGGAAGGGGTGACGCGTGATGAGGTGCTCAGGCATCTGCAACTGGCGTCCCACGCGGCGCACCTCGTCCTTGAAGAGCCACTTCAGCGGTTCGCACAGCTGCAGGTGCATCTCCTTGGGCAGTCCGCCCACGTTGTGGTGGCTCTTGATGACCTTACCCGTGATGTTGAGCGACTCAATGCGGTCTGGGTAGATGGTGCCCTGAGCCAGCCAGCGGGCATCGGTAATCTTCTTGGCCTCCTGATTGAACACCTCGACGAAGTCGCGGCCAATGATTTTGCGCTTCTGCTCAGGTTCGGTGACGCCGGCAAGGTCGGCAAAGAACTTCTCGGAGGCATCGACGCCGATAACGTTCAGTCCCAGGACGCGGTAGTCGTCCATGACCTGTTGGAACTCGTTCTTGCGCAGCATGCCGTGGTCTACGAAGATACAGGTCAGTCGGTTGCCGATGGCCTTGTTGAGCAGGACGGCAGCCACGCTGGAGTCTACACCGCCGGAGAGTCCGAGGATGACGCGGTCCTGGCCCAGCTGAGCCTTCAGTTCGGCCACGGTGGTGTCGACAAACGAGGCGGCACTCCACTCCTGGCGAGAGCCACAGATGTCGACGACGAAGTTCTTCAGCAGCTGGGTGCCCTGTAGGGTGTGGTACACCTCCGGGTGGAACTGGACGGCCCAGACTGATTGACCATTTGAGCATTTACAATGGACGAGTTTATCGCCGGGACACCAGAAGGCAGCGTTCTGCACATCCTTGGTAGAGCCGATGACCTGGAAGCCGTCGGGAATGCGGGTGATGGTGTCGCCATGCGACATCCAGACCTGCGAGCCCCGGTCAAAGCCCTTGAAGAGCGGATTGGTGAGGTCGATGGTCTCCAGGTTGGCACGTCCGTACTCGCGGGAGTCGGTTTTCTCGACCTTGCCGCCCAGGGTGTGGGAAATGAACTGTGCACCATAGCAGATGCCGAGCACCGGCAGGCGCCCGACGAAGCGCGTGAGGTCTACCTTGAACGCCTCAGGGTCGTGGACCGAGTAGGGCGAACCGCTGAGGATGACGCCAATGACGTCGCTGTCGTCCTCCGGGTACTTGTTGTAGGGCAAGATCTCACAGAAGGTGTCCAGTTCGCGCACTCTGCGGCCAATGAGCTGCGTGGTCTGCGAGCCGAAGTCTAAAATGATAATCTTTTGCATGATTATTGATTATAATGATTGGATGAAATTTTCTGCTTGTTCGAGCGAGTCAACCTTACCGACATCCAGCACGCGAAGGTCTTCCTTCAGCAGGCCGACAATAGGAGCACGGTGGCAGACGGAGAGGTAGAAGTCGATGATGGGGAAGCGGTCGGGAAAACGGTCCATGAGCGGAAAGAGGCGCGGCGAGAAGGAGTGGATACCAGAAAAGGCAAACATGTTGAGAGCCTCGCCATGCTGCGACAGTCCGGTGCGGCGCACATACTCATAGGGTGACTTGACCTCGCCAGTCTCTATATTCTTCCAGCCCATCAGCCGCATGGCATTGTCGAAGAGCAAGTAGCGCTTGGTCTGGCGGCGACTGACCAGGAGAACGGCGTCTTCGTCGGCTTGGTGTTGGCGGCGGAACCACGCGTAGTCAACATTGTCGAGGATGTCGACATTATGAATCAGGATGGGTTCGTCATCACGAAACAGGCACTGGGCCTTCTTCAGTGCGCCACCGGTCTCCAGCAGTTGGTCGCTCTCGTCGCTGAAGTGCACCAGCGGCGCATAGTCTTGCTGGCCGACATGGTCGACAATCTGCTGGGCAAAGTGGTGGATATTGACCACAAAGCGGTCGTAGCCCTGCAGCATCAGCCGGCGAATAATCAGGTCGAGCAATGGCGTGCCACCCACAGGCACCAGTGCTTTGGGCATGGTGTCGGTCAGGGGTTTCAGACGGGTACCCAGACCTGCCGCCAGAATCATTGCTTGTCTCATATTCTTTTTTTCAGTTTGCAAAGTTACGAAAAGTCGAGTGCAGAACAAAATAAATTCATTTATTTTTTATGCCGAGACCGAGTAAGTTCGCCAATTTATTGGCAAAGTTACGAAAAAATAAGAAGAAAGAATGAAGAAACGAAAAAAATTTTCTATCTTTGCAGCATGAAACGGCTCTACTACCTAATAACCATTATAACCACCACCCTCAGCATGCAGGCTCAGTGTCTGGTCATCAACGAGCTGATGCAGTCGAACGTAGACTGCATCATGGACGAGCTGAACGAATTTCCCGACTCTTGGGTAGAGCTGTACAACCCCACAGATGCGATTGCCCACCTGCAGGATTACAAGATAGGCACCAAGAACAAGGCTGCCAAGGCCTGGCAACTACCTGCCAAGACCATTCCCGCCAAGGGCTACGTGCTCATCTATTGCGACAAAGCCGGCGAGGACGAAGGTGTGTCAGCCCTGCACACCGACTTCCGCCTGGAGTCGGGCAAGGACGGCAGCCTCTACCTGTTCAAGAACGGCGAGATAGTGGAGCGCCTGGAGAACATGGCCAAACAGCCTGCTCCCAACATTGCCTACGGCCGACAGACCGACGGGGCTGCGGACTGGGGCTACCAAGCCACCCCCACCCCTGGCACAGCCAACTGCGGCAGGACGTGTAGCGAACTGCTGGGCGAGCCGCGCTTTAGCATCAAGGGTCAGATTTTCCAGAGTGGCGAAACGATACAGCTGCACCTGTCGCTGCCGGGCGACGCCCCGGAGGGTACGGTGATACGCTATACGCTGAACGGCCAGGAACCCACGGCAAACAGTCAGCAATACAGGGCTCCGCTAACCATCAACAGCACGAAGACGGTGCGTGCCACGCTGTTCTGCGACGGTTACCTGTCGCCGCGCTCCACCTGCCATTCGTACATCTTCTTCCCCACCAACCGCGAGTTGACGATGTCGGTAGTGAGCATCACGACGGACAACAAATACCTGAACGACAAGAAAATTGGCATCTACGTAGACGGCGACTACAGCCGGGCGAAGAAGAACTATGAATACAACTGGCGGCGCCCCATGAACATTGAACTGTTTGAGGCGGCAGGCCAAGAGAGCGTCATCAACCAGTTGGGCGAGATGCGTATCTGTGGCGGTGCCACTCGCAACGCTGCCCGCAAGTCGCTGGCCGTCTATGCCAACAAGCGCTTCGGGCAGAAGCGCTTCAGCTACGAATTCTTCCCCGACCAGAAACCCGGCAAGAAGGACTTTAAGAGCATCATGCTGCGCAATGCCGGCAACGACTTCGACTACCTCTACATGCGCGATGCCATCATCCAGCGCACCATGGCCCAGCACGTGGACCTGGACTGGCAGGCATGGCGCCCGGCTATCGTCTACATCAACGGCGAATACAAGGGCATGCTGAACATCCGCGAGCGCTCCAATGAGGACAATATCTATACCAACTACGACGGACTGGAAGACATCGACATGATAGAAAACGGCTGGGAACTGAAGGAGGGCACGATGGACAACTATGATGCCTTCGTGCAGTTCTACAACCAGGCTGGCCACACGCTGGCCGAATATGCCGAATGGATGGACTGGCAGGAGTACATCAACCTGATGGTGGAGAACCTCTACTACTGCAACCTCGACTTCCCCGGCAACAACAACGTCATCTGGCGGCCACAGGCCGACGGCGGCAAGTGGCGCTGGGTGACCAAGGACACAGACTTCGGACTGGGGCTCTACGATTCGCCGGCTAACTACAACATGATTAGTTGGCTGTATAATCCTAATTACGACCTGGGCCGCAACTGGGCCAACAAGCCTGAGCACACCGTACTGTTCCGCCACCTGATGGAGGATGCCGACTTCAAGCGCGAATTTCTGGACCGGGCAGCCATCTACATGGGTGACTTTCTAAATGAAAGAGGTACGCGCGAGGTATGGGATGCCATGTACGAGCAGGTGAAGACGGAGTACCCCTACCACCGTGAACTCATCAACCGCTGGTGGCCCAACTACGGGGAGGAGCTGAGCAAAGCACGCACATGGCTGAGCCAGCGCACCGACCACTTCTACAAGCACCTGGCCAACTACTACCACTGGGGCACACCCACCCCGCTGACCATTAACAAGCAGGAGGAGCTGGACGTCAGGATGACGGTCAACGGCATCGCACTGACGAACCACGTGTTCGACGGCAAGTACTATGCCGGACGGACACTGACCATTAACGGACAGGCTCCGGAGGGCCGGGAGGTGAGAGCCTGGAGAGTGACGGGAGCCGTGAACCAGGAAGTGCAGGGCAGCGAACTGACGCTACAGATGCCCAATGGTGCCATAGCCATCAACCCGGTAGTGGGCGACGCCTCAGGCATCGAGACCATCCAGCCAGCAGACACCGGCCAACAGCCATCAGCCATCTATGACCTGCTGGGCAACCGGGTGACGGCACCCAAGAAGGGCAGGATATACATCCGCGACGGAAAGAAGATCAGCTATCGACAATAACACACAGCTTCAAGGAAACAACACGAATCAACAAATTCTAACTAACAACATCAATGAAACGTTTCTACTTTATCTTAACCACACTGGCTGTTGCCGTGAGCACACAGGCACAGCACCTGGTCATCAACGAACTGATGCAGTCGAACATCGAGTGCACCATGGATGACATCAAGGAGTTCCCGGACTCGTGGGTGGAACTGTATAACCCCACGGATGCAGCCATCAACCTGAAAGACTACAAAATCAGTAACAAGAACAAGGAGAAGAAGGCCTGGCAACTGCCCGACAAGACCGTGGCACCGAAGGGCTATGCCATCGTCTACTGCGACAAGGAGGGCAAGGAGGACAACCGTCTGCATGCCGACTTCCGACTGGAGTCGGGCAAGGACGGCAACCTCTACCTGTTCAAGGACGGTGAGATAGTAGACAAGCTGGAACTGATGGCCAAGATGCCGGCTCCCGACATTGCCTACGGTCGCAAGACGGACGGCGCCGACGAGTGGGGCTACCAGCTGACGGCAACGCCCGGCAAGGCCAACTGCGGCGAGACGTGCGACGCCGACCACATCCTCGGTGCACCGGTGTTCGGCAAGAATGGCTTCGTGACCAGCGGCGAGGCTGCCTTCCAGCTGACACTCGCCCTGCCGGAGGACGCACCGCAACAGGCCGTCATCCGCTATACCACTGACGGCAGCGAACCGGTGGCCACCAGCAAGAAGTACAACCAGCCCATCAACATCACAAAGACGACGACGGTGCGTGCCAAGGTGTTCTGCGACGGCTGGCTGTCGCCCATGAGCAGTGCCCAGTCGTACATTTTCCACCCGCGAAGCATGACCATCCCCATCTTCTCCGTACTGACCAACGACAAATACCTGAACGACGCCGAGATAGGACTCTTTGCCAACAACAACAGCAAGGAGGACAAGCGGTTGCACGACTGGCGCCGCCCCGTGAACATCGAGCTGTTCACCGCCGAGGGCGAGGAGAGCGTCTTCAACCAACTCAGCGAGACGCGCATACAGGGTGGCCAGTCGCGCTCGAATGCCCTGAAGTCGATGGTGTTCTATGCCAACAAGCGCTTTGACCCCGACCACAAGCAGTTCCAGTATGAGTTCTTCCCCGACCAGAAGCCGGGCGTCAAGAAGTTCAAGTCGTTCTCGCTGCGTGACGGCGGCAATGACTTCGGCGACCTCTACTTCCGCGATGCCATCATCCAGCGCACCATGGCCCAGCACGTAGACCTGGACTGGCAGGCCTGCCACTCGGCCGTGCTCTACATCAACGGTGAGTACATGGGCATGCTGAACATCCGCGAGCGCTCCAACGAGGACAACATCTACAGCAACTACAACGGACTGGAGGACCTGGACCTGTTGGAGATTAGCCACGAGAAGGTGAACAACGTAGACCAGTTTATTGAGGAACTGAAGGAGGGCGACAGCGAATTCTACGAAGCTTTCAAGGCCTTCTACAGCGAGAAGGGTCACACCAGGGCAGAATACGAAGAGTGGATAGACACTGACGAGTATCTGAACGTCATGGTGCTGAACCTGTTCTACGGCAACATCGACTTCCCCGGCAACAACATCGTCTTCTGGCGACCCAACGACGACTACAAGGGAACAGACCTGCCCAAGAGATGGCGCGTCATCGTCAAGGACACCGACTTCGGACTGGGACTCTACGGCCGCCAGAACAACTATAACACCATTGACCTGATGTACCACCCGGAGAACCACCCCAACGACAACTGGGCCTTCACCGAACCGGCCACCCGCCTCTTCAAGAACATGATGGAGAACGACGAGCTGCGCCAGCTGTTCATCGACAAGTGTGCCGTCTTCATGGGTGACTTCATGAACGGCAGGGGTACCGGCGAGACGATAGACCTCATCAAGGCCGAGGCCATGGAGGAGTTTGTGGCCCACCGCGACAAGTACAATCCAGGCTGGGGCTGGTGGCCTGCCGACAACCGTGGCGAGATTACCAACAAGTTCAACGACGCCAAGAAGTGGGCAGAAGGTCGCCCGAACCACTTCTACCAGCACCTGGCCAACCAGTGGAATCTGGGCACACCCACCGCGCTAACCGTCAACAAGACTGCCAACCTCGACGTGGCGCTGACGCTCAACGGCATTCCCGTGACCGGCAGGGTGTTTGACGGCAAGTACTTCAAGGGACAGACCATCACGCTCAGCGCCACAGCCAACGAGGAGGACAAAGTGGTGACGGGCTGGAAGGTCACCGGTGCCGTCAGACAAGAGGTGGCTGGCAATGAGCTGACGCTGCAGATGCCCAGCGGCACTATTGCCATCAACCCCATCGTGGGTGTTGGCAGCGGCATCGAGACGCTTCAGTCATCAGCCAGCACCCAGCAGCCATCAGCCATCTACGACCTGCTGGGCAACCGGGTGAAGACACCGCAGACGGGTCGCATCTACATCTGCAACGGCAAGAAGGTGATGTGGAAATAAGACATTACCCAAACGTTTATTTGAGCGTTCCAAATAAAACAAGGTTAAGAAATTACCCAGACTATTTTAACGTCTGGGTAATTTTTTGTTCACGGTGGCAGATGCGCACCTCAATACCAAACTTCTCGTGGATGTGTTCGGCCAGGTGCTGCGCACTATAGACCGAGCGATGCTGACCACCGGTGCAGCCAAAACAGAACATCAGCGAGGTGAAGCCACGCTGGATGTAGCGGCGCACGTGGGCATCGGCCAGTTTATAGACGCTGTCCAGGAAGGTGAGTATCTCGCCATCATCCTCCAGGAAGCGGATGACGGGTTCGTCCAGTCCGGTCAGCTGCTTGTAGGGCTCATAACGGCCGGGGTTGTGGGTAGAGCGACAGTCAAAAACGTAGCCGCCGCCATTGCCCGACTCGTCCTCAGGAATGCCCTTCCCGTAAGAGAAGCTGTAGACGCGCACCACCAACGGGCCCTGGGCATCGTACTTGGAGAACGTGGCCGGACCGTCCTGCGGATGGGGCTTATAGGGATTCAGGCTGGTGGTCTTATAACCATCGGCACGACTGGCCGTCGTCTCTACATACTGGAACTGGGGCAGCTCCGTCAGACGGCGGAGAACGCCGGTCAGGTAGGGATAGGGGAAGTCGCGCTCGTCCAGCAGTTCACGGATGTTTTGAATGGCGGGAGGTATGGACTCAATGAAGTGAGCCTTGCGCTCGAAATAGCCACGGAAGCCATAAGCACCCAGCACCTGCAACTGGCGGAACAGCACAAACAGGCTGAGACGCTCGACAAAGCGGTGGGGGGTGGGCACCTCGGTATACTGCTTCAGGGCGTTGTAGTATTCATAGACCAACTCGCGGCGCAGCTTATGGGGGTACTTGGCACTGGCCTGCCAGAGAAACGAGGCCAGGTCGTAGTAGTAAGGCCCGCGGCGGCCACCCTGGAAGTCGATGAAATAGGGGGTGTCAGAGGGTCCACATAGCATGACGTTTCTGGCCTGGAAGTCGCGATAGAGGAAGCACTGCTCGTCGCCCGACGCCGTCAGGTCCTTGGCCAGCAGGCGGAAGTCGGCCTCCAACTTGAGCTCATGGAAGTCCAGTTCGGTAGCTTTCAGGAAGCAGTACTTGAAATAGTTGAGGTCGAAGAGCACCGAGTTGGTGTCGAATTCCGGCTGGGGATAGCAATTGGTGAAGTCGAGTTCACGGGCGCCACGCAACTGGATGTTGGGCAACTGGCGGATGGTGCGCTTCAGCAGTTCCTGCTCTTTCAGCGTGTAACGGCCACCGGCCTCACGACCGCCGCGGATGGCGTCGAACAGCGACACCGAGCCAAGGTCGGTCTGCAGATAGCGCAACTCGTCGTCGGTGACGGCCAGAATGCGTGGCACCGGCAACTGGCGCTTGCAGAAGTGACGCGAGAGGTAGACGAAGGCATGGTTCTCGTCGCGGCTGGTGCCTATGCACCCCACAACTGTCGTACCGTCGCTGCCCGTCAGCCGGTAGTACTCACGATTGCTGCCACCAGCCGTCAGCTGCTGTACGTTCTTGGGTTCCTCCCCACTCCATTTCTTGTATAGTTCCTTTAGTTTCTGCATATCATTTCTTACTGTAAGGTAACACCCATAACTCCGATGGTCACGCCATTAGAGCGCGGACAGACGTCGACAGCCACCAGTTTCTTCTCCGGGTCAAGTGGCAGACACAGCATCTGCGCGGCACCGCCGGGAAGCATCAGTTCACTGGTACCCTTGATGCCTAATGCCTTGCTGAGGTTGCGGCTGACGACACCCGTGCCAAGACTGACCCGATAGGGTCGTGGCAGGGTGGCACGGAAGGCATGGTCGTCGACATAGTAGTCTTGCTCTATGGGACACCAGTTGTCGGGATTCACCAGTCGCAGCGAGTCGGCCGTACCGTCGTCGTAGCGGGCAACAATGACGCCGTTGACCATCCGGCTCTCACGGGTGGAAGTGGTGCCGGCCAGCAGCAGCCACATGCGCAGGGCACGTCCCTTGACGGGGATGCTGACCAGGTCGGGATAGCGCTCGGAGAGCGACGCACAGACAATATTCGGACCCTCGGCGGGTGTCAGGAACGGCACGCCCATCATCACGAACTCGTCCTTGATAATCTGCTGGCGGAACACGCTGTCCTCAACATCGGGACTGATATGGTTGACGGAGTCGTTATAGTATTTGTCTAAGTCAACCTTCTGGAACTTCAGCTCGAAGGTAGGCTCGTCGGCGCCTTCCGTAGTGGGTTCCTGCTCCTCGTAGGCACTGTAGACATAGACCTCAGGAAGTTTCAGTGGAGCCTCAACGGTGAACTGCTGGTGCAGCTCGTCGGTGCCCTCAATGTCGCGATACTCTCCCTTGCCCAGATTGACGCGCAACACTATCTGTTGTGCCTGCTCGAAATGCTGGGTGACGTCATACAGCAAGAGATTGCCCTGACGCCTGAAGCGATATTCCACAAAAGGTGTGCGGATGGAGGCACTGTCCCACGACTCCGGGAAACCGGGCTGGATGATGCAGCGCCGGCTGAAGGCGTCGGGCCGAATGCCGAAGAGTCCTTCGGTCAGCGTACGGGCCGTGGCGCTGATGCAGTCGGGCATGTCGCGTCCCTGCTCGCCATTCACCACGTCATACTTGCTGGTCTGACCGAAATTGGCGGGTGCCTGGCCGTCAAACATCTGGTCGATGACGTTGGCCTTCAGCAGTCGGAAGGCTGCCTCGTTGCGACCGGCCTTGAAATAGGCCATGGCCATACGCAACACAGCAACGGGACTGACGATGTTCATGTCCCACGAATAGGGCATCCAGTTGCTGGTGGCCAGGGTAGAAAGCTGGGGCGTCACGGCAATGTGGGGCAGAGCCGCATCTACGTATCTCGTGGCGCGGTAAGCCTGCTCAGGGGTACAGGCATCATACTCTATTGGCATATAGACGGACCACAGTGCCGGACTGTCATGCAGTCGGCGCAAACCCTCGCTGTCCTTGAATTCTGCCCAACAGCCTTTATCGGCCATCCACAGCTCGTCGTTCAGCAGTGCCAGGGTCTCGTCGGCCTTGGCAAAATAGGAAGCACCGCCACGATGCATCACGGCCGACATGCGTGCTGCCATGGTGTTAAGCCAGTACTTCTTGGCCAGCAGTGGCGTGGACAACTCGACATTGTCTAACGCCCGGATGTTGCTTTCGAGCAGCGGCCATAGGCTGCGCATGGCATCGACATCGGCGTCATAGCGAAAGTGCCAGAGTTTTTCGTCGACTGATACATTCTTAACCTTTCCCTGTACGGCCGACAGCGCGCTGCCCAGCGTATTGATATAGCGGTCGGGGGTATTTATAGTAACGGTGGAGGCCACCACCTGCATCTCGCTCTCCAGACGGTCGAAGATTGACTCGCCTTGGCGAAGGGGCAGGAAAGAGAAGGCCAGACCGGAACAGGCGAGGTAGATGTCTTCCGAGAAGTTGACAGTGGCCTGCTGATAGGGCAGCTCCAGGCGCAAGGAACCGTCAATATTGGCTGCACGCAGTCGCCAGACTATGCGGTGGTGCTGCTGGTCCATCACCACCTTGATGCGCACCACGGCGCGCTTACCCCAGGCGCCGTGCTTGACTTCATAGCTGCGCATGCCGTCCTGATAGCGCGACAGGCAATAGTCAGTCTTGTCTAAATCCACGTCATTGATGCGGAAGGCCAACTGCCGGAATTCCTTATTCTCTACAACGACAAAACTGGGGCGGTCACTGGTCTGCAGGGTATAGTCAACGTCAGGCCCATAGAGGGCACGTGTCAAATGGTTGTCTCCATTGACACAAACAAAAGCACGTCCAGAAGGGCGGTAATTATAACTATTTGCTGTCGGCAAACAGCAAGTTAGCAGCAGTAACAGAACCAGTATTTTGTTCATACTTGATGCAAAGATACGAAGAAGCGGGGAAAAATCCAAAGGATTTAAGGGCTTTTTTCATCTTGCCCACAGAAAAAAAACCGGCTGTCGTCTCGACAACCGGTTTTCAAAACAAACTACTTAAAAACTAATCTACTAAAACAAATCAAAAAAATATCTCTTTATCAAATGATATGCTATCTTCTTGTCCTGGTTTTTAACCTTTGGACAGTGCAAAGGTAGAAACTTTTTCAGTACGATGCAAGTTTTATCAGGAAAATCGGACACGTTATTGATTTAAATCAAGTGGATGCCGGCCAACACTGACCGACATCCACCTATTTGATAAGTATAGTTTACAAAATCAAGTACTTACATCATACCGCCCATACCTGGGGCACCGCCCATTGGCATGGCAGGCTCCTTCTCTGGCTTGTCGCAGATGAGGCACTCGGTGGTCAGGAACATGCCGGCGATAGAGGCGGCATTCTCCAGAGCGACACGGGCTACCTTGGCAGGGTCGATGACGCCAGCCTCGCGCAGGTCCTCATACTTGTCCAGACGGGCATTGTAACCGAAGTCGCCCTTGCCCTCGCGTACCTTCTGTACGACGACGGCTCCCTCTTCGCCGGCGTTGCTGACAATTTGGCGCAGCGGCTCCTCAATGGCGCGACAGATGATGTTGATACCAGTCTGCTCGTCGGCATTGTCACCCTTCAGACCGGCAAGAGCCTCCTGAGCACGGATGTAGGTAGTACCACCGCCGGCAACGACACCTTCCTCGATGGCTGCACGGGTAGCACAGAGGGCGTCGTCGACGCGGTCTTTCTTCTCCTTCATCTCTACCTCGCTGTTAGCACCGACATAGAGCACTGCTACGCCGCCGGCCAGCTTAGCCAGGCGCTCCTGCAGCTTCTCCTTGTCGTAAGAAGAGGAGGTGAGCTCTATCTCCTTCTTAATCTGGGCAATGCGGTCCTGGATGGCCTGCTTGTCGCCGGCACCATTGACGATGGTTGTGTTATCCTTAGACACTGTCACCTTGTCACAGGTGCCGAGCATCTCCAGAGTAGCCTGCTCCAGCTTCAGACCCTTCTCCTCGCTGATGACGACACCGCCGGTCAGGGTGGCGATATCCTCCAGCATGGCCTTGCGGCGGTCGCCGAAGCCAGGAGCCTTGACTGCACAAATCTTCAGACCGCCACGCAGACGGTTGACAACCAGCGTGGTCAGTGCCTCAGAGTCTACGTCCTCAGCGATGACCAACAGGGGACGGCCGCTCTCGGCAGCGGGCTGCAGAATGGGCAGGAAGTCCTTGATGTTGCTAATCTTCTTGTCGTAGATAAGAATGTACGGATTCTCCATCACGCACTCCATCTTCTCGCTATCGGTAACGAAGTAGCCTGACAGGTAGCCACGGTCAAACTGCATACCCTCGACAACACCGATGTGGGTGTCGCGGCTCTTGGACTCCTCGATGGTGATGACGCCGTCCTTAGAGACCTTGCGCATGGCGTCGGCCAACAGCTTACCAATCTCCTCGTCGTTGTTGGCAGAGACGGTAGCCACCTGCTCAATCTTGTCGTAGTTGTCGTTTACCTTCTCGGCATGGGCCTTGATGTGGTCAACAACGGCCTTGACAGCCTTGTCAATACCGCGCTTCAGGTCCATAGGGTTGGCACCGGCGGTGACGTTCTTCAGACCCTCGGTAACGATAGCCTGGGTCAGGATGGTGGCAGTTGTCGTACCGTCGCCGGCATCGTCGCCGGTCTTGGAGGCAACGCTCTTGACGAGCTGTGCACCGGTATTCTCAAACTTGTCCTCCAGCTCGATTTCCTTAGCGACAGTTACACCGTCCTTAGTAATCTGGGGAGCACCAAACTTCTTCTCAATCACTACGTTGCGGCCCTTAGGACCAAGGGTCACCTTTACTGCGTTAGCCAACTGGTCGACACCCTGCTTCATAGCGTCGCGGGCGTCAATATTGAATTTGATATCTTTTGCCATAATTAAACCCACCCCCACCCCCTCTCAAAGGGAGGGGCGCTTGGTTAGTTTTTGGGGGTTCCAAGCATCTATTATTAATACTGTTTATTTGTTTCCACCTCCATGTCTTTACAGACTCCCCTCCCCCTTTGGGAGGGGTTGGGGGTGGGTTTCTTACTTCTCAATGACTGCCAGCACGTCGCTCTGGCGCATCATCAAGTACTTCTCGCCCTCGAACTCCAGTTCTGTGCCGCTATACTTACCGTAAAGCACCTCGTCGCCGGCCTTCAAGACCATCTCTTCGTCCTTTGTACCCTGACCTACGGCCTTGATGGTGCCGTGGAGGGGTTTCTCTTTTGCGGTGTCAGGAATAATGATACCACCGATTTTCTCTTCTGCCGGTGCAGGAACTACCAGCACGCGGTCTCCTAATGGTTTAATGTTCATAATTACTTATTTTATTTTAATTAGACTTTTATGTGTTCTGCCACATATACTGCCAAAACCGTGCCAAACACGAGCGACTGACACTTTGGCAGAACTAAAATAGCTTTCTTTATATATTAAGGTGTAATGTATGGCAAAGAATTTGGTGGTTTCATTTTTTCTTCATACCTTTGCAGAATTGAAGACAAAACATCAACAAAATACGACAAAAAAATGAAAGACTTTCTCAAGTACGTGTTAGCCACCATCACAGGCATCATCCTGCTGACCGTCGTCATGGCTATTCTTGGCACCATCTCTCTGGTGGGACTGGCTGCGTCAAGTGCTGCCTCCACACAAGTTGAAGACAACTCGGTATTCGCCCTGACACTGTCGGGCACCGTAGAAGAGCGCACCCAGGACAATCCGCTGGCATTCCTCTCTTCATCCGTCACCGAAGAACTGGGACTGGAAGACATCCTGTCAGCCATCAAGAAAGCAAAAGACAACGACAACATCAAGGGCATCTACCTGGAGGCCGGCATCTTCAGCTGCGACGCACCGGCAACGGCTCATGCCATCCGCGAGGCACTGCTGGACTTCCGCAAGTCGGGCAAGTGGATTGTGGCCTATGCCGACAGCTACACGCAGGGTACCTACTACATCTGCAGCGCAGCCGACAAAGTGTTCCTCAATCCGCAGGGCATGGTCGACTGGCACGGACTGGCTGCGGAGCCTTTCTTTCTGAAAGACCTGCTGGCTAAGTTTGGCGTCAAATACCAGCTGTGCAAGGTGGGCAAATACAAGAGTGCCCCCGAACAGATGACGGCCGACAAGATGAGCGATGCCAACCGCGAGCAGGTGACGGCCTACATCAACGGCATTTGGAAAGTCATGCTGGCCGACGTTGCCAAGAGCCGCAAGGTGAGCGCCGACTCGCTGAACGCCTATGCCGACCGCGGCATCACGCTGGCCGAGGCTAACGAATATGTCAAGCTGAAACTTATTGACAAACTGATGTACACCGACGAGGTGAAGGGTGAGGTCAAGAAGATGCTGAAGATTGACAGCGACGAGACCATCAGCCAGCTGACACTGGAGGACATGAAGAACGTCAAGGGCGCCGAGGACAAGGGCGACAAAGTTGCAGTCTACTATGCCTATGGCGACATCGTGGACTCCGAGACTGCCGGCATGATACAGGACGGGCACTCCATCGTGGCTACCAAGGTGTGCAAGGACCTGGAGGAACTGATGAACGACGACAATGTCAAGGCTGTCGTGCTGCGCGTCAACTCGCCCGGCGGTTCGGCATACGCTTCTGAACAGATCTGGCATGCCGTCAGCAACCTGAAGGCTAAGAAGCCCGTCGTGGTGTCCATGGGTGGCTATGCTGCTTCCGGTGGCTACTACATCAGCTGTGCGGCTAACTATATCTACTCCGAACCTACCACCATCACCGGCTCCATCGGCATCTTCGGCATGTTCCCCGACGTCAGCAACCTGCTGACCGAAAAGCTGGGCGTGAAGTTCGACGAGGTGAAGACCAACAAGTATGCCAACTTCGGCTCCATGGCTCGTTCCATCAATGCAGACGAGATGGCACTGCTCGAAAAGTACATCGGCCGCGGCTACGAACTATTCCGCAAGCGTGTGGCCGACGGTCGCAAGATGCCCGTTGCGAAGGTAGAGGAGATTGCCCAGGGCCGTGTATGGCTGGGCAACGACGCCCTCGGCATCAAACTGGTAGACGCCATTGGTTCGCTGGACGACGCCGTCAAGAAGGCTGCCCAGCTGGCCAAGGTTGACAAGTACTACACTGGCAGCTATCCCACGGAAGACGGATGGTTGGAGAGCCTGGCGGCAACGACCAGCAAAGACAACTACCTGGACGAGCAAATCCGCGAGACGCTGGGCGAATACTACCAGCCGTTCGCCTATATGAAGAACATCAGCAAGCAGTCTGCCATCCAGACGCGCCTGCCTTATTTCCTGAACATTAAGTAACATCGCAGTCCCGGATAACATGGAAGGCGACTTCATCAAAATCAACAAATGGCTGCTGCCGCTGAGCTGGTTTTACGGCATGGCGGTGAAGTTTCGTAACACGCTGTTCAGCATTGGCTTGCTGAAAAGCAGAAACTTCGACGTGCCGGTCATTGCCGTGGGCAACATCACCGTGGGCGGCAGTGGCAAGACGCCTCACGTGGAGTATCTCGTCCGCCTGCTGAAAAGTTCCTTCCATACGGCAGTGCTCAGCAGGGGCTACAAGCGCAAGAGCCGAGGATTCGTGCAGGCTACCGCCCAGACCACCATGCCGGAGATTGGTGACGAGCCGTACCAGATGAAGCAGAAATTCCCTGACGTCATCGTGGCCGTCGACAAAAACCGCTGCCATGGCATCGACACGCTGACGGACAACGACAAGGACATTGACGTCATCCTCTTGGACGATGCCTTCCAGCACCGTTATGTCAAGCCGGGCATCAACATCCTGCTGGTCGACTACCATCGGCTCATCATCTACGACAGGCTGCTGCCGGCAGGCCGGTTGCGCGAACCGCTCTCCGGCAAGAACCGTGCCGACATCGTCATCGTCACCAAGTGCCCGAAGGGGCTCAAGCCCATGGAGTATCGCGTCATCACCAAGGCCATGAATCTATACCCCTACCAGAAGCTGTTCTTCACCTCTATCGACTATGGCACCCTACAGCCGCTGTTCGGCAAGGCGAAAGACAGCCCGGCACTGGACAGCCTGAAGAACCACCACGTCATGCTGCTGACGGGCATCGCCTCACCGCAGCAGATGACCCACGACCTGCAGCCGCTCATTCCGCAACTGACACCCCTGGCCTTTGCCGACCACCACGCGTTTAACAGGAAGGATGTCAGGCTCATCAACGCCACCTTCGACGCCATGCCCGCGCCCAAACTCATCATCACGACAGAGAAGGACGCCACACGACTCAAGCTGGCCGAAGGACTGAGCGACGAGGTCCGCAAGGCGCTCTACGTATTACCTATCAACATCTGTTTCCTACAGGAACAGGCAGAACAGTTTAACCATCAAATTATAGACTATGTACACAAAAATTCAAGAAACAGCATCCTGGTTAAAAGAAAAGATGACCACAAACCCCAAAACAGCCATCATCCTGGGAACAGGCCTCGGACAATTAGCTTCCGAAATAACTGACAAACTGGAGATTCCTTACGCCCAGATACCCAACTTCCCCGTCTCCACCGTCGAGGGACACGCCGGCGCACTCATCTTCGGCAAGCTGGGCGGCGTAGACATCATGGCCATGAAGGGGCGCTTCCACTACTACGAGGGCTACTCCATGAAGGAGGTGACGTTCCCCGTCCGCGTCATGTACGAACTGGGCATCAAGACGCTCTTCGTCTCCAATGCTGCCGGTGGCATGAATCCCGCCTTCAAGATTGGCGACCTCATGGTCATCACCGACCACATCAATTTCTTCCCCGAACACCCGCTGCGCGGCAAGAACTTCCCCACCGGACCGCGCTTCCCGGATATGCACGAAACCTACGACCACAAGCTCATCAACCTGGCCACCGAGATTGCCAAGGAGAAGAACATCCGACTGGTCTACGGCGTCTATCTGGGCACCACAGGTCCCACCTTCGAGACACCGGCTGAATACCGCATGTACCGCGCCATGGGTGGCGACACCGTGGGCATGTCCACCGTCCCAGAGGTCATCGTGGCCCACCACTGTGGCATCCGCACCTTCGGCATCAGCGTCGTCACCGACCTCGGCGGCTTCGACAACCCCGTAGAGGTCAGCCACGAGGAGGTCCAAGAGGCTGCCGACAAGGCCCAGCCCCTCATGACGGAAATCATGCGCGAAATGGTTAAGCGCACAGTGTAAGTTCAGTGTGTTGCTATGCCATAGCAACAAGTAAAACAAGAAGAATGGAAATAGCAAAACTAGGAGAATTCGGCCTGATAGACCGCCTCACGCAGGACATCAAGCCCCAGAACACATCAACCAAGTACGGCGTAGGCGACGACTGCGCCGTACTTCACTACCCCGACACCGAGGTACTCGTCACCACCGACATGCTCATGGAGGGCGTCCACTTCGACCTGACCTACATCACCCTGCAACACCTGGGGTGGAAGTCGGCCATGGTCAACATCAGCGACATCTTCGCCATGAACGGCACGCCACGCCAGATGACCGTCTCCCTGGCGCTCTCCAAGCGCTTCAGCGTAGAGGACGTCGAGCAGTTCTACACCGGACTGCGTGCAGCCTGCGACAAGTGGGGCGTCGACATCGTTGGCGGCGACACCACCAGCAGTTACACCGGACTGGCCATCAGCATCACCTGCATCGGTGAGGCCCGCCACGACGACATCGTCTACCGCAACGGCGCCAAGGAGACCGACCTCATCTGCGTCTCCGGCGACCTCGGCGCAGCCTACATGGGCCTCCAGCTCTTGGAGCGCGAAAAGGCCGTCTACTACCAGATGGTAGCAGAAGCCAAGAAGAAAGGCAAGGAGGCTCCCGACTTCCAGCCCGACTTCAGCGGCAAGGAGTACCTTCTCCAGCGTCAGCTGAAGACCGAGGCTCGCGGCGACATCATCCAGCGCCTCCGCGACGCCGGCATCCGCCCCACCTCCATGATGGACATCTCCGACGGACTCTCCAGCGAGCTGCGCCACATCTGCAAACAGTCGGGCGTGGGCTGCCGCATCTTCGAGAAGCAGCTGCCCATCGACTACCAGACGGCAGTCATGGCCGAAGAGCTCAACATGAACGTCACCACCTGCGCCCTCAATGGCGGCGAGGACTACGAGCTGCTCTTCACCGTCCCCATTGGCGACCACGAGCGCATCCAGCAGATGGAGGACGTCCACCTCATTGGCCACATCACCAATGCCAGCCTCGGCCACGTCCTCGTCACCCGCGACGACCAGGAGTTCGAACTCAAAGCACAAGGCTGGAACCCACTGGAATAAGCCCTCCCGACAGGCCCATAACGGGGCAAAACAAAGAAAAACACCATCATCAACAAAAATAATTGGCCAAAAGTTTGGCCAATTACTTTTTTCTTCGTACCTTTGCATCCGCAAACGAAAGGAATGCAAGTGATCTTACAATGGTGCCTTAGCTCAGTTGGTAGAGCATCGGACTGAAAATCCGTGTGTCCCCGGTTCGATTCCTGGAGGTACCACTTTCCTCCTTTCATTATGAATCCTGCGAAAGTCAATTGACCGTAGCAGGATTTTTTCTTTTCCAGCCCAGGTTATTCGTTGGCAAGTGAAAACAAAAATGGGAAGCACCGTTGTGCCCTTGCAGGTACTAGCAAGGCCTGTCCCCCTATACCTGCGCCGACACGCGGCACTTCCCAAAGCAAAAACTGTCGCCTATGCTCGCGCACTGGCGACAGCAAAATAAAAAAACTTACATTTTTAATTCACTTTGGCCCCCTACCCTCACGGGCCGGCTGCCAATATTATTAACTAAACTTTAAAACTATATTGAGAAATATAGTTGTCGCATGGCGAGGAGTCGATTGCGAAGCCACACTTTATACCTTTAGGTTAAAGAACCTCATTCATTGCACCCTATTTGTGCACCCGCGTATTACATATTCCCTCTTCCCTCTTACATTTTTTAGCCTCCACGTTCCACTATTCTCGGCAACAGCCTTATATACAGCGGTTTGCGCACGGCTGTGCGCGCCTCACGCTTCCACTTTCCCGTCACTTTCCCGCCACTCTGCTTCCACTCCGGCTCCCGTCTTGCGCGCGAGACAGCTGTGCGTGAGTGCGAGTCAGCCATATACGGGTGCGAGTCAGCTGTATACGAGCACGAGTCAGCTGTACTCGTCGCAAAACGCTCAGCGTTTCGGCCCAAACGGTGAGCGTTTTTGCGAAAACGGTCACCGTTTTCTGCTCCCTACAGCTGATACGGCGCTGGCGACAGCTCACCCGTAACTGGCAACAGCCTGCTCAGCAGTGGCAACCGCTCTCCTGACTGTGATGGCAGCGTGTAACGAAAGTGGAACGCTCGCGCACATGCCTCACCCGCGCGAGCCCCGTCTGTACAGGCATTTCCGCAGGCATGTGGAAGGTGGAAGCATTTTTTCAAAACAATTATTTCAAAGAACGCTTTAGCCGAGTGCAAAAAGAAAGCTTGCTTCTCCTTACGTATTCTCTATCATACCTTCCCTCCCTTATTTCATCTTTCCAGAGCTCACCTGGCCACATTTTCAAAGAAAACTCTGCAATTATTTGGCAGTTTGCCCATTAGTTAGTATCTTTGTCTCCTGATAGCAACAAACGTTAGGAGTATGGCACGCGAAGACAGAAACATCATTGGATATACAGTAGCACTCATCAGCGAATTCGCAACCCGTTACGGCATACATCCCCGCCAGGCATATGCCTATTTGAAGCGATACAAAGGAATGGAGCACCTTCGCAATCACTATAGCGTATTGCACACACTGTCATTCCCTGACACCGTTGATGTAATGACACAGGTGTGCCAAAACAATGGAGGAAAACTGCAATGATACGACTTTATCACGGCTCAAACATTAAAATCGAGGTACCCGATTTAGCCCATTCTAAACCGTTCAAAGACTTCGGACGTGGCTTTTACCTGTCAGCTAACCGGCAACAGGCTTTGGATATGGCCACTCAGAAAGTCTCTCAAACACAACAAGGAGAAGCCCAAGTCAACGAATATCTTTTCGACGAAAGCATGATGAATTCTACAGAGCTGCGAGTTCTCAATTTTCCCGACTATAGTGAAGAATGGGCTCGTTTCGTATTGGCAAATCGCAGCCGGAACAATTCACTGCCCATCCATAACTACGACATCGTCTATGGTCCTATTGCCGACGATGGCGTTACTTACCAACTGCGACGTTATGAAGGAGGTCTCATCTCCATCCATCGCCTCGTCGAAGAGTTGAAATATGCTAAGGGCATCACTTTTCAATATTATTTTGGCACCGAGCGTGCGCTAAAACTTTTGGTAAGCCTATGACCACACGACTAACTGCTGAACAAAGACAATTGCTAAAAGACGAACTGGCTACAGAGTTGGCTGGCTACCTAATGGACGAATATCAGTACACGCCTGATGTGGCCATTGATATACTCTACACCTCAGAGACTTTCGAGCGCCTACAAGACGACAAGACCGGGCTCTACTATCAAAGTCCAGGATACGTGTATACATTTTTACAGAACGAGTTGAATACCGCAAAAGTCTTTTAGCCAACTACATCTTATAGCCCCCTGTATCCCCGCATTACCCCAACCTGCGACTCGACAGCACAGGAAAGTAATTGGGAAGCACCATTGTGCCTGCCGTGGTTACCACAAGGCCTGTCCGCCAAAGGTAGCCACGTGCCGACACGCGGCACTTCCCAAGAGGGAAAACTGCCACCGACTTGTCGCAAGCCAGTGGCAGCGCATAAAA
>CACWFV010000017.1 GCA_902760315.1 uncultured Bacteroidales bacterium | reverse complement strand
TAAGATAGCGAAATGCCAAATTTATCGTGATTTTTTCTGATATTTATACTATTTTTCGAAATGCTGGTAGTCTTTCAGCGAGCGCCATGCCCCACCCCAACGATTACAAATCAACTCTCCACATTGATTCTTCCCCTGAAAATCCACATACTGAACCCTCAACGTATCCAACTACACCTGCTGACCATACGCGCAAACGGTCACCAGCCACAGTCCCACAATTCCCAGCAATTTCCTCATCTTCATTGCTACTGCAAAGGTACAAAAAATCCATGAGATATGCAAATAATAAGGCAACTATTCGTAATTATTCCTATTCCTTTTTTACACATTTGTTGAAACTGGACATCTGGACTATGGACTATGGACGTTTTCCTAAAATTTTAGTGGAAAACGGGAAGAAAGGAGGGAAAATAATAATTATAATTATTATTATTCAAATATAATATAATATTATAATATTATATTATATTTGCTATAAGCGCCTGCGCAATTAAAAATCACCAAAACGTCCATAGTCCATAATCCATTTGTCCAGTTCGAGCCCCGAATAAGTGTGTGGTATCAGGTAGCAAAACCCTTGCAGGAGCGACCTCGGATTTTTCGTGAAAATTAGGGCGGAAAATACCCCTCGAAAATGGCGGATTTTAGGCAAAAGATTTGCATCGCACCTCTTTTATTAGTAACTTTGCATCATCAACCAGAGGCACAGTCCACCCCGCCCGCGGCTCAGCCTGATACGCGCACAGGCAAGCCTAATACGGGGAACGTATAAGCCTAATACGAAACTGTATCAGCCTAGTACAGAGCCGTATAAGCCTAGTACGAAGCAGTACAAGCCTTAGCCGAATCCACGATGGACTAACGGCGCGAGCGCTGAATCATGGTACGCAGCTTCGTGTTGAACTTCGTGGCCTGGAGGAGTTCTTCGATGGTCAGGTGCATGCGGTACTGCCAACGGTTGTAGGCGTCGCTGGGCGTGTTGACACGCTCCTCGTCAGGACGCTTCGAACGCAGCTCGCTATCCATTGCCAGCCAGTCCTGCAACTGCAGGATGCAGAGCATGGAGGGACAATACAGATGGCGGGCGATGATTTCCTCTGCAAGGTGGGCAGGCAACTGCTCTGGCGCCCTACCCTCCTTCTGCAGCATGGTGACATAGTAGCGCTGACGACGCTCCGGCTGTTGCTGCCACCAGAGGCGCAGAGGCGTCATGTCGTGGGTAGCAATGGTACAGACAGAACGGATGGGGTTCGCCTCCAGATGACTGTATTCGAAGCCCTGCTGCTTGGGCAACTGCTGGATTTCGAGCGTCAGGATGCGCAACTGGTCGAGCACGGGTTCCACGCAGTCGGGCAACATTCCCAAGTCCTCGGCACAGAAGAGCATGCGTGAGTCGCCCATCATAGCAGGCAGCCGGTGCAGAGCCTGCTGTCCCCAGAAGAACGAGTGGCGCTGGTAGAAGTAGTTGTTATAGAGTCGCAGGTAGGCATCTTTCTCCTCGCTGGTCAGCGCCTCGAAGACGGGTTCCTTGGTGGCTCCTACGCGCGGATGATACATCTCCGGTTGGTGCGGGTCTTCCACGAAGAGCACGTTCGAAATCAGCTGCATCAGTCCGTCACGAATCCACAGGCTGTTCTCGTCGCGACGGTCGGCAAAGAGTGTAGTAATGCGCCGCTGGGTGGCACACTGGTCGGCGAGGTCGTAGAGGTTATAGGCCTTGCGCACCAGGAAGTTGTCACGCACATACTCCGCATGGATGCCAAACAGCCGGCTGACCAGTCGGTCGTTGATGAAGGGCTTGGTATACAGTTCCTTATGGAATGGCAGTCCGAAGTATTCTATCTCGTCGACAGTCAGCGGCAGCGAGGGCGAGAAATGGCCCAGCACGCCATCGATAGCCTCGACAGGAATCTCCCAGATGCGGAAATAGCCCAGCACGTGGTCGATGCGCAGAGCATCGAAATACTGCGAGAGGCGGCTAAGACGGAGCCTCAGCATACGCAACAGGTCCTCGTTCCAGTCGTAGGTTGGGAAGCCCCAGTTATGGCCATGTTGTGAGAAACTGTCAGGCGGTGAACCAGCCTGTGCGTCGAGGTGGAAGAGTTCTGGGTGCTTGCGCGTCTCCACGCTGTCGCGATGGACACCAATGGGCAGGTCGCCCTTCAGCACTACGCCCTGCTCGCGGGCATAGTCGGCAGCAGCCGTCAACTGTTGGTGCAACAGGTACTGCACAAAGCTCACATAGTCGAGCGCCTCGTCACGATATTCTGCATAGTCGGCAAGCCAGTCGGCATTAGCCTCACAGAACGCCTTACACTCCTTCGTTGCCAGCACCGTTTTCCCCTGCTCGTCGAAGAGCTCACGCAAGTATTCCGACTTCACGCGGTCCACAGCCTCATAGTCGCTATAGTGCAAGGCATTGAGTTCCTGCGTCATCTTCGTCTTCGAGCGCAGCGTGCCGGCCGCCTCCAAGTCGATATAGTGCGGATGCAGGGCAAAGAAGCTGACGATGTTATAAGGACAGGAGTCCATCCACTGGTGGTTCGTCGTGGTGTCGTTGACAGGCAGTACCTGGATAACCTTCATACCCGTCAGCACCGCCCAGTCTACCAGGCGCCGCAGGTCGCCAAAGTCGCCCACGCCATAGCTGTGTTCTGAGCGCAGCGAGAAGACGGGGACGGCCACTCCTGCCAGTCGCCACGGCTGTTCGCAGAGTCGCAGGGCATCGCCGTAGAGCACCAGCACCTCGCCATCCGTCAGCTGGTTGTTCTCAGCCGTCACCATGCGGTTGTCGCCCTCTTCCCACGCCACGAGTGCATGCGTCTTGCTGTCCACCACCACATACTTATACTCCACCGGCATCAGCCAACCCATCGCGTCGACCGTCAGCATCCACTCGCCACAGCCCACATACCGCATCTGCAGATAGCGTGACGTGTTCCACGAGCCGATTGACGGATGACTGCCACAGATGGCTACGGCCTGCCCCTCCAGCAACTGGGGCGCCGAGACGCGGAACAGCACGGTACGACGGAACAGGGGCAGTCGGGCAGCCTCCACATCCTCGCCGCGACGACCGTGCACGCTGGTCAGATAGGCATCGCTATAGAGATGGTAGGGCAACGGACGGTCACGCCACTGATCATGGAACACATAGTCCTTCGAACCGTCGAAATAGTACCGTCTCGGCACCAGCGCCCACTCCCGCCGCAGCACTTCGCTCTCTGCGTTTCCTGACTGATGGTCAGACTGTGGCGTTGCATTTTCCACCTGATAGTGGTATTCTATGTACGACAGCGGATGGTGCCTGCTGACCAGTGCTGCCGTCTCCAGCACCCACAGCTGACCGTCCTCGGTCTGCATGGGCAGGTCTTGTCGCCTGCTGCTTCCATCCTGGCTGTGATAGCAGATGACTACATGCATGCTTTCACCCCATGCTGTATTATAGTTTATCGTGAATTTCAGTTTCATGGTTTTGCAACTTTTCTGCAAAAGTACGAAATAATTATGAATTATGCATTATGAATTATGAATTATTTTGTATCTTTGCACCCGATTTAAAACACACAGTACAATGAAAAAACTTGATTCACGAACATACTTATACATAGCAGGGGCAGGAATGGTGCTGATACTGGTGCTGGCCGTCACCTATATGCTCACCCCCGTCTCGAAAGCCGAGCAGACACAATATGTCTACGTTGACGAGGACGACACGCAGGACTCCGTCATTGCCAAGGTGGGAACCTTCAGCCATACGGCAGGCATGACAGGACTGAGTATGCTGATACGCCACAGCGACTATAAGGACCACATACGCACGGGGCGCTATGCCATAGGGCCGAAGGAGGGTGCACTCATCGTGTTCCGCCACCTGAAGCGCGGCCAGCAGACCAGCATGACGCTGACCATTCCGGAGGTGCGCACCATGGACCGGCTGGCTGCCGTGCTGTCACGCAAGCTGATGCTCGACTCAGCGACCATCGCCACAGCCCTCTACGACGAGGAGACGTGCCGCAAGCTGGGCTACGACACGTGCACCATAGCGGCCATGTTCGTGCCCGACAGCTACGACGTCTACTGGAACGTGTCCGCAGACAAGCTGCTGCAGCGCATGCAGCGCGAGCACGACCGCTTCTGGAAGGGCGACCGCGAGCAAAAGGCTGCCGCCATGGGGCTGACACCCGTGGAGGTGTGCACGCTGGCCAGCATCATCGACGAGGAGACGGCCAACAATGCCGAGAAACCCATGATAGCCGGCATGTACCTGAACCGGTTGCACCAGCCTATGCCCCTGCAGGCCGACCCCACCATCAAGTTTGCACTGAAGCAGTTTGAGCTGAAGCGCATCTACAACAAGCTGCTCGACGTGAAGAGCCCCTACAACACGTACCGCAACGAGGGTCTGCCACCAGGTCCCATCAAGATAGCGTCCGTCAAGGGCATCGACGCCGTGCTGAACCACGTCCGTCACGACTTCCTCTACATGTGTGCAAAGGAGGACTTTTCAGGCACCCACAACTTTGCGCGCACCTACAAGGAGCACCTCAAGAATGCGGCTCGCTACACAAAGGCACTCAACGAGCGGGACATCAAGTAAAGGGGAAATGGAATGCCGGAACAACGGAATGCCGGAATATTGCCGGCCATAAAAACAAGAAATGTCCCCTGCTTCACAGTAGGGGGCATCCTATCTCATTTAGGTATTAGTCTTTTAAGGTAAAAAGATTGTATTCAGGATAACGATGGCAAAGATACTTGATTTAAATCAATTATCCAAATATTTTTATAATTTTAACACTAATTTCCTTAAAAAGAAATTACCTACAAGGCCTACTCGGAAGAAGTAAGCGAGAAAAGCCGCAATTTATTTGGATTTTCATCCGACATTTAGTACCTTTGCACGACAAAAAGACACATTATTATAATATGGAAGAAAAAATCACACTGAGTGGCGAGGAAATGGCAACGCCAAACGCTAACGCCGGGGCAGAGAAGAAAAGCCTCAGCTTTGTTGAGCAGTTCGTAAAAGAAGACCTGGAAGCAGGTAAGAATGGTGGACGTCTGCAGACCCGTTTCCCACCAGAACCCAACGGATATATTCACATCGGACACGCTAAGGCCATCTGCATGGACTTCGGTGTTGCCGAGGAGTTTGGCGGCGTCTGCAACCTGCGCTTCGACGACACCAACCCCACCAAGGAGAACACGGAGTACGTGGAGAACATCATGAGCGACATCCAGTGGCTCGGATTCAAGTGGGGCAACATCTATTACGCCTCCGACTACTTCGACAAGCTGTGGGACTTTGCCACCTGGCTCATCAAGAAGGGACTGGCTTACGTTGACGAGCAGACCTCAGAGCAGATTGCCGAGCAGAAGGGTACCCCCACACAGCCCGGTGTGGCCAGTCCCTACCGCGACCGCCCCATCGAGGAGAACCTGCGCCTATTTGAGCAGATGAACACCCCCGAAGCCGTAGAGGGCAGCATGGTGCTGCGCGCCAAACTGGACATGGCCAATCCCAACATGCACTTCCGCGACCCCATCATCTACCGCATCATCCAGATACCACACCACCGCACAGGTACCAAGTGGCACGCATACCCGATGTACGACTTTGCACACGGCCAGTCAGACTACTTCGAAGGCGTCACCCACTCCATCTGCACGCTGGAGTTCGTGCCTCACCGTCCGCTCTACGACAAGTTCGTCGACCTGCTGCGCGAGTACATCCGCGAAAAGAAGCAGCAGGGCGAGGACCTCTCGGCCTACAACCCCGACATCGTGGACGAGAAGTACGACGGCACACGCCAGATAGAGTTTAACCGACTGAACCTGACGTACAACGTCATGTCGAAGCGCAAGCTGAAGGCACTCGTCGACGAACACCTGGTCAGCGGATGGGACGACCCCCGCATGCCCACCGTCTGCGGCATGCGACGCCGCGGCTACTCGGCACAGAGCATACGCAACTTCATAGACTCCATAGGCTACACCAAGTTTGACGCCCTGAACGACTACGCCCTGCTGGAGGCCAGCGTGCGCGACGACCTGAACAAGAAGGCCACCCGCGTGTCGGCCGTACTGGACCCCGTCAAGCTGGTCATCACCAACTATCCCGCAGACAAGAGCGAAGAGCTCACCGCCGTCAACAACCCTGAGAACGAGGCCGACGGCACGCACACCGTCACCTTCAGCCGCGAGCTGTGGATAGAGCGCGACGACTTCATGGAGGTGGCCGAGAAGAAATTCCAGCGACTGGCTCCCGGCAAGGAGGTGCGCCTGAAGAACGCCTACATCATCAAGTGCGACGAGGAACATCCCTGCGACAAAGACGCCGAGGGCAACATTACCACCGTCTATGCCACCTACGACCCGGAGACGCGCAGCGGCATGCCCGGCGCTGACCGCAAGATCAAGGGCAAGACGCTGCACTGGGTGGACTGCCGCACGGCACTCAAGGCCGAGGTGCGGCTGTACGACCGCCTCTTCGCCATCGAGAACCCCGCTGCCGACGAGCGCGACTTCCGCGAACTGCTGAACCCGCAGTCGCTCCAGGTGCGCAACAACTGCTACGTGGAGCAGTACCTGAAGGAAAAGCAGGCCGGCGACTTCCTGCAGTTCCAGCGCATCGGATACTTCACCATTGACTTAGACTCAACTGCTGACCACCTGGTCTTCAACAAGACCGTCGGTCTGAAGGACTCGTGGAAAAAGTAAATGCAATACGACGAAGACTATTTCAACTCAGAGGAATTCAAGGAACTGCTCGACAGCTACGAAGCTGCACAGCAAGCCGGCGAGCAGCCCTTCATGGACGCTGACGACTTGGTAGACCTGGCCGACTACTACAACTACAGGGGCGAGTTTGACAAGGCTGACCAAGCCATCGACCACGCCCTGGAACTGTTTCCCGACTCCACGCTACCCAACGTCTACAAGGCACGCCAGGCACTGGCTGCCGACGACGACAAGGGAGCCCACCGCTATGCTGACGCCATTGGCGACAAGGAAGACCCGGACTACGTCTACCTGAAGGCAGAGATACTCATTGCCGAGAGACACGCTGACGAGGCCGACCGCTACCTGCGCCAGATGGCGAAGACGGTGGAGGAGGACGAGTGGGAAGACTTCATCAAGGACTGCGCCAACCTGTTTGTGGACTACGGCATCAACGACAAGGCCTACGAATGGATGATGCGCTCAAAGGGCGACGACAGCTCTGACTTCAAGGAGCTGATGGCACGCACACTCTTCGGACTGGGCAAGTATGAGGACTCCGAGCGGCTGTTCAACGAACTCATTGACCGCAACCCCTACTCTACCCACTACTGGAACGCACTGGCCTCGGTACAACTCATGAACGAGGACTACAGCAACGCCATCACCAGCAGCGAATACGCCATAGCCATCAATCCGGAGAACCCCGAAGGACTCGCCTACAAAGCCAACGGACTCTTCCGGCTGGGCAACTACGAAGAGGCGCTGGAATACTTCCGCCGGCTGAACAAAATCGTGCCCGACGACGACCTGGCGCTGCTCAACATCGGCGTATGTCTAGTCAATCTGAACCGCCAGCAAGAAGCCATCCCCTATCTGGAGAATGCACTGGAAATGGCGGAAGAGGCTTCAGAGACACTGCAGCAGATATACCTGGAGCTGGCCTTCTGCTACAGCAAGCAGCACCAGCTGGCCAAGGCGCAGGAAATGATAGACACCGCCATGCAGCTGCCCGGCGACACCACGGACCTGCTGGTCATCAGGGGGCACCTGCTACTGGAAAACGGCATGGCCGCCGAAGCCGAAGAAAGCTTCAAGAAGGCTATCAAGCAGTCGGACATGAATCCGGCTATACTGCTGCGCATCATCGTCTCGCTCTACGACAACCGCTATGTACAGTCCAGCTACCACATGTTCAAGAAGTTCTTCCAGGTGGTCAACGTGCTGGACCCAGACTTCAACAAAGGCTATGCGTACATGGCACTATGCTGCTACGACCTGAAGAAGTGGGACGAGTTCATGGACTATCTGCGACAGAGCGTGGAGCAAAACCCGCGCGAGGCACGCATCGTCTTGGGATTCCTCTTTCCGCAAGGCATGGAGCCTGCCGACTACGTCAGTTACATGGAGCAACATCTGCCCGAAAACGAAAAAACAAAATAAATGCAATTCATCACTTCCCTAT
This sequence comes from uncultured Bacteroidales bacterium, assembly GCA_902760315.1. Lineage (GTDB taxonomy): Bacteria > Bacteroidota > Bacteroidia > Bacteroidales > Bacteroidaceae > Prevotella. Next base: position 29,780 of record CACWFV010000017.1, on the reverse strand, counting down.
TAGGCAACCTGAACTACGGCACCATACTCTTCCTCATGCTGCTGGAGAGCACCGTAGTACCCGTACCCTCTGAATTCGTCGTCACACCGGCAGCCTACCATGCCGCCAGCGGACAACTGGACGTGTGGCTCGTCGTACTCTTTGCCACCATCGGTGCCGACCTGGGCGCCTCGGTCAACTACCTGGTGGCCTACTACGTAGGGCGCCCCGTCATCTACCGCTTTGCCAACAGCAAGTGGGGCAAGATGTGTCTGCTGAACCAGGAAAAGGTGGAAAGGAGCGAGCGCTACTTCGACGACCACGGCATCGTGGCCACACTGACGGGACGGCTCATTCCGGGCATACGCCACCTCATCTCCATACCGGCAGGACTGGCTCGCATGAACTACTGGAAATTCCTGCTCTACACAACGATAGGCGCAAGCTGCTGGCATACCATACTAGCCGCACTGGGCTGGTATCTGCACACCATCGTCCCGGAGAGCCAGCTCAACGAGAAGATTGAAGAGTATGCTGAATACATCAAAATAGCCATCATCGCACTAGTGGTCATAGCCATTGCGTGGGTGGCCGTCAAGCAGGTTATAAAGAAAAAAAACGCTGCAGAGTGAGCCCACAGACGAAAAAAGGAACTGCGGAGCGAGCCAGACAAAAAAATGCCACAAAATTAGCGTAATAGAAAAAAATTGCATATCTTTGCAGAATAAACAGTGTAGCAAGTAAGAATTATGGCAAGAATCAATAATCATCTGGTCATCATGGCTGGCGGCGTAGGCAGCCGCTTCTGGCCTATGAGCACAACTGACAAGCCCAAGCAGTTCATTGACGTGCTGGGCATAGGCAAGTCGCTGCTGCAGTTGACGGTAGAGCGCTTTCAAGGCATCGTCGACGCCCAAAATGTATGGGTAGTCACCAACAAGAACTATCGAGGAACCGTGGCCGAGCAATTGCCCAACATGCCGGCAGACCACATACTCTGCGAGCCCTGTCGCCGCAATACGGCACCATGCATAGCCTACGTCTCGTGGCGCATCAAGTCGCGCGACGCCAAAGCCAATATCGTTGTCACACCCAGCGACCACGTGGTGATGAATGTTGAGGAGTTCCGCCGCATCATCACAGCGTGCATGGACTTTACCAGCGACAGCGACGCCATCGTCACACTGGGCATGAAGCCCACTCGTCCGGAGACGGGCTACGGATATATAGAGGCCAACCTCTCGGCCAACTCGCTGCGCAACAAGGGCATCTTCAGGGTAGACTCCTTCCGCGAGAAACCTGATCTGGAGACCGCCCAGCGCTACATACAGAAGAACAACTACTTCTGGAACGCGGGTATCTTCATCTGGAATGTGTCAACCATCGTCAATGCCTTCCGCATCTATCAGCCCGCCATGGCCAAAATCTTCGAGAGCATGCTGCCCATCTACGGCACGGCAGAGGAGCAGGAGAAAATCAACGAACTCTTCCCAGAATGTGAGAACATCAGTGTTGACTATGCCATCATGGAGAAAGCTGAAGAGATTTTCGTTTGTCCTGCCGACTTCGGATGGAGCGACCTGGGCACGTGGGGATCACTGCAACAGCAGACAAAGAAAGACCTCTACGGCAACGCCTGCATCGGACCAGATATCGCGCTCTTTGAAACCAGCAACTGCATCATACACACCACACAGGAGAAAAAGGTGGTAATACAGGGACTGGACGGATACATCGTGGCTGAAAACGACGACACGCTGCTCATCTGCAAACTCTCGGAGGAACAGCGCATCAAGCAGTTCTCAGGACAAGACTGACAAATAAGCACAAACAAGTATCTTTAGAACAATCAACAAGAGAATACAATGAAGAATATAGCACTCATTACGGGCATCACCGGACAGGACGGCTCCTATCTGGCTGAATTTCTGCTGGAAAAAGGCTACGAGGTGCACGGCACCATACGCCGCTCGTCGGTAGACTTCCGCGAGCGCATAGCCCACCTGGAGGGTAAACCCCGCTTCCACCTGCACTATGCCGACCTGGGCGACTCAATGTCCATACTGGGCGTCATCGGAAAGGTGCGACCCACGGAAATTTACAACCTGGCGGCACAAAGCCATGTGCAGGTCAGCTTCGACTCGCCGGAGTTCACCGCCGACGTCGACGCCGTGGGGGTGCTACGCATACTGGAGGCTGTACGCCAGTTGGGACTCATCGAGACATGCCGCATCTATCAGGCATCGACGTCAGAACTCTACGGCAAGGTGGAGGAAGTGCCACAGAACGAGAACACACCATTCCACCCCTACTCGCCTTACGCCGTGGCCAAGCAGTATGGCTTCTGGATTGTCAAGGAGTACCGCGAGGCCTATGGCATGTACTGCTGTTCGGGCATACTGTTCAACCACGAGTCGGAGCGCAGGGGTGAAACCTTCGTGACACGCAAGATAACGTTGGCTGCCGCCCGTATTGCCCAGGGACTGCAGGACTGTCTCTATCTGGGCAACATGGACTCGCTGCGCGACTGGGGTTACGCCAAGGACTACGTGGAGTGCATGTGGCTCATACTGCAACAGGAAAAGCCTGAGGATTTTGTCATTGCCACGGGCGTACAGCACAGCGTACGCGAATTTACAGACCTGGCATTCCGTCATGCCGGCATGGAATTGAAATTTGAAGGAGAGGGCATCAATGAGAAGGGCATCTGTGTGAAAGGTCCCGAACAGATCATCGGCAAGACGCTGGTGGCTGTCTCAGAGGATTTCTACCGGCCCACTGACGTAGTAAACCTCTGGGGTGACCCCACCAAGGCCAAGGCCAAACTGGGGTGGAACCCCAACAAGACAAGCTTTGAGGATTTGGTGCACCTGATGGTTGACCACGACATTGCGAAGGTGGCCGCTGAGGGTGCCGCAGCCAAGGTTAGAACAAATCTGGCTGAATATTTAGAGAAAGGTATTGTGAAATGATGGAGAAAAACGCAAAAATATATGTGGCAGGACACCGCGGCATGGTGGGTTCTGCGATAGTAAGAGAACTGCAACGCCAGGGCTATACCAATATAATAACGCGCACGCACAAAGAACTGGATTTGACACGGCAGGACGCCGTGGAAGCGTTCTTCGCTGAGGAAAAACCTGAATACGTTTTCCTGGCAGCAGCAAAGGTAGGCGGCATCGTAGCCAACCAAAGTGCGCTGGCCGACTTCATGTACGACAACATGATACTGGAGATGAACGTCATACATGCCGCATGGAAAAACGGCTGCCGGAAGCTGGAGTTCCTGGGTTCATCGTGCATCTACCCACGTATGGCACCACAGCCCATGCCGGAGAGTTGCCTGCTAACCAGCGAACTGGAAAAAACCAACGAGGCCTACGCGCTGGCCAAGATTAGCGGGTTGAAGTACTGTGAGTTTCTGAACCATCAGTACGGCACAGACTACATCTCTGTGATGCCCACCAACCTCTATGGACCTAACGACAACTACCATCCTGAGCACAGCCACGTGCTGCCGGCGCTGATTCGCCGTTTCCACGAGGCCAAGGAAGCGGGACTCGACAGCGTTACTTGCTGGGGCGACGGCAGCCCGCTGCGCGAGTTCCTATATGTGGACGACCTGGCCAATCTGTGTGTGTTTCTCATGAACAACTATAGCGGGAACGAAACCGTTAATGCAGGCACCGGTAAGGAACTGACTATCAAACAACTGACAGAATTGGTTGCAAAAGTAGTTGGATATACGGGACGCATCGAGTGGGACGCCACACGGCCTAACGGGACTCCACGAAAACTGCTGGACGTCAGCAAAGCTGCCCGGCTGGGATGGACTTATAAGACAGAGCTGGAGGACGGCATCAGACTGGCCTACGAAGACTTCCTGCATAATCCGATGCGAGCTGAGCGCTAGTCTGTCCACCACTCTACAGGAATAACTCAAAACCAAGAAAACATCACTACATAACAAACAGCCTATGAAATCTATCAGGACACTTAACGACATGATAGTCTTCCTGCAAGAGCGAGGAGACAAGAAACGCGTTGCCGTGGTATGCGCCAATGATGCCAGCACCCGCTACGCAGTGGAAAAAGGCAAGGAGATGGGGTTCATTGAGCCCATCTATGTCGACGGTGACAACAAAGAAGAGTGTGCACGCCAGGCGGTAGCACTGTGCAAAAGTGGTGAGGCCGACATCCTGATGAAAGGACTCGTCAATACCGATGTGCTGCTTAGAGCCATCTTGGACAAGGAACAGGGCATTCTGCGCCAGGGCCATGTGCTGACCCATGTGGCCATGGCTGAGATTCCGAAGTACGAGAAGCTGCTGTTCTTCACCGATGCTGCCGTCATTCCAGTACCCACACCCACGCAACGCCGACAGCAGATAAGATACATGAACTATGTCTGCCATGCGCTGGGCATTGAGGAGCCACGCATCTCGCTCATCCATTGCGCTGAGAAGGTGAGTGCCAAGGCATTCCCCTACACCGTAGACTATCTGGAAATTATTGCCGAGGCTCAACGCGGACAGTTCGGCCACTGCATCATCGACGGACCGCTGGACTTGAAGACCTCACTCGACAGCGTCTCGTTGCACGAGAAAGGCATCAAGAGCGTCATCGACGGACAGGCTGACGCACTCATCTTCCCGGACATCGTAGCGGGCAACGTGTTCTACAAGACGCTGACACTCTTCGGCTACGCCAAGACTGCCGGCGTGCTGCAGGGAACCCAGTGTTGCTGCGTGGTGCCGTCACGGGCTGACAGTCCTGACTCAAAATACTATTCCTTAGCTCTGGCTGCCATATAACAAACAGTCAATATTCTATCTACCATTTCTCTTGCACACCAACTATGAAGATACTTGTCATCAACCCTGGCAGCACCAGTACGAAAATGGCCGTCTATGTCGACGAGAAACCCATTTTGCTGAGAAATATCACACACACAGCTGAAGAACTGGTACCATTCGACGCCATTACAGAACAACAAGACTTCCGCCGACAGCTGGTACTCGACGAACTGGCTGCCGCCGACATTGACCTGGACTTCGACGCCGTCATCGGACGCGGTGGCTTGGTAAAACCCATTGCCGGCGGGGTTTACGAAATAAACCGCCAGATGATTGACGACACGCTGCATGGTTGCGTGATGCACAACCACGCCTGTAACCTGGGCTGTCTCATTGCCTACGAAATAGCAGAAGAAATTAATAGAAAAAGACTCTGCACTCAAGCTTCTGCAACGGCAGCACACGCAGAATCAGCACAGCATAGATGCCGCTCGTTCATTGCCGATCCGGGAGTGGTGGACGAACTGTCACCGCTGGCACGCATCAGTGGGTCGCCACTTATGCCACGCATTTGCATCTGGCATGCCCTGAACCAGCGTGCCATTGCCCGCCGATATGCGCGTGGCATCGGGAAGGAGTATGAAGACCTGAACCTGATTATCTGTCATCTGGGGGGTGGCATCTCCATAGCTGCCCATGAACACGGGCGAGCCATTGACGCCAACAACGCACTGGACGGAGAGGGACCCTTCTCGCCAGAACGTGCAGGCTCGCTACCTGCGGCAGACCTCATCAGACTATGTTTCAGCGGCAAATACTCTGAAAAGCAACTGCTCAAACGCATAGCCGGAAAAGCAGGACTCAACGCACACTTGGGAACAAATAACATGCGCGAAATTCTTCAGCGTATCAAGGATGGCGACACGCACGCCCAGCTCATCGTAGAAGCCATGCTCTACCATGTGGCTAAAAACATTGCGGCGGAAGCAGCCGTACTCTGTGGCAACATTGACGCCATTCTATTGACAGGAGGCATGGCACACGCTGAGTATATTGTCAGTGAGTTGCGCCGCCGCATTGGTTTTCTGGCTCCCGTCTATACATTCCCCGGTGAGGACGAAATGGAGGCACTGGCTCTAAATGCACTGGCAGTGCTGCAGGGCAAGCGTGACGTCAAGGTTTATGATTGAGGCGAAACCTTGAAATTTCGGAACACCGGAATAACGGAATACCGGAACATCGAAACATCGAAATGTCGAAACTCTGAAACCACGCCCCTGCCCAAAAAACAAAATCTGTTAAAAAAATAGCCTTCAGTTCCATTTATTAGTTTTTTCTTCGTAACTTTGAAGGCGTATTGTGTACCTACATCGCATGGAATGGTGCATCGATACACTGCAGACGACAGAAAATAAAAACAACATAAATGCAATTTAAATGGAATTACAAACCACTGACACCCGAAAGACAGCAAGCAGCTAAGGAACTGGCCGATAAAATCGGGATGAGCACCGTAATGGCTACGCTGCTCATAGAACGAGGCATAAAGACGGAGAGTGCTGCCAAGCGCTTCTTCCGCCCCATGCTTAATGAGCTGATTGACCCGTTCCTAATGAATGACATGGACGTGGCAGTGGATAGACTGAACGACGCCATGGGGCGCAAAGAGCGCATCATGGTTTATGGAGACTACGACGTCGACGGCTGTACAGCCGTAGCGCTGGTCTACAAGTTCCTGCAGCAGTTCTATTCCAACATTGACTACTATATTCCCAACCGCGAGGACGAAGGATATGGCGTCAGCAAGAAAGGAATAGACTATGCGGCCGAGACAGGGGTAAAACTCATCATCGTACTGGATTGCGGCATCAAGGCTGTTGAAGAAATAGCGTATGCCAAGTCGCTGGGTGTGGACTTCATCATCTGCGACCACCACGTGCCCGACGAGGTAATGCCTCCTGCCGTAGCCATTCTCAATCCCAAGCGCAGAGACTCCACCTACCCCTTCAAGCACCTCTGCGGATGTGGTGTGGGATTTAAGTTCATGCAGGCTTTTGCCAAGAACAACGGCATTCCTTTCTCAAGGCTCATTCCACTGCTCGATTTCTGTGCGGTCAGCATTGCCGCTGACCTGGTGCCGGTGGAAGGTGAAAACCGTACGCTGGCCTTCCACGGACTGAAGCACCTGAACCAATCGCCCTCTACAGGTCTGAAGGCTATCATTGAAATTTGTGGACTCTCCAACCGCGAGCTAACCATGAGCGACATCGTCTTTAAGATAGGGCCACGCATTAATGCCTCTGGACGCATGATGAACGGACGCGAGGCTGTAGACCTGCTCGTAGAGCGCGACTTGCAGCGTAGCCTAACCATGGCTACACGCATCAATGAATACAACGAGCAGCGCAAGGACGTGGACAAACAGATGACGGTAGAGGCCAACGAGATAGTAGAACGACTGGAGAGCCAGCAGCACCAGCAGTCTATCGTGCTCTACGACGAGGGTTGGAAGAAGGGAGTAGTAGGCATTGTTGCCTCGCGACTCACCGAGTTATACTTTCGCCCTACGGTGGTATTGACCATCATTGACGGCATTGCCTCAGGCTCTGCACGCAGCGTAGCCGGTTTCGACGTCTACGATGCCGTCAAGTCGTGCCGCGACCTGCTGGAAAACTTCGGTGGCCATACCTACGCCGTAGGACTTACCCTACGCCAGGAAAACATTCCCGAATTCCGCCGGCGCTTCCAAGAGTATGTCAGTAACCACATATTGCCTGAACAGACGCAGCAGACCCTGGATATAGAAATGGAGTTGGACTTTCACCAAATCAACAAACGCCTGCTCAACGAGCTGAAAAAACTGGCTCCCCACGGACCAGGCAACAGCAAGCCGCTCTTCATTACACGCAACGTCTTCGACTTCGGCACCTCAAAAGTGGTTGGCCGCCATCAGGAACACATCAAATTAGAACTTGTAGACTCTAAGTCGGCAGTGGTTATGAATGGAATAGCCTTCGGACAGTCGGCAGCTGCACGCTACATCAAGTCCCGGCGCTCTTTCGACATCGTTTACACCATCGAAGAAAACGCCTACAAGCGTGGCGAAATACAACTGCAGATTGAGGGAATCCAGCCCTCGGAAGGAAACGACGTGGAAGAGTAAGGAGCAACAACGTTGAGCAACTACAAGGAAATACTGCACCGCTATTGGGGCTATGACGACTTTCGCGGCATACAACGGCAGATTATAGAGTCAATTGGCTTAGGACGCGACACGCTGGGACTCATGCCTACGGGAGGCGGCAAGTCGCTGACCTTTCAGGTACCTGCACTAGCACTTGAGGGGGTGTGCATCGTCATTACCCCGCTCATTGCCTTAATGAAAGACCAAGTAACCCACCTCAGGCAGCGCGGCATACTGGCTGCCGCCGTCTATAGCGGCATGCAACGCAACGACATTCTCCGCGTGCTGGACAATTGCATACTGGGACACACCAAGTTTCTCTATGTCTCGCCGGAGCGTCTCGGCACTGAACTCTTCATCACCAAGCTACGCCACATGAGGGTATCGTTCATCACCGTCGACGAGGCTCACTGCATCTCACAATGGGGCTACGACTTCCGTCCGTCCTACCTGGAAATAGCCAACATACGCACGCTGTTGCCAGAGATTCCTGTACTGGCTCTCACCGCCACTGCCACACCGCAAGTCGTCGACGACATCTGCCAAAAGCTGACCCGTACACCTGTAAAGCCATCTACGGGGCAAAAAGATGTTGAAGAAAGTTCGTTCCGCATATTCCGCATGTCTTTCGAGCGTCACAACATCACCTACTCCGTAAAGAGGTCTACAGACAAATACCAAGAACTAGTCCATACTCTCAACTATACTTCTGGTTCAGTCATTGTCTATGTCCGCAGCCGCCGCAGAGCCAAGGAACTGGCTCAGGCACTCACAACGTCGGGACTCAGCGCCACCTTCTATCATGCTGGACTGGAACACGAAGTGAAAGACCAGCGCCAACGTGACTGGCAAGAAGACCGCACACGTATCATTGTGGCTACTAACGCCTTTGGCATGGGTATTGACAAGCCTGACGTGAGACTGGTCATGCACTTTGACTGTCCAGACTCCATTGAAGCCTACTTCCAAGAAGCCGGACGAGCTGGACGCGACGGAAAGCCCGCACAGGCTATTCTGCTCTACGAGAAAAACGATCATGCGAAACTAGCTAGACGCATAGAAGACACCTTCCCGCCCAAAGACGAAATCCGGAGAATCTACGAACATCTGGCCTACTTTTTCCAAATAGCCACAGGAGATGGATTTGGTATCACCCGTGAATTCGATATTGACACCTTCTGCCAGCGGTTCCATCACTTTCCGGTACGCGTAAATTCGGCCCTGCAAATACTGCAGCGTGCCGGCTATTTGGAGTACGACCCAGCACCCGACCAACAGACTCGTGTACGTTTTCTGCTTGAGCGCCACGAGCTCTACAGGCTCAACGAACTGTCAGCCGACGAGGATCGCCTCATAGTAACTCTGCTACGCAACTACGGCGGACTCTTTGCCGACTTCGGCTACATTGACGAAAATCTTATTGCTCAGCAGTGCGGGCTTCGCCCCGTCATGCTCCACGATGTACTCAAATCGCTGGCACAGAAACATATCATTCAGTATATTCCACGTCAGCATGTGCCTACCATCCACTATCTGCAACGCCGCGAAGACCAGGAGCACATCCAGTTGCCATCCAACATTTATGAACACCGCCTGGAACAATACCGCCAACGCATACTTGCCATGCTTAACTATATGCAGAACGACAATCGTTGCCGTTCACGCCAGCTGTTGGAATATTTTGGGGAAAAGCAGACACATGACTGTGGACAGTGTGACATCTGTATCAACCGTCAGGAAAACACCCCTGCCCAACAGCAGCAGACAGCCACGGTATCTGAGGTCATTCTCCAACTACTATGCGACGGAAAGTGCCACCACCCAACAGAACTTCACGGTCTGTCTTTTTCCACTGAAGTCATTGACAAGGCTCTTCAACATCTGCTGACAGAAGAGCGAATAGTGTTGAAAGACGGTTTTATCATGGCAACATCCATATCATAAAAAAGAGAGGCTCATCACCTCTCCCTTTTTATGCTTTACAGAAATTAATCCTCTTGATATTCGGGACGAAGCTTGCGAACAGTTTCGCCAGCACGCCACATTTCCTGATTGCGCATAGCCTCCAACTCTTTCTCCAGTCCGGCACGGTAGTCGGGCTTCGAATTAGCGTCGATGGTAATCTGAGCCTCATTACCAGTCTTCACCGAGTAGTAGAGCCACTCCATGACGGGCTTGATAGCATCATGGAAACGGGGAGCCCAGTCCAACGCACCACGCTGAGCAGTGGTGGAGCAGTTGGCATACATCCAGTCCATACCCTTAGCACCAAAGAGCGGTCCAAGGCTCTGAGTGAGCTCCTCAACAGTCTCGTTGAAAGCCTCAGAAGGTGTATGGCCGTGCTCACGCAACACCTCGTACTGAGCCAACAGCAGACCCTGAATAGCACCCATCAGGCTGCCGCGCTCACCAGTGAGGTCAGAAGTGGCTTCGCGCTGAAAAGTAGTCTCAAACAGGTAACCTGCACCGATGCCGATACCAAAAGCCAAGGTCTTCTCTTTGGCCTTTCCGGTAGCATCCTGATAGACTGCATACGAACAGTTTAGACCGCGACCTTCGCAGAACATAGTGCGCAGGCTAGTACCGCTACCCTTAGGTGCCACCATGATGACGTCAACATCCTTGGGAGGTACTACACCCGTACGATCACTCCAGTTGATGGCGAAGCCATGACTGTAGTAGAGCGTCTTGCCCGGCTTCAGGTATTGCTTAATGGTGGGCCACTGCTGCATCTGTCCGGCATCGCTCAGCAGCATGCACAGAATAGTGCCTTTCTCAGCAGCCTCCTCGATAGAGAAGAGGGTTTTGCCCGGCACCCAACCATCTGCCACGGCCTTGTCGTAAGTCTTGCCCTGACGCTGACCTACGATGACATTAAAGCCATTGTCGCGCAGGTTACAGGCTTGTCCAGGACCCTGAACACCATAGCCAATGACGGCAATTACCTCATCTTTCAATACTTCACGTGCTTTCTCCAATGAGAATTCCTTGCTGGTGACTACTGTTTCAATGACGCCACCAAAATTCATTTCTGCCATAATTAATTGTTTGTTTTTTGTTATATTTGTCCACTGAGCCATGCCCGTCCTGCACGAGGACAGTCGTCTTGTTGGTCTCATTCCCACCCTGCACGAGGGCGCGACTGTAGAATAACTAATTAAATCGGCCACAAAGGTAATAAATTGTAAGCAAACAGCCAAATATTCTTACGATTTTATTCTGAAAAACTAAATTCCGTTTTTTCAACTCCAAACACAGAAAAAGAAAACAAGTAATCTTTCAATTTTCAGCATAAAATGTTTGGCTGTTTGCAAAAAATAAGTTACTTTTGCAATCAAATAAATCCTAACAGAACAAAATATTATGACAGCTAAACAAACTATCGAGGCTGGAAAGGCCATTTTAGGAATCGAATTTGGTTCCACACGTATCAAAGCCGTACTCATCGACCAAGAGAACAAACCCATTGCCCAGGGTTCTCACGAGTGGGAAAACCAATTGGTAGATGGGCTGTGGACCTACTCTACTGAAGCCATCTGGTATGGACTTCAAGACTGCTACGCAGACCTGCGCAAAGACGTTCAGAAGCAGTACGACTGTGAGATAGAATCGTTGGCTGCTATTGGTTTCTCGGCCATGATGCACGGCTACATGGCTTTCAACGAGCAACAAGAGATATTAGTACCCTTCCGCACATGGCGCAACACCAATACCGGTAAGGCTGCCACAGAGCTATCGAAGCTATTCAACTATAATATACCCCTGCGCTGGAGCATCAGCCATCTCTATGAGGCCATTCTCGACAACGAGGAACATGTGGCCGACATCAAATACCTGACCACGCTGGCCGGATACGTCCACTGGCAGGTAACCGGCAAGTTTGTGTTGGGCGTAGGCGACGCTTCAGGAATGATTCCCGTAGACCCCGCCACCAAGACTTACGACGCGGAAATGGTGGAAAAGTTCGACAAGATTCTCGCTGCGAAAGGGCTACCATACAGCCTAAACGACATATTGCCAAAATCGCTCGTCGCTGGCGAGAATGCTGGATTCCTGACACCAGAGGGTGCCAAGAAACTGGATGTTAGCGGACACCTGAAAGCAGGCATTCCCGTATGTCCCCCTGAGGGTGACGCCGGCACAGGAATGGTTGCCACAAATGCTGTCAAGCAGCGTACGGGTAATGTTTCTGCCGGCACTTCGTCGTTCTCCATGATTGTGCTGGAGAAACCCCTCAGCAAGCCTTACGAAATGATTGACATGGTGACCACGCCTGACGGTTCGCTGGTAGCAATGGTTCACTGCAACAACTGTACCAGCGACATCAACGCATGGGTAGGTCTGTTCAAGGAGTACCAACAACTGTTAGGCGTTCCCGTTGACATGAACGAGCTGTACGGCAAGTTGTTCAACAAGGCATTAGAGGGCGACACTGACTGCGGTGGCCTGATGGCTTATAACTATGTAAGCGGCGAACCCGTCACGGGCTTACAGGAGGGACGTCCTATGTTTGTGCGCTCAGCTGGCGACAAGTTCAATCTGGCCAACTTCATGCGTGCTCACCTGTATGGTGCCATTGGCGTGCTCAAGATAGGCAACGACATTCTCTTGAAAGAAGAGAAAATTAAGGTAGACCGCATTACTGGCCATGGCGGTTACTTCAAGACCCCCGGCGTTGGTCAGCGCATGCTGGCAGCAGCACTTAACAGCCCCATCAGCGTAATGGAAACGGCTGGCGAAGGTGGAGCGTGGGGAATAGCACTTCTGGCAGGATACCTTATCAACAAAAATGGCAAGAACCTGGCCGACTATCTTGAAGAGGTCGTCTTCGCAGGTAACACGGGTGTTTCCATCGCACCAACAGCAGAAGATGTCGCCGGTTTCGAGAAGTACATAGAAAACTATAAAAACTGCCTGCCTATTGAGCAGGCTGCCGTAGACGCCAAAAAATAAGTGACAAGAACCGGTAATTATAACATATCAGTGGTCATCGTTGTGCATGACCAGGCTGATGCACTTGAACACAACCTGCCACAGTTTCTGACTGTGGCAGGTCAAGTGCATGGAGAAATAATTGTGGTGGATGACTCTTCTACAGACAGCACACCTGATATCTTAAAAAAAATCAAACAAGAGAACGCCCATCTCTACACAACATTTCTGCCCAAGAGTGTGTACAATAACAGTCGCACACGGCTGGCACTTAACATCGGGGCGAAAGCGGCTCTCGCACCTCACATCATGTTTGCCGACATCACTCGTCCGCCACTGAACGAAGAGTGGCTTGAGAGTTGTACCGACGGCCAGATTACCATGGTGTACGGCAGACTGAAACATGGACAGCCGGAAATCTACCGCCAGCCATTTAACCACATAGCTGACGCGGCTACATTGATTATGAAAGCCGAACGCCATGGAAACGGGGGACACAAGGGTCGATTCTTCCGTATGCGTCGAGGAATGTACGACGCAATGGTTTTCAGCAGCGAGTGCAGTCTGGAAGTTATCAAACTCTTCGACCAGCATATTGGAGCAGGAAAGCGGATGTGCATGGGTATAAGCGTATTCCTTAAGAATCTGTTTGCATGAAGGTACTCCACTACCATGGCAACAATGATCATTCAATGATAGCGCAATACGTAGAAACGCTTTGCGCAGCAATGGTTCCTGGAATTGTATGTGAGGCAACAGACAGTTATCAACATGCCAAAGAATTACTGAACGGCCAACATTACGATATTCTGCACATTCATGGCTGCTGGCATTTCACGGCATACCGCCTGGCTCAAAAAGCGTTGAGAAACAATACTCGAATCGTATTGACGCCGCACGGTCAATTAGAACCATGGGTAGTGAACCATCACTTCTGGAAAGAGAAACAACCCAAACGCCTGCTCTTTGTTAAACGCTTAGTACAGAAAGCGTATGCCGTCATCATTCAAGGGAAAATGGAAGAAGAATGTATGCACGAACTCGGATGGAACAAGCGCACCGTCATCATTCGTAACAGTCTTGTTACCCACTCCATCACCAATGAAGACATGGCTCAACAAATGGCACTTATCTACCAGAAGGTAATGGACAGCAATCCCTGGGAACTGATGACTGACGACACGAAGAAAACGCTGCAGCAACTCATAAAGGTAGGTATTACAGGTGACGAGCGCTGGCTGGGAGAACCATATATCAATATTACCGACCATGACCAGTGGCGCAGGCTCTACTGCTATATCCACCAAGAACAAATAGCCGATGTCGTCAGGCGAGGACTGCTACAGTTGCGTATTGACCCTCCTGATTTTGACATAAGACAAATGACATGCTACATGCCTGATGACTATGAGTCAGCAAAGACTATTGAAGAAGCCATCGGCATGCAATATGCCACGGAAAACGAACGCCTGCTGGCCACATTTCGTCATCTGCGCAAATTGGAACAGCACAGAAAACTTACCGTAATGCATCTCATAGAGTTAGACAAGGAGTTGCGCAACCACGACTGTGAAGAAGAATTGCTTTGCGAAGCCCTACAAAGTCACCAACTTTACAACTTCGCGCGACGGCTACTACAACTGACGTACGAGCGGACGGGACTGACGGAAGGCATTATGCCGGTAACGCCAAAAAATGACTGGCAAACCCGCCGGATGAGGAAATATATTGACAATCACCTGAAAATTACCATTTAACACTAACGATAAGACGATGAAAGAGCCATTATCAGAGCATGACATGCACTATTTGCGCTTGCTGGCAACATCTTTTCCAACGATAGCTTCAGCAGCAACCGAGATTATCAATCTGGAAGCCATTCTGAACCTACCTAAAGGTACGGAGCATTTCCTGGCTGACCTGCATGGCGAAAGTGCCGCTTTCAAACATGTGCTGAAGAATGCGTCAGGAAACATACGCCGCAAAGTCAGCGAGCTGTTTGCCGGTGACATACGCGACAAAGAGCGCCGCGAACTTTGCACACTCATATATTACCCAGAGGAAAAGCTGGAACTCATCAAGGCTGCCGAGTCAGAAGACCTTGACGACTGGTACCATATCACCATTCACAGACTCGTTAGCGTCTGCCGCGACGTATCTTCAAAGTACACCCGCTCAAAGGTTCGCAAGTCGCTGCCTGAGGACTTCGCCTATATCATAGAAGAACTACTCCACGAACGAACCGACGACAGCGATAAAGCAGCCTATGTGAGCGTCATCGTAGACACTATCATCTCTACAGGCCGGGCGGACGACTTCATCATCGCACTGTGCAATGTCATTCAACGACTCTCCATCGACCAGCTCCACATATTAGGCGACATCTACGACAGAGGTCCTGGCGCACACATCATCTTAGACACACTGAAGCAATATCACTCGTGGGATATACAGTGGGGCAATCATGACATACTGTGGATGGGAGCCGGTGCCGGCAACAATGCTTGTATCTGCAATGTGCTGCGACTGTCTCTGCGTTATGCCAATCTGGCCACCGTCGAAGAAGCCTACGGCATCAACCTGGTGCCTCTGGCCACGTTTGCCATGGAGGTCTACGGCAATGACCCCTGCGAAGAGTTTATTCCCAAACTGATGGCAGGTAACCAGATGGAAGATAAGTACATTCGCCTGACAGCACAAATGCATAAGGCCATCTCCATTATTCAATTCAAGAAAGAGGCTCAAATCTTCAAGCGACGTCCTGAATGGGGGATGCTGGACCGCTGCTTGCTTGACCATATTGACTATGAACGCGGTGTACTGGTTATAGATGGAAAAGAATATCAGATGCGTTCCAATAACTTCCCCACGATTGACCCGAAGAATCCCTGTCAGTTGACACCTGAGGAAGATCAACTCATGGAACGTCTGCATCACGCGTTCCGCGTCAGCGAGAAACTGCAGAAGCACATTAAAATGCTCTTATCCCACGGTTGCATGTATGCCATATGCAACCAAAACCTACTATTCCATGCCTCTTGTCCTCTTAATGCTGACGGCACGTTGAAAGAAGTTGAACTCTACAACGGAAAGCGCTATAGCGGAAAGAGACTGATGCACCACATAGGCATGATGGTGCGTGCCGCATTTGAAAGCGACACTGAGAAGGAGTTGCGTCTCTTTGCCCGCGACTATTTCCTTTATCTATGGTGCGGAAAGGACTCCCCCTTGTTCGACAAGTCAAAGATGGCAACCTTTGAACGCTATTTTCTGACTGACAAGGAAACATTCAAAGAAGAGAAAGGCTATTATTTCCAACTTCGCAACTCAGAAGAGGTGGCTGACCACATACTCGACGCTTTCGGAATAAAGGGCGAAAACCGACACATCATCAATGGCCACGTCCCTGTTCATGCGTCAAGTGGCGAGAACCCCATCAAAGCCAATGGTAAATTAATGGTTATCGACGGTGGCTTCTCTCAGGCCTATCACTCTGAAACGGGTATTGCCGGCTATACGCTGGTTTACCATAGCCGCGGTTTCCAACTGGTTCAGCACGAACCATTTACCAGCGCTTCAGAAGCCATTGAAAAAGGTACTGATATTAAGTCAACCACACAACTTGTGGAACTCTCCGCACACCGCATGCTGGTGGCCGACACTGACCGGGGCGAGGAGCTACGCAGCCAGATAGACGACCTGCGCCAACTGCTCTACGCCTACCGCCATGGCATCATCACTGAGACCAAATGAAACATACCGTTATCATCGCCTTAGGGTCTAACTATTTGCAGACTGCCCATATACACTGGGCGACAGAACGGCTGACTTACCTACTGCAAGACAGCATTCTAAGCCGCACGCTATGGACACCCGACATCAAAGGTGGTAAACTTTGGTATATGAACCGTCTGGTAAGAGGCACTACAACACTATCTTCAGCAGCACTGCAACAATTGCTTAAAAACATAGAATCGGAGACTGCAAGGACACCTCAGCGGGTAACTTTAGACTTGGATATATTACTATTTGACCAGACAATCTATCACGAAAAAGACTGGCAGCGCACCTATGTTAGCGCTATCATCAACGATGTGCAATAGAAATAGTTAATTAAAAATGCAACAATTCTCAATAATTTTTCGTACCTTTGCAGCCGCTTAATATTAATAAGGTAAAGGAAAAGAAATGATAACAGTCACAAATCTGGCTATCCAGTTTGGAAAAAAGACGTTGTACAAAGACGTCAACCTGAAGTTTACCAGTGGTAACATCTATGGCATCATCGGCGCAAATGGTGCAGGAAAATCAACGCTGCTGCGCGCCATTAGCGGTGAATTAGAGCCCAACAAAGGTACAATCGAAATGCTCCCAGGTGAACGCATGTCAGTATTGGAGCAGGACCACTTCAAATACGATGAACACACGGTCATGGATACTGTCTTGATGGGACATCAGCCATTGTGGAAAAACATGAAAGAACGCGAGGCTCTCTATGCCAAAGAGGAAATGACAGAAGAAGACGGTGTTCTGGCAGCCGAACTGGAGATGGCCTTTGCCGAGATGAATGGTTGGGAAGCAGAGAGCGAAGCAGCCCAACTGCTCCAGAATCTTGGTGTTGCTGAGAGTCAGCATTATAAGAAGATGGCTGACATATCCAATAACGAGAAAGTGCGAGTCATGCTGGCCAAAGCATTGTTTGGCCATCCGGACAACCTGCTACTCGACGAGCCCACCAACGACCTCGACCTTGACACGGTGCAGTGGTTGGAGGAATACTTGTCTAACTTAGAGCAGTGCGTTCTGGTCGTGTCTCACGACCGCCACTTTCTGGATGCTGTCTCAACGCAGACTGTCGATATTGATTTTGGCAAGGTGACACTTTTCTCAGGTAACTATTCATTCTGGTACGAATCCAGCCAGTTAGCGCTTCGACAAGCACAGAATCAAAAGATGAAGGCTGACGAGAAGAAAAAGCAGCTGGAGGAATTCATTCGCCGTTTTTCAGCCAATGTGGCCAAGTCCAAGCAGACGACTTCTCGTAAAAAAATGTTGGAGAAATTGAACGTCGAGGAAATTACCCCGTCAACACGTAAATATCCCGGTATCATTTTCTCTATGGAGCGCGAACCGGGAACCCAAATTCTGGAAGTAGAAGGACTGAAAGCAGTTGACCCAGACGGTACAGTACTCTTCGACAACGTCTCGTTCACCATTGAGAAAGGTCAGAAGACCGTCTTTCTGTCTCATAACCCGAAGGCCATGACAGCACTCTTTGAAATCATTAACGGTAACCGAAAGGCCGACGCCGGCACTTATAAGTGGGGAGTCACCATCACCACCGCATATCTGCCACTCGACAACACAGAATTCTTCAAGTCCGAAATGAACCTTGTGGATTGGCTGTCACAGTTTGGCACGGGTAACGAAGTAATGATGAAGTCCTTTCTGGGACGTATGCTTTTCAAGGATGAAGACATCCAGAAAAAAGTATGCGTACTCTCCGGAGGTGAGAAAATGCGCTGCATGATTGCTCGCATGCAGTTAAAGAACGCTAACTGTCTGATTCTCGATACGCCAACCAATCATCTGGATTTGGAATCTATTCAAGCCTTTAACAATAATCTTATTTCCTTCAAAGGAAACATTCTCTTTGCTTCCCATGACCACGAGTTCATCAACACCGTTGCAGACCGAATCATAGAATTAACGCCCAAAGGAACCATTGACAAGCTGACAACATACGACGATTACATATATGACGAAAGCATCAAGGAGAAGAGAGCTGAACTGTATTCTTAATATCCGGAAAAAATGGCATAATATTTGCTTTTAGTCTGTTAGGATTTAAATAACAAAACACTATGGCAGAAGAAAAGACAAACCAAGAAGAAGTAAACGTCGAGGAAAATTCCGTCGACGAAACTATTGCTAACGACACTGTAACTGTCAACGAGACTGCTGCTCAGGAATCCACAGAAGAAGAGGAAACCGATCCACTGAAAGCGGCTCTTGCTGAGATAGAACAGCTGAAGACCCAGATTCTCTATAAGACCGCAGAGTTTGACAATTACCGCAAGCGTACCCTTAAAGAAAAAGCAGAGCTCATTCTCAATGGCGGTGAGAAGGCGGTAACGGCCATCCTCCCTGTCATTGACGACATGGAGCGTGCTATTGACAATGGTGCCAAAACAGATGACCCCGCTGTGCTTCGAGAAGGCATGGAACTTATCTACCATAAATTCATGAAGACACTTGAAGGCCTTGGCGTCAAGAAGATTGAGACTGCTGACGCTGATTTCAACACTGATCTGCACGAGGCAGTAGCAATGGTACCGGGGATGGGCGATGACAAGAAAGGCAAAGTGATTGACTGCTTGCAGGCTGGCTACCGACTCAACGACAAAGTAATTCGCCACGCAAAAGTGGCTGTAGGACAATAAGAAATAACAAAAAAGGAAATGGCACAAAAACGTGACTATTATGAAGTGCTTGGCGTAGATAAAAATGCCACTGAAGACCAGATTAAGAAAGCTTATCGCACCATAGCCATAAAATACCACCCTGACCGCAATCCGGGAAACAAAGAAGCCGAGGAGAAGTTCAAAGAGGCTGCTGAAGCTTATGACGTCTTACATGACCCTCAGAAGCGCCAGCAATACGACCAGTTCGGTTTCAATGGACCTGGAGCCAGTGGCTTTGGAGGTTTTGGAACATCGATGAACATGGATGACATCTTCTCTATGTTTGGTGACATCTTCGGTGGACGCGCCGGTGGCTTTGGCGGCTTCAGCGGTAGCCGCGGACCACAGAAGCACCGCGGCTCTGACCTCCGATTGAAGGTCAGACTATCGCTGGAGGAAATAGCCCATGGGGTCACAAAAAAATTCAAAGTTCGCAAAGACATTACCTGTTCTCATTGCCATGGCTCAGGTGCCGAGGCCGGCAGCACCAATGAGCAGTGTCCTACCTGCCACGGCAGTGGGGTCATCACCCATACTACGCAAAGCATCTTCGGCATGATGCAAACTCAAGGCGTCTGTCCTACTTGTGGCGGCGAGGGAACCGTTATCAAGAACAAGTGTCACGAGTGTGGCGGTTCTGGTATTGTCAAGGGCGAAGAGGTTGTAGAAATCAAGATACCGGCCGGTGTTGCCGAAGGAATGATTGTCAACGTTCCCGGAAAAGGTAATGCTGGACGACATAAAGGCATCAATGGTGACATTCAGGTGTTTATTGAGGAAGAAGAGAATGAAACTTTCATCCGCGATAACAACGACCTCATCTATAATCTCCTGCTCGACTTCCCCACTGCAGCATTAGGCGGCGAGGTTGAGATCCCAACTATTGAAGGCAACAAACTAAAAGTGAAGATGGAACCAGGCACGCAACCAGGCAAGACGATGCGCTTACGCGGTAAAGGTCTGCCTGCAGTACAGGGTTACGGTCGCGGAAATGGTGATCTTGTGGTAAACGTCAGCGTTTATATTCCCAAGACACTGAATAAAGACGAAAAAACGGCCATAGAGCAATTCCGCCAATCAGACAACTTCAAAGGTGACGCAGCCACCAAACGCTCTATTTTCCAAAAATTCAGGAACTACTTCAATTAAAGTTCGCTATTCTTTATTAGCGACAAGTATCTATACACATGACATATCAGGAGACTTGCAACTACCTCTATAACCAGATTCCCATGTTTGAGCGACAAGGGAATTCCGGTTATAAGGAGGGGCTGACCAACACCCTACTTCTTGACGAACATTTAGGTCATCCTCATCAGGCGTTTGCTACCATTCATATCGCCGGTACAAATGGAAAAGGGTCGTGCTCTCATACCATAGCAGCTATTCTCCAGGAATGTGGCTACAAGGTGGGACTTTACACTTCACCTCACCTGGTAGACTTCCGTGAGCGCATCCGTGTTAATGGAAAGCCTATCAGCGAATTATACGTCACTCGCTTTGTGGAGCGTGAGCGTTCTTTTTTCGAGCCCCTCCACCCTTCCTTCTTTGAAGTGACGACAGCCATGGCTTTCCAATACTTCAAAGATCAACAAGTTGACGTAGCCGTCATAGAAGTAGGGCTAGGAGGCCGGCTTGACTGCACCAACATCATCACGCCGATATTATCAATCATCACTAACATCAGCTTCGACCACACCCAATTCCTGGGAAACACCTTAGCATTGATAGCAGGTGAGAAGGCAGGCATTATTAAAGAAGGTATACCTGTTGTTATCGGTGAGGCCAATGAAGAAACACGGCGCGTATTCGAGCAAAAAGCGCAGCAAATGCACGCATCTGCCATTTTTGCACAAGATGTCAAGGAAATTGCTTCAGCAGATAGCATTCCTGGAGGGGGAATGACATACCATACTATCCATCTTGGAATATTACATGGCGACTTGGGAGGAATCTACCAGGCAAAAAACATGAACACCGTTCTTGTAGCCATTCTTCAATTAGCCAAGATGGGGTATCTATGCCTGTGCGAAAGACCCGAAAATATTGAAAAGAGTCGCCAGGAGATACAACGCGCCATTGAACATGTCGCTGAGTCAACAGGCCTAATGGGGCGCTGGCAAATTGTTCAGCAGAATCCGAAAGTAGTCTGTGACACTGGCCACAATGTTGGCGGTTGGCAGTATCTTTCCGCCCAATTACAACAGCAGCGATGCAGACACATGCACATCATTTTTGGAATGGTCAACGACAAAGACCTTGACAGCGTGCTTGAACTTTTGCCCAAGCAGGCTATATTTTATTTTACCAAAGCCGACAACAAACGTGCCATTGACGAAAAAAAATTACAGTTAGAAGCGACTAAACATGGACTACTTGGCGAATGCTATCCCACTGTACATGAAGCATATACTCAATGTATGAAGAATGCCCTTAGAGACGATTTCATATTCGTTGGCGGCAGTTCCTATGTCGTTGGCGATTTCCTTAAAACATTCAATTCATAACCTTTTAACGTTTTTTTTCGCACTTCATTCGTCTTTCTCATATTTTTTTAGTTACTTTGCAAATAGATTTTCGTAACTAAAACCAGTTAGATTATGACAAACACTACAGAAAATGCGAATTTGTGTGGTCTGAAGAGAGAAAACTTCCAGACCACCATCAATGGTAAGAAGACCGACTTGTACATTCTTCGTAACCGTAAAGGCTATGAGGTAGCAATCTCTAACTATGGTGGCGCCATCGTAGCTATTATGGTACCTGACAAGGACGGAAAGATTGCTAATGTCATTCAGGGTCACGATAGTATTCAACAACTCACCAGTGGCAAAGAGCCCTACCTCTCCACACTGATTGGACGTTGGGGTAACCGCATCTGTAAGGGCCAGTTCACCCTGAACGGCAAAGACTACCAACTGGCTCTCAACGATGGTCCTAACCATTTGCACGGAGGCAACGTCGGTTTCAATGCCAAGGTGTGGGATGCTCGTCAGATGGGGCCACGCTCGCTGGCCTTGCACCGTATATCTTCCTATGGCGAAGAAGGATACACTGGCGAACTTGATGTTACCGTTGAGTACACTTTCACAGATGAGAACGAACTTGTCATTGAATACTTGGCCACAACAAATAAAAAAACTATCGTCAACCTGACCCACCACGCATTCTTCTGTCTGGCTGGTGCTGCTGATCCCACTCCAACGATTGAGGACCAGCTTTGCGAAATCAATGCCGACTTCTATCTACCGACCGACGACACTGCCATTCCTACCGGTGAGATTCTGAAGGTGGCAGGCACACCATTCGACTTCCGCACTCCTAAGTCTTTCGGTCAGGATATTGAGGCAGACAACGAGCAGATTAAGTTCGGCCATGGCTACGACCACAACTACGTTCTGAATAAGCACGAAGAAGGTGAACTTTCCTTTGCAGCACGAATCACCGACCCCAAGAGCGGACGCACCTTGGAGTGCTTTACCACGGAGCCCGGTATGCAGCTCTACACTGCCAACTTCGCTACCGGTTACAAGGGAGCCAATGGTTGCACGTTCCCACGCCGTTCGGCCGTGTGTCTTGAAGCTCAGCACTTCCCCGACACTCCTAACCGTCCCTACTTCCCATCAGTAGTGCTCAATCCTGGACAGCAATATAAGCAGAAGACCATCTATCGTTTCGGAGTTCTCTAATACATTTCGATATCAACAACGCCCTAAATTCACTACACACTATGATGGATATCGATTTTGTAAGAAGTCGCTTCATCAAGCACTTCGACGGTAAGACTGGCAACATTTATGTATCACCGGGTCGCATTAACCTCATTGGAGAACATACAGACTACAATGGCGGTTATGTATTCCCCGGTGCTGTTGACAAAGGTGTCATGGCTGAGATACGCCCCAATGGAACAGAGGACACTGTAATGGCCTACGCCATTGACTTGAAAGACCGTGTTGACTTCAAACTCTCCGACCCTAATGGTCCGCGTGCTTCATGGGCTCGTTATATATATGGTATAGCTTTGGAGATGCGAAAGTTGGGAGCCGATGTCAAGGGCTTTAACATTGCTTTTTCCGGCGATGTGCCCCTTGGCGCCGGAATGTCTTCGAGCGCAGCCATGGAGAGCTGCTTTGCATATGGACTTAACGATCTCTTTGCCAACGGCAAGATCAGTCAGTGGGATATGGTATTAGCGGGACAGGCTACCGAACACAACTACTGTGGAGTAAACTGTGGCATCATGGATCAGTTCGCCTCTGTATTTGGCAAAGCTGGCTGCCTGATGCGCCTCGACTGTCGCAGTCGTGAGTTCGAATACTTCCCTTTCAAGCCCGATGGTTACCGACTAACGTTACTCGACTCTGTCGTCAAGCACCAACTGGCTGGGTCACCCTACAACGACCGACGTCGTTCTTGCGAGAATGTTGTCAAACACATTGCCGCCAAGCACCCTGAGGCAAAGTTCGAGACACTTCGTGACTGCACATGGGAGCAACTGGAGGAAGTCAAGCCAGAGATTAGTGAGGAAGACTTTCGTCGTGCTAAATTCGTACTCGGCGAGAAAGATCGTGTATTGGGAGTCTGCGAGGCTCTTACTGAGGGAGACTACGAACGCGTAGGCGAACTGATGTATCAGACACACGAAGGCTTATCAAGGGACTACGAAGTATCTTGCGAAGAACTGGACTTCCTCAATCAGATAGCCCGTGAGAACGGCGTCACTGGTTCACGGATCATGGGTGGCGGTTTTGGCGGATGCACCATCAACTTGGTGCGCAATGACCTCTATCGTCAATTTGTGGCCGACGCCAAGAAGCGTTTTAACGAGAAGTATGGTCATGAACCCAAGGTCTATGACGTAGTCATCGGCGATGGTTCGCGTAAACTCTGCTAAGCCAACTGTCCCCTACTCTATCTATATCAAGAGGATGAGTCACCATTGAAATGAACCCCGGAAGTTAGACAGAATACTCCCGGGGTTCACATTAGAATAGCATCTTCTTCATAAACTTTGCTAATAATAGGTGCAAAATGAGCTATTATTCAGCAAATTTTGCTAAATTTGCAATTATATATAAACACTTTATAGAGATAATTAAACAAATACGACTATGAATATTCTGATTTTACAGGCTTCTCCGAGAGCCATAGGTAACACCGCTTGGATGGCGGAAGAGTACAAAAACGCTGCCGAGGCAGCAGGTCACAAGGTTACACTGGTCAACGTATCGCACAAGAAGATTGCAGGCTGTCTGGCTTGCGAGTTTTGTCACAACAAAGGCAACGGTGCCTGCATCCAGAAAGACGACATGCAGGAACTCTACCCGTTGATGGCCGATGCCGAAGTGTTAGTATTGGCTGCACCTATCTATTACTTCACGCTCAATGCCCAGATTCAGGCTCCTATCCAGCGCATGTACTGCGTCAACGCTCCTGCCAAGGTGAAAAAGATGGCACTGTTGGTGTCTTCCCATTCACCAGGCGTCTATACTGGCGCAATAGCCGAGTACCACGACATCTGCAATTACTGGCACGCTGAGGACTCCGGCATTGTGACTGCCAAGATTGACGAACAGAAAACCGACGATACCAAGGCTAAGATTCAAGCCATCGTCAGCAATCTGTAAATCGACATACGTATCACTGTCACACTATAATACAGATACTAAAAAATGACACCACAGGAAGAGAGGAATCAGAAACTGGCGGAGCGGATAATCAAGAACCTCAGCCGCCGTAACATGGAAGCCTTCTACTGTCCTACAGGCAAGGAGGCAGTGAAGAAGGTCTCGGAACTCATTGCCAACGGAAGCAGCGTGACATGGGGCGGAACAGCCACCGTCCGTGACCTGGGCATCCCAGAGGCTTTGAAAAGCAGGGAAACACTTGAAGTACTTGACCGCGATCTGGCAGAAACTGCAGAAGAAAAGGAGGCCATCTATCTCAGAGCTTTCACGGCAGATGTGTATCTGACCAGTGCCAACGCCATATCGGAAGACGGCGTCATCGTGAATATCGACGGCAACGGCAATCGCGTAGCCGCTATCTCATGGGGACCGAAGAAGGTCATCTTCGTCATCGGTCTCAACAAGGTAGCTCAGACTGTAGAAGCAGCATTGGCCAGAGCTCGCAGCACTGCATCTCCCATCAACGCCCAGCGGTTCGACATCAAGACACCTTGCAGAATCGACGGCACCTGCCACAATTGCAACTCCCCGGAGAGCATTTGCAGCTACGTCCACTTTCTGCGGAACAGCAGGAACAAGGGACGACACGTCGTAGTGCTTGTTGGTGAAGACTTGGGATATTAAAATGATTCGTGATTTTATCGCTATCGACTTTGAAACGGCCAATCAACAGCTGTCGAGTGTCTGTTCTGTGGGGGTGGTCATGGTTCGTAATGGGCAGATAGTCGACACGTTCTACAGCCTCATACAACCGGAACCTAACTACTACAGCTATTTCTGCCAGCGGGTGCATGGCATTTCGCAGCGCGACACGGACGATGCACCCGTGTTCTCAAAGGTATGGCAGCAGTTGGAGGAAAGGATTGTTGAAGTATTCTTCCCTGATATGCAGGCTAAAGATGACATCCGCCACCAGATAGCCGCCATTCCCTTCGTAGCCCATAATGCCCGTTTCGACGAAGGATGCCTGAAAGCAGCCTTCCGGGTATATCAGATGGACTATCCCGGCTACCGATTCTACGACACACTTACCGCATCCCGCCGACAGTTCGGCCATTCTCTCCCCAATCACCAACTGCACACCGTAGCTGCAGCCTGCGGCTATGACCTACAACGACATCACCACGCATTGGCCGATGTCGAAGCCTGTGCTGCGATAGCCTTATACATTTTGTAGTAATAGTTTCGGAGCTATGTACACATCAATACCGTAGCACATAATGACAGGTATTTCAGACGAAAGCATATTTTTTAGGAAAAAAGTGCGCTGTTTAAAAAAATTTCATTATATTTGCAGATGCAATATGCACAAACACTAATTCAATTATATTAACGTACTTATTATGAACGACAACAAAGTAATGAACATGGCAGCGGATAATATCCGTATCCTTGCCGCATCAATGGTGGAAAAAGCAAAATCAGGTCATCCCGGTGGCGCTATGGGTGGAGCAGACTTCATCAACACGCTGTATAGTGAATTTCTGGTATACGACCCAGAGAATCCCGCATGGGAGGGAAGAGACCGCTTCTTTCTTGACCCCGGCCATATGGCTCCGATGCTCTATAGCCAGTTAGCCCTCATCGGAAAATACACACTGGACGACCTGAAGAATCTGCGCCAGTGGGGGTCAGTAACCCCCGGTCACCCTGAGCGCGAGATTGAGCGCGGCATCGAGAACACTTCCGGTCCATTGGGCCAAGGTCACTGTTTTGCGGTTGGTGCTGCCATTGCCGCCAAGTTCTTGAAGGCACGTCTAGGAGACGTAATGAACCAGACCATCTATGCATACATTTCAGATGGCGGCGTACAGGAGGAGATTTCGCAGGGTGCCGGCCGCATTGCCGGAAACCTGGGACTGGACAACCTCATCATGTTCTACGACGCCAACGATATCCAGCTCTCCACAAAGACAGAGGTGGTGACCAGCGAGGACACCGCCAAGAAATATGAGGCTTGGGGCTGGTATGTACAAAAGATTGACGGTAACGATGTTGACCAGATTCGCGAAGCCATCAAGAACGCCCAGGCCGAGAAGAACCGCCCCAGCCTGATTATTGGCCACTGCGTAATGGGCAAGGGTGCTCGCAAGGCAGACAACAGCAGCTACGAGAGCAATTGCGCCACGCACGGTGCACCTCTGGGTGGAGACGCCTACATCAACACGATGAAGAACCTGGGTGCCGACCCTGAAAACCCGTTCCAGATATTCCCCGAAGTGAAGGAACTTTACGCCAAGCGTGCCCAAGAACTGAAAAAGATTGTTGCTGAACGCTATGCCGCCAAGGACGAATGGGCCAAGGCAAACCCCGAAAAGGCTAATCAACTGAAAGAATGGTTCAGCGGCAAGGCTCCCAAAATTGACTGGAGCAAGGTGGAGCAGAAGGCTGGCAGTGCCACACGTAGCGCCAGCGCAGCCGTCTTGGGTCAGTTGGCCGAGCAGGTACCCAACATGATTTGTGCTTCTGCCGACCTCTCTAACTCAGACAACACCAACGGCTTCCTGAAGAAGACCCACGACTTGGTACGTGGTGACTTCAGTGGTGCATTCTTCGAGGCTGGCGTTGCTGAGTTGACCATGGCCTGCTGCTGCATTGGTATGGCACTGCACGGTGGCGTAATACCTGCTTGCGGCACCTTCTTCGTATTCTCCGACTACATGAAGCCCGCAGTGCGTATGGCAGCCCTGATGGAACTTCCTGTGAAGTTCATCTGGACTCACGATGCTTTCCGAGTAGGCGAGGATGGTCCTACCCACGAGCCCGTTGAGCAGGAGGCACAGATTCGTCTGATGGAGAAACTGAAGAACCACCACGGCAAGAACTCTGTGCTGGTAGTTCGTCCTGCTGATGCCGAGGAAACCACCGTCTGCTGGCGCATGGCCATGGAGAATATCGATACGCCCACGGCTCTCATCTTCTCTCGTCAAAACATCGAGATGCTGCCCGAAGGCAACGACTATACGCAGGCCACCAAGGGTGCCTATGTAGTAGCTGGAAGCGACGAGAACTACGACGTTATCCTGCTGGCCTCAGGCTCTGAGGTTTCAACCCTGGAGGCTGGTGCAAAACTACTCCGCGAAGACGGCATAAAGGTTCGTGTGGTAAGCGTGCCGTCTGAGGGACTATTCCGCAGCCAGCCAAAGGAATACCAGCAAAGCGTACTGCCTGCAGGCAAAAAGAAGTTCGGTCTTACAGCCGGTCTGCCTGTCAACTTGGAAGGACTGGTAGGTGCCGACGGTTGCGTATGGGGTCTGGAGAGTTTCGGTTTCTCAGCTCCTTACAAGGTGCTCGACGAGAAGCTCGGCTTCACAGGAGAGAATGTTTATAATCAAGTTAAAAAACTGCTTGCCTAATGGAAATAAAAACTGTAGGAGTAGCCTGTGACCACGCAGGCTACCCATTAAAGAAATTCGTACTCCAATATCTGGAGGAGAAGGGTTATCCATATAAAGATTACGGCACATGGAGCGATGCTAGCGTTGACTATCCCGACTTCGGACACGCGCTGGCCGAAGGAATTGAAAGTGGCGAGGTGTATCCTGGCATTGCCATCTGCGGTAGCGGCGAGGGCATTAGCATCACGCTGAACAAGCATCAACAGGTACGTGCCGGACTGTGCTGGATACCGGAAATTGCACATCTGATTCGTCAGCACAACGATGCCAACGTACTAGTGATGCCCGGCCGCTTTATCGACAACAACATGGCTCGCAAGATTATGGACGAGTTCTTTACTGCCAGCTTTGAGGGTGGTCGTCACCAGAAGCGTGTCGACAAGATTCCGGTGCAGAAATAAAATTTATACAACAAACAGAAATACACTGTCAGTAATGATTAACTGACAGTGTATTTTTTATGACACATCAAGACAAAGCAACCGTTTTTTTAGATAAAACATAGATTAAATACAGGAATTTACATAATGATTTACAAAAATTACACATTTGTGTGGGCACACAGTAAAAAAAGGTAAAAATTAACAGTAAAAAATTTTGTTAATAACAAAAATAATCGTACCTTTGCATCGTTATCCTGAAAACAATCTTTTTACCTTAAAAAGGACTAATACCTATTGAAGATTATAGAGCGGTTGCCTGTGAGGGTCACCGCTTTATTACTTATTATCACACAGGGAAGAACCGACAGTTCTGTAGTACAATTTCCAGAACCAGCAGAGCAAACTGTTAAATAGGAGTAAATTGTTAAACTTTTCTAAATCCAAGTAAAAGCAGGAATAAATCTCACACTAATATAAATAATTTTTAGTACCTTTGCAGCCGATTTGGTCTGTTTTGGCCTAAGAAAGTGGTCGCACGACGTGGCACGCCAGACAGAGAAACCCGTTAAACAATTAAAAACAATGTACGCAATTGTAGAGATCAACGGTCAGCAGTTCAAGGTTGAAGAGGGCAAAAAGCTCTTCGTAAACCACATGAAAGATGTGGAGGCCGGTAAGACTGTTGAATTCGACAAGGTACTGCTTGTCGACAAAGAAGGTTCAGTACAGGTAGGCGCACCCACCGTAGATGGTGCAAAGGTAGTTTGCGAAGTGGTTAATCCGCTCGTAAAGGGTGAGAAGGTTATCGTGTTCAAGATGAAGCGTCGTAAAGACTCTCGCAAGAAGAACGGTCATCGTCAGCAGTACACCCAGGTAGAAGTTAAATCAGTAATCGCTTAAAACGTAGGAGGAACAACATTATGGCACATAAGAAAGGTGTAGGTAGTTCTAAGA
>CACWFV010000016.1 GCA_902760315.1 uncultured Bacteroidales bacterium | reverse complement strand
GGAATACATAAAATCAGCAGTCTGTCAGGCACTTACGGGAATAATCTCCACGTTCGTCTTACCCTTGATTTCTTGGTTATATTCCCCTATGCTCGTCACCTTGCGTGTCCTGTTCATGTAGGTTACTTCCTCAGGTATAGCGACATTGCCTTGATATTCGTTCGAATAAGAATCATACTTGCTACCACGAAAAGTAACCGCCAGTTCCGTACCATTATTAATGTAGTTGTAATAAATGGTAACACCATCGGCATTCTGAGCTTCAATGTCGTGGGCACTCGCTACCAATGGTAGCAAAATCATAGCGAATAAAAGTAGGTGTTTTTTCATATTAGTAGTGTTATAATTAATATTCAATAAAGGTCTCGCCGTCCCATTCATCGTCGATGGTGAGGGAGGAAGAAGGGTGTTTCCGTGTATTTCCGTGCGTCATAAGCGAGGGTTTTATAGTAATATGTGGCAAAGATATATAAATTTCTCGACATCTACAAGAAAGCACCCTTTTTTTACTCATTTTTGATAAAAACAGGGGTTGTGGAGAGTGACTACTTTTTTAGGAAAAGTCAACTTTTTCAGCTTAAAATGACAACTTTCTCAGTGTAAAAATGAGGGGAAAGCTGCACGGAGATGCATGATTGAGGATGTGACGAGGGATACCTGTCATAAATTATCCCTCTAAAATCATACCGCCACCCTGCACTCAGGGACCGCGGGCCGTCTACAGCCATCGGCAGTACTTGAATGCAAAGGTACAAAAAATAAATTGAAACAAAAGAAAAAAGGAAGGTTATTTTTCCTACCTATCCTTTTTCGCGTAGCAAAAAGTGGGGAAAGATTTGCATATTTACAAAATAATTTGTAACTTTGTAGGTGAAAAATGAGTTAGAGACTGTCAGACTGACAGAATGCCGATGTACAAAGGGGTTGCAGTCTTTTTGTAGACTGGCAAGACTGACAAGAGACTGACAGGAATTAGACTTGTTTTAGCTGTAGAAACGACAAATTCTCTAGAGAATTTATGTCGAATACAGCTGATATGCAGAAAATTCTCTAGAGAATTTCATGCAAGAACAGCTGATAGCGGAAAGTGACAGCTGTAGAACGTAAGAAACTGATTATCAACGATATTAAAGACAAATAAAAGAACATGAAAAAGACTCTAACTAACGAAAAATCAAAGCAAAAAGTACTCATTAGGTACATTTATCGCAGTCAACTGAAGGAGAAAACACTCGATATTGCGGATATTTATGCAATAATCAGCAGTAAGAAGTACGAAAAGCAAGTAACTTCGATGCGTGAAGAGCTGATTGGCGACACCTCTGAGCGTGAACTGGCAGAGACGGACGCTATCATCAACATACCCACCGTCCAGACAGTCCCAGGAATAGTCGTACTGGCGCTGCCGACAAGCAGTCAGCAGCAACTGGAACAGTTGCGCAGCAGAGTACAGCTGTTTCCGCAACTGTTGATGGCCTTTCAGAGTTGCGACGGACGCCACCTAATGGTGCTGATGAGCTATGAGTTGAACGACGGCACCCTTCCCGTCAAGAAAAAGGACGTGCGACTGTTTCAGCAATACGCCTTCCGCCGTGCTGCCGACTTTGTATTGGCGTCGACAGGCATCAAGGCGGAGGAGGACGACGTCTCTCAAGACCAGCAGTTCTATGTGTCGAGCGACGACAAGGCAATATGGAACGGACAAGTGGTGGCTGTAAAGATGGACCAGCCCACAGAGGAGCTGACGGAGCAGACTGCCAGCATCATGAGCGCCCCCAAGGAGCACCCGTTGGAGAAAGGCGTGCTGCCAGGCTATACACAGCTGGAGATGGACATCGCCAAGTTCAATGCCGTCTGCAGACAACTGGCGTTCAGTCGTAAGAAGTCTATCGACGAGTATCTGCTGGCTGTTGCCGCCGCATGCCACAAGGCAGGCATCGACCAGGAAGTAGCCACAAAGTGTCTGCTGAACGTGGGCAACTACTGGGACAAGGAACCGCTAATAAGGTCGACCATGGAGAATGCCTACCAGAAGCATCGCTATGGCCTGCGCAATCCGCTGGAACCCTCGCTGATGCACCAGCAGCTGATGAAGGAGTTCCTCCAGCGTCGCTATGTATTCCGCAGAAATGTGGTAACTGGCGAAGTGGAGTATCAGGAGAAAGGGCGCTACATACTGAGTTGGCGCCCACTGACCCAGGAGGCTCGCAACGACATCAATAATGCAGCCATCGACGAGGGCATCAAGGTGTGGGCGCGAGACATGGACCGACTGATAGGAAGCAGTCAGGTGAACGACTACGACCCCGTACGCGAATGGTTGGGCGACCTGCCCGAATGGGACGGACGCGACCGCCTTGGCGAGATGGCCGACCGTGTGCCCACGCTCCTACCCAACTGGCGCGACAACTTCAAAGTATGGATGCGCTCAATGGTGAGCCAATGGACGAGCGGAGCCGGACCAATGTATGGCGCACAAATGGTTATGATGTTTACTGGTGCACAAGGAACACACAAGTCAACCTTCATGCGCATGCTACTGCCAGAGGAGTTGAGGCAGTTCTATATTGACCGTATCGACTTCGCCAACAAGAAGGAAGCCCTGCACGCGCTGAGTCGTTTTCTACTCATCAACATCGACGAGTTCGACCAGATTTCCAAGTCGCAGACAGCCTATCTGAAGCATCTCATACAGCGCGCAGACGTGAAGGAGCGCAAGATGTACGAGACCACCTACCAGCAGTTGCAGCGCTATGCAGCGTTCGTAGCCACCACCAACTCGCTGACACCCCTGAAGGACGAGACGGGTTCGCGCCGCTATATGGTGGTCGAGGTGACAGGCGTGATAGACACCTCGACAGAGGGAGACAAAGCCATCGACTATCCGCAGTTGTACGCCCAGGCACTGGCTGAGATTCGTCGTGGAGAAGACAGCTACTTCGAGATTCGTCGTGGAGAAGACAGCTACTTCGATGGCGAGCGCGAACGACTGATAGTAGAGATGGGCGCCGAGTACTACGAGATGCCTGATGTGGTCAGCATCTTCTGCGACCACTTCTGCAAACCCGTTGCTGGCAGCGAGACACTGTTGATGAGCCCTTCTGAGATAATAGCCTACATACACAACAAATGGCACATCTACCTGGTAAGCCACTCGAATTCCGTCGAGCTGG
Source organism: uncultured Bacteroidales bacterium (assembly GCA_902760315.1). Taxonomy (GTDB): domain Bacteria; phylum Bacteroidota; class Bacteroidia; order Bacteroidales; family Bacteroidaceae; genus Prevotella. Next base: position 70,122 of record CACWFV010000016.1, on the reverse strand, counting down.
GGACCTACCTGGGCAAAGAAGGCTACAAGCGTGGAAAAGGCAAAGACAGAAGACGCTACTACGTGTCAGTCTCTTGTCAGTCTTGACAGTCTCTAAAAAGACTGCAAATGCCCTCACCATCGGCGTTTTGTCAGTCTGACAGTCTCTAACTCAAAAAATTCTACTTTGCAAAACTAAATCATTGAATAATTATGCATTACAAGATTATTAAGGAAACCAAACCCAACCTCAAGAACTACGGACGCTACAAGGCCGTAGTCGTACACTACCAGACTGTCGACACAGCGCGCCTGTGCCGAGAGATACAAGACAACTGTACTGTTGAAACTGGAGATAGAGAGCGACAAGGTGGACCGTGCGGAGGAGTTCGACCTACAGAAGAACATCCGCAATTACCGCATCCACCTGTTGCCAGAAAGTCGTGAGGGTTACCAGGCCCTCTATGAAGGCATCCAGCTGGAACCAGCGGTGAAATGACGATATTGCCTATACATATTAAAAAATAAGGTTAAAAAGTTGGCAGTTTCAGAAATAATGTGTACCTTTGCAGTCGAATTATAGAAATATGTGTTTCCGTTCGCGAAACACTTCTTTCCCAAACATCCCATTTCAAGCGAATTTAACAACGATTTACTGTATAGTTATATGTACACGAAGGAAGAATTAGAACAGATGTCTATCCCTGAACTGATGGAGATAGCCAATGAGCTAGGCGTCAAGGTATCGCAAAACGATGACCTGGAAAGCGTCGTCTATGCTATTCTGGACAAGGCTGCGGAAAACTCTGCCGCAGGCATTTCGTCAACAAAACGCAAGCGCACCCGCATTTCCAAGAAGGACACAGACAAGGTGTACACCGTCAGCGGTGCTGAGGGTGAGAACTTGGACAGCAAGTCACAAAAGAAGAAAAAGGCTGAGAAGAAGCCTTCCATCGATAGTTTGTTTGCAGAACAGGAAGCTGCTGAGCAGGCTGCCGCCGAACAGGCCGCTACTGAGCAGAAAGATGGCGAGCCAAAAGAGGCCGCCACCGAAGAAAAGCCCGCTCCCAAAAAGCGCGGACGCAAGTCGAAGAAGGAACTGGAGGCACTGGCAGCCGCTGAAAAGAGTGCTCAAGAGAATGCCGCACCAGACGCTGAAGGCACACAGGCTCCCGCTATTCCGGAAGTTGAGGAGACAACATCGACGGAGCCCATAGACGAGAACCTGATAAGCCAATTACAGGAGAAGATGTCACACAACAATGAAGCTACTGTCGCACCTGACACCGAGAGTGAAGAGCCGACTGAGAACGCACCCGTCATCAACGATGGCGTATGGGAGGGTGACCCCGGAGACGGCACAGACTTCATCCCCGTTGTCGACCTGCCCATTGAGGACCAGGCTGCCATGCCTTCGCTGGACATCTTTGATCGTCCCATGACGCAGCAACGTGCGAACAGCATGATAGAAAACCACATTTCGGTTGCAGAAAACACAGCACGTAACAGCGAGCGTTACGACTTCGGAGACCTGATTACCGGCAATGGCGTGTTGGAATTGCTGCAGGACGGCTATGGCTTCCTGCGTTCAAGCGACTACAATTACCTGTCGTCACCTGACGACATTTACGTGTCGCCACAGCAAATTAAGAAGTACTACCTGAAAACAGGTGATGTGGTAGAATGCACCGTACGCCCACCCCATGACAATGAGAAATACTTTGCGCTGAGCACCGTAAAGACGATTAACGGCCGTCAGCCCCACGAGGTGCGTGACCGCGTCGCGTTCGAACACTTGACCCCATTGTTCCCAGAAGAAAAATTTACACTCTGCGGCGATTCTGCAACAACCAATCCCTCGGTGCGCATCGTTGACCTTTTTGCACCAATCGGTAAGGGCCAGCGTGCACTGATTGTGGCACAGCCAAAGACCGGTAAGACTATCTTGATGAAAGACATTGCCAACGCTATAGCTGCTAACCATCCGGAGGCTTACATCATGATGCTACTCATAGACGAGCGCCCAGAAGAGGTGACCGACATGGCCCGCACAGTAAACGCCGAAGTGATAGCCTCTACATTCGACGAACCTGCTGATCGCCACGTGAAAATTGCAGGCATCGTACTGGAGAAAGCCAAGCGCATGGTGGAGTGCGGCCATGACGTGGTCATTTTCCTAGACTCCATTACCCGTCTGGCCCGTGCCTACAATACCGTCAGCCCGGCTTCAGGCAAGGTACTTACCGGTGGTGTTGACGCCAACGCCCTGCAGAAGCCCAAGCGCTTCTTCGGTGCTGCCCGTAACATTGAGGGTGGCGGTTCGCTGACCATCATTGCAACAGCCCTGACGGACACTGGTTCTAAGATGGATGAAGTTATCTTTGAGGAATTCAAGGGAACGGGTAACTCTGAGTTGCAACTTGACCGTATGCTGGCCAACAAACGTATCTTCCCGGCAGTCAATCTGGTACAGAGTTCTACTCGTCGTGACGACCTGCTACAGGATCAGACCACACTGAACCGTATGTGGATTATGCGTAAGTATATTGCGGAGATGAATCCTATCGAAGCAATGAATACCGTACACGACCGCTTGGTGCAGACCCGCAACAACGAGGAGTTCCTCCTGTCAATGAACGGATAGTATTAATGCATAATGCTTAATGCTTAATGCTTAATGCATAATTCATAATGCAGAATTAAGGCAAATGGAGATTATACAGAAATATTTCCCCCATCTTAGCGAGAGGCAGCAACAGCAGTTTGCTGCCCTCGACGCTTTGTATCGTGACTGGAATGCCAAGATAAATGTCATCTCGCGCAAAGACATTGAGAACCTCTACGAACACCACGTATTGCACTCGCTAGCTATTGCCAAGATGCTACCATTCAAGAGCGGCACACGCATTTTGGACTTCGGCACAGGCGGCGGTTTCCCAGGTATTCCATTGGCTATTCTCTTCCCAGAGTGCGACTTTAAACTCATTGACGGTACGGGAAAGAAAATCCGTGTAGCCCAGGAGGTGTGTAACTCCATCGGACTGAAAAACTGTCACCCGGAACACCTGCGTGGCGAGGATGAGAAGAACAAGTACCATTTTGTCGTCAGTCGAGCCGTGATGCCATTGTCTGACCTAGCTAAAATAGTGCGCAAAAATATAGCCAAGGAGCAGCTAAATTCACTGCCCAATGGCATTCTCTGCCTGAAAGGTGGCGACCTGCAAGGCGAACTACAGCCCTTCCGCCACATTGCCGACAGAATGGAGTTGGCTCAATGGTTCGAGGAAGACTGGTTCAAAGAAAAATACGTAGTCTATCTCCCCCTATAGATTCGATGACTAAGAAACAACGCTACGAGGCTGTGCTCAGCTATTTCCGACATGAAATGCCCACAGTTGACACTGAACTAGAGTTTGGCAGCATTTTCCAATTGTTGGTAGCCGTGGTACTCAGTGCACAATGTACAGACAAGCGCATCAACCAGGTAACACCCGAACTCTTTCGCCGTTATCCTGACGCCCAGGCTATGGCCCAGGCCGAAGCCGACGAGATACTGGAGTATATCAAGAGCGTATCGTATCCAAACGCCAAAGCTACCCACCTAGCGCAACTGGCCCGCATACTAGTGGAGCGTCACCAAGGAGAGGTGCCAGCAGACATGAACCAACTGCTGGACCTGCCTGGTGTAGGACGCAAGACGGCTAATGTTATTCAGGCGGTAGCTTTTGGCAAGTCGACCATGGCAGTAGACACCCACGTATTCCGGGTTAGCCATCGTCTTGCGTTGGTGAGTGCCAAGGCCACCACCCCACTAAAAGTAGAACAGGAACTGATAAAAAACATACCCGCAGAAGACATTCCACGGGCACATCATTGGTTGTTGCTTCACGGACGTTACGTATGCACGTCGCGCCGTCCTCATTGTGAGCGTTGCGGACTTAGCGGTGTCTGCCCCTCTGCCAGCCTTTCATCATCTGGCGATGGAAGCGGTTCTCAGCCTTCATAATTTCGTAAACCTTAGAGGCCGGTACTAGTTTCATCATCTTTTTGTGATAGGTGACATCCAACTGGCGGAGTTCCAGGTTCAGTTTGTCGTACTCAAGGATGGCCTGTTTGCAAGCCTCATCGTTGGAGGGTTTGTTCATGCCTAATTTGCGCATCTTTTCATAGATGACACGTTGCTTTTCGCGCATCTCACGAAATACAGGAAAGACCTTGTCAGCCTCCTGCGAAGTCAGCGAAGCCTCTTTGGTGATGAAACACTTCAGGTCTGCCTCGAATTTCTCTGGCGAGAAACGCTTATCTTGGGCATTCAACATGATGGTCATCATCAACAATAGGCTAAAAGTTACAATCTTTTTCATCTTGGTATGCATTCTTTCGTTATCTTACTCTTCTGCCAATAATTGGTAGATATCCATATTGTCAAGCATGGCATAGTCTGCAGCCTCGTCCATGTAAGTCTCTGAGACAACGGTCTGCTGCTGACCGTCAGCTTGTTCATGAAAGTGGAAGGAAAAAGCAGTAACCACCAATGCCGCAACACAAGCAGCTGCATAGAACCAATGGCGCACGGGCATGGTCACCTTCTTTGCAACGAAATGTTGATCCACAACCTGTCGGTGAGCATGAGAGGTCTGCTCCGGCAACTGTGCCATGATGTTTGCCGTAAACTGGTCGAAATATCCCTCTGGCGTATGAAAGGGATTTTTCTGCCCTACTCTTTCCTTAAGGTATAATTCATCGTTAGTCATTGACATACTCCTTTTTTATTTATAAGACGTATTTTGTTGAATATAGTTTAATCGTGAGACCTAAAAAATTCTGAAATCTTTTTTACCGCTATGTGATAGGATGCTTTCAACGCACCCTCGGATGTCTGAAGCAATGCACTGATGTCGCTGTACTTCATCTCGTCAAAGTAACGAAGGTTAAACACCAGGCGCTGCACTTCAGGCAGACGACTAATGGCTTCTTGCAATAGAGCCTCCGTTTGGTCACCGTCAAAGTAGCGATCAGCCATCAGCGTTTGTGATACACTTTGTCCACTGTCGTCGGCACTCACTACTACCTGGTTTTTCTTACGTCGCAGGAAGTCGAGACTCTCATTGACAGCTATGCGATAAAGCCATGTAGAAATCTTCGCATCATGATGGAAGTCATCCAGATGCGACCATGCTTTCAGAAAGACATTCTGTAGAATGTCGTTGGCATCTTCATGGCTTAGCACAGTACGGCGCACTTGCCAGTAAAGCTGTTCGCTATACTCGCGCACCAAACGCTCAAAAGCCTGACGCTGGCTTTTCGGGTCAATTAGTTGTTGCATCAGCAACCGTTCTTCATCTTTCGTCATGGTAAGTATGGTTTCAGATGGTCTATCATTACACGGTCGTAACCGTAAACATCGGGCCACGTCTGCAAAGCTCTGCTTGCATCGGGCCACAAGGTGTAGTATATAATATAAAGAGGTACATGAGGTTTGACAGGCACATAGCCGATGAGTTTATGTTCTTCTTCATCTTCATGGGTACGCAGGTACGCGCGGCCACGGTCAGTAGCCGGACTCAGTCCCATAGATATTCTTATTCTGTCCAGTAACCACTCGTCTGGTTGATCGAGTACGAACGCTGCCAACTCGTAAGGTTTTTCAATACGTACGCAACCATGTGAGATAGAACGTGCATCACGCTGGAACACCTTTGGCGATGAGGTGTAGTGCAGGAAGACAGAAAAATTATTCTTGAAACGGAATACGATGCGCCCCAGCGAGTTATCATCACCGCTATCTTGTGCCACCCGATAATTACCACTGAGCAACATGGCACGCGTCACTTCGCTAATGTTCATCTGCCTATTGGTAGAGCGTTCGAAAATACGGTATCTGTTGCGAGCAAAATAGGCACTGTCACCAGCATGTGGCACCACATCCTTCTCAAGGATGCTCTTGGGGATAACCCATTGGGGATTGACTTCCATCCACTCTATTTCGCTAGTCAACAACGGTGTCTTTGTCTTTTGTGCTCCACATACGATACGCATATCCAGCAGGCTATCACCTCCGTAGGCATAAAGATGATAAGCAGGAATATTGACTATGATGCTTTTGCCATCTACGGGTACAGGGTGCTTCAGACGCCAGCGAGCACGTTCCATATTACAGAGGATGCGCTGTCGTTGCTCTACTGAAGATGCCATTTTAAGCATATCCTTCAGTTGGCAATATAAAGCATTTTGAGGTTCCAAGGTACCGAGATACTCAGCAATGCTGTCGCATGCTATCTTCTGCATCACTGTTGAGTAATAATCGGAAGGAGCCAGTTCCATATCCATATCGAAAAGTCTGCGATAGCGAATGGTGTTGGAGGAATCATCCTTTTTCTCTTCCTTGTCAAGGCGGTTGAAGATGCGTGAAGGGTTGATAAAACCATAGCGGAACCCATAGGCATAGCGCATACAAGCCTTACTAAGATGATACTCCAAACGGGCTGCCACTCGATTGATATTTTCGCTGCCGCTGCTATCAAACCGCAACTGCTGCAGGCATTCCATATCACGCTCAATAGTTTGTACATAGAAAGCTTGCCGGGAGAAGCCAATATCGTCGGCTTTGCGTAAGTATGTCAAAAGTGAGTCTGCACGATGGTCAACGCCGGCTCTGTCAATCCACAGCAGACTGGCATCAGACCGTGAATAGTAGTCGCGCACCCGACGGTCTGATTCTGTCTGGGCTCCTTCATCGAGCGCAGTATTAGTAATAAAACGGAATATCTGGCGGGAATCTAAAACAAACGCAGGCGTCTTCATATCAGAAAACGCCTCCATTGTTAATTCTTTGTTCTTAAAAGTATAGTCCTTGTTACAGCCTGTTAGTGACAATACTGCTAAGGTGAGTAGCCCGATTAGCGAACAGAAACCTTTCTGACTACTTTTCCAATTTTTAAGATATAGCAACCTTTTGGTACATTTAGTTCTATTTTCTGTGCGGGGCTCTCTATCTTCTCTGCCATGATGCGACGACCAGTCAGAGAGACAACTTCCAACGTCTTCCCTTGTGCACCAGTTACCATGACCGTCTGTCCATGAACAGTAATGGTGATATCGTCATCTATAAACTCCTCAATGCCGGGAGCCACAGGAACGGCGGCCACCAACGACGGCACAGCGAACATCAACGTGAGAGACATGGAAAATATGAGTAATGTTTTCTTCATAAGCAACAATTTATTTGGTGCAAAGATAGAAAAAATCTTCGTATCATCCAAATTTTTAGACGAAAAAGTAATAGTCAGACATCGAAAACATCCATTTCGTTGGTCAAATGGCTGTTTTCAAACACTTCACGAGCCTCATCGAGTAGCACTTCTTCTTGTTCGTAACGAGAAGAATAGTGACCCAGCAACAATTGTCCCACACCAGCCCGGCGAGCTATCAAGGCAGCCTGGCGAGCAGTTGAATGATTATATTTTTCAGCCATAAGCAGATTGTCCTCGCCATAGGTACTCTCGTGATAGAGTGTACTGACACCGGTTAGGCGGTCAGCCAACGAGGGCAAGTAGCGGGTATCACTGACATAGGCATAACTACGCGGCAACTCAGCCTGTACTACCAGACGCTCATGGGCTATTTCCTCACCATCGGCTGTGGTCCACCCGGCTCCGGCCTTGATAATATTAAACTGACTGACGGGAATACCATAAAAGTCAGCAACATCACGACGAATATGCGGCAGCAACGGTTTCTCTCTAAAGAGATAGCCACAACAGTGGACACGATGCTCCAGAGGTAATGTCTCTACAGATAATGAACGGTCGTCATAAATAGTCTGTTGCTTGGTAGTGTCTACTGCAGAAAACACTACTTCATAGTCCAGATCACGACAGAAGAAGTCTATCTGCCTCTGTAGAATATCAGCTAATTCTGCGGGAGCATAGACCGTCAGTTTAGAAGTACGTCCCAACAGTCCAAACGTGCTCAGCATTCCAATGAGTCCAAAACAATGGTCACCATGAAGATGAGTAATGAATACGGCACTGATCTTCGTAAAACGCAAACGAGAACGGCGCAATTGTATCTGCGTTCCCTCTCCACAATCTACGAGGAACAGTTTACCACGCACTTCAACCACCTGTGCGGAAGGGAAATGCCTCAGTGTAGGTAAGGCACTGCCACAGCCTAATATGTGAACTTTAAATGGCTCCAAGATTGCGTTACATTCTAAAATCGTCAAGCGACGTGTCTTCTAACTTCACTTCGTCGCCATAAGTCTCTTTAGGCTTTTGGCGTCCGTATTCATAAGTCTCCTCACTATCCTTATAGACCAGCGAATCGGTCGTCAGCTTCTGCAGGTCGTAAGTATAGACTTCCTCCATATCGTTAGCGCCATCGCGCACTAAGACTATCTCTAAACGACCTTTTACCAGGCGCCATGTACGATAGATGATACTACTCTGCTCGATACTCTCGGCTACACCGCCCTCCTTGATTCTGATGCCCACCTCGTCACTACCGTCAAGTGGGTTAGGCATCACCCAATCTCCCAGCAATGCAGTCTGGTTGATGACGGTCACTGCTGCAGTCTTATCGTCATTGGGAAGTACGGCCATGCGATCGCCAGCCTGCAGTCCGCCAAACACCTGTTCTTTCTCCTTGGCATGAGAGATGTCCAGCATTAGCGTATCACCCGTATCAATAATCAGCTGCAGCACATTCATTGAGGTAGCCTCTCCGCAGATGCCATATAAGGTAGAATCAACCATTTGGTTGACAGAGTCTCCACTGTCAAACGGCACTTTTTGTGTACTATTTCCACAGCTACTTATGGTTAGAACTGCTATAGCGACTAATAGCATTATTCCTGTTTTTCTCATCATTATAATGGTTTTACAAGTTACTTTTTGTCTTCTTCTAGTTTTTCTACTTGTTTGGCCTCATTCCATAGCTTATCCATATCTTCCAGCGTCATCTCAGTCAGAGGACTTCCCATCTTAATACTATGCTGTTCGATGTAGTTGAACCTGCGAATAAACTTCTGATTCGTTTTCTCCAAAGCATTATCTGGGTTCAGCTTATATAAACGTGCCGCATTGATTACAGAGAATAAAAAATCGCCCAGTTCTTCCTCCGAACGCTGACGGTCTTCACGCTGTAGTTCATCTTCCAGTTCTTGCAACTCCTCACGCACCTTCGACCAAACGTCTTGGCGGTCCTCCCAATCGAATCCCACATGGCGGGCTTTATCTTGAATACGATAAGCCTTAATGAGGGATGGTAAAGCGGCGGGGACACCTGCCAATACGGTCTTATTACCACCTTTCTCCTTTTGTTTGATTTGTTCCCAATTATCAAGCACCTGTTCCACGCTTTTAACCTTGGCAAATTCGCAATCCTCCTCATTCTCGCCATAAGGCAATGGACGCGGATGGGATGCCCCAACTTGCGAGGGGTGATAGACATGAGGGTGACGAAATATGAGTTTGTCTACCAAATGATTACAAACATCTGCCACGTCGAACTGCTCTTTTTCTTCACCTATCTTAGCGTAGAAGGCAACATGCAACAACACGTCGCCCAGCTCTTTACAGATATCTGCCACGTCGTCCTTCATCAGAGCGTCGCAGAGCTCATAGGTTTCTTCTATGGTATTGGGCCGCAGGCTTTCATTGGTTTGCTTACGATCCCAAGGACATTTTTCTCTTAGTGCGTCAAGCACGTCAAGCATGCGTCCAAATGCTGCCATTTTCTCCTCACGGGTGTGTCTCTGTTTCATAACTTCTGCAAAGGTACATTTTTTTTTGCAATTAAACAAAAAATCAACAAAAAATGATGAGAGATGAAGAACGGAGCAAGAAGTATAGACAGCTACGGACTTTCTGTTACCTGATATTTCGCTTTCCTCTGACGCTTTGCCTTCTGCGGGACACCTGTAGGACATGCAGCGGAATGAACGGTTTTGACTCCACGATAGCCGTTCCAACGTTCCATAATCCGACGCACATAGTTGACGGTTTCAGAACCACGCATATAGCCGTTGTGCACCACGGGGTCATTATAGAATTCCGCACGCTGCAAGCCTTGAACGAAAGGTTCAACCTCACGCCAACGGTTAGCGGAGCGCCCATACTTACCGGCCAGAGCCATAGCGTCGCGGATGTGATAGCCGCCACCATTATAGGCTGCCAACACGAACTTTGTACGTTCAGAACGATCATTAATGTCAGAGAACGACTGTTCCAATTCAGCCATATACTTGACTGCAGCAGCAATATTCTTTTCGGGATGGTAGATGTCAGAACGCGCCAACCCAAGATGGTCGGCTGTAGAGGGCATAATCTGCATCAGCCCACAAGCGCCGGCCCAAGAGTGAGCCTGTGGGTCGAAAGTAGACTCTTGATAGCACTGAGCTGCCAAAAGTCGCCAGTCCCACCTTATCTGTGAAGCATAGTGTTGAAAAAAAGCATCGTAATGAGAGATAACACCACCAGAGCGGTTAAGCATGGGAGCAAAGACACGACGTCTGACGCTACGTGACGACAACAAATACTCCTCTTGTTTCTTGACCTCAGCCATCAGTGAGGGCCGATACCATTTCTGCAACTCTTGATGGAGGTCTTCTTTCTCTTTATCGACCATCCAACCCAGTCCCTTCTTGGACAAGGGATAACAAATGAGATCTGCCTCGCCATCTGCCAAGCGCTGGAGCATCTCGCTGCTATCACGGCAAACCTCCATGCGTAAACTGACTCCCAACTGGTCCGCAAAACGCTGGCAGAGCAAATAATGGGTGCCCAAATGCTTGCCACGATAATCGTAATAGGTCTCCGGGCCGGTAAGCGTAAGAGCGATGAGTTCGCCATTTCTCTGAATATCATCCAAATCGAAATCTTCGCCAGCGGGTATCGTGTCAGCAATTTCACCCCAAGGGGCGACAACAGGTTCTTGGCGCTTCTGTCCGCAAGCAGCAAGAAGGAGCAATAGAGCCAAAAGATGAATATAAATGCTGTTTCTGTTCAATTTCATTCAATTTAGGGTGCAAAAGTAATCATTTTCTTGCAAATATCATTGAAAATGTGTAATTTTGCAAGCTAAATTAGAATAAATTAGATATGTTAAGAATTGCAGTACAATCAAAAGGCCGTCTTTTCGACGACACCATGAACCTGCTATCAGAAGCAGACATTAAGATAAGTTCAGGACGCAGAACCCTGCTAGTACAGTCAGGCAATTTCCCCTTGGAAGTGCTTTACCTGCGCGATGACGATATTCCACAGAGCGTAGCTTCAGGTGTAGCAGACATCGGTGTAGTAGGAGAAAACGAATTTGTCGAGCGAGGCGAAGATGCAGAAATCATCTCACGTTTAGGTTTCTCTAAATGCCGCCTATCGCTGGCCATTCCAAAGGATATTGACTATCGTGGTGTCAACTGGTTTAATGGTAAGAAAATTGCAACCAGCTATCCACACATATTAAAGAAGTATTTAGCAGAGCAGGAGATTGACGCCGAAATTCACGTCATCACCGGTTCGGTGGAAATCAGTCCGGGAATCGGCCTAGCCGACGGTATCTTCGACATTGTCAGCAGTGGTTCTACCTTGGTCAGTAACAACTTGCGCGAAGTGGAGGTGGTCATGCAGAGCGAAGCGCTTCTCATTGGCAACAAGAAGCTAAACCGGGAGAAGCGTCAGATATTGGAGGAGATGCTATTCCGCTTCAAGGCCGTAAAAGACGCAGAAGACAAGAAGTATGTACGCATGAACGCTCCTAAGGCCCATCTGCAAGAAATCATCAATGTACTGCCAGGTCTTAAGAGTCCCACCATCATACCACTGGCTGACGAAGACTGGTGCTCAGTACACACTGTGCTAGACCAGAAGCGCTTCTGGGAAATCATTGGCAAATTGAAGGAGATGGGTGCTCAAGGCATCTTGGTAACTCCCATTGAGAAGATGATACTCTGAGTACATACGATAAAAGCATTTGCTGCTATTTTATGAAGATATATCAATATCCCAAACAGGAAGTGTGGAACGAGATCGTGACTCGTCCTCGCCTGGACCTAACTAAACTGAACGCAACGGTAAGCACCGTTCTGGCTGATGTCAAACAGCGTGGCGATGAGGCTGTCAAGGAATATGGGCTGAAATTCGACAAAGTAATGCTGGAGTCGCTGGCTGTTAGTGAGCAAGAACTTGCTGAAGCTGAGCAGTTGGTAAGCAATGAATTGAAAAAAGCCATTCAACTGGCTCATGAAAATATTTACAAATTCCATGCCTCGCAGAAATTTGATAGTCGCAAGATAGAAACTCAGCCTGGAGTAACTTGTTGGCAGAAGAGTGTCGCCATAGAGCGTGTTGGTCTCTATATTCCAGGCGGTACTGCCCCACTTTTTTCCACCGTACTGATGCTCGCCACACCCGCCAAGATTGCCGGTTGCACAGAGATTGTGCTCTGCACGCCACCCAACCGTGCAGGCAAGGTGAACCCGGCTATCCTCATGGCAGCGCGCATTGCCGGTGTGAGCAAAATATTCAAAGCAGGCGGTGTTCAGGCAATTGGCGCCATGGCCTATGGAACACAATCAGTACCTAAGGTATATAAGATATTTGGGCCCGGCAATCAGTACGTTATGGCTGCTAAGCAACAGGTAAGTCTCGACGAGGTAGCCATTGATATGCCTGCAGGTCCAAGCGAGGTCTGCGTGTTAGCCGATGCAACCGCCAACGCAGAATTTGTTGCTGCCGACCTGCTGTCGCAAGCTGAACACGGCATAGACTCACAAGTACTTTTCATCACCACATCAGAACAAAAACTAAAGGAGGTACAGGACGAAGTAAACAGACAGTTAGTCTTACTTCCCCGACAGGAGATTGCTGCCCAAGCATTGGAAAACAGTCGCTATGTGCTTGTCAATTCTGTTGACGAGATGATAGGTTTGTCAAACGCTTACGCACCGGAGCACCTGATTATCCAGACCGACAACTACGACGCATTGGCAGAAGGTGTTGTCAACGCCGGCAGTGTATTCTTAGGACCATACGCATGCGAGAGTGCCGGCGACTATGCCAGCGGCACCAACCACACTTTGCCCACTCATGGCTATGCAACAACTTATAACGGTGTCAACCTTGACTCCTACTGCCGCAAGATAACCTTCCAACACCTCACGGAAGAAGGCATCCGGAACATAGGTCATGCTGTGGAGTTAATGGCCGAAGCCGAACAATTGGATGCTCACAAAAATGCTATGACGGTAAGGATGCATTCCATCAAATAATGACAACAGACAATTATTCTTGAACAATATGCTACCATTAGAACAACTGGTAAGAAAAAACATTTGGTCGCTGGCTCCCTATTCCTCAGCTCGTGACGAATACTCCGGAAAGGAAGCCCACGTTTTTTTGGATGCCAACGAGAATCCATATAACGCCCCGTTCAACCGCTACCCGGATCCCTTGCAGCGTGAGCTGAAAGCCATGCTCGAAAAAGTAAAAGGAGTACCGACTGAGAATATTTTTCTGGGTAATGGTAGCGACGAAGCCATCGACTTGCCTTATCGTATCTTTTGCGAACCCGGACGTGACAACGTAGTCAGCATAGCACCCACTTATGGCATGTATCAAGTGTGTGCAGACATCAACGACATAGAGTGTCGCCAGGTACTGCTTGACGACCACTTCCAGTTACATGCCAATACTGTGCTTAACGCTTGTGACAAGTACACAAAAATCATTTGGCTCTGTTCACCCAATAATCCTACAGGTAATTCGCTTGACCGTGACGAGATGCTAAAAATCATTGAGAGTTTCGAGGGCATCGTCATCGTTGACGAAGCCTACATTGACTTTGCACAGCAACTATCGCTGCGCAGGGAGTTGCCTACACACCCCAACCTCATCATACTTCAAACCATGTCAAAGGCATGGGGTTCTGCTGCAATCCGTCTGGGTATGGCTTTCGCATCAAAAGAGATTATAGCTATATATAATAAGGTAAAATATCCCTATAATGTCAACCTGCTCACACAGCAACAGGCCATAGAGATGCTGAAAGACCCCTACGAGATAGACAAATACGTTAGACAGCTATTACAGGAACGCAACATTCTGATGCAGTCTTTCAGCGAGCTTCGTATCTGTGAGCAGATATTTCCTTCGGACGCTAACTTCTTTCTGACACGTGTGACTGATGCCAAGCACATTTACGACTACTTGGTGGACAAGGGCATCATTGTACGCAACCGCTCACGTATTCAACTTTGCCAGAACTGCCTGCGCATCACTATCGGTACACGCACAGAGAACAACGAACTACTCAGTGCACTAAGGCAATACTGACAGTATCACATTGAACGTTAAGCACTGATGTTCCGCCGTCTGCATCTTGTCTATAGGCTTTCGCTAACAGTACTATTGCTGTTGGTGACTATCATGGTGTGGAGCGACAACCGCATCTTTTCACCACGCGTCAAGACACTGACTAGCATAGTTGGCAACGACTGGATGAACCGTCCGGTAATGACATTGGGCAGTGATGACGTGCTGAACATCGGGTTTGACGAGTTCTCACACAACTATCACCGATTGACATGCCACATTGACCATTGCGAAGCCGATTGGAGCACATCAGAAGAGATTTTTGAAAGCGACTGGCTACAGGGATTCAACGACTGGCAGATAGGCGACTACCAAAACTCTATCAATACGACGGTGCTGTTCACTCACTATCAGTTGACTATTCCTAATGAGTATTGTCAATTGAAAATGAGCGGAAACTACCGTCTGACTATATACGATGAGGACAACGCTGACGAAAAACTACTGGAAGTGGAATTCTATGTGGTAGAACCGTTAATGACCATTGGCGTAGAAGTCACCACAAACACAGACATTGACCACAACGACAGCCATCAACAACTCTCTTTCAGCCTGAATTACAACGAATTGCGCGTCACAGACCTTGAAACCCAGCTACAGACAGTCGTAATGCAAAACTGGCAGTCAAGCAATGCACGTCATAACGTCCAGCCTAACCACATCACTCCCAATGGACTACTATGGCAACACAACCGCCAGCTCATCTTCGATGGCGGCAACGAGTATCACAAATTTGAGATTCTTGACGTGAGCCACACCACCATGGGACTTGACCGCATTCACTGGGATGGAACCAACTATCAGGCTTACCCCTTTCCGGCCACCCCCAGAAAGAACTACCTGACCGACGCCGATGCAGACGGAGCCTTTTGCATCCGTAATAGCAACCGTTTTGAGTCTGACTATACATGCGACTACGTATGGGTAAACTACGAACTTCAAAGTCCCTATCAGGGTGAACTATATATTGACGGGCAATGGGCTACCGACAAAGAGCGGGAACACTACCGTATGTGTTATGACGGAACACATAAGGTGTACTATACGGCACTGCTACAGAAGCAAGGCTACTACAACTACCGGTACGTGACGGCAGACGGGAAAATACCATCCACTGAAGGCAACTTCTTCCAAACAGAGAACAGATACCAAGTGCTGGTGTATTATAAGGAAGCAGTTGGTCGGACGTGGCAATTAGTCGGCTATCGAGCAGTAGAATTCCGATAGTCCCGTGGAGTGACGTGATAGTGGTGATAGAAAGACGTCACGAAGTAATTGGGCGACGAATAATGAAGCGTGTCAGCAATATCTTCAACCGACATGTCCGTAGTACTCAACAATTGAGCTGCCTCCTGAACACGCAATTTACTAATTAGTAAGCGCGGATTCTTGTCAATATGGTTAGCCAACAACACATACAGTTCACCTTTCCCCATCTCCGCCACATCAGCAACTTCCTGAAAGTGGCAATGTTCTTTGTGATGACTTGTGACGTAAGGTATCAGTTTCAGCATCACTTTGTCAAAAGCCTGCTTATCAGAAAGATTGTCATATAACACATCATTGTCGGCAGAAGCTGTGACGGGTGTCAATTGCTCCTCGTGCATCTCTGCGCAACGGTTAGCAAAGCCACGCAGACGAGTCATCATGTCGTTCTCATTATTCAAGCAACGTATACGTATCTTTGTGTTTCGATTAAAATATAGGAAGTTTAGAATGGCCAATACCAGCAATACCATCACCAACATGATATATAGTCCGGAGGTTCGCCACCAGGGCTGGTCGACATGTATGGTCCAGACCAATGGATCGACAACCCATTTATCGGGCCACATGGACGTCTGCAATTCAACAGTATAGACACCAGGGTTCAAACCAGTCAACGGCAGGTGGAGCATACCATTTCTGTCGACCAGCCCGCCAGACTTTCCGAAACCAAGGATACGCCAGTCATCGTAAGCCGGCACGCCCTTCACACGCACTCGGTAATAGGTCTGCATGGGACGCAAATAATTGAGTCCGGAAAAAGTCAACGACATGGAGTTTTGGTTGTAGTTGACATGAAACTCTCGTGTCCGCGACGCACTTCGTTCCAGAATGACTCTGTCGTCTAACTTAACACCCGACTCTATAAATACACCATTGACCATCAATCTGACCAATTTGGGGTAAAGCGATATATCTCCAAAGCGCTCTCCGCGGAAGTTGGCAGGATTAAACACCACCACATGATCGATAGACTGCATCACTATGGTACCGTCAGCTAGCTTTGCCGTACGCCCGTTTAGAAATGCATCGTTAGGAACATTGTCCTTATTGATATACGATTCAATATGGTAAACGCTATCTGCTCGCACGTAAAGGCGTGCTATGCCATAGCTTGTTGATATCCACATGTGGTGCTGGTCGTCTTCTACGATGGCATGTATCACCTCATTAGTGAGTCCATCCCTACGAGTAAACTTCACATCAGCCTTCCCAGGACGACGTAATGTCAGACCTGTATAGGTGCCCTCCCATTTCCATCCTCGGCTATCGGTAAAAAGACAATTCACCCTATACGGAAGTACTTCCTCTTGCACAGCCTCTTGGTCGAGCATACGAATAAATGGTGCCGCCTCGGGAGACTGCGAGACATAGGAGACGAAAGGACTTGGATATGCTTTGGCATACAGCAAGCCATTGGTGGTAGTACCCATCCATAACCCACCCTGTCTGTCAAACATCAGCGAGTTGACATGAGGCGACATGGTACGTCCTTTGGACAACGTGATGGTCTTATAATGTTTAACATCGCCTGTCTTCAGAGAGTACACCAAGTAACCTTGTTCAGAGGCAATGTATAGTTGGTCATCCTTGGGATAGATGCTATTCATGAGGAACGGCATTTCAAATAGTTTCGTCCAACAGCGCTCATGGATGTCATAACACATAAGTACAGCCGTTTTCTCTCCCTTTCGAATCTGATAATAGCAATTACCCACGAGAGTAGCTGCCGACGAATGAGCATAGCGTCGCTTCTCGTTGGCAGTAGAAAAAGCATCAACGGTGTAGAGGTGACGAGGATGCTTGTAGTCGTAAACACCCACAGAACCATCGGCATGGAACAGCATCAGCAAGCTGTCAGCAATAAGGTCTACATGCTGAAGTATTGAGGAAGATTGAATGGTAAATCGTTTCTCCTTCTTGGGGTCAACCAATTGTTTACTTGAGCGGAACCACATATTGCAATCGTGGTCACCATAGATATCGTCAACTGGCTTGGTAACACCCATTTCCTTGTAGACGCGCTCGACGTCAGATATGAAACGCTCTGTCAACAAGTCAACACAGGCTAACTTTCCACGGTTCTTACCCCACAGGTGGTGATACTTGTCAAAAAACATCTGATAACTGCCCTGGTAACCGGGTAAGTCAATCACATCACGCTCAGTTGGGTCAATATGGGTAAAATTGTCACCATCGAAGAAATTCACATGACCAATGGTAAAAATCAGCACCCGTCCCGTCTTTGTGCATTGCACTATCTGCACACTATTATCAGCCAATCCGTTTGAGCCGTCGTAGGCATAAAAGACCAAATTCTCATCACCACCCTTGGTGTCGATGCTTATCAACGCCAACAATAGCACACATAGTGTATTATGGAGATTCTTAATCATTAGGTCTTTGTTATTATTGAGGGCAAAGATAAGAAAAAAAAAAGAATCTTCCAAATATTTTGCGATATAATATTTGGAAGACAACCAAAAGTTGATAGAAGCACATCAGTTAGCCCGGCGTACTGTCTTATATCTTTGGCAAATGGAACTGGTAGCTCTGGTCGAACACCTCCTTGACCATATTGATTTCCAAGAACTTAGTAGCTCCACCAGCACCGACATTACCACTAAGGTAAGCTATTTTATCGTCTAGGGCGACGTAGCCTTTCTGACGTAGCATGCGGACTGCTGCCAAGAATAACCGTTCTGAGTCTATGTGGTCTTTCTGATAGACAGGAATAACACCATAAGAAAGGTTGAGTAGTCGTTGTAGCTTATCAGTATAACAGATGGCTAACACTGGGTGTGGACCGCGAAAAGCTGCCAAAGCACGGGCAGTAATACCGGTGGTAGAATCGGTAATTATGCCCTTAACCCCTAACTTCTCTGTAGCCTCGATAGCTGCATGAGCCATAAAGTCGCGAATATCACAGTTGGGAGCCAAGGGAGCAACCAGCGTGTGCTGCATGCGATCTAGTTCTGCTTGCTCTGCAATAGCTGCCATAGTCCTGACAGCCTCAATCGGATATTTTCCGCTGGCCGTCTCGCCAGAAAGCATCAGGGCATCGGTACTGGAGTAGACGGCATTGGCAATATCAGTAACTTCAGCACGTGTGGGACGAGGATTATTAATCATTGTATGCAGCATTTGGGTGGCCACAATGACAGGTTTTTTCTTTTCAACACACTTGCGTATAATTTTACGTTGGATTCCCGGAATATGTTCAATAGGCACCTCAATACCCAAATCACCACGGGCAATCATAATGCCATAAGATGCGTCGATAATCTCATCAATATTGTCAACACCCTCTTGATTTTCTATCTTTGAAATGATTTTTATATCGGAGTTGAACGCGTCCAGGATGGCCTGGACAGCACGCACATCGGCTGCTGAACGGACAAAACTATGGGCAATGAAATCTATATCCTGTTCGATAGCCAACATGATGTTCTTTCGGTCTTTGGCGGTCAAAGCAGGCAAGGCAATATGTCGCCCTGGCACATTGACGCTTTTATGCGATCCAAGTACACCGTCGTTCTGCACTTGAACGATGACGGCCGGTCCGTTTACGCCAATGACCAGCATGTCCAAAGCACCGTCATCAAAGAGCACATGGTCACCCTCCTGAATGTCAGCGGCAAAATTCTCATACGAGAGATTAATAATGTCATGTGTGGTTTCAATATCAGGACGGCCAAAGAGTTTGACGACATCGCCCGTTTTATACTCAATGGGAGCGTCGCAACCAGTGGTACGCACCTCCGGTCCCTTGGTGTCAATCAAGATTCCAATATGCCGGCTTACAGCGCGCACGTTCCTTATTATACTCTTCAACCCTTCTTCTGACGCATGAGCCGTATTCATCCTGACGACGTTTACACCAGCATTATAGAGTTGACGTATAAAATCCACATCACAGCGACGGTCACTGACCGAAGCAACAATCTTTGTCTGTTTCATATCTTAATACCTACTATTTGGGTGCAAAGTTACGAAAAATATATGGCTTTGATATGGAAAAAAGAAGTTTTTTGAAAAAAAGTTAGTAGAAAATTTCCATATTAGACTGAAAAACAGTAACTTTGCAGTCCGAAAAACAAACGCATAAGTAAATACAGAGATGACAAAAGCAGAAATCATCAACAAAATCGCTGAAGATACCGGCCTTCCGAAGAAGGATGTAGCCGCTACAGTAGAAGCTTTCATGGAAGAAATCCGTAATTGTATGGCAGTACGCAAGGACAATGTCTATCTGCGCGGTTTTGGCACGTTCACCATTAAGCACCGTGCCAAGAAGACTGCACGCAATATTTCCAAGAACACTACGTTGGTCATAGAGGCTCACGACATTCCTGCCTTTAAGCCAGCAAAGAGTTTTATCGCTAAGATGCAATAACTTAACATTCAAATATTTAAATATTTTAGTATTATGCCAAACGGAAAGAAAAAAAAGGGTCACAAGATGGCCACTCACAAGCGTAAGAAGAGACTGCGCAAGAATCGTCATAAGAGCAAGTAAGCTTTGACGCAAACAAGAGAAGAATGAAAGGAGTGCGACCGAGAACAACCGTTCGGAGGAGCACTCCTTTTCTGTAAGAAGTACATTAAACGACAAGAGAATGACAAGTGAAGTAATTATCGATGTCCAGCCGAAAGAAATCTCCATCGCACTGCTCGAAGACAAGAATCTGGTAGAATACCAAAACGAGAAGCGCCAGGAGGCCAGTTATTCCGTAGGCAACATCTATCTGGGCAAGGTACGCAAACTGATGCCCGGCCTCAATGCCTGCTTCGTTGACGTAGGTTCTGAGCGCGATGCTTTCTTGCACTATCTTGACTTAGGCACTCAATACAGCTCTTACGAAAAATACCTTAAACAGGTACAAAGCGACAAGAAGAAACTTTATCCCATCCAGAAAGCGACCCGCCAGCCCGACCTGCCAAAAGATGGTAGCATAACTATGCTGAAGCAAGGCCAGGAAATTTTGGTACAGGTTGTCAAGGAGCCCATTAACACCAAAGGTCCCCGCCTGTCGTGCGACATCAGTTTTGCAGGACGCTACATAGTTCTCATACCTTTTGGAGATAAAGTATCGGTTTCGTCAAAAATCAAAAAAAGCGAGGAGAGAGCTCGTCTGAAACAGTTGGTCCAGAGCATTCGTCCCAAGAACTTCGGCGTCATTGTCCGCACATCAGCCGAAGGCAAACGCGTCGCAGAGTTGGACAGCGAGCTAAAGACGCTGCTAAAGCGTTGGGAAGACATGATTACCAAGGCTCAGAAAGCCATCAAGACACCCCAGCTGTGCTTCGAGGAGACAGGCCGTGCCGTGGCCTTGCTACGCGACCTTTTTGACCCCACATACGATGGCATCTACGTCAACGATGCCGAGATTATGGGTCAGGTAAAGGACTACGTCTCATTGATAGCTCCTGAGAAGAAGGACATTGTGAAACTCTACAATGGCACAGTGCCCATCTTCGACAATTTCAACGTCACCAAGCAAATCAAGTCCAGCTTTGGAAAGACGGTGAACTACAAGCGCGGAGCCTATCTCATTATCCAGTCCACTGAGGCCATGCACGTAGTAGACGTCAACTCCGGAAATCGCACTCGCTCAGAAAACGGTCAAGAGCAAAACGCATTGGAAGTCAACCTCGGCGCTGCCGACGAATTGGCCCGCCAGCTACGTCTCAGGGATATGGGCGGCATCATTGTAGTAGACTTCATCGACATGAATCTTGCGGAAGACCGTCAGCTACTCTATGAACGCATGTGCAAGAACATGCAGAAAGACAGAGCACGCCACAACATCCTGCCACTATCAAAGTTCGGACTCATGCAAATAACCCGACAACGCGTGCGTCCGGCCATGGATGTCAATGTAGAGGAAACCTGCCCCACATGCTTCGGCAAGGGCAAAATCAAGTCGTCTATCCTGTTTACCGACCAGTTAGAGAGTAAGATTGACAGCCTTGTCAACAAAATTGGCATTCGAAAATTCTGCCTGCACGTGCACCCTTATGTCGCAGCCTATATCAACCAAGGCATCTGGTCGCTGAAGCGCCAGTGGCAAATGAAGTACGGCATGGGCATCCGCATAGTGCCTTCCCAGAAGTTAGCATTCCTGCAGTACGAATTCTACGACAAAGATCGCCAATTCATAGACATGCAAGAAGACATTGAAACCAACTCGTAAGGACTAACATCCTTATGCGACACTAAAAAAATCTCCGAATCATTTGCTGATTCGGAGATTTCTATTTATCTTTGCACAATAATCAATGACACGATAGCCATGACAACACTGAAGATACTTTTTTGGACATGCCTCTTCATTTGCTTCTACACCTACATTGGCTATGGTGTACTGCTCTATTTGTTGGTGCTCATCAAGCGGCTCTTCAAGGGCAAGCCTCAACAGCCCGACATGCCAGATGACAACCGACTGCCCACCGTGGCTTTCATGGTATGTGCCTATAACGAACAGGATGTAGTAGACTTGAAGATGCAAAACATCCGGCAACTCGACTACCCCCAAGAGCGGCTCCACGTCGTCTGGGTTACCGACGGTTCTACCGACCAGACCAACGAGCGGCTGAAGAATTATCCTGACGTTAAGATCATCTACACTCCCGAGCGCCGCGGAAAGACTGCAGCCTTGAACCATGGTTTGTCGATGGTGGATAGCGACATCACGGTCATGACCGACGCCAACACACTTGTCAACCGTGAAGCACTACGCGTAATAGTTCGCTGCATGCAAAATCCGCAGGTAGCCTGCGTTGCCGGAGAGAAACGCGTGTTGTCACGCAGCCAGGGAGATGTTGCCGCTGAGGGCGAAGGACTCTATTGGAAATACGAAAGTACACTGAAGCGACTTGACAGCGAACTCTATTCAACCATGGGCGCTGCGGGCGAACTAAACGCCATCCGCACACACCTTTACCAACCAATGCCGGAAAGCACACTGCTTGACGACTTCATCATGTCCATGAAATTGGTAGAAAAAGGTTACAAAATAGCTTATACCTCAGACGCTTATGCCATGGAATACGGATCGGCAAATATGCAAGAAGAGTCCAAGCGGAAACGCCGTATTGCAGCAGGCGGACTACAAAGTTCATGGTGGTTGCGCAACATGATGAATCCATTCAACAACCTCACCGTCGCCTTCCAATTTGTGTCACACCGGGTACTCAGATGGACCGTCACCCCCATAGCCCTGATAGCCCTAATTCCGCTGAACGTCTCGTTAGTCATGGCAAAAGCCGGAACGATTTATACCATCATTGGGATACTGCAACTCCTGTTCTATCTCGCCGCCCTTGGCGGCTACCTCCTGGAACAGCGTGGCAGCAAGAACAAACTGTTATACGTGGCTTACTATTTCCTTTTTATGAACATTAACGTCTTCCGTGGAATGCGTTATCTTGCAACCCATCAGGGGACTGGAACATGGGAGAAAGCAAAAAGAGGATAAAAAAAACAGAAAAAAATTATGGCCATTTAAAGAATTTATATTACCTTTGCAAGATATAATACGAATTCGTAAAAGATGAACCAGGACGAAAAAGAGATGCTACTGCAGAAGTTAGCAGAAGTTAATGCCAAATTGCAGTCTACGCAAACTGAACTTGACGCAGCGAAGAAACGTCTCAACGAGTATGAGGAAAAAGCTCAGAAAGCTGAACAGGCTAGTCGTATGAAGTCGCTTTTCCTCGCCAACATGAGCCATGAGATTCGTACGCCTCTGAACGCCATTGAGGGCTTCTCGCGTGTGATGGCCGAGACCGACTCTGCCGAAGACCGCATGAAGTACATGGAGATTGTTGAGAGTAACAACGGCCGTGTGCTGGCGCTCATCAACGAGATTCTTGATCTCTCACGTGTTGAGGCAGGCGAAATTACCATCAACAAGAGTATGACCGACCTCAGCGAACTCTGCAAGAACATTCAGCTTATCTTCAAATTCCGCTGTCCTGACAATGTACGTCTGTTGTGGTCTAACCCCACGATGAACGTAACGCTCAATACAGACGCCAACCGCATTACCCAGATATTTTCCAACCTCATCAGTAATGCACTGAAGCACACCTCGCAAGGTAGCATCACCTACGGTTACCGGCTCATCAACGACGGTCAAGAGGTGGAATTCTTCGTGACAGATACCGGTACAGGCATTGCCGAGGAAGACATCAAGCACATCTTCAACACCTATATGTCGCGAGATGCCGAAAATCAAAACGGCTACGGTCTAGGACTTGCCCTCTGCAAGATTATCGTCGAGAAGATGAACGGTTCCATCAACGTCACCAGCAAATTGGGACAAGGCTCTACCTTCACCTTCACCCTACCCTTCGAAGGGACAATTGGCGGCATGAGCAAGAACAGCCGCACCACCACTAATTCGCGCACCATCCGTGTCAGCACCAAGACCGACGTGCAGAACGCGCCGCTCATTCTTGTAGCAGAAGACGAAGACAGCAACTACGAACTGGTAAAGATCGTGTTGCAGAAACGCTACAGACTGGTACGTGCCGTCAACGGCATCGAGGCTGTCACCTTCTGCGAGGACGACCGCCCCGACATGATTCTCATGGACATCCGCATGCCGGACATGAACGGACTCGATGCTACGCGCATCATCAAGGAGGTCAACCACGACATTCCCATTGTAGCCCTGAGTGCCTATGCCTTCGACGAGAACATCCGCGAAGCCAAGGCTGCAGGCTGCGACGAGTTCCTGGCTAAGCCGTTCCGTGTTGAAGACCTGTTGGACATCGTACAGAAGTATGTAAAACAATAACTACACCACACGTTATATGGGAAAATTAGCCGTTTATAAGTATGTAGCAACCATGTTTCTGGTTATCCAGATGGTGGTAAGTGTCTTCACCCTCGTGGGTTTGTTCGGTGGCGATGTCACACCTGTTGGCAATGCAGCGCGTGCCATCAGCGTATACATGCTTCCCCTGCTTATTGCAGCCAACGGCGTCCTGCTCCTCTATTGGCTGATACGCCGTCGCTGGTTGCTGGCACTTATTCCCATTCTGACTATAGCGTGTTGCATTCCCTACATCGGTACCTTGTACCAGTTCCGCTTCGATGACCCTAAAGAAAACACTCAGAGCGGACTGAAGATAGCATCCTACAACGTAGCCATGTTCGGACGCGAAACCTCTGGTTTCATGGCTCAGGACATTCTTGCCGAGATGCGCCGCCAGAAGGTTGACATCCTCTGCATGCAGGAGTATAACGAGACCAGTGGCGACAAGAAGAACTCTGACAGTTACAAGGAATACTTCCCCTACATGCAGACGGGGCGTGAAGACATGGTCATCTACAGCCGCTACCCCATCACCGCCAACAAAACAATCCTTTTTGAAGAGACCAACAATAGTGCTATGTGGGCCGACATCGACGTGAACGGGACAGAGTACCGCGTATTCAATGTCCACCTGGAGACAACGGGTATCAACCGTACGCTCCACAAGGCCGGAAAACTGATGATGCAGAACCACGAAATAGACAACAACCGTCTGTTCGATGCCATCTACGGCAACTATATGATGGGCATGATGTTCCGCTCAGGTCAGGCCATTACCATTGCCAACGAGAAACGAGAGTCCGACAAGCCCGTCATTCTCTGCGGTGACCTCAACGACGTCCCCTACTCCTTTGTCTATAACACAGTGAAAGGCGACATGGTTGACGGTTTCAAGGAGTGTGGCTCCGGCTGGATGTACACCTACCGCGGCATGCAGAACAAGCCCGTTCGCATTGATTATATATTCCACGAAGAAAGCATAGAGGGCATCTCTTATTACAAGACGGAGATGACCTATTCCGACCACTACCCCATCTTCATGAAGATAGCCCACTAAGCCAAGCCGTGGTCAGACTATCTTGAAGCGAATACGGAACGAGCGTTCATGTTCGTCCCAATTGGTTCCCAACATCTCAAAGCGCCCTATCTGAGACGTTGAGCGCACATGCCGTCCTATACACGGACAGACATCGTAATCGCCAATACGTACCAAACGGATGCTGTCACTTACGCCCTCAGGCAGACGATCAATGCGCACACTTTCAGGCACCTCACTCAAGGGCACCACCTCGAAACTGACGGGCAGATCGGCCTCTATCAGTCGTTGCATCTCGCGCTCTATCTCTTTTTCCTCTTGTCGAGTGGGTTTGTAGTCCACGTGGAAACTCATCTTGCTCTTCTTTCGCTCGATATGGGCATTGAAGGAGCGCTCACAACCAAACATGCGTACCATAACCTGGTTCAGCAGATGTTCGGCTGTGTGAGCTGGCGGAAACTCTTCTTTGTTGTGTTCGTTAAACTGATAGTCCTCCATTTCCTTAACTGTTGTTTGTTATTTATCATTTACCAATTTCAACTTCCATACCCTGCCGCTGTGCGCATTAATTTCCATACGCAGCATGGTATCCTTGCGCAGCATGAACGACTGTTTTTCCTTCGTCAGCAGGTCGGTAGCCATGGCCGGTGCTTCCTTCAACTGCAAATAGTCAAAAGCGTGGGCAGGTAAGCAGACGTCTATATCGACATCGTGGTCTTCAAAGTTGCAAACAACCAGCAACAGGTCATTGCCGGCTTTGCGCAGGAAGGCATACTGACGTTCCAAGTGACCATTCACATACATCAGGTCAAAGAACAGCCCCTCGCTGACGGCCTTCTCCTTGCGGGCTATTTGGAAGGTCTTCTTATGTATGTCGAAGAGTTGCTTTTCCTCCAGAGTCAGCTGGTTGGAGACAGCCCTGCATAGCGTGTCCAGGCTCCAATAGTCGAAAATGGTAGTACGTCCGTCGTGTCCGCTGAAACCCTCACGGTCCATGCCCCGCTCGCCATATTCTTCACCGGCATAAAGCATGTAGGGATTTTGCTGCATCAGCACCGAAGCAATCATGGCCGGCACACCTTTCTTTCCGTCAGCAGCAAAGAAGTCACTGCCAATGCGCTGTTCGTCATGGTTTTCCAGAAAGTAGAGCATGTGATCGCGAATGTCATCAGTCTGCTTCCAGGCATTGCTGATGGCAGATGTTGGAGCATGATGGCAAATGACGCTACGCATGGTGTCATACATGCCCACCTTATCGTAGAGCCAGTCGAATCCATTCAGCAGATAGCGCCGGTAGTCATAAGGGTTATAAACCTCTCCGATGAACTTGATGTCGGGATAGTCCTCGCGCACCGACTTGGTAGCAAATCGCCAGAATTCAGCAGGCACCATCTCTGCCATGTCACAGCGGAAGGCATCCACGCCTTTCGAGGCCCAAAAGAGCAGCACTTCGGTCATTTTATACCAAGTATCCGGAATGGGGTCAAAGTAGCCGATACAGCCAGCGTAGTAGTCTACACCATAGTTCAGTTTCACCGTTTCATACCAATCGGTTTTCGAGGGTGCACAGTCAAAGTGGTCGTTACCGGTAGCCTTGGCGGGCTCCTCTATATACGGTTCCTCTTCACCCTGATACAGGTCAAAGTACGGCGCAAAACGTTCACCCGGACAATAGTAGAAATTGTTCTGCGGGTCGAAACCGTGCTGCTGGTTGTCGCCGGCACCAAGATCCTCCACGCCGTCAGGTTTACAGATAGAGTGATACTGACGGGCTACGTGGTTCGGCACAAAGTCGATGATTACCTTCAGACCTGCGGCGTGCGTACGCTCCACCAGTTGCTCAAACTCTGACATACGCCCCTCAACATTGACGGCCAGGTCTGGGTCAACATCGTAATAGTCGGTAATGGCATAGGGCGAACCGGCCTTTCCTTTAACAATGGCCGGGTGCTGGCGTGGTATGCCATAAGCAGTATAGTCTGTCTGCGTAGCGTGGCGAATGATGCCCGTGTACCAAACGTGAGTCATTCCCATCGAAGCAATGTTCTTTAACACCTTAGGCGTAAAGTCGGCCATCTTTCCACAACCGTTTTCGGCAATCGTGCCATTCTCCACACGGGAGAGGTTACGATTGCCGAAAAGACGTGTAAGCACCTGGTAAATCAGTACTTTATCCATATTTATATTTATTCTATTCCGTGAGCAGGAACCTCTTTGTTGATTTTTGCTATCATGCCCTGCAGAGCCTTGCCGGGACCGCACTCCGTAAAGTCGGTAGCACCATCCTTAATCATGTTCTGCACAATCTGCGTCCAACGCACCGAACTGGTCAACTGGGCAATCAAGTTCTGCTTAATCTCAGCAGGGTCAGTATGAGGCAGAGCATCCACATTCTGATAGACCGGACACTTCGGCGTCTGGAACTGCGTCTGCTCAATGGCAGCTTGCAACTCGTCCTTGGCGGGCTGCATCAACGGACTGTGGAAAGCGCCACCCACCTTCAACGGAAGCGCACGCTTGGCACCGGCAGCCTTCAACTGCTCGCAAGCCTCATTGATGGCCTCAATGTTGCCAGAAATAACCAACTGGCCGGGATTGTTATAGTTGGCAGCCACGCAAACGCCCTTGCCTATCTTGCTGACGGCCTCGCATACCTCTTCTACCTTCTCGTCGGGCAGACCGATAATGGCTGCCATTGTAGAAGGCTGAGCCTCGCAAGCTTTCTGCATAGCCATGGCACGTGCATAGACCAGTTTCAAACCGTCTTCAAACGACAGTGCACCGGCAGCTACCAGCGCGGAAAACTCGCCCAGCGAATGACCGGCCGTCATCTCTGGCTGAAATTTGTCACCCATGCAGATAGCAGAAATCACACTATGCAGGAATACAGCAGGCTGGGTAACTTTCGTCTGTTTCAGGTCCTCGTCAGTACCAGCAAACATAATGTCAGTAATACGATAACCCAGAATGTCGTTAGCTTTCTCAAACAATTCTTTTGCAGTCTCGTTGTTGTCATACAGGTCTTTACCCATACCAACAAACTGTGCCCCTTGACCGGGAAAAACAAATGCTTTCATCTTTCTATGTTATGATTAATTGTATAGATTCTTCTTTATGCAGCTGCAAAGTTAGTCATTTTCTGTGACATAGCCAAACTTATTCATTTATTTGCAAATAAATTTGGTTATTTCGGAAAAACATTGTACCTTTGCATCCGCAAAAAAGCCAATCGAGTGCAACTCATTGGCGTTCGCTTACTCGGAGAGTTGGCAGAGTGATCGATCGCGCTGGACTCGAAATCCGGTATACCCCTTTCGGGTATCGGGGGTTTGAATCCCTCACTCTCCGCAAAAACATAGAAAAGAGGGCTAAAAACAGTCCTCTTTCTGTTTTTAGGTGTTATCTATTATGTACAGATTATGTACAGCTTCAATTTTATTCTGTACAGTGTATGGACAAAACAACCTCATTAACATTCTAAAAACAATATTTAACAATGAATAACAAATATCCCCAATAAACCTTGAAACATGAAACATATTGCCGTCCACGAGGTAGGCGCCACGCCGACGGCCATCATGGGTGCGTTGGAGCCGTTGACGGCAGTAGCCATCGGCATCCTGGTGTTTGACGAATTGCTCACCGGCAGGCTCGTCATTGGCATCGTACTCATCCTTTTAGCCGTTTTGCTGATTGTGCTGGGCAAAAGCTTCCACCTGCGAACCATCAGTCATACTATAACCTCAATTATCAAAAAAAACTGGCGATGGAAATCGTAAGATTATCCGTCATTTCGCAAGCCTTATTATAATTCAAACCAATATGGATTGACAATACCCTCGATGGCCGCAGAGTGTATAACAAGCCCGTCAGTGAACTCTTGAAACATCTATGCCTGTCTGTCTTTGGCTGCAATCACTTCTATCTCTACCAAAGCACCCTTCGGCAATGTCTTGACTGCTACTGCCGAACGTGCCGGGTATGGCTCTGTAAAAAACTCAGCATACACTTCATTCATGGCGGCAAAGTCATTCATGTCGGCCATGAAAACGGTAGTCTTTATCACGTTGCTCATACCGAGACCGGCCTCGCGCAGAATCGCCTGCACATTGCTCAACGACTGGCGGGTCTGCTCCTTGATGCCACCCTCAACGAATGAACCCGTTGCAGGGTCAATGGGTATCTGACCTGACGTATATACGAGATTACCTACTTGTATGGCCTGACTATAGGGGCCGATGGCAGCAGGTGCTGCCTTGGTGTTAATGACTTGTTTCATATTCATACCTATTATTATCTAAAATAGCTTTCGTTTTCTTTATCATTTACTATTATTGCTTCCGTTACTCAGCAGCCTCTTCCGTCAATGCTGCAAGCAGGGCCATCCTCCTGCGGTCTCGGCTCCAGCCCCACATCCTTCGAATAGAGCGTCACCGTTCCGTCCTCCAGCACATAGCACGGAATGCCCAGATCGTCCGCCGCCTTCGCTTCATCGAAAGCTGGGTTCGTGTCGCGCAGTTTGATAAACTCCTTCAGGTTTCTCACATGCTTTCCGATGTCAATCACCTTGAAATTCGGATTCCCTACCACCTGTTTCTCCACGTACTCGCAGTCAGGGCAGGTTTCCATCACGTACATCTTAATCATAGTCGTATTCTATTTTTATGTTGTTGATAATCGCGTCAAAATATATTTTGTCGCAAATTTAGCTATTTTTGTCGAGATAAACAAAGTCCAGAGACTCTTTTTGTCATTTTTAGTTTTATTCACGTTGTTGGAATTACGGCAGCCATGATTCCTAGGCGTGACAATTGTCCCAATTATCACGCTCTCAGATTTTAGGTATAAAAATCCGCTGAATAATGGGCGGAAAATACTGTCCGAAGATGCGTGTGTTAGCCACTCTGAGTGGCGAGATGTTACACAAGGCCACCAAGACGTAACACATCGCGTTTGAGACGTAAAGGCTCGAAGATAAAAAAGTTTGGTGAATTGAAGTAACATGAACTTCACCACCGTCAAGAACTATGTAAAAACAGCTACTGAAGCCGGCATCAACGTCTATGGCCACACGCTAGCCTGGCACTCTCAACAACCGAAGAGTTGGCTGCTGCGACTACTGGCCGACAAGCCCGACCCCAGCGGCGAGTCGGAATATGCTGAGGTGCTACCCTCAGGACTCTACATCGTAGACGGCAAGAAGGTGGTTAGATAATCTCTCTCCCCCCTACTCTCCTACCGGATGCTGTACTTCACTTGCAGCTTCAGGAAAGGCTTGACGTGGTCGTACATGCGCATGTAGGTCTTGTTGTAGCCGCTCTCGCGCAACCTATTATATAAAGGGGCGGTAATGCCGAAGCCACCATGGAGCGTGAGTCCCTCGGCAGTCTGCAGGTCAGCGAACAGTCCGAAACGCTCGGACAGCTCGCTGACCTCTACTTTGTGGGGCAGGTCTTGAGCGTCCGGACGCAGGAAAATCTTGTCGGTCACAATCTCCATGCCCACGGCACAGCGCAGTTTGGGCGACACCTGGTAGTAAAGGTAGTTGTTGGTTTCCAGACAGTTGACACTCCAGCGGTCGTCAAAGCGGTGGGTATAGACAATCATCGGATAGAGGGGCCAGGAGACAGAGGTGCCTAACAGACAGATGCCGCCCAGAGCCAGATAGGTGGTACGGTTGCGGGTGATGGTAAACATGCCCACCCCCATGGCCGAGAAATTCTCGTAGCCATATTGCGAGAAGTTGCCCGTTATCATGCCCATCAGCGTAAAGGGCTTGCCCAGCCACTGGGTAGTATACGTGCCGCTGAAGCCACCGCCGTAGTGATGGTGAGCGTCGGGAATGGGCAGCTGTAGTTGCGGACCGTCAGCGTCGGCCTTCAGGCTACGCGTGCTGAAGTTGTAGAAGGGCGTGAAGGCCAGCGAGAAGCGCTGGCTGGTAAACAGTCTGACGTTGGCTCTCAGTCGGGCGTTGATACCTTGGCGCAGACGTCCGCTCTCCAGCAGTTGTCCGTCTTCCGTCTCCCACCGGTAGTCGGTATTGGTAGCTCCGTCTATGGTGGCCGTGATGCTCATTTTCTCTCTGGGGTCACTCAGCTGTGCATGGCTCGTCAGACACGGAAACAGTACACTCAGTAATAAAACGATGGTTTGTCTAGTCATTTTTGTATGTTACATGAATATCGGCTACAAAGATACGTACTATTTTTCAATTCTTCCATCATTATGGGCAATTATTTGCACCGGAAGTGGTGTCTTTCTCATTTTTTCTCCGTACCTTTGCAGCTGATTATGAAAAAAGGACTGGTATTAGAGGGTGGCGCCATGCGCGGATTGTGGACCGCAGGGGTGACCGACGTGATGATGGAACACAACATCCGCCCCGACGGACTCATCGGCGTTTCGGCCGGGGCCGCCTTCGGCTGTAACTACAAGTCGTGGCAGGTGGGGCGCGCCATCCGCTACAACACGCGCTTTGCCAAGGACAAGAGGTACAGTGGATGGAGGTCGCTGCTGACCACAGGCGACTACTTCAACGCCCAGTTCGGCTACCACGTGGTGCCCTACGAGTACGACCTCTTTGACACCGAGACCTTCCGGCAGAGCCCACTGCAGTTTACCGTCGTCTGCACGGATGTGGAGACGGGCGAGGCCGTCTACCACGTCATGGACCATGTAGACTACGACGAACTGGAGTGGCTGCGCGCCTCGGCCTCGATGCCGCTGGCGTCGAAGGTAGTAGAGGTGCAGGGACGTAAGCTGCTGGACGGCGGCGTCAGCGACTCCATACCCTTGGAGTATTACGAGCGGCAGGGCTACCGCCGCAACGTAGTGATACTGACGCAACCCTTGGGCTACCAGAAGGAGCACAACCGTCTGATGCCGCTCATGCGACTGGCACTTCGCCAGTATCCCCGCTTCCTGAAGGCGCTGGACGAGCGTCACCTGATGTACAACCAACAGTTGCGCTACGTGGCACAGGCTGAGCAAGAGAATCGCTGTCTGGTCATCCGCCCAGAGGGAAAGATACCCATAGGCCACCTCTCTCACGACCCGCAGCAGATGCGCAAGGTCTATGATTTAGGGCGACAGGTAGGCCAGAAATACATTGACAAAATCAAGGAGTTTTATGAGGATTGACATTATTACCGTACTGCCCGAAATGCTGGAGGGCTTTGTTCATGAATCCATACTGGCCCGTGCCGAGAAGAAGGGACTGGCCGAAATCCGTCTGCACAACCTGCGCGACTACACACTCGACAAGTGGCGCCGCGTAGACGACTACCCTTATGGTGGTTCGGCGGGCATGGTGATGCAATGTGAGCCTATAGACCGTTGTATTACAGCGCTGAAGCAGGAGCGCCAGTACGACGAGGTCATCTTTACCTCGCCCGACGGGGAGCGTTTCGACCAGCACATGGCCAACGAATTGTCGCTGAAGGGCAACCTCATCATACTGGCCGGCCACTATAAGGGCATAGACCAGCGCGTACGCGACCACCTCATTACTAAGGAAATCAGCATAGGCGACTTCGTCTTGACGGGTGGCGAACTGGTGGCAGCTATGATTGCCGATGCCATCGTACGTGTGGTACCGGGCGTCATAGGCGACGAGCAGTCAGCCCTCTCCGACTGTTTCCAAGACGACCTGCTGGCAGCGCCCATCTACACCCGGCCGGCCGACTATAAGGGCTGGAAGGTGCCAGAGATACTGCTCAGCGGCAACGAGGCAAAAATACGTAACTGGGAGTTGGAACAGGCCATGGAGCGTACACGCCGCCTGCGACCGGACCTATTGGAGAAATAAGTTTCTGCCAGACGATATTTTAAATAGGAACGCAGGACTAAAAGACTTTTTTTAGTCCATGCGGTCACGGTAGTCTTCGTAATTATATTCACGTAGCATTTCCAGCGAGCCGTCACAGTGGCGCATGGCAAGCGACGGATGACTGATGCCGTTGAACATGGTGGTCTTCACGGTGGTGTAGTGTATCATGTCTTCAAAGACCACCTCCTCGCCTACCTGCAACTCGTGGTCAAACTGCCACGCCTCCATCCAGTCGCCACTCAAGCAACTGTTGCCGCCTAAGCGGTAGACGAAGGCCGATGACTGTGGGCTGACGGCTGAAGAATCTATGTGCCGGGCGCCACGCACCTCAGGGAAATAGGGCATTTCCAGACAGTCGGGCATGTGGCAGGTGAAGCTGACGTCGAGGATGGCCGTGCGGATACCTTTGTCCTCTACTACGTCGACCACGCTGCTGACCAACGGACCGGTCTGCCAGGCAAAGGCGCTGCCAGGCTCGAAGATGACTTTGAGGTGCGGATAGCGCTCATGGAATCCCTGCATCAGGCGTACCAGCCGCTCCACGTCGTAGTCTTTGCGGGTGACCAAATGGCCACCGCCAAAGTTAATCCACTCCAGCTGCGGAAACCAGCGGGCAAACTTCTCCTCTATGTGTTGCAAGGAACGCTCAAAGACGTCGCTGCCACTCTCGCAATGGCAATGGCAGTGAAAGCCGCGAATGTCTGCGGGCAGCTGCGTGGGCAGTTTGTCGGCTGTCACACCAAAGCGCGTGCCAGGTGCACAGGGGTTGTAGAGCAGCGTCTCTACCTCACTGTATTCGGGATTGACGCGCAGTCCCAAGGAGCACTCCCCTGCCCGCTCATGAAAGCGCTCATACTGCGACAGAGAATTGAAGGTCAGGTGGCTGCTGCAACGGACAATGTCGTCAAACTCGTCGTCCTTGTAGGCTGGTGAATAGGTGTGTGCCTTGGCCCCGAACTCACAGAACGCCAGGCGTGCCTCCGACAGCGAACTGGCCGTCGTACTGCTGATATACTCGCGGAAGATGGGGAACGTCTTCCACAAGGCAAAGGCTTTGAAGGCCAGTATCCATTCAGAATCGGTGCGACGGGCAACCTCGCTAATCAGAGCGAGGTTGCGCCGCAGCAACGTTTCTTCAATGATATAGACGGGAGTCTTCACCGATCATTCTGAATTATGCATTATGCATTAAGCATTATGCATTATTAGAAGTCCTTGGTCATCTCGGCCACCTCAGCGTTGATGTGGTCAATAAACTCCTGGATGCTCATCACCTTCTGTTCGCCACCGCCTTGAGGACGCACGGCAACGGTCTTGTCGGCAGCTTCCTTTTCGCCAACGATGACCATGTAGGGGATGCGCTTCAACTCGTTGTCACGAATCTTACGACTCAGCTTCTCGTTGCGCAGGTCAATGGTAGCACGCACGCCTCCCTGGGCAAACAGTTTGCAAACCTCCTGGGCATAGTCGTTGTACTTCTCTGACAACGGCAGGATGGCCACCTGGTCGGGCGTCAGCCAAAGGGGGAAGTGACCGCTGGTGTGCTCGATGAGTACAGCCGTGAAACGCTCCAGCGAACCGAAGGGTGCACGGTGTATCATGACCGGTGTCTTCTTCGTGTTGTCCTCGTCGGTATACTCCAGCTGGAAGCGCTTTGGCAGGTTGTAATCCACCTGGATAGTACCCAGCTGCCAGCGACGTCCGATGGCATCCTTGATCATGAAGTCCAGCTTAGGACCATAGAAAGCAGCCTCGCCGTACTCCACCTTAGCCTTCAGACCCTTTTCCTCACAAGCCTCGACAATGGCTTTCTCGGCCAGTGCCCAGTCTTCGTCGGTACCTACGTACTTGTCGTGGTCGTTGGGGTCACGGAGTGAAATCTGTGCCTCGAAGTTGAAACCGAAAGCCGTCAGCACCACACCGATGATGTCCATCACGTTGAGGAACTCCTGCTTCACCTGGTCAGGACGGCAGAACAGGTGGGCGTCGTCCTGCGTGAAAGAACGTACACGAGTGAGTCCGTGCAGCTCGCCTGACTGCTCGTAGCGATACACAGTACCAAACTCGGCTATGCGCAGGGGCAGGTCCTTATAAGAACGGGGCTTCCAGGCAAAGATTTCGCAGTGGTGCGGACAGTTCATGGGCTTCAGCATGTACTCTTCACCTTCCTCAGGAGTGTGGATGGGCTGGAAGGAGTCCTTGCCGTAGTGAGCATAGTGGCCGCTGGTGACGTAGAGGCTCTTACCGCCAATGTGCGGGGTGATGACCTCCTGGTAGCCGTAGCGCTTCTGCACCTTGCGCAGGTGGTCCTGCAGGCGCAGACGCAGGTCGGTACCCTTCGGCAACCAGATGGGCAGTCCCTTGCCCACCTTCTCCGAGAACATAAACAGTTCCATCTCCTTGCCTATCTTGCGGTGGTCGCGCTTCTTGGCCTCTTCCAGCATGACGAGATACTCGTCAAGCATCTTCTTCTTCGGGAATGAGATGCCGTACAGACGCTGCATCTGCTCACGGCTGGCATCGCCACGCCAGAAAGCACCGGCCACGCTGGTCAGTTTGACGGCTTTGATTTCGCCCGTGTCCACCAGGTGCGGACCGCGGCAGAGGTCGGTAAAGTTGCCTTGCGTATATGTTGTGATAGACCCATCCTCCAGGTCCTGCTCAATGTGCTCGCACTTGTAGGTCTGTCCCCACTCGGCAAACAGCTTCAGGGCCTCGGCCTTGGGCACCTCGCGACGTACCACCGGTTCCTTCTTGCCGGCCAGTTCCTTCATCTTAGCCTCAATCTTGGGGAAGTCACTCTCCTTGATCATCTCGCCGTCCTTCAGCAAGACATCATAGAAGAAGCCATTCTCCACAGCCGGTCCGAAGCCGAACTGAATGCCAGGATACAGTTCCTGCAACGCCTCGGCCAGCAGGTGGGCTGATGTGTGCCAGAAGGTGTGCTTACCCTCTTCGTCTTCAAACTTGTAGAGTGCGATGGTAGCATCCTCCATGATGGGGCGGTTCAGCTCTACAGTCTCACCATTCACGCCACAGCTTACTACGCTGCGTGCCAGAGCCGGCGAGATGCTCTCGGCAATCTGAAGTCCGGTCACGCCCTGCTCATACGAGCGAGCAGATCCGTCCGGAAAAGTGATGTTGATCATATTTACAATATATGTTTAAGTTTAAATCGACTGCAAAGGTACAACATTATTGGCAATTAACAAAAAGTATGGCAAAGAAAAACAACGATTTCCTTTGCCGTGTAAACAAAATATAGTATCTTTGCACAATAAAACAAACTATTAAACAATACATTATTTAAACGCTAAAGAGAAATGAAAAAAAGGTTAGCATTATTCGCTGTGGCGCTAGGAGCTGTATTGGCATCCACGGCACAAGTCGTCATGGACGTGAACACCAAGAAGCTTGGCGCCCCTATTCAGTCGACCATGTATGGTATTTTCTTCGAGGACATCAATTACGCTGCTGACGGCGGACTCTATGCCGAGCTCGTAAAGAACCGCTCCTTCGAGTTTCCACAACACCTGATGGGTTGGCAGACCTTCGGTTGCGTCGAGCTGAAGGACGACGGACCCTTCCAGCGCTGTCCACACTATGTGGAGTTGAGCGACCCCGGCCACCGCGACCGCCGCACAGGTCTGGTCAATGAGGGCTTCTTCGGCATTGGCGTGAAGAGCGGCCAGCAGTACCGCTTCTCCGTATGGGCCAAGGCTCCCAAGGGCAAAGGTGCTATCCGCGTACAACTCATACAGGAGAACTCCATGGACGAGAAGCAGGAGTTTGCCGAGCAGAAGCTGGACATCACCTCAGCCGACTGGCAGAAATACACCGTCGTACTCACCTCCAAGAAGACGCTGAAGCACGCCAAGCTGCGCGTCTTCCTGCAGAGTCAGAACAGCGTATGTCTGGAGCACGTCTCGCTATTCCCCACCGACACCTACAAGAACCGTGCTAACGGCATGCGCCGCGACCTGGCACAGGCACTTGAGGACCTGCACCCCGGCATCTTCCGCTTCCCTGGCGGCTGCATCGTCGAGGGTACCGACCTGGAGACGCGCTACCAGTGGAAAAACTCGGTAGGTCCCGTAGAGAACCGCCCGTTGAACCAGAACCGCTGGGAACACACCTTCGACTACCGCTATTATCCCGACTACTACCAGTCCTACGGCCTGGGCTTCTTTGAGTTTTTCCAGCTCTCCGAAGACATCGGCGCTGAACCGCTGCCCGTCATCTCCTGCGGACTGAGCTGCCAGTTCCAGAACCCCGACCCCACCAAGCCCGGCGTTCACCAGCCACTGGACGACCTCGACTCTTACATCCAGGACGCACTGGACCTCGTTGAGTTTGCCAATGGTGACGTCAACACCAAGTGGGGCAAGGTGCGTGCCGACATGGGCCACCCCGAGCCCTTCAACCTGAAATTCCTTGGCGTAGGCAACGAGCAGTGGGACTACGACGAGAAGCACGGCGGCTATGGTCCCGTCTTCACCCAGCGACTGAAGAAGTTCAGCGACGCCCTGCGCGCCAAGTACCCCACGCTGAAACTCATCGGTACCACCGGACCTAACTCCGAGGGCTGGGACTTCGACCTGCTGCAGCCCCGCATGAAGGAGCTGAAGGTAGACCTCTACGACGAGCACTACTACCGCGACGAGCAGTGGTTCCTCAGCCACGGACTGCGCTACGACTCCTACGACCGCAAGGGTCCGAAAGTCTTTGCCGGCGAATATGCCTGCCACGGCAAAGGCAAGAAGTGGAACCACTACGAGGCCGCCATCCTGGAGGCTGCCCACATGACAGGTTTCGAGCGCAATGCCGACATCGTACACATGACCACCCCTGCCCCCCTCTTCGCCCACGTTGACGGCTGGCAGTGGCGTCCGGACCAGATTTGGTACGACCAGACACAGATGTTCAAGACCGTCAGCTACTACGTACAGCAGCTCTATGCCACCAACAAGGGTACCAACGTGCTCTCGCTGACCACCCAGCAACAGAAGGGTAAGAAGAGCGTCGCCGTGCCCGTAGCCAACCAGGAGGGCCAGCAGGGACTCTTCGCCTCGGCAGCCTACGACAAGGACGCCGCTGAGGTCATCGTCAAGGTGGTGAACACCTCTAAGCAGCCTCAGCCCATCACGCTACAGCTGAAGGATCTCGCCGGTGCCACCACTGCCAAGACCATCACGCTGAGCCATAACGGACTGGACGACGAGAACAGCATCCAACGCCCGGAGCTCATCACCCCGAAGCAAGGCATCGTCAGCGTAGAGGCCGGCAAGAAGCAGAGCGTCATCAGCGACCAGCTGCCCGCCATGTCTTTCCGTATCTACCGCATTAAGAAGTAAAGTAAGAGACGCTTCAAAAAATAAATGCAAAAAACAAAGTCCCGGATGAGGAGCCACAGTGGTTTTCATCCGGGACTTATGTTTTATTACAATACCAAGTGCTTCATCGGATGTCCGCCCCACCAGCTGTCATCCACATATCTGAATCCGACAGCGTCGTACAGCGTTTCACCGGCAGGGTTACCTTTGTCCACCAGCAATCCCACACAGGGCAGTTTCATCTGGTCAGCCTTCTCTTTAGTGGCCTTTAAGAGTCGCTGGGCAATGCCCTGGCGTCGGTATGTTGGTAGCACAGCCAGCGAGTCCAAATAGAGTTCCCCCGCCTGTGTCTCGTCGTCCATACCTGAATGATCTTTCCCGATTTGCACTCTTGCGGCCTCGATGAATGCCTGGCGCAGTTCGTGCAGGCGTCCCCCATCGTAACTGACAGCAACACCTACAACCTTATCACCAACCATCGCCACCAAAGTATTCCTATAGCTATATTGTGAATCATCACGTTCCACCAATAAAGTCATCATCCGGCGGAAATCATCCAATCCATGCCCCGCCCCACAGAAGTGCAGACAGCAGTCATCTGTCATAGCCATCATAATCAGCCCAGCTATTTCTGCCGCCTGCTCTTTTCGCGCATTTTTAATCTCAATAAGCATTGTCAACGTATAATATATCAATAATAGCAAGACAGTTTGTCCCTTTGTCAATGCAAAAATAGCGCTTTTCAGCGAAATTGACAAGAGATCACGAAATAATTTTGAAGGATATTTTTTTCAAAGTACCATTTCACACCATGCCCTTCAGCGTGAAGCACTCCCGTTTCAGGTTCATCCTGTACAACTTCCCCCCGATGTACCTTAGCATACTATTCTCCATGAGCACCCGCTCCCACAGCACATACTTCCCGTCCACCACATTCGGTTCATGGTTTATGATGAATGGTTAACGGTTGAAATAACCATAAACCCTGAACCTTTAACCCTTAACCATGCACGTCGTCCTCCCTGATGACGTCGCCCCATGCCGTACGGCTGTTAGTCGATATTTTATTTCTTTTATTTCTTTCATTTCTTTTCTTGTTTAATTCAGAATAATTTCTTAATTTTGCAGCGAGAATCAATAGATTTTAAGAGATTCTCTCGTGGCTCAATGCTGCCCGTCAGCGTAAAGAGGCATGGGAAAAGAAAGTGGATGCCAAATTTGCTGAACGACTGCGGAGCAAGAAGGCTGCCGCAGAGTCTGGCTATTATGATCTGGAATGGGTGTAAGCCATGAATAGACTTGTCACAGACAGAATAAACGAGCATTCGCCTTACGATGTTGAGTATGACGATGATCTCCTTGTTTTTACAACAGAACATGGGCTTACCTATGCCGTTGATTTTGACGATGACGCTAATCCCTATTTCACTGCTTATTGGCTTAATCTGAGAAACGTGTACGGACAAGTTTCTCCCAGCGACAAAAAGGTCGCACAGACGTTGATTTGTATCATAGAAGAGTTCTTTCGTCAGAATGCCGATGTACTGCTTTATATCTGTAGTTCGGCCGATGGTCATCAGGCTCAGAGGGCAAGGCTCTTTATGCGCTGGTTCAATGGGGCAGAGCAACAGAAACTGTATGTATCCAGAACCGTAGAAGTGAAAGGTGAGGATAAAACAGAATATGTGGCTCTCCTTGCCCAACGTAACCGGCCGGATATAGAAAAGATTCTTGCTCGCTTTGATGCGGAGACTGCCATGTTCAATGCTATGAAACCCTAATCTGTCCATGTGCAAAATAGTATTATACTCCCTGCCCCTCAAATAGGTCGGCAGGGATTATTGTTTCCTGTTTCTCTGTTGCTTCTGCAAACAATTTCTCCTTACGCTTGGGCAACACCTTCTGATGGACATCATGCAATGGGTAACTGTATTAAAGTTAGTGGGTAACTCAAAACCACCTCTCGTGACATCTATATCAGCCTTCCTTTGATGTTTCAATTGCAAATATAACAGGAATTCGCATAAGTTGTATGCATTTTGTGGCTAAAAATTGTGAAATAGCTATTCTTTTAACCATATTTCATGCTCTCATATGATATATATTGGAATTTTTTGACTATATTTGCTGCATAATTCTTGCATAAGATGATTCAGCTTGCAAAACGTTTTCGTATTAAGTCCATCCCAGAAGTAGAAGTTCTTTGCAGAATAAGTAAAGACCTCTATAATCAATCCCTCTATGAATTAAAGAAAAAGGGGGAAGAAGAAGGCGTATGGATGAGGCATTTCGATTTGCGAGAGCACATGAAGGAAATCACTAATCTTGAGGGGAATGTTAATTACAGGTTGCTGCGTGATGCTATTGCTGACTGTGTAATCAAACAGGTATGCAATGAAAAAGATTCGTTCTTTGCAGCTATTAAGAAGTGGAAGATACATCCAGAAGAGTTTAAAGCCAAGCCGGAGTTCCCTCATTTCTTAGGAAGGAACAGTATGAACTTGCTTCAGATTCGTTACAAACACGATTGCATAATTGATATACATGGAAATATCACCTTACATGGCATTCCTAATGTGAAGATTCCGATACCACAATGGGGACAGTATAAGCAACAGATTCTCGAAGGATGTAAGCAGATACGCATTCTTCCGTTCAAGGGTTATATGACCGTTGAAGTGATTTATAAGACAGAAATACATCCGGCAGATGTAACAAAGGACAGGGTAGCTGCTATTGATTTGGGTATAGACAACTTAGCTACAGTCGTTACACCCAAGGGTTGTTATATATTTAGTGGGAAAGTTCTAAAGAGCTATAACCAGAACTTCAACAAGAAACTTGCCCACTATACCAGCATCAAGTCGAAGCAGGGCATTGAAAAGGGTACAAAACGAATGACGGCGATGTACGACAAGCGGAACCGTTATATAGACACCTTTATGCATACCACCAGTAGAGCCATCGTTGACATGCTGATAGAACAAAAAATCGGAAAATTAGTAGTTGGACGGAATAAAGGGTGGAAACAAGAAGTGAATATTGGCAAGAAGAACAATCAAAAGTTCGTGCAGATTCCCTTTTACATGTTACAATCCCAGTTGGAGTATAAGTGTGTCATGGCAGGCATAGATTATGTGGAACAGGAAGAGGGCCATACATCAAAATGTGATGCCTTGGCAATGGAAGACATAGGACACCATGAGCATTACGCAGGTGTGCGTAAGAAACGTGGATTGTTCCAAAGCAGTACAGGAAGATATATCAATGCCGACCAAAATGGCGCTCTGAACATTCTGAGAAAGAACATAGGAGACAAGGAGTACAAAGAAAAAACAAAAGACTGGCAGATGAATTCACCAGTAAGGATTAAACATCCACAAATGAGAAATGAAATCTGCAATCCCAGTAATGGGCAGCAGATACAGAGGCGTTCCTCCGTATCGTCACAATGACTTTGCGGAATCTGTTCAATGGATTGCTAATCCATATCGCCTTTGCGGTAGTGTCCTTCTCAAGAAGGCATGACGCATAAAAAGCACTCTATTTTAGAGTTATGTGATATACCCTGTATGTACATACAAAAATAGGTGCAGAAACAGTTCTCAACGCTCTCGTTTTCAATCTGCTCCGCCTGTATGTACATACAAAAATAGGTGCAGAAACAGTTGGAGATAACCATACCCATCGCCAACATCACCTGTATGTACATACAAAAATAGGTGCAGAAACAGTTAATCCGTTCAATCCGTGCAATCCGTGTTCCCTGTATGTACATACAAAAATAGGTGCAGAAACAGTTCACGCTGGTAGACAAAGCCCAGCTCTGCGCCTGTATGTACATACAAAAATAGGTGCAGAAACAGTCGAGATATGCCCCTCGCCACAATTCGGCTCCCTGTATGTACATACAAAAATAGGTGCAGAAACAGTTTACTAATCTCCCTTTGGATGGGCGAACAATATGCATATAGGGATAATATGCATCATATAATCCTCACGCTATTCACTTTATCGAGGGGAGTCGTGGTGGATTTACAAAAGCTACTTCAT
Source organism: uncultured Bacteroidales bacterium (assembly GCA_902760315.1). GTDB lineage: Bacteria > Bacteroidota > Bacteroidia > Bacteroidales > Bacteroidaceae > Prevotella. The sequence continues at coordinate 27,428 of CACWFV010000016.1, read as the reverse complement.
GATTTCAACATCATCAAGTCCCCAGTGTTGCCATATTGATTTAAAGGGGCATAACTCTCCATTGGTTTCTTTATGCTTCCACGGACATTTATAGCATGTTTCATCAATTCTAACGACATTAGGGCTGTTGTTACACCAAGGCATCAACTCACATTGAGTTTTGCCTTCTACTAACACCTTATATATTTGATGAAAGACTTTTAAAAAAGGCATGCTTTCACTATCGCTACCTTCTGGATCCACAGTGAAGTATTCGTGCTTTACGGTTTCAATGAGAGGGCTGCCAGCAAAATGTAATATTGCGTGGAAGTATAAATTATCCTTTACATATCCGTTGTCGACAATGTCAAGCCAAAACATAGGCACTGTTTTCCTTAAGTCTATCGCATAATCAAAAATGACATCTAACCATTTGTGGTAATCCGCAAAGCGTTCGTCTTGTAACAAAGAATGCAAATTGCTTCTAACAAATTCAATATGATTTATAAATGTGTCTAAAACTCCAGCTTTCTCATTTAAGTCGAAAGTTTCCCAATTATAGTCAAGGAAATAGAATAGTTCGTCTGGTGTAGAAGGCAAAAAATGTACTTGTTTGAGCCATCTAAGTATATTTACATACTCAGCTCCAGGATTTGATGACATTAAAGCCTTGTCACAGAGCACCAGTATATTGCGTCGGTCATCTAATAATTGTGGGTAAATGAAATTTGCAACTTTTATTGCAGTACAATATGGGTGATCGGGCGACTCTTCATAATCTTTTGTAATGAATTGCTCTATCATATACGCCATTCCTTCATATATCTCACGTGCGCCAAAAGTGCAAGTGCCATCAAGGCCGTTTTCGTTTCTGTACGACAAACTAATGGATTCAACTTGTCGTTTTTCGTCTATCTGGAAATAATCACTATCTACCTTAACTATATGAAGATGGCTAATATCATCCGTATCACCCCAGACAAGGTTACTTATTAAGGCATTATTACGAACTACTGTATTTAGAACGTCTTCTGGCAAAGGAATAGTTACACGAGAGTTCGCTGATATCCGTAACCAGTCAACCAGGTTTGCTAATACGGATAGTTCCGAGTTTATGCGTTCTAGCCCATATATCGTAGTAATGCTTTGAAGATAATGTATATACTCATGTATGAACAGAGATATCTCCCTGTCAGTCATGTTCTCACCATAAGTTAATGCATCAATCTTCATACAAAAATACGATAGGAGATATGAGCCAAATGTAGATTTATTTAAGTCTTTCATAATCCATATTATTATGCTTAGCTATAGTAGTAATTGAATTTAGTGTCGATTTCAGCCTCAATTGTTTGGAATCTAATTGTCATTTCTTTGTTACCTCACCATGCAACTCCCAACTTGCTCAGAGCTTTTTTAGTGCGAAGCAATGTATCATAGCCAACATTTTCCAATTCTAAGAGTTCGCCAGGAGAAAGTGAAAGAAACTCTTCCAATGTATTGATATTCCGTTTTTGGAGGGCAGTTTTCAATCGACGTGCTAATGATACCTTGCTTCCAAATTCCCTGTACAGATCTTCTAACGTATATCCTACTTTAGGGTATGAAGTGTTAGATATAGAATTATTAGACGGTAGGTCAGCGATGCTGTGTGTTAGATAATTGCGTATATCTCTCAACTCAGTTTCAATATTTTCTATCTTTTGGAAAATAATCGTTGGGCTTAATTTTTCTTCTTTCATCAATATGCATTCTTCTTTTTGCAATTCAACCCTTTTAAACTTTTCTAAATCGTATTCATTTGTTGTTTCTATTTCATTATGATATGAGTTCGGGGCATCGTCAAGCACAACCTCAAACGTAGAGAGGGCATCAGCTATATTGAATAATTCTGAGTTGATACGATCCGCATCGTCCTTGCTAATAGTCCCGTAAACCTTCGATGACTTGGTAACTAATACATTGTCTTTCTTTTGTTTATCCCATCCTAAAACACGCTCCACGAGGGCTGTTAGATTAAGTAACTCGCCTATTCTTTTCATTGGCTCCACCAGTGCAGGATCGTAGGTCTTCCTGCGTTGGTTTGTGTAGACTTGTGCACTGCCGAATATTAACGAGCAGCCCCGCAAATCGATAGAAATTTGCTTTAAGGCGACATTTAAATTACGAATATTCCTTGGCGTGAAAGACCGCAGAGACCCATCTGATTTTTTATGATGTTTAAAGCAAGAACTGATGCTTGCTTCGGATGTCCTCATAAGTTCTGCAAGACGTACCATTTTTACACCATGTTCTGTCAGATACTGATATAAAACGTCCGGGGTCACTTTTGTTTTCTGCACCATGTTTTTTATTTTATTCTTTTAGACAACATTTCTACTACCAAAACCAAGTACTGTGTGCAAAAATACAAAAATCAAAAGACTTAATGGCATGAATTGACATAATTATGTTAAGAATGTTGCAAATTGGCATTTTTTCTGCTGAAAACACCGGGGACGGGTTCTCTCTTTGAGAGTGTGGCGTTGCAATCCTGTTTCGTTGTTTGCGCTGGTGCAAAGGTTCTATTTTTTTAGCAAATCACAACTAACCAGTGGCGTGCGTATGCTATTTATGAGTTGTTTGTGCAGAGTAAATGCCCACGCCGAACGGCGTGAACTATCTACTTCAGTTCTTGCAGTATTCTTCTAATTCCCCAATTATCTGAAACAAGAATCAAAAGTGGACGTTCAGTCTTATGTCCTTATATCTTTATCTGTCCAATGGCATATCTGTTTTAAAGATTACACATTAATTATTATATCTCAGAAGATGGCCGCATCCTACATCTTTCCTGTGGCAAGTTCTCTGTCAAGATAACTGTAGATGTAAACAGGGCTTTGGAAATAGAGGCCCGTTGCGGGATTCGTCAATTTTGCGTATGTCTCAGAGTTATAGACAGTGTCAAGCGCTTCATGGAGCGACAAGCCACGCTCTTCCATCAGCATAAGTACGAGGTCTCGTACAGTGCATTCGTTCATATAGTCTATTGTGCTCATAGGCGCCTCAGCATTTGAATGGCTTTCTCGCTTCCGAAGAAATACTGAAAAGTGATGCCCTTCATGTATTTCAGGCGTTCGAGAAAGGTTTCCATGTTGATATTCTGCTCAATGACATTGCGGATTTGAGCCCCAACCTTGTCATTTGCTATAGGGCCATAGACTACATCGTAGTCGTGAATGTTTTTTGCATTCTTGTTCTGGCGGTTGGCAAGGATGAACGTAGCCCAGTCTTTGGTATAGCCATCGAAACGCATGAACCGTAAAGTTCCATCGCCCAGACGGGCTTCGTCGAACTCATAGCTTTGAACGATAGACTGACCACCGAACAGTTGCACCTTGAAGTTGGCCATTGCCTCTGCTTGCGTCTCTGACTCTGACAGATAGAATCCGCAACCGAAGTCCTTGCCGCGCTGGGATTGTCTTAGGTCAATAGCCTGGAAATCCGTGTTTGTTCCGTGATAGAGTTTCATGCGAGCGCCCCTCCATGACGTTGGCAGTAACCCGCCATATTTTGCACCATGTCCTCAAAACTCTGTGTATGAGCAACGTTGTACTGCTCATCCAGAAAGTCGATAGCCTTGTAGCGGTTCAGGTAGCGATAAGCCTGCACTGCTGACAGACCGAAACGGCGAGCGAACTCGCTGATGAAGATGACGATATATTCAGCCTTATTTTGAGTCTCCTGTGACATGATGGTTTGTTTTAATGTTACACCTGTATTTTAGAAAATGGCCGCAATACGGCGAATCTGCTTTAGTTTCTCCATAAACAACTCGTTGCGCTCGGCTATCTGAAAACTATATTCCAAAGGCTATCCAAAAGCCAGCGGCTGGGACACCTCAAAGCGAAGACCGAGGGCACTGAGGATGCGGAGGAACATGCCTGCACCAGGCTCAACACTGCCGTTCTCAATGCGAGAGATATACGACTTATTGGTTCCCACACGCTGAGCCAACTCCTGCTGTGTGACCTTCTCGCGTTTGCGGGCATCACTTATAATCTGTCCGACGCAATAGGCATAAGCCTCCTTACGGAATGCCTCGCGCTCTGGTGTCCCCACCTTTCCGTAGCGCTCGTCCATCATAGCGTCAACGCTCATTATGTCATTTCTTTCCTGCATAATTTTGTACGCTGATATGATTCTTTCACGATTCATGGATGCAAAAGTACGAAAAAGTTTTCATATCAAGCAACTTTTATGAAGAAAAGTTGTTAATTAGTGAAAAAGTACATAGAATCTACCTATATGTTCACCATTTTTCCAATTTTCTATAGTTTATCGCAGTTTTTCGTACTTCAGTTCTTGCAAATTCATGCCTTGCACTGCTTGATAAGGTCTTCCACACTGTCGGCTTCATAGACACGGCCATTCTTTATGTCGTCAATAGCCCGGTCCATACCCGTCTTTGTCTGTCGCTTCAGCGTTACGGAGGCTACCCCTCGCAGCATACTGATGGCCTGACGTATCTGGTCAAGCATCGAGACATTTTCTATGGAAACTGTCAGTTGAGTCATTTTTAAAAATATCACCGTCACGCCTAACGTTCTGGCTGATGGGACGTTAGGCGTGACACTTGTTTTTTGAAGAGGGAGCCACCTACTGGCCGTAGCGCTTATAGACGTAGCTGTGGCCGACCCGGACACGGTAGAGTTTGGGCTGGGGGCCAACTGTCAGTTCCTCCAGCAACTTGCGGGCGTGGTAGTTGGTGGTGCCCAGGTCGTACTGTACGTCACGGATGGTGACGAAGCCCTGCTCCTTCACTTGCTTGTCGATGTATCGCAGCAGTTTGTCCTTGCTGATGGGAACTTGATGGCGGGTGTCGCAACGCTCGAAGAGCTGCTTGCTACGCATGACATGGCGGTTCCACGACGGGTCGGCACGGAAACTGATGCCCTCCACCCGCAGGTCGCGGGCCGTGATGTCGTGGGGGTCGGTAAACTTGGGTATATAGCTGTGGCCATGCTCGTCTTTGCGGGGGCGCACGCCGACCTTCAGGAAGAACGTGCCCATGCCGCGAATGTGGACGCTCTTGTTCTGCAGGAGCTGGTGTGGAATTTCCTGCACCAGGGCTTCCACCATGCCGACAAACTGCGACGAGTTGACGCGCGTGTTCTGTTCCAGATAGTTCTTCAGTTCGTCGTCGTTCATCTTCGCACCGTAGGTCACGGCACGGGGATAGTACAACTGCTCGCGCTCCTGGTCGGGGTTGGGCGCGGCATATACATCGTAGAGAAGGGCGCTAATCTTTTTCATACTCTGCTTGTTGGTTATTTATTAGGTGTTGTTATCTACCGCAAAGATAACACTTATTTTCCATATCAGCAAGAGTTACCGCACTTTTTATGCTATGCTGAAACGTGCGACGGCCGTCGAAGATATTTGCGACGGCCGTCAAAAATATTTGCGACGGCCGTCGCACGAAGCAGGTGAGGCTGATACGGACGGTAGCTGAGGCTGATACGGACGATAGATACAGCTGATTTGGAACTTGCTGAAAATGAGGCGATTTTGAGGGTAATTCGTTTGGAGACACGAAAAGTATTGCCTAACTTTGCAACGCTCAATAGGGCAAAAAACAAGCAGTTGTTAACATCTGTTTTGTTTCATTTTGATTCATTAAAAAATAAAATAAAGATATGGAAAACAAAGAAAAATTCATTCAGAACTATGAACAGCGCAAGCAGTACTTCCTGATGCCTGTTCGCGAGATGAAACAATTTGTGAGCGACGCCTTCGAGGTGCGCCACAACGTGATTACAGACGTCTATGAGTTTCGGCGCAAAGGCGGCGACGAGCCGTGGCGACCACTCGACGAGCGCGGCTTCAACACCATAGCCTGCGGCATTGAGGAGGCCAACATCTTCTGTCTGGACAGTCGCATCAAGCACTGGCTGCGCTCCGACTTTGCCCAGGACTACCACCCGGTGCGCCAGTGGCTGGACTCCGTGCGCGGCCGTTGGGACGGAGTGGACCGTACGGACGACCTCTTCAGCCGCATATCGCCCTACCGCTACTGTCGCGAGATGGGTCGCATCTGGCTGCGCGCGGTGGTCAGCCAGTGGCTGGGTCACGATACGGAGCATGCCAACGCCGTGATGCTGCTGCTGGTCAGTCCGCAGCAGGGCCTGCACAAGAGCACCTTTGTGCGCGAGCTGCTGCCACCGGCGCTACGCGACTACTACACCGACGACTTCTCGCTCTCGGCCAAGGGCAACGCCCAGCGCAAGTTGGTGGAGTTTGCCATTGTCAACATCGACGAGTTCGACAAGGAGAATCCGAAGAAGATGCCTGAGCTGAAGACGCTGATGCAGACCATGAAGCCCTCGTTCATCGGGTCGTACAAGAAGAACTTCAACCGGCTGCCCCGCATTGCCTCGTTTGTGGGCACCAGCAATTCGCGCCAGTTGCTCCACGACCACACGGGGTCGCGCCGTTTCCTGATATTGGAGCCGAAGGGCATGATACGCACCGGCGGCATCGACTACGAGCAACTCTACGCTCAGATGATACACGAGGTGGAGTCCGGACTGCCCACCTACTTCACCAAGGCTCAAGAGCGCGAGATGCAGCGGCGCAACCAGCGCTACATGGTGAAGGACGAGTTGGAGACGCTCTTCAGCACCTTCTTCCGTGCAGCCCGCGACAGCAAGGAGGGCCAGTTGATTACGGCCGAGGAGGTGCTCACCAAGCTTGCCGCCCACGATCGCCACGTGGTGCGCCACCTGTCGCCCACCAGTCTGGGTCGCAGCCTCGTCAACATGGGTCTGACGCCCCGCCACACCCGTCGCGGCAGCGTCTACCGGTTGGTAGAGCTGTAGCCTGGTAGCCGGATAGCCGGAAAGAAAATATTCTAAAAACAAGTGTCACGCCTAACGTCCGAGAAGTCAGGACGTTAGGCGTGACTGTGACAAAGAAAAACGAAGTGATATCAAATAACTTACTGTTCCTCCCAACGAAGGACGGCACCATTGCGGCGGGCTGGGTCGGCACCGGTGAAGTCCATGGAGTAAGGACTGCCGGTGGTGGGACTCTTGCCGATGTAGCGGTGGGTGCGCATGGACATGAGCATGAACTCATGGTCCAGATAGTCTTGCCAGAGGAATACCTCGGCCTTCGACGCGTCGGTGGTCAGGCGGACGTCGCCGGCCAGACCGTAGCCTGCACAGTAGACATAGCGGCCGTCGGCACACTGCAGCACGACTTGTCCCTGGCCGCGGTCAACGATGCGGAAACGAGTCTGGAGACTCTTGTCCGTTGCCTTGGTGTCATGGAGCAGACCGTGGGCCAGCGCCTTGGCGGGCAGTCCGGTGGCCAGATTGATGATGCGGAACCAGCGGTCGGCGGCCGAGGGAGCAGCCAACGTCTTGCCATAAGGGATATTCTGGCTGCGGTCAGCCTTGGGTTCCAGGACGCTGAAGTTGTCGAACTCGGCATAGCCACCCTGCTTGCCCTGCGTATTGAAGGCAAAGAGGGCGTGGCGCGAGCCCTGGAAGGTGATGAGCTGATAAGAGAGCGGCATCATGCGGCCAAGTGTCTGGAAGTGGTGGCCGTCCTGCGAGTAGGCATACTGCGCCTGGTCGTTGTCGTAATCGCCTATGCAGCGCAGCCAGAGTTTGCCGTCGGTCAGGTCTACCGGTATGCGGATGGTGTCGTTGGTCAGCTGTTCGTAGCAACAGAGCGTATATGGACTCTCATTTTCCTGCTTACCCTTTTGCACGTTTTTAACGACACCTATCCACGAGCAGGGCACATTGACGTTGCCCAAGCCGCAGACGTCGCCATCCTTCATACCTTTAGTATAGAGTTCGACGGTAGCGACAGAAGTAGGACCGATGACACGCTGGGTGAGCGTGTTGCGGGCCCACATCAGTTGCTCGGCGGGCATGGCCTGCAGGCGCAAGCGGCCGTTGCGCAGACTCCACTTGCGGTCGTCGGGGTTGTGGTTCCACTGCCAGACGCGTCCTAACTGCTTGGCGCTGAAGTCGTCAGAGCGCTGGTAGGGGGCATGGGGCGCGAAGGCTGCCGAATCAGCAGCGGCGACAGGAATGTTGGGCTTGAGCCAGGTGCGCGGCGCACGTCCCAGGTTGCCCTCCAGTCCGAGCATGGGCCAACCATCTTTCCACGTGATGGGAGCCAGTGTGACGGTGCGCCCGACGGAGTGGAAGTCCATCATGAGCAGTGCCCACCACTGGCCGCTCTGGTCCTGTACGATGCCACCCTGGTGGATGTTGGTGCAGGCCGTAGCGTCGCGGTCCACCTCTGGCATGCCGAAGCGGGTGCCATTCTCGCCGATGCGATACTTGACGTTCTTGGGCACCACGGTGAGCGGTGCCGCATGGTAGCCGAAAGTCTCGTCGGCGGTGATGGTGATGGTCTCGTAGGGCCCCCAGATGCTCTTAGCCCTGGAGCAGAGGGTGCGACCGTTGGGCTTGTAGTCGGTGGAGATGAGGTAGTACATGCCGTTGATTTTGTACATGTGGTGACCCTCACCCACAGCATTGCCCTCAGGGATGATGGTGCGCTCGGTGGCCTCTATCGGTCCGCTCATGTCAGGCTTTAGTTCAGTACACTTCACCTCGCCATAGCCGTGAATGGCATAAACCTTGCCGTCGTCGTCGAAGAGCACGGAGAGGTCGTAGATGCGTCCCTGCATGTTGTGGTGCTGCCAGGGGCCGCGGATGTCCTTGGCGGTGTAGCACTGCAGGCCCTTGCCATTGATGTTGGTGAAGACATAGAACTGGCCGTTGTGATAGCGGATGGCGGGCGCCCAGACGCCCTGGCCGTAGACCTCCTTGTGGTTGCGCAGCGCAAAGTCGTCGTCGGGGAAGTCGAAGCGGTCGAAGCAGTAGCTGATGTTCTGCCAGTTGACCAGGTCCTTGGAGTGGAGAATGACCAAACCGGGGACGCTGTGCATGGTGGTGCCGGCCAGATAGTAGTCGTCGCCCACTCGCAGAATGTCGGGGTCGGAGAATTCGTCGTAGAACAGCGGATTGGTAAAGGTGCCGTTGCCATTGTCGGCCGTCCACGACTGGGCAGCGGCCGACAATGGGCAGCAGGCTGTCAATATGAGTAGTATTAGTAGTTGTCGCATGTTGTTGGGTAGTAAACTCTAAACTTTAAACGCTTCACTTTTCACTTAGTACAGGCCACCCGTCGCTGGTCCAGCTGATGGGCCGCTGGATGAGGATGCTGGCACCCTTGTGGGCAATGCTGTAGCCATGGCAGATGAAGATGTCCTGTCCATTGATGGTGTAAGCGGCGCAATGGCCGGCAGCCTCGAACTGCTGTTTGTCGCCCTCCAGAAAGAGCGTCCCCCCACCCTCTCGCATGTCGACGCCGTCACGGTCGAGATAGGGACCATCGACGGTGCGCGAGCGGCCCACGGCTACACGGTAGTTGCTCTTGGAACCGCGGCAACAATAGTCCCACGACACGAAGAGGTAGTACCAGCCACCATGCTTATAGATAAAAGGAGCCTCGATAGCGTTGGTGCCGGCAAACTTGGACGTGGGGTTGGGCGCCTGGTTCTTGCAGTTGGGAGCATAGCGGCGGGCTATGGTGCGGGACTGCTGACCGGGGGCAATGTGCATGGTCGTGTCGAGACGTACCAGCTGGATGCCGTCCCAGAAGGAGCCCCAGGTGAGCCAAGGCTGGTCGTTGTCGTCGATGACGAAGCAGGGGTCGATGGCGTTCCACTGGTCACGCTTCTCGCGAGAAGTGACGATGCAGCCCTCGTCGTTCCACACGGGAGCAGAGAGCGAGCGGGCAGTGAGCAGTCCGATGGCGGAGCCGTTCTTACCAAAGGTGGAGCAGCTGTAGGCGAGCCACCAACGGCCGTGCCACTGGATGACGTCGGGTGCCCAGACATGATGCTGGAAACCGGGCACGGAGTCGCGCGTCCACTGAGGCATGACAGTCATCAGGGGGGCTGGACTGACGGTCCACTGCTGGCGGTCACGGGAGGTGAGGTGCTGAATGCCCATACCGGTGGTAAAGATGTGGTAGGTGCTGTCCTCATAGGCCATGACAGGGTCGTGGACCATGGGTGTGCTGGTGGTAAAGGGCACACGACGATGGTGATTGGGCTGTGCGGTGGCAGACAGGGCTGCCACCACGCAGCTCAACAAGATAAGGAGTTGCTTCATAGAAACTTCAGTAAGTATTATTCTGAGTACTTATAGCCCCAGATGGTGACACCCGTAGCGCTGCGCAAGCAGCTGAAGCTGGGCGCCTTGGTATTCTGAGGTTCGAGGGTCTGCTCCACCATGACACCCTTATACTCCAGCCCACCGACGGTGATGCGGATGTAGGAGGTGCCAGCGGTGATTTCCCACTTGCCAGTCTCATCGCCAGTGATGGTGCCATCAGCATTCAGCTGGATGTCCACCGGAGTAGCGTAGGCCTTTGTAAGGTGGTTGAGTTTGTACGGATGTACGAGCAGCTTGTACTTGCCGGGAATCTTGTCGGTGGCAATGAGCTGTCGCTTGGCGATGTGGGCACTCTTGACACCCTCGCCCGTGTACTCGAAGGGAGCAGCCACGAGCCAGTCTTCCTCGTTCTGGAACACCTGGTGGACACGCACCTGGTGACCCTCGCCCCAATTCTGGAAGCGGGTATGATAGACCAGATAGGTGCGTCCGTCGGGAGCGGCAATGATGGAGTTGTGACCCTGCGAGCGCTCGCCGGAATGCTCGTTGGTACCGCCAGCAGGCAGCTGGTTGCCCCATCCGGCATAGGCGCCGAAGATGTTGACGCCGCGGTTGCCGTCGTTCTCCTTGGGGCCGAAGTTGAGCAGATAAGAAGGATAGAGGGCGTTGCTGTTCTTGCCGTCCATATAGGGACCGTCGGGGTTCTTGGAACGGAAGACGCGCATCTGGTAGCCACCATTGTTATAGTCGTTGGCAGCACCGCCGGCAGCCAGTCCGCCATTGGTGACGAAGAGGAAGTAGTAGCCACCGATGTACTCGATGTAGCTGGCCTCGCCAGAGGAGTAGTAGCCACCGGCAATCTTCTTGCCATAATAGGGGTCGACGGTGATGCCGTTGCCACTGCCTGTCAAGGTATAAGTGACGTCGTAGTCGCGCAGACCGGTTTCCTCGTCAAGTTCGAGCATGTAGATGCCGCCGCTCCAAGAGCCATACGACATCCAGAGCTTGCCCGTCTCATCGTAGAACACGCAGGGGTCTATGCAGTTAGGATAGCGCTCGCCCCATCTGTTGCTGACACTGTAGCGACTGGGCAGCGAGGTTTGGGCGCCGATGGCCAGTTCCAGGTCGGTCTCCTTGTATAACGATTTGCTCGTATCGTTGTAGCCGCTGAATCCGCTGATGACCACCGGACCCTGATAGAGGTAGGGACCCTCGATGTTGGTGGAGGTGAGCAGCACGATGCTGGAGTACCAATAGTCGCCATTGATGCTCATGTACATGCACCACTTGTTCATCTTGGTGTTATAGATGACGTCGGGTGCCCACATATTGCCGTCGACAGTGTAGTTGGCATTACCATGCTTCGCCCATGCTATGGCGTCGAAGGCGGGGAAGTCGACCTCTACTCCACCCTTCTTCACCTTCTTAGTGGCGGGTGTAGAGAAGGCCTGGCTATAAGGCACCTGGCCGTTGCCGTTGGTCCATGAGTTGGCAAACTTGGTCCACGACATCATGTTCGTTGAACGGGCATTGTCGCGGTGTGAACCGAAGATATAGTACATCTTCTTATTAGGCTCCCAAACCACGCTGGGGTCATGGACGCTGACGTGCCTGAGGTCGCTGGGCGAACCAATGTCGACGATGTCGTCGTCAGAGTCGGTAGGAGTGGTCGGGTCAGTGGTAGGTGTGGTAGGGTTGGGCTTCGGTGCGGGGTCTTCGACGGGATCGTCGCTGCCACCGCAAGAGGTGAGCACCAGTGCTGCTGCCAGCAGGCACGACAGCCCTACAATCATCTTGTTTTTCTTGTTCATTGCTTTATTAGGTTTAGTGTTACTATCATTTCTTCTGCAAAGATAGCATTTATTTATGAATCGTCAAAGAAAAGAGCAAGGAAATCCACTGCAGATTTCCTTGCTCTTTATATACTCTGCCGATTACTCGAAGACGAGGTGGCAGCCGTCGACGGTGAAGCGCATACGAACATTGTCGCCGTCGGTAGGCGTAATGTTGTGATAATACTGCTTGTATTCCACGCCGTTGTTACCCTTCATCACGATGTCAACGTCTACAGAACCACCCTTGTTAGTCGTGGAGACGGTAACCAGGGCATCGTCCATTGCAGCGAGCCATGCCCCCCAGTCGGCCTGTCCGCCACTGAGTTCCAGGCTGGCATTGCCATCGTAGCTGGCACCCCAACCAAAGTTGTCGGCACGGACAACAGCGTACTCAGTGTTGTCTTCGCGGGTCAGAACTACGCAGAAGTTGTTCCAGTTGTTGGCACCAGTGGTGTAGTTGCGGAAGCGCTGAGTGACCGTCTTGCCCACAGGAACGTTAATATCCTGAGAGTGAGCACCCCAGAAGGCGGTTGAGTTGTTCTCTTCACCAATCACTGTGTCGAACTCGATGTGGCTGTTGTCAACAGTCAGGTTGAAGTAGCAATTGTTGGGATCGACAGTGTTGATGCCATTGTACTCCTGTTTATAGGTCTTTCCATCACTACCAATAATGACGCACTTGACGTCAGCAGTACCATTACCATTGTTGGTAATATAGGCAGTCACCTTTGCTCCATCCATGGCCTTCAGCCATGTAGCCCAGTCGCCGCCATTGTCACATACAGGTGTGCAGGCAGCGTAGCCATTGCCCCAACCATAGTTGTCGGCACGTACCACGGCATACTCGGTAGCACCGTCGGCAGAGCAGAGCACTACACAGAAATTGTTCCAGTTATTAGCACCGCTGGTGTAGTTGGTGAATGTTGAGACGAAGGTCTCCTTAGGACCAACCTTGATATTGTCAGAGTGAGCGCCCCAGAAGGGTGTTGAGTTGTCCGTGGCACCAACGCTGGTGAACATCTTGTCTACAACCTCAAACTGAACACTTGCGATAACGGGCTTTGCTGCACCCTCGCCCTTGTAGGTCTTGTTGTAGACAGCAACCAGCGTCTTCGTACCTAATGTGTTCATATCAGGAACTGTCTGGAAGGTCAGGTCAGCAGCGGTCACGTCCTTAGAAACCTCTTGTTCGAACTGAACAGTAGCAGTGACATTAGCGAAGGCTTCCTCAATGGTAGCGCCCTGCAGCACCTTCTTGGGAGCACCCTTCAGCGTCATAGATAATGGTTCCTTGTCCTCAGCAGAGGTGTAACCGCCGATAGGCTCGATGTTAGCCTGCAGGAAGTTGAGGTACGAGCCCTCAGGAACGAAGAATACACGGATGGGGCTGTTGGTGCCGTCGGGATTCAGAGGCGACAGACCGGTACCCTGGACATAAGTCTTGGTGACGGTTCCGTTGGTCATCTTGACGATAAAGTCGTCGGGATTAGTGCGGTCGATGGTGACCACGACGCGGCCGCCCAGCTTGTCGACACCGGTATCGGTATCGGTGTTGAAGGTCAGCGTGCTGTTCACCTTAGAACGGTCAATGTAGTCGCCCCACTCAGAGTTACCAGAGGGCTGGTTGTCGAAACGGATGGCTCCGTACTCAGCATAACCTGCACCGCCACGGTCAACATCGTTAGAGATAATCATGGCGAAGTTCTTGTAGGTGTTCGAAGCATTGGGATTGATGCTCAGGTTGAACACGACGTTGAACTTGGCACCATCAGGAATCTGATAGTACTTAGAGAACTGAGACCACCAGCCGGTAGAGAAGTCGGTAGCGCCAACGGTGTAGACGTCTTCCTGCATGCCGATGAGTTCTTCCTCTTCGCCACCACCGGCACCTTTGGCAGCCGCGATGCTGTCAGCGAGCCAGTCAGGAGAGCCGATTGAATACATGTCGCTGCCCTCACAGCTTGTCATGGCAAAGACGCCAAGCGCAAAGGAACATGCTATTGTTGATATTTTCTTGAATTTCATAATCTTTCGTCTTTAATGTTTAAACATGTCGTCTTAAAGGTTCACTACAGGGCGTACAGTCCAACCCTTGCCGCTGAAGTAGCTGGCGTTGCTGGCGCTCTTGTTGGCAGAGTTACCAACGAGGTTGGGGTTGTCGTTGAGCGTACCCTGATAGATGGGCAGGAACTCATGGCCGTCAACATAGGTGTCGTATGAGCACTTGCTGCACTGTCCGTAGGTAACGGGGTCTTTCGGAGTATAAGTAACGGTACCGTTCTCATAGTCAGCCTTGGTCCAGAAGTTGAAAGAGCCGTGCTGCTTCAGCTGCTGCATACGGTCGGCGCTGTAGTAGAAGCCCCAGCGCAGCAGGTCGAAGCCACGACCAAACTCGCAACCGAACTCCTTAGGACGCTCCACGTTGGCAATCTGCTCGAACAGCTTGTCGGCGGTGTTGAAGTTGGCCAGCTGGAGGTCCTTCAGACCGGCACGACGACGTACGATGTTGATCCACTCGATAGCCTGAGCGGTAGGTCCGCTAATCTCGTTCTCGCACTCAGCGGCGCGCAGCAGCACGTCAGAATAGCGCATCATGCGCAGGTTGATACCGCAGTGCAGACCAGTGACGACCTTGTCGTAGATACCAGTGCGCAGGTTGGTGTTCTTGGCAATAGGCAGACCACCGTAACCATTGTTGGTCACCAGATAGCTGCCGGCTGTCAGCTGAGTCGTGTAAGCGACATTGCCATACTCGAAACCATCCCAGTCAGCCTCGTAGGTACCGATGGTCCAGTAAAGGCGTGGGTCAAGGCTACCGGTCGTGGTGCGCTCGGCCTTGAAGAGGTTGTAGAGCCAGGGAGAAGCGGAGAGGTCAGCCCATCCACCGCAGTCGCCAGGACCGTAGTTACTCTCAATGGCGTGACCCTGTGTAGCGTTAGGACTGGTGTTCACGGGAGTCCACTCGTCGTCAACGCCCTGTGTGCCGTAGTCCAGGAACTGAACCTCGAAGAGGCTCTCGTCGTTGTTCTCATAGGCACTGCCCTCACGGAAGTTGTCGCCGTAGTTAGCCATCAACTTGTAGGTGCCATACTTTTCATTACCACCGTCAGCAACGCTCATAATGTCCTTGAGGACAGCCAGGGCGTCATTGAACTTGTGGCGCATCATCAGCGTACGGGCATAGTAGCCTGCAGCAGCACCAGCGGTAGCACGGCCCTTAGCCCACTCGCCACCGATGGTCTTGTTGGGCAGCAGGGTCATGGCCTCGCTGAAGTCAGCCTCGACCTGGTCGAGTACGCGGTCGTACTGTGCATTGCCGTCAGCGTCGCCCTCACTTACGTTAGAGGCATAAAGACCGTCCAGCGTTGAATACTGCTCATAATCGGTGATGAGGGCAGGATTCTGATAGTAGCCGGCGAGGTTGTAGTATGCCAGACCGCGAATGAAGAGGGCCTGACCCTTGATGTACTGCAGCTTTTCGTTACCACTGTCAGCAGTGACATCGGCTGTACGTGAGAGTATGAAGTTACAAACGTTGATGGTATAATACCAGTCACGCCAAGACCACTGACCGATTTCGTCGGTGACGGCGTTATTCATGTCGTCGAAGGGCATGTACCAGACCTGCGAGGAGTTCCAAACTTCATCGCCGCGGGTAACATCGATATTATAGCCTACACGAGCGTAGGTTCCTTCCATTCGGATGTGGTTATAGCAGGCAATGACACATTCTTCCAAATCTTCGGGAGTGTTACCAAAAGTCTCAGAAGTCTGACGGTTAGGATTGCTGACGTCCAGTTTGTCGCTGCACGAAGTGGCAATGCCTACGCCCAATAATAGGGCAAGTGAAATTTTATATAGTTTCATATTCTGTAATTGCTTAAGTTTTGAACTTTTCATCTCTAACTATTAGAACGACAAGAGGATACCTGCCATGAAGCTGCGTGCGCTGGGGAACGAACAGAAGTTGTAACCCGGCGTGAATGTGCCACCGGCATAGTCGACATTGTAACCCTTGTACTTGGTGAAGGTGTAGAGGTTCTGAGCCGATACGTAAGCACGTACGCCAGTAACCACGCCCTTGAACCACTTGTCGGGGAAGTTGTAGCCCAACTCGACGTTGGCAATCTTCCAGTAAGCGGCGTTCTGGATCTTGCGGTCGCTGAACAGGTCGTTCCATGCCAACGGTGCGTTGTTAGCATAATAGGTACGGGGAACGTCAGAGAGATAGGTAGAGCCATCCTCAGACCACTGGTTAGCGCTGAGAATGTCAACGTCCTTGTTGCCAGGACCGTAGCAAGAGTTCAGGCTGTTGTAGATGTCATCAGAAACGTGATAGTTCAATGCACCATAGGTAGAAATGGCCAGGTCGAAGTTCTTGTACTCGAAGCGGGCGCTGATACCGAAGTTAATCTTTGGCATACCGCTGCCCAGCACAATCTGGTCTTCGGTGTCAATCTTACCGTCGCCGTTGGCGTCACGATAGTAGCAGTCACCGACGTTGGCACCCTGCTGATAAGTCCAGTTGCCCTCGGCAACGATGTCAGGAACGTAGGTGGGGTCAGCTTCCTGCTTAGCCATCTCAGCTGCGTTGTGAGTCTGGCGACCGGCCTCGTTCAATGCGTTCAGCTGGTCCATGGTGCGGATGATGCCCTGGTAGTCCCAACCGTAGAACTTACCGACTTCCTCGCCTACCTCAGTGATGTAAGCACCGGCGATGTAACGCTCTGTGCCGAAACCGAGAGAGGTCACCTTGTTCTTCAGGGTGCTCAGGTTGGCAGCGACTTGCCACTTGAAGGGGTGGTCGTTGTTACGATAGGTTGCTGAGAACTCGAAACCGCTGTTCTCCATAGAGGCGGCATTCATGGTGACAGACGTGTTGGCAACACCGGCGTTGGCGGGAACGGGAACACCGTAGTGCAGTTCCTCAGACTTGTTCTTATACCACTCGGCGGTGAACTCCAAGCGGTTGTTGAACATGGCCAGGTCGATACCGACGTTGGTGGTCTTCTTCTTCTCCCAAGCAATGAGCTCATTGGTGAAGTTAGAGATAGCCGAACCGGTAACAGGGTTGTTGCCGAATGAGTAGGTCATGTTGTTACGAGCCAGCGTAGCCAGGTTAGCGTAAGGAGCAACTGCCATCACGTTACCCAGTTCACCATAGCTGGCGCGGATCTTGAACATATTAACAATGTCGTGGCTGATGGGGAAGAACTTCTCCTTGTCGAAACGCCAACCGATAGAGAATGAGGGGAAGGTGTCCCAACGGATTGACTTGGTCAGCAGTGAGCTGCCGTCACGACGAACAACTATTGACAGGAGGTACTTGCCATCGTAATCGTAATTCAGACGACCCAGGAAAGAAGCCATCGTGGTCTTGTCCTCATAAGAATCTGAGAAGGTCTCAGCACCGTTCTGCACCTGCAGGAAGTAGGGCTCCGAGAAGTTGACACCCCAAGCAGTGATGTTGTTGGTGTGATTCTCCTGATAAGTGATACCACCCAAGAGGTTGATGTGGTGCTTGCCGATGGTGCCGTCGTAGGTCAGCGTGTTCTCGGCCAGGAACTCTGAATACTCGCGAGTGCCCTTGGTCAGCTTCTCGTTAGACTTGTCCAGGTATACACGGTTGGACTGAATCCAGGCTGATACCCAAGTCTTGTCGGTAGCGTGAGTCTTGCTGTAAGAAAGGTTCAGCTTATAGGTCAGCTTGTGGTTCTTTGACTCCAGACCAATCATCTTCAGCAGGTCGACGTCAGCAGAACCGGTGGCAACGACGCGGTCGACCAGCGTATTACGAGTCAGCAGGTTGTTGACCAGCAAGGGGTTAGAAGCGGAGATATCACCATGAACAGTGTCGTAATAGACACCATAGCCGTAAGCGTCGTAGTTGAAGCTGCTGGCTGAACCCACCTTACCGTCAAGCACCCATGTGCTGGGGTCGTAAGCCTTGATGGTAGGCTGCATCAGCAGTGTGCCGCGCAGCACGTTGGTGACGTCGCCATACAGACCCTGTACATACTCAGAGGCATTTGACAGACCCATACCATCCTGGTTAGAATGTGAATAGACGAGGCTGGTACGGAAGTTGATGAACTTGGTCTCCATCGTGTTGTTCACGCGGGCAGTGAAACGCTCATAGTTAGGACCGGCACCTTCCAGGGTACCTTTCTGCTGGAAGTAGTCCAGACCTATATTATATGTACTGTGTGCAGAACCACCGCTGAGATTGATGTTGTGGTTCTGACGAGTACCGGTCTTGAATACCTCTTTAAACCAGTCAG
Source organism: uncultured Bacteroidales bacterium (assembly GCA_902760315.1). GTDB lineage: Bacteria > Bacteroidota > Bacteroidia > Bacteroidales > Bacteroidaceae > Prevotella. Next base: position 9,143 of record CACWFV010000016.1, on the reverse strand, counting down.
TGTCCGTATTGTCCTGGAACTGATATCTGTTGGTTTCGGGATTGAGGCTGTAACCACCGGCCAGCGGCGTGCCGGAATTGAGAGAAGCCTGACCCAGATACTGGCTGTACTGGCTGGCATTCATCACGTCGTAAACGTCGCTGGAAATCTTATCAATACCGAAGTAACCCTTATAATCAACGTGCAGGGGCTGGTCTTTCTTACCGTTCTTGGTGGTGATGATAACCACACCGTTAGCAGCACGAGAACCGTAGATGGCACCTGCTGATGCATCCTTCAGCACCTGGATGGTCTCAATATCGTTAGGAGAGAAGTCGCGAATGTTAGTACCCATGGGCACACCGTCAACTACATAAAGTGGTGCGGTGTTACCGAAAGAACCGATACCACGAATGCGGACAGAGGGGTCGGCACCAGGCTGACCGTCAGAGGTAATCTGCACACCGGCCACTTTACCTTCCAGCATGCTTGAAATGTTGGAGTGGGAAACGCGCTTCAACTCATCAGCGTTGACGATAGACACAGAACCGGTCAGGTCGGCCTTCTTCTGCGTACCGTAACCGACGACGACCACCTGCTCCAGCACGTTGGTGTCGTCAGCCAACTGGATTGGCTCAAGGGTTGCACGGCCACGAACAGCAATTTCGCGGTCTTTATAACCCACATAGCTGACAACAAGAACGCCGTCAGAAGCCACGTCGATGGTGAAGTTACCGTCGAAATCGGTCACCACGCCGAGCTTAGCGTTCTTTACCTTGACAGTAGCACCGATGAGGGGCTGTCCGTCCTGATCCACAACCTGACCACTGACTTTTATGGTCTTCGATTGTGTCACTGATGCCATAGCCTGGGTAGGAGCAGCCAAGAAGCCGCCTGTGATACCTGCCATCAGCATCATAGAGAATAACATCTTTTTTCTCATGTGTAACGTTTTTAGGTTATGTTAAATTGTTAAAGTAATAATATTGCTGCAAATTTACAAAAATATAGTAGTAGGCTTGGTGGACAAATGAATATTTAAGGTGGACAAAAACGTCTCAGGAGCATTTAACTCGTTTCGTTGTCCTCTTTATAGGTACTTGGCGAACTTCCGTAGAGACGTGTGAAACAACGCGTAAAATATTTCGGGTCGTTGAAGCCCACCTTATAGGCTATCTCCGTAATGTTGCGGTTGGCGGGATTCTTCAGGATGATGTCCTTGGCAATGCCCAGACGGTAGTTGCGTATGAACTGTCCGGTGCTCATGCCGGCCTCTGCATTCATGCGCTTCGTGAGCAGGCTCTTGCTCATGCCGATGGCTTCGGCAAACTCGCTGACGCCGAACTCAGAATTAGTGTAGTTCTGCTCCAGAATGTCAGTAACCCGCTCCATGAACGACAATTGGTTCTGCTGCACCTGCTGTTTGTCCACCTCCAGACTGCGGTGGCGACTTTTCTTGATGCGCTCCTGGTTGTCCAGGATATTCTGAATGCGCACCTGCAACTGCTCAGGAGCATCCGACTCGTTGAGCACTTTCTTGATGGGTGCCAGCAGTTTCTCAGCCTCCTGCCGCTTCCAGGCTTTCATCCGCAACAGGTAGAGCCAGCGGAACAATGCACCGGCGACCATCAGCATGAGCAGAACGAACCACCAACTTTTCCAGAAATAAGGCGCGACGATAATCTCTACGGAGATGGTCTGTTCCGACTTCTCCATATTATCGCTCACATAGCGCACCTCCAGCGTATATCTGCCCGGTTTCAGACTGGTATAGCGGACGGAGTGCTCGCCAGGCCTCAGGGAAGTCCAGTCATTGTCGAAACCCACCAATCGATAGCTATAGTATTCCTGCGTCTCGCTGCCGTAGGTCAGTGAAGAGAACTCAATGGACAGCGTCTTGTCGGACTCGTGCAGATGGATGGGGCCGGCGCAGGAGACATCGTCCTCAATGATGTCGCTGCCGGCGCTGACCGGCTGGTTGTTGACAAACAACTTGGTAAACGTCAGACGGCTGGGCATGACGGCCTCGCTATTCTCGCCTCTCAATTCAGTGATACCGCCCATGCTGCCCAGATAGATGGTTCCGTCGGTTCCCTTGATGGCCGAGTTCCAGTAGAAGCGCTGGCTGGGCAGTCCGTCGTATTCGCCATAGTTGCTGAACGAGTTGGCCGCCGGATCGTAGATGGACAGTCCGTTATTGGTCGTTATCCAGAGACGCCCGTGCAGGTCTTCCACGATGCCTTTCACGGAGTTGTTGGCCAAGCCGTCGGCCGTCGTCCACCCTTTGAACGACTCCTTGCCCGTCTTCTTGTCATACGTCCGCCGATAAAGGCCATAGCCGTTAGAGCCCAGCCACAGCGTGCCGTCTCTGGTCTCGCAGAAGCAGCATATCTTGTCAATGACCGGCGACTTGGGGTTGTCCAGCTTATGGCGCAATGAACGGTTTTTGAAGTATCCCCGCTTGTCGCGCCCCGACCGCAGGTCAACCACGCACAGCCCATTCAGACTGCCTATCCACAGTTGGCCATCCCTATCAATATGTGCTCCGATGCACCCTCTGATAAAATTATTGCCATAGAAGGGCGTCTCCAGCTGCCCCGTCTTCAGATTATAATAATACACGCCGTCGTTAGACCCTATCCACAGTGCATGGTTGCGCCGGTCATACGCCAACGCACCGATATAGTTGGTGATAGAGACATGCTCCATCGGCATGGAGACATGCTGCACGGTGGGGTGCGCATCCGTCGTTATGACGTTCAGTCCCCCGCCCCATGTGCCAATCCATATGTTCCCCTCGTCATCGGGCTCCAATACGGAGACGGAGTTATGAGACAAGGCAGAGTTCTGCGTCGTCCAGTGCGAAAAGCTGTCTCCGGCGCCTTTCCGGTTGAGTCCACCTTCTACGGTTCCTGCCCATAGCGCCCCCTGTGCGTCGATGCACATGGCATTGACAGGATGAGACGAGAGCGACGCAGTGTTTTGCGGCTGATGAACATAGTTACGCATCAGGAACGGGCGAGGCGACAATTTGACGATGCCTGCCGTCTCGGTGCCAATCCATATCTGCCCATTCTGGGTAAACAGGCACCGCACGAAATCACTGGGCAGAGGCCGCTTGCTGTCGGTACTGTTCCAGTGCTCAAAGGTGGCTTTCTCTACATTCATAATGTCCAGGCCGCGCAGGGTGCCCACCAGAAGGCGGCCGTCAGGAGCGATGGCCAATGCCGTGGCATGACTGTGCGACAATGAATTAGGGTCGGCCGTATGCGGGTAGTGGCGCAGTTCGCTGCTATACTGGTCGTAGGCATAGAGTCCCTGGTTGGTAGATATCCAAACCGTATTGCCCTGCTTCAGCAAAGCGGTAACGTAGAGGCCCTTCAGTCTGCCCAAGACCGGATGAATGGTCTGCTTGACCAGCTGCTTACCATTGTTGATAAGCCGATAGAGGGCGCCGTCGATGCTGCACCAAACCGTCCCGTTGCGCTCTATTTCAGCCACGCTGATGTCGGGCGTGTTGCCATGATAGCCGCAACTGACAATCCGCGCCACGCTGCCGTCGTCGTTGAATGTATAGTGGAAGATGCTGTCAGTCGTCACATGCCAGATGCAGCCTTTGCTGTCGCAAAACACCTTCACCGTACCGCGCTGCAGCATGCGGGCGATATCTTTGTCGGCATACGACGGCACCGTCTGCTGCATGGTCCGCAGGTCGATAATCATGGTGCCCTCATCGTAGGCTATCCAGAGCCTCTTCTGGTGGTCTTCGGCAAAACCGAGACACGAGCGGCTGTCCACCTGACGGGGAGTGGTAAACGAATAGCCGTCATAGCGCACCGCTCCACCGCCGTAGCTGGCCACCCAGAGAAAGCCCTGGCTGTCGGCAAAGATCTGGTTGACGTGATCATGCGGCAAGCCACGGGTCAAGTCGAGGCACGACATATTGTAACGATCAAGCAGCGTGCTTGAAAGCTGGCAACGTGCCGAGACGGGCAGTAACAAGACTAGGACTGTTAATAGTAATATTCGCATAATCGAGTCCAAAGATACGAAGAAAAAAAATAAAAACAAAAAAAATAGGAAAAAAATCGAGCCCCAAACAATAAAGTCCCCTCGTATGCGTTCCTTATTTATAATACCGAAAAAACAAACTGACGATGAACCTCAAGCACACCGTAACGACATGCGCGCTGCTGCTCTCGCTGACCGTCCAGGGACAGGAGGCACAGAAGACACAGGTTAGCTACGACCTGTCGACAGAGATGGCCGTAGGCACAGGCGATTATACAGCCTATCACCTGACGAGCAACCGCCATCACACGTTAGGCACTAGAGCCAACACGGGACTCGTCCGCGGAGCCATCGACGTGAAGCACCCGCTGGCTGCCAACTGGTCGCTGTCGGGCGGTGCCGACGTCATTGCCGCTGTCCATGCCGACCACAAGGCTTATCTTCAGCAGCTATATGCCAGCATCCAGTACGACAAGTTCTTCATCGAGATAGGCAGCCGCGAGCACGATGCCGTTCTGCGCAACAACCTGCTCTCTACCGGCGCCTTTGCCAAAGGCACCAATGCCAAACCCATCCCCCAGCTACGCATCGGCACGACCGACTTCTGGACGGTGCCGTTTACGAAGGGCTGGCTGCAGATTCACTTTGAGGGCGGCTACGGAAAATTTCTGGACAGCCAATACCGCGAGGACGTTTACAACGATCACCGCGACGTGAACTATAAATACTCCACGGGCATCTGGTATCACCAGAAGCACCTCTACTTCCGCAGCAATCCCGCCAAGCGGTTCTACGTCACAGCGGGCATTGAGCACGTGGCGCAATTTGCCGGCAACAAATACGGCACGGAGAACGGCCAGTATGTCGCCAAGGAGCATCCCGCCAAGCTGAAGGACTTTTTCGACATTTTCCTGCCCTTCGGCGACAAGAACTACTTCGAGAACGGGGCCATGGAAGATTGGGTTTACGGCAACCACCTGGGCTCCATGACCGTGCAGCTGAGCTGGAACATCACCAAGGAGCACATGATGCAAGTCTATCTGGAAGACCCTTTCGAAGACGGCTCAGGCATGCGCAAGAGCAATGGCTGGGACGGACTTTGGGGTGTTGAGTACATCAACAGGTCGCCAGGCCGCCAGTGGCTGCGTGGTGCGGTGATAGAATACTTCCAAAGCACCAACCAGTCAGGACCGCTGCACTACGACCGCGGCGACTACCCGGAACCCATCCGCAGCCAGATAACTGACAAAGTGGTGGGCAACGACGAATACTATAACCATACCTACTATGCCAGCTATACACACTACGGCATGACCCTGGGCACTCCGCTCATCACGTCGCCCATCTACAATGCCGACGGCTATAACGCCTTCCGCGACAACCGCGTCAAGGCCTGGCATGTGGCTGTCAACGGCGAAATAACCGACCACGTGTCGTATCTTGCCAAAGCCACCTATCGTGAGGGCATGGGCACCTATCTGCACCCCATCTACCCCAAGCGTCACTCGTTCGACGCCCTGCTGCAAGGCTCCTACGCCAATGGGCCGTGGCAGTTGTCGGCAGCATGGGCCTTCGACCGCGGCAACATCATGGGCGACTGCTCAACGTTTAACCTCAAAATCGGATATCATGGCAAGATACTTTAAACTACTGACAACGGCATGCTGGTTGGCGAGCGCCAGCGCATTATTCACTGCCTGCCAGGAAGGGCGCGACGCCGGCGACCTGCTGGGCCAATGGCGACTGACCGACAAGGAAGGCATGTACGTGAGCTTTTCGGGCAGCATAGCCCAATTCCGCAAAGACAACGGCACCTTCGTTTTTGCCAAGTTTCAGCACACGGGCGACAGCCTGTTTCTGCAGTGCTCGTCCATCCATCAGCAGCAGTCTGACACCACCCTGATAGAGGACGAATACGGCATGAGTCCGTTTACCGATATCCGTCTGCGCGTTGACGCCCTCGACGACGACCACCTGACGCTTAGCAAAGACGGCCGACGATGGCTGTTAGAGAAGTATTAAAAAACAACACTTGTCACACAAACTACAAAACATACCATAACCATGACAGAGAAACTGGAATTCACCACCATAGAGAAAGAAGAGACACTGGCCATCTACCAGAAGATTCGCGAGCAGATTCTGCCCTCGCTGCAGGAGGGCGATGAAGAGCGCATACGCCAGCTCCTGCTGGACGCCATTGAGACCCACCAGTTGCAGCGCAACGTTTTCGGACTGAACCCTGTGCTGCTGTCTTTCCAGACGGCTCAGTTGGTAGTCGACGAAATCGGACTGAAACGTGACAGCGTGCTGGCCGTGCTGCTGCGCCCCAGCGTCGAGGAAGGCATGCTGACCATTGACGAGGTCAAGCGCATGTTTGGCGAGTCGGTGGCTCGCATTCTGCATGGCCTGCAGCGCATACAGGAACTGTATCAGAAGAATCCAGTCATTGAGTCAGAGAATTTCCGCAACCTGCTGCTGTCGTTTGCCGAGGACATGCGCGTCATCCTTATCATGATAGCCGACCGCGTGAACCTGATGCGCCAGATAAGAGACGCCGAACTGGAGGACGCCAAACTGGAGGTAAGTCAGGAGGCGGCCTATCTCTATGCGCCCCTGGCCCACAAGTTAGGACTCTACAAACTGAAGAGCGAACTGGAAGACCTGTCGCTGAAATACCTGGAGCACGACGCCTATTACCACATCAAGGGCAAGCTGAGCGAGACGAAGAAGAGCCGCGACGCCTATATAGAGCGTTTTATTGCTCCTGTCAGCAATCGACTGGCCGAGGCTGGCCTCAAGTTCCACATCAAGGGGCGCACGAAGTCGATACACTCCATCTGGCAGAAGATGAAGAAGCAGAAGTGCCCCTTCGAGGGCGTCTACGACCTCTTTGCCATCCGCATCATCATTGACACGCCGATAGAGAAAGAGAAGATGCAGTGCTGGCAAGCCTTTGCCATCGTCACCTCCATGTACCAACCCAACCCCAAGCGGCTGCGCGACTGGCTCAGCGTGCCGAAGTCCAACGGCTACGAGTCGCTGCACATCACTGTGCTGGGTCCTGAGCAGAAGTGGGTAGAGGTACAGATACGCACGGAGCGCATGGACGAGATTGCCGAACGAGGCGTTGCCGCCCACTGGCGCTACAAGGGCGTGAAGGGCGAAACCGGACTGGACGAGTGGCTGACGGGCATTCGCTCCATGTTGGAGACCAGCGACGGCATGGAGGCCATGGACCAGTTCAAGATGGACCTCTACGAAGACGAGGTATTTGTGTTCACCCCCAAGGGCGACCTCTTCAAGTTTCCCAAGGGTGCCACCGTGCTCGACTTTGCCTACCACATCCACTCCAAAGTAGGCAGCACGTGCACCGGTGCCCGTATCAACGGAAAGGTGGTCACGATTCGACAGGCGCTGCAGAGTGGCGACCAGGTAGAAATTATGACCAGCGCCAACCAGAAGCCTAAGCAGGACTGGCTGAACATAGCCCAGACATCGCGTGCCCGCTCGAAGATTCGTCTGGCACTGAAAGAGACGCAGGTCAAAGAAGGTCTCTTTGCCAAGGAGATGCTGGAGCGTAAGTTCAAGAACCGCAAACTGGAGATGGACGACAGCATCATGCAACTGCTCATCCGCAAGTTAGGCTTCAAGGAGGTCAGCGACTTCTACCGCCAGGTGGCCAACGGCGAACTGGACCCCGCCGTCATCATCGAGAAATACATAGCACTGCAGCAGGGCGACCAGCCCGTCACGGGCAACAACGTAGCCGAGAGTGCTGCCAACTTCGTGCTGGAGAACTCAAAACACTCGGTGGCCACCAACCAAATGGCAGACGACGAAAGGCATCGACTACCAGTTGGCACGCTGCTGTCAGCCCATCTATGGCGACAAGGTGTTTGGCTTTGTCACCATCAATGGCGGCATCAAGATACACCGCGACGACTGTCCCAATGCCCCAGAGTTGAAGAAACGCTTTGGCTACCGCATCGTCAGAGCCCGCTGGAGCGGCAAGGGTGGCTCACAATATGCCATCACCCTGCGCATCATCGGCAACGACGACATCGGCATCGTGAACAACCTGACGAACATCATCTCGCGTGACGAGAAGCTGATACTGCGTAGCATCAATATCGACTCGCACGACGGACTGTTCAGCGGCAACCTGACCATCATGATTGATGACAACACCCGACTGGAAGCACTCATGAAAAAGCTTCGCACCGTGAGGGGTGTGAAGCAGGTAGAGCGCATATAATAAAAAGGAATGAGAGAGGCGGACGGCCTCTCTCATTATCGTATGCTATTACTCCAAACTGTTCTCCAAGTCCTTCAGGTATTTCTCCGTCTGCTTGGTGACGTACTCCTGTAGTTTGCGGGCAGCCTTCGTTTCGCGACTATAGCCGAATTCTTTATAGAACTCATTGACGCCCTTATTCTGCTCGGTATAGACCCGCAAAATCTCCTTATATAATTCTGGCATTTGACTAGCAGGGCAATGACACTCCTTGGCGAATTTAATGATATCCTGGAACTTCTTGTCTAACTCTTTGTTCAGTTTCAGATTCTTCTCGAAGATGGTGCCGATTTTATATGGATCGCGCAAACCCTCCATTTCATCTGCAATTAACTGGTAGTTAGCCATGATTTTCTCGATTTCCATCCTAATGACCTCACTTTTCAGCTGAAGTTGTTTCTGATACTGTGGTGCCAGTGAATTTCGCCAGTTCTGACGTGCATCAGTATTTCCATCTACTACGGGAGCTGCATCTGCTACGACAGCCTCTCCTGACTGGTCGTCGACACCACGTCTTTGAACATCGTTCAGCAAGCTCTTGCCAGAGTAGCGACCCACACGCTGCTCGTAGTCGCGATCCTCGTCGTAGTACCCGTTGTGGGTGGTGATGCGGTACGTTTCGCCAGGCACAAAGTCGAGGTTCGTCCATAACTTGCAGAGCGAGCCGTCGGGCATCACGGTACGGATACGACCCACCTTGGGCTTGTCGAGCTGCACACTGAAGCTGAAGCGTTTGTTCACCACAGGCATCGTTGCAACATAGGCATCGTCAGCCACATTGTCCAGTTCTTCAGCTGAATCGGCCATATAGACCACATAAAGGGAATCGTTCAGGTCATAGCCCACACGTCCGTCA
>CACWFV010000015.1 GCA_902760315.1 uncultured Bacteroidales bacterium | reverse complement strand
GAATATGTAATTCAGCTCGTTTCTAAATCGTTACCTAATTACCATTTGAGTTAAGGTAACAAAGTGATTTCTAAAGAGTTATAAATTTCCCCGTAACAAGCATTGGAAGTAGTGCGTTCCGTAGTTGCTCTGGCCTGACCTCCGTCACCATCCCCAATAGCGTGACGAGAGAATAATACGATCTTGTAGTTTTGTTAACAAGTATGTACCTTTAGTGTGATAAGTAAATGGATGTGATTGGATACAAACCTATAGTAATTGTAATAGTAGGGGGTAATTCTACCTTAAAACTATGCCAAAGAAAAAAAAACACTCAGATATGATACCACAATTTGAAGAATTCCTATACCCCTTCCTTCTAGCCTTGAAGGATAGCAATCTGACAACAAAGGAAATGAAGGCAAAGATGGTTGGTCATTTCAACCTTACTGCTGAAGATTGTGCAATAATGACCAAAGGGGGAAATACCAACCAACTTTCAGATAGAATTGGGTGGTGTAGGCAGTATTTTAGGAGGGCATTGTTTATAGACATTCCCCAAAGGGGTACTTATTCCATAACTCAAAGAGGATTAGATTACCTTGCAAGCCACACTTCACTACACAAAAGTGATTTGATGCAGTATCCTGAATTTGCAGCTTATGCTTCAAGTACAGGAATTGATACCACCCCTAGTAGCGAAGGTACACCTGAACCCAATAAGGAACTAACCCCAACAGAATCTTTAGAAAAAGCATACAATGCCATCAACAATGATTTGGCAGAAGAATTGCTTGCTACCATTCTTGAACAATCACCAACCTTCTTTGAAAACCTTGTGCTGAAGTTGCTTGAAAAGATGGGCTATGGTAAGGGTGTTGTAACCCAAAGAACTGGTGATGAAGGTATAGATGGTGTTATCAATGAAGATAAACTTGGATTAGATATTATCCACATCCAGGCTAAAAGATATAAGCCGGACAATAAGGTTGGAAGACCACTAATGCAAGCATTTGTTGGTGCTTTAGATGGTGCAGGTGTCAACAAGGGGGTATTCATTACCACATCAAGTTTCACCAAAGAAGCATTGGAGTACAAATCATCTAAAAAGATTGCCAAGATAGATGGTAGGCAACTTACCAACCTAATGATTCAGTACAATGTGGGTGTTACTACTGAATACACCTATGAAGTAAAGCGGATTGATAAGGATTTCTTTGAAGAATAGATTTCCATTGCATATTGTATTGACTATGCAAGAGAAAAAGGTAAAGCAATGCTAATCTATAATTTTATATCAAAAGAATCCATTAAAATTGAATGATTATGAAAAGGTTTTTGTTTATTTTTGCCATATTATCGATTGCAATTCTAACTTCTTGTAAAAACAAGTCGAAGTCTTATGACCCTTATGAATGGCATAGCTCTAGACCCTATAATAGGTATCAAAATAACCAAAGAAGACAAAATGAAATCAGCAAAAGAAATTATGAAGCGGAACAACAAAGACTGATGCAAGAAAGGCTTAAAAATATGCCTAAAGTTTCAATGCCTGTTATCCCTTCTACAAGTTCTAGTAGCAGTTCACGTTCACATTATGCTGAATTGTGGGATGAAGCAGAAGAACTAGAATCCATCTTGGAAGATAATAACATAGATCACGAAAGCCTCTCATACCCGATAGATTATCACAATCTTGAAGATTTAAGGGATGAATATGAAAGTCTTCTTGAAGAAAACAATATAGATTATTAAATTCAAACTTTACTGATTATGCAAAAGATATATGGTTTTTTCTTCTTAGGTTTAGTTATCCTTCTTGGTGGCTTAAATTTTGGTTTATATAAATACAATGAAGCAGATAAACAAGAATTTTATCAGCAACTCAGTGATCAATTTGTATTTTCCGAAAGCTATCGTGGTATAGGATATTTAACCAAGGATTTTGACCCTTCAACAGGGGAATGGTCTTTAGATTGGATTAAAACTGAAGCCTTTGGATTTGGTGATGAACAAAAAACTGGCATCATAATTCAGACAGTTCAACTTGAACCTAGTATTCTGAAGTTTGTTGATGGAAAAAGGATTTCATATATGGCTTATGAATTCGCTACTGGTCCATCAACTACACCCAACTCACCTTTTATGCTTCACGAATGGACATATACAACAAATCCACCTGACATTGAAAGCATATTAGCAACAAAATCATCTTTCTATAAGCTAGAAAAAGATGATTATGCAATACCTTTTACTGGTAGTGGTGGACAGATTATATATGGTTCAGCTACTATGAATATTGCAACAAAGGCTAAATATGTAAGAACACCTAATGGCAATTTCTTGGTGCTTTTAATCATTGCCAATGTTTTATTGATTTTGCTATATTCAGGCATCTACTTTAATGCCTTAGCTTCTAAAATTAAGAAGATAAAGGGTAAAGAGAAGGAAAAAATCCTTGACAAGACTCAGGGCTTGTGGTATGTTCTTGAAAGGAAATGCAACCCTCAAAATTATATGTTACCATACAATAAGGAATTGGTGGATAAGGCAAATAGTATTTATGCAGAATTGCAGAAAACGGACAAGTCTGATGAAATCTCTCTGAAAGAGATTAGAAAAAGGATAGAATCTGAATTACAGATTTCATTCATTGACAAGGATGAAATTGAAAGTCTGAAGTTTATAGCGAATCCTTCAAACTATATGCAACCTTACAATGCAGAAAAAGTGGCATTAGCTAATGAACTATATGCCAAATTGCAAGATGAAACTATCCACATTGATGAGTTAGATAGTATCAAGGAACAGATAGAGAAATTGAAATTATAGTGGCTTTCATTTAAAGCTTATCTTTATGTTTATAGAAACAAGCGAATCCCCACCCTAGAACTTACTAAGGTGGGGTTCTTGTATCTACACATTACATTTTTCTGCAAAAAATGGCTATAGAAGATGTGGAAAAATGTAATTAGGACTTATACCATTGACCATCCTTCAAACTGAACTTATTTGCATACCTTGAAGGGATTTCAACCATCTACTTCACTACAAGTTCTGAAGGTGCTGCTGTTGTCAGGTTGTAGGAGCCTGAACTATCGTAACCATACTTCCTTATATCCCTGATGTTGTTGCTATACTGTAAGTATTTAAAGCATTTATGTAAAAAAAACTACATTTTGGGTTATAATTGTCACGAGCATTGGAAATGATGCGTTCGGGGGGTGCTCTAGCCTTACCTCTGTCACCATAGGCAGTGGTGTGACGAGCATTGGTAAATGGGCGTTCAATGGAGTCGATATTCCAACTGTCATTTCTTTGATAGAGAATCCGTTTGGGATATATGGAAAGACATCGGATTATAGAACTTTTACACAAAACACATTCAATAATGCAACGCTATATGTTCCGAAGGGTACTATAGAAAAATATAAGGCAACTGATGGTTGGAAAGACTTCCTGTTTATTGAAGAAGGAACGGGCGGTGGTGACACACCAACTACGCAGAAATGCGAGAAGGGCTGGAAGCGGAAATGAGGTGCAGCTGGGTGTGACCTATAACATCAGCGTCTATGCCGCTAAGGCGGGCTATGAAAACTCTGAAACGGCAACGGCTACGCTCTGCTGGATAGACCAACAGCCCAAGACGGAAGGCATCACCAATGGCATAGCTAACATCCCTGCTAACGCCGTACTGATTCAGAGTGAAGGTGGTAACATCAAGGTGCAAGGTGTAGATGAAGGCACGCAGGTCAATGTATATAGCATCAATGGCACTCAGGCTGGTTCGGCTATCAGTCAGAGTGGTGCAGCTACAATTAATACGAACCTACAACCTGGTTCTATCGCCATCGTAAAGATTGGCCAAAAGTCAGTCAAGGTCGTGATTAAGTGAGCAAAGCTCAAGGTCGTGATTAAGTAAACATAAAGTAGAGCTATATTGAATACTAAGTTAAGAAGCGGTGGGACGGTTCTCGTGATCCACTTTGAAATCGAAATTGACCGCCTCGCCTATAACCTTTATGGTCTATCATAATAGAAAAAACGGGACTGAGTTTTCCTCTTTCTTGTCAGACATTAATCATAATTCATGACACAGGCGGGACACCGTTTGTGTTTTTTCTGGTCACTTAATGACGACCTTCTTGTTGTCAATGATGTTGATGCCTTTCATCGGAGTCGCTAACCGTTGACCGCTGAGACTGTAGCATGCTTCGTTGTTTTGTTGTCCGTCTGTTGCGTTCAGAGTAAGTACATCTTAACTGCATTTCTCTGTCTTTTCTTTGCTTGGTAATAGATTATTTCGTAATTTTGTGCCATCAAATAAGAGCGAAGGCAGTATATGGTGGAACTGGGACAATGGCAATGGCAGGAGCCTGGGACGGCATGGCGTGGTGTTGGGGTGTATCATGTCACGCTGACGGTGCCGTCGCGTGAACCGCTGTTTGGAAGATTGGTAATTCCGGATGGCGTTCCCTCGAATGCGCGAATAGAGCGGACGGCTTTGGGTAATGCTGTCGTCGATGAGTTGTACGTGATGTGCAGGCACTATCCTGCCATCCGCATTCTGCAATTCTGCTTGATGCCAGACCACCTGCATGCTGTCATCCATGTGAGGCAGGTGATGGATACGAGCATTCGCAGCGTTGTTCGTGGATATTGGCAGGGGGTAAAGAAGCTTGGCAGAGCTTATACTTTGGCGGTTTCTGCCGAATTAAATTCGGCGACAACACACGAAGGGAACGCAGCGACAGCGGGCGAAGGAACGCAGGGCTATCCTTTTCCGATTTTTACTGAGCGCCCATTCATTCGCCCTTTGTCGCGTCGCGGACAGTTGAATACAATGATCAGGTATGTTCAGATGAATCCGCAGCGTTTAGCAACTAAGCGCCTCAAGCCTGGCTATTTCCGTGTGCAGAAGGATATCGAGATTGGCGACAGGAAATACGATGGAGTAGGGAATGTGGCTATTCTGATGGGAGAGGGGTTTGACACAGTCCATGTGCGGAACTGGATGGTAAAGGCTGCGGAAAACGGTGATGACAAACAGTTGCGCGACTACATGAACAGCCGTGTGCTGTTGGCACGCAAAGGAGCGGTGATGGTCTCGCCTTTTATCTCTCCACAGGAGAAGCGCGTGATGCAGGTCTTGTTGCAGGAACAGCTTCCTTTCATCTTACTCACAGACAATGGTTTCCGGGATTACTACAAGCCCAGTGACGGGCTATTTGATGCCTGTGCTGCTGGACGTTTGTTGATACTTAGCCCATGGGCATACGAAGATGGGAAACGGCACATCAGCCGTAGTGAATGCGTGGCTTTGAACGGGATGGCTGAGGAAATATGCAAGAATTTAGATGCTCGTGAAAAATAAATCAGGAATACAGTGCTGAACTAATGCCAGTATGATGGACTATCAGATGGTCGTGAATGATACGACGATACGGAAGAGATGGCTTGGAATGTAGTTGTCAGAAAGAAAAATTAAAGGATACGAAGCCTGAATATGCCTTTATTGGACGTTCCAATGTGGGTAAATCCAGTCTTATCAATATGCTGACCAACAACAAGAAACTTGCCAAGACATCGTCAACGCCGGGTAAAACGCTACTCATCAACCACTTCATCATCAACAAAGAGTGGTACCTCGTCGACCTGCCTGGCTATGGCTATGCCAAGCGCTCGAAGAAGGAGGTGGACAAGCTGGACCAGATGATTCGCGGCTACATCCTGCAGCGTGAGCAGCTGGTCAATGTCTTTGTGCTGGTGGACATCCGTCTGGAGGCGCAGAAGATTGACCTGGAGTTCATCGAGTGGTTGGGCGTCTCGTCCATTCCCTTTGCCATTGTTTTCACCAAGGCCGACAAGCTGACGCCCAACAAGTGCAGGCAGGCTATGGAGGCCTACAAGCAGAAGCTGTCGGAGACCTGGGAGGAGTTGCCCCCCATGTTCCTGACATCTTCAGAGAAGCGCGACGGTCGCGACGACGTGCTGGACTACATAGACCAAATCAATCGCTCGCTGAAAGAAGACTAATCAATAAAAATGCCCCGCAGCAGACTGGTTGGCCTACTACGGAGCGTGCTTACAGATTTTATACTAAACGGCTGGCTAAAGCGTTATTTTTCGTTGGGCTATAGTTATAAGTTTGCCGGTCATAAGCTCGGCATGATTTGGGCCACCCAAGCGTCGTTGCTCTCATCGTTATTTTACTGGTCTTGGTTCGTGGTGCAAAGGTAGTGCAAAACCGGCAACTGCGCAATACCTAATAACGAGTGTTTCCTCCTGGCGCTCTCCACCTCCACTTGTCACAACAGATTAATAAGAAGTAGGTATCTGGGAATATGGAGTCTGTTGCTGCTGAGTAAAATGTGGTGCAAACGTTTTGTCGTTTGGGAAATAATTGCTACCTTTGCGCCTTAATAATAAGAAAGAAACGGAATGGTACCATATCTGGATGTACAACATCTGACGAAGTCGTTTGGTGCCCTGCAGTTGTTCAGTGACATCAGCTTCTCTATTGGCGAAGGCCAGAAGGTGGGACTGATAGCTAAGAATGGTACAGGCAAGTCGACGCTGCTGTCGATACTCTCAGGCAAAGAGGGCTACGACAGCGGAGACATCGTGTTTCGGCGCGACCTGAAAGTAGGCATGCTGGAGCAGTCGCCCCGCTTTGACCCAGAGGAGTCGGTGCTCGACGCTTGCTTCAACCACCAGGGCGACCCGGAAAAGGTGCTGAAGGCCAAGCAGGTACTGACACAGTTGAAGATACGCAATCTGGAGCAACCCATGGGACAGCTCAGTGGTGGGCAACAGAAGCGTGTGGCACTGGCCAACGTGCTGTTGACGGAGCCCGACCTGCTGATACTCGACGAGCCCACCAACCACCTGGATCTGGAGATGATAGAATGGCTGGAAGGTTTCCTCGGTCGCGGCAACAAGACACTGCTCATGGTGACCCATGACCGCTACTTCTTGGACCGCGTATGCAGCGTCATTTTGGAACTGGACGATAAGACCATCTATACCTATCGCGGCAACTACGCCTACTACTTGGAGAAGCGCCAGGAGCGCATAGACAACCGGCGAGCCGAGATAGCCCGCGCCAACAACCTGTATCGTACGGAGCTGGAGTGGATGCGTCGCATGCCGCAAGCCCGTGGCCATAAGGCACGCTACCGGGAGGAGGCTTTCTACGAACTGGAGAAGGTGGCCAAGCAGCGGCTGGAGGAGCGTCAGTTGAGGCTGAAAGCCTCTAATATATATATAGGTAGCAAGATTTTCGAGTGTCAGTACATTTCGAAGGCTTTCACTGACACCGTTATCCTGAAGGACTTCTACTACAATTTCTCTCGTTTCGAGAAGATGGGCATTGTGGGCAGCAACGGTACCGGCAAGTCCACCTTTGTCAAGATGTTGTTGGGACTTGAATCCGTTGACGAGGGGCGCATTGTCATTGGCGAAACTGTCAAGTTTGGCTATTTCTCGCAGGAAGGACTGCGGTTTAACGAGCAAGACAAGGTCATCGACGTCATCACGGCCATTGCCGACTACGTAGACCTGGGTGGCGGGCGCAAGATGAGTGCCTCACAGCTATTGCAGTACTTCTTGTTTACCCCTGAGCAGCAATACAACTACGTCTATAAACTCAGTGGTGGCGAGCGTCGGAAACTGTACCTGTGTACGGTGTTGATGAAGAATCCTAACTTTCTGGTGCTTGATGAGCCCACCAATGACTTGGACATCGTGACGCTACAGATACTGGAGGAGTACCTGCAGGACTTCCCCGGATGCGTCATCGTGGTAAGCCATGACCGCTACTTCATGGATAAGGTGGTAGACCACCTGCTGGTGTTTAAGGGACAGGGCGAAATCAAAGACTTTCCCGGCAACTACACTCAATATAGGGAGTGGGAGAGGGCGCTTGCCGCTGACGCTTCACAGAACGGAGACGGGAATAGTAAGTCAGATGATAAAACCGGGAAATCAGAAAAAGCCTCCTATCGCCACGATGACCGCAGACGCTTGTCGTATAAGGAGAAACGTGAGATGGAACAGTTGGAGAAGGACATCGCTACCTTGGAAGCAGAGAAGAAACAGATAGAGAAGGCGCTCTGCGGCGCAGTGACCTCCGTTGACGAAATTACTGCCATGAGCAAACGGTTGCCCCAGCTGAACGAAGAGTTGGACGAGAAGTCCATGCGCTGGCTGGAATTGAGTGACATAGAAAACTGAATATTGATGATACAACAACAATATCCGTCGGAACTGTTGGAGAAGTCGGTACAGGAATTCTCCAAACTGCCGGGCATAGGGCGCAAGACCGCACTGCGTCTGGTGCTGAACCTGCTCAGACGCGATGAGGACGACGTGCTGCAGTTCACGGAAACCATAGCCCGCATGCGCCAGGAGGTGAAGCACTGCCATGTGTGTCACAACATCAGCGACAACGACGTGTGTCCCATCTGCAGCGACCCGCGTCGCGACGCGTCGACCATCTGCGTGGTCGAGAACATCCAGGACGTGATGGCCGTGGAGAACACCCAGCAGTATCAGGGGCTCTACCACGTTTTGGGAGGCGTCATCTCGCCCATGGACGGTATGGGTCCCGCCGACCTGGAGATAGACTCGCTGGTAGAGCGCGTCCGTGAGGGTGGGGTGAAGGAAGTTATCTTGGCGTTGAGTTCGACGATGGAGGGCGACACCACCAATTTCTACATCTTCCGCAAACTGGCACCCTTCACAGACGTCAAGTTGTCTATCATTGCCCGTGGCATCAGCGTGGGCGACGAGTTGGAGTATACGGACGAGGTGACGCTGGGCCGGTCTATACTGAATCGCACCCCATTTGATGGGAAATGATTCTCAGAATCCCGCTATCCTAGTATCCCGCTATCCCTGAATTCCGAAATATCGAAACATCGAAATATTGAAACATCGAAAACAATGAATAGCGAAACATTACAATTTCTGGTAACGACCTTCATGGAACTGGCGACTCTCGTCTGTGCCTATGCCGCCGTGCGCCTATATAAAAAGAGGTGGCAGCCCCGCATGGTGCTGCTCTTGGTGCCGCTCGCGGCCAATGCTGTCTGTTATGCCATTTACCGGACGACGCCTTTCTTCTATCTGGGCGTCATCCTTTTACTCTGTCTTCCCTTTGTATGGCCAAGAAAATCAGCATAGTCATTGTCAGCTATAACGTCAGCCGGCTGCTCGACGAGTGTCTGCAGAGCGTAGCCCGTGCGCTGGAGGGTGTTGACGGCGAAGTATATGTCGTAGATAACCACTCCGTCGACGATACCTTGGAGATGTTGCGGCAGAGGCACCCTGAGGTACACGTGATAGCCAACGAGCAGAATGTGGGCTTCGCACGTGCCAACAATCAAGCCATCAGAATGTCCGCCGCGGAATATGTCCTGTTGCTCAATCCCGATACGGTAGTCTATGAACCCACGCTTCGCGGCGTTCTCGACTTCATGGACCGGCATCCGGAGGCGGGTGGGGCAGGAGTGCGTATGCGCTCTCGTGACGGCCAGCCAGCACCAGAGTCGCGCCGTGCGCTGCCCACACCGTGGGTAGCTATGCTGAAAATGCTGGGAGCCACCAAGCGCTACTATATGAGCCACCTGTCGTGGGACGAGCCCGGACAGATAGAGGTCATCAGCGGTGCCTTCTGTCTGTTGCGTCGTAAGGCCCTTGACCAGGTGGGACTGTTGGACGAAGACTACTTCATGTACGGCGAAGACATTGACCTGAGCTACCGACTGCTGAAGGGCGGCTGGCAGAATTGGTACGTGCCCTACGACATTATACATTATAAAGGAGAGTCAACCCAGAAGTCCAGCTTCCGCTACGTCCACACGTTCTATCAGGCTATGCTCATCTTCTTCCGCAAGCATTACGGACACTTGAGTCTGTTGTTCTCGCTGCCCGTGCAGATGGCCATCTACTTCCGTGCATCGCTGGCCCTGTTGCAGATGATGCTGGACCGACTGCACCGATTTGTCAATCCCAACAAGTTTAAGAGAAGCAAGCTATGAGACTACGCGCCATCGAACCCGAAGACCTGGACCTGCTGTACCAGATAGAGAACGACCAGAGCCTCTGGCAGGTGGGCAGTACCAACGTGCCCTATAGCCGCTATACGCTGCACGACTATATAGCCACCAGCAGCGACGACATCTATGCAGACCGCCAGGTGCGACTCATTGTTGAGAACGACGAGCAGGAGACCGTGGGCATTGCCGACCTGGTGCAATTCTCGCCCCAGCACATGCGTGCCGAGGTGGGCATCGTCATCCTGCAGCAGCATCGCCGTAGCGGCTATGCCTGTGCTGCTTTACAGGAATTGTGCCACTATGCCCTTCATGTAGTCCATCTGCACCAACTCTATGCGATAGTCGATACCCACAACGAGGCAGCCTTGGCGCTGTTCCGGAAAAATGGTTTTTCGACTGAAAATACCCTTCGTGAATGGCTCTTGGACGGCCATGAATACCACGATGCGGTACTAATGCAAAGATTTTTATAAACTTTTCGCTAAAAAGTTTTGTTTATTCAAAAAATACCTTTGCACCCGCAAAACGACAAACGATGCAACTCTGGTGCGTTAGTTCAGTAGGTTAGAATGCCTGCCTGTCACGCAGGAGGTCACGAGTTCGAGTCTCGTACGCACCGCAAAGCAGCGAATCGTAAATTGTCAAATTGTAAATATATAGGACTGGTGCGTTAGTTCAGTAGGTTAGAATGCCTGCCTGTCACGCAGGAGGTCACGAGTTCGAGTCTCGTACGCACCGCAGAATTTCAGAAAGCTCATTGGATAACTCCAGTGGGCTTTTTATACAAACAGACAAAACGACTATGAAACAAACAATCCTCGTTACCGGTGGCACCGGTTTCATTGGTAGCCACACTACCGTAGAGCTGCAGGAAGCAGGCTACAAAGTTGTCATCGTTGACAATCTCTCCAATTCGAATGCTAACGTTATTGACGGCATTGAGAAGATTACCGGCGTACGTCCAGTTTTTGAGAAGGCAGACTGCTGTGACTTTGACGCCATGGAGCGCATCTTCCAGAAGTATCCCGACATTGAGGGCATCATCCACTTCGCAGCGTCAAAGGCCGTAGGCGAGAGTGTAGAGAAACCACTGCTCTACTACCGCAACAACCTGACGTCGCTCATCAACCTGCTGGAACTGATGCCGAAGTACAACGTTAAGGGCATCATCTTCTCCAGCAGCTGTACGGTCTATGGCCAGCCCTCTAAGGAGAATCTGCCCGTCACGGAGCAGGCTCCCATCCAGAAGGCCATGTCGCCTTATGGCAATACCAAGCAAATCAACGAGGAGATTATCCAGGACTATATCCACTCCGGCGCACCCATCAAGTCTATCATTCTGCGCTACTTCAACCCCATTGGTGCTCACCCCACGGCACTCATCGGCGAGTTGCCCAACGGTGTCCCCATGAACCTCATCCCCTTCGTTACGCAGACGGCCATCGGCATTCGCCAGCAGCTGAAGATTTTCGGTAACGACTATAACACTCCCGACCACACCTGCATCCGCGACTACATCTATGTCGTCGACCTGGCCAAGGCTCATGTAAAGGCTATGGAGCGTGTACTCGACAAGCCGGAGACAGAGGCTGTTGAGGTGTTCAACATCGGTACCGGCAAGGGACTCTCTACGCTGGAAGTGGTGGAAGGTTTCGAGCGGGCCACCGGTGTCAAGGTAAACTGGACCTACGCTCCGCGTCGTGAGGGCGACATTGAGCAGGTCTGGGGCAATGTGGACAAGGCCAACAAGGTGCTGGGCTGGAAGGCTGAGACACCCACTGAGGAGGTCTTGAAATCGGCTTGGCGCTGGCAACAGAAGCTGCGCGAGGACGGCATTCAGTAAAACCTATATATAAAAAGCCTGCTCCCATCAGAGCAGGCTTTTCTTTTGTATCCGTTAACCATGAAGCGTTAACTGTTAACCGTTAACCAGTTAGTAGCTGCGGGCAATGATGACGCGAGCCTTGGCCGGCTTGCCGCTCACCATGTCCACGCCTGGTGTCTGCTCCACGCCAAAAGGCACGCAGCGTATGGTGGCCTGTGTCTCTTCCTTAATCTTCGCCTCGGTCTCGGCAGTGCCATCCCAGTGGCAGAGGAAGAAGCCGCCGTCCTTCACCTTCTCCTTGAACTCTTCATAGTTGTCGCACTCGTAGATGTGGGCGTCGCGGAATGTCTTGGCCTTCTCGAAGATGTTCCTCTGGATGTCCTCCAACAGTTCCTCCACATACTGGGCAATACCCTCCAGCGGACGAGTCTCCTTCTCCAGCGTGTCGCGGCGCATCACCTCGATGGTGCCGTTCTCCAGGTCGCGTGCACCCAGCACCAAGCGTACGGGCACACCCTTCAGCTCGTAGTCGGCAAACTTAAAGCCGGGGCGCTTGTTGTCGGCATCGTCAAACTTGACGGTGATGCCCTTCTTGCGCAGTTCGTCCATGATGGGCTGTACCTCCTTGTTGACCTGTTCCATTTGTTCGGGCTTGGTGGCAATGGGGATGATGACCACCTGGATGGGAGCCAGCTTCGGCGGCAGCACCAGACCGTTGTCGTCAGAGTGGGTCATGATGAGCGCACCAATCAGACGCGTTGATACACCCCACGAGGTGGCCCACACGTATTCCGGCTTGTTTTCCTTGTTCAGATAGGTCACCTCGAAAGCCTTGGCGAAGTTCTGACCCAGGAAGTGGCTGGTACCGCTCTGCAGTGCCTTGCCGTCCTGCATCATGGCCTCAATGGTGTAGGTATCCAGCGCACCGGCAAAGCGCTCGGTCTCGCTCTTCACTCCCTGCACTACGGGTACGGCCATCCATTCCTCAGCAAACTTGGCATAGACCTTCAGCATCTTCTGTGCCTCGGCCTCGGCCTCCTCGCGAGTGGCGTGGGCTGTGTGGCCCTCCTGCCACAAGAACTCTGAAGTGCGCAGGAAGGGGCGGGTGCGCATCTCCCAGCGCATGACGTTACACCACTGGTTGCACATCAGGGGCAGGTCGCGCCAGGAGTGAATCCAATTCTTATAGGTGTTCCAGATGATGGTCTCCGATGTCGGACGTACTATCAGCTCTTCCTCCAACTTAGCCGTGGGGTCTACCTCTACGCCGCTCTTGTCCTCCTTGGCGCGCAGACGGTAGTGGGTCACCACGGCACACTCCTTGGCAAAGCCTTCAACGTGCTCAGCCTCGCGACTAAGGAACGACTTCGGTATCAGCAGGGGGAAGTAGGCGTTCTGGGCACCCGTTTCCTTAAACATCTTGTCCAACTGGTGCTGCATCTTTTCCCAGATGGCGTAACCATAGGGCTTGATAACCATGCAGCCGCGTACAGCGCTCTGTTCAGCCAGGTCAGCCTTGACCACGAGGTCGTTGAACCACTGACTGTAGTTATCGGCTCGTTTTGTTAATTCTTTTAATTCTTTTGCCATATTTCTTGTTGTGTTTCTTAAAATTTGGTGCAAAGGTACAAAAAGAAGTGAAAAGTGAAGAGTGAAAAGTGAAAAAATTGCTCTCACCTGCCTTTATTATCATTATTTTTCTTACTTTTGCACCCAAATTCGCATGTTTCACTTTAATAAAAATAAAGATTATGAAGACAAAAATTCTTTCACTGTTGCTCTGTATGGGCTTGGTAGTTGCGTGTAACAATACTGGTAAGGGTGCTGCCATCGGTGCCGGTGGTGGTGCTTTGCTGGGTGCCATCATTGGCCATGTGGCTGGTAACACGGCCGTAGGTGCCGCCATCGGTGGTGCTGTAGGTGCTGGTGCCGGTGCCATCATCGGCAACCGCATGGACAAGGCTAAGAAGGCTGCCGAGCAGGTTCAGAATGCTCAGGTTCAGACCGTTCAGGACGCCAATGGCCTGGAGGCCGTCAAGGTTACCTTCGATTCCGGCATCCTGTTTGCTACCGGCAAGTCTGCCCTTTCCCAGAGTGCCAAGAACTCACTGGTTCAGTTCTCTAAGGTGCTCAACGAGAACAAGGACTGCGACGTGACCATCATTGGCCATACCGACAGCACCGGTTCTGACGCTATCAACCAGCCCCTGTCTGTCGAGCGTGCCAACAGCGTCAGCAACTACCTGAAGTCTTGTGGCGTCAGTGCTGCCCAGATTAAGAGCGTCGAGGGTCAGGGTTCTACCAACCCCGTTGCTGACAACTCTACCGAGGCCGGTCGTAAGCAGAACCGCCGTGTAGAGGTCTACATGTATGCTTCCAAGAAGATGATTGAGGAGGCTCAGGCTCAGGCAAACTAAGAAGTCTGATGTAAGATGTAAGAAGTGAAGAAAATTCTCGATTTCATCAAGAAAACAGTCAAATGGATAGTGGTGGCGTTCTTCGCCTCCACTATTCTTTCTGTCGTTGTTCTGCGCTGGGTGCCCGTCTACTTTACACCGCTCATGTTCATCCGTCTGGTTCAGCAGCAGGCTAACCATCAGGAGCTGACGCTCCACCACCACTGGGTGCCACTCGACGAGATAGCACCCTCGTTGCCGCTGGCAGTCATGGCATCAGAGGATGCCCGCTTCCTGCAGCACCACGGCTTTGACTTCAAAGCCATTGAGCAGGCCGCCATGCGCAATATCAAGCACCCCGACAAGCGCAAGCACGGAGCCTCTACCATCTCGCAGCAGACGGCCAAGAACGTTTTTCTCTGGCCTGGCCGTTCCTGGGTGCGCAAGGGCTTCGAGGTGTATTTCACCGGCCTCATCGAACTCCTGTGGAGCAAGGAGCGCATCATGGAGGTCTACCTCAATAGCATCGAGATGGGCGACGGCATCTATGGTGCCGACGCTGTTGCAGAGTACCATTTCGGTACTACGGCAGCCGAACTCACGCGCGGCCAGTGTGCGCTCATAGCCGTCTCGCTGCCCAATCCCCGCCGCTTCAACTCCGGCCACCCCAGCTCTTATATGCTGAAGCGCCAGCGTCGCATCCTGCACGAGATGCGCTTCGTCACTCCTTTGTCTGCTAAGGAGTAAGCCACATCCGTACCACTTCCCGACATTTTCTGTTGAAGTATTTGTAAGTTGTTTTATATCAGATACTTACATATTAAACGGTAGAAAAGTGTTGACGCAGATTCTCTATAGATTGAAAAAGTTGTAGATTTAACGTTTTTAACTTTCTATAACGAAGTGCGGATCCAACAAGCAAGTGCATATTTCAACAAGTTAATAAAGACGACTCTAATAGAATTGATTTAATGAGTACATTTCCTATTTTTGATAGATTATCAGTGTCATTCCCTATATACCTTGTTAAGCGCTTTATTGGTCTCATTAAATACAGGTGGTGCCACCATTTGAACTTATCCAGTCAAATGATGGCACCCGATTATGGTATTACCTTCACAGCTATTCCATGCTGCTAACAACCTGATCGGCTATCTGCTGCATGCCTTTAACGGACGGATGACCAGAAATTTTGTCGATGTCTTTCAGTTCGATGAGTTTGATGCCATAGCGGTTGCAGAGGGTTCTGACGGAAGTATTGATGTCATCCTTGAGGATGTCGTTGAGGATGAAGTAGATGTCGGAACTGGCATAGTGCTCCTTCATCCACTGCAGCATACGCGCCAGGGCGGGACGGAACTGCCAGAGGTCGGCAGGCTGGATGTCGTCGCCATACTTGTATTCGCCTATCGGAGAACCTGCCCAGTTGTCGTTGGTGGCACCGAAGATGAAGATGACATCGGGGTTGCCCAGATTGTCCATGCGGGTCACGAACGAACGGTTAGAGTAGTCGTCGCCGTTATAGCCAGTATGACAGATGGTGGTGCCGCTAAAGGAGTTGTTCTTCAGCAGTTTCCAACCCTTGTGCTCGATGACCTGATGCCACCACGTCTGACGGACGTTGCTCACGTCGGTCTGACTGGCATCGTGCTGTTTGTAGTACCAGATGGCATTGGTGTCGGGCGTCAGCCAGCCTTCATACGTGGAGTACGAGTCACCAAGAATGGATACCGTCTTCATCCGTTTGCCCTGCTCCGTCAGAACAATGCCGCCGTTGGGCTGGATGGTGATCTTGGCGCGCCCCTGCTTATCCACCTTCAGTGTGGTCTTGGTGGGCTGTCCCTGCTTATCATCCACAAGGTAGTCCAGCGTCTTGCCTGCCATCATGGGTAGGTTGAGCGTCAACTTCAACGGTTCCTTTAGGGCATTCAGACCGCCGACGTACCACTGGTCACCGTGGCGACGGGCTAGCACCACATACTTTCCGGGGAAGCCGTCGATGAATCGGGTTTCGTCCCACGTGGAGGGCAGGGAGCGCAGGAAGTCGAGTTCAAACTGCGGCACCTCCGTGAGGTTGTTCGGACAGAGGGCGGCACATTGTATATAACTCTGGTTGGTGATACCCGATGCCAGTTCGAAGATGTCGGTGGTCTTGCGCGTATGACGGCTCTTGTTGTCACGGCTCAGGTGACGGTTCAGGATGACACCGCCCCAGTCCATCGTGGCCACGGCATTTCGGCAGAAGGGATGCATGCAGAGGTCGAAGGCCTCACGCTCGGCATCAGGTTCGGTGAAATAGACGTTCTCGCTGGCCATCACTGCCTCGCTCGACACATAGTTGGGGTACATACGCTCCCAGCCACGCGGCAGGGTGCAGCCATGGAAGATGACCTGCAGCCCGTAGCGGTTGGCATCGCTGAGGATGTCCTCATAGAGTTGCATCGTCTCCTGCTTGTCGCCACCAAAGAAATCGACCTTGATACCTTTCACACCGATAGACTTCAGCCACTTCATCTCCCGTTCACGGGCAATAGCGGTGTTCATGCAGTTACGCGGTGTCTGCGGTGCATCATTCCAGAAGCCATTGCTGCTATACCACAACAGCAGGTCAACACCCTTCTGGTTGGCGTAGCGCACGAGGTCGGGCATACGGTCGCGGCCTATCTGCGTGTCCCACCAGTTATCTACGAGGCAGTATTCAAAGCCCAGCGCAGCGGCGAGGTCGATGAACTGCACCTGGTCGTCCCAGTTGACCGACTCGTCCTGCCATACCAGCCAACTCCACGTATAGCGGCCAGGTTTATAGTCGGTACTCGCCTCGAAGCGCGGCTCCACGAGGTCGTAGGCCGTAGTCGATTCCACGAGTGTCTTCAGCGGACCGACGGTGATGGTGCGCCACGGCGTGGTGAAAGGCAACTGACAGCCGACGACGGCAGAGCCGAAACCACCGTTCTCCTGTTCGTCAGGGAAGGCGATGGTGTAGCCCTTGCCAGCCTCATAGTCGGAGAGGTGCGTGCCGCAGTAGGCTCCCGTCGTACCCGTCTCGCTGACGAGTATCCATCTGTCGCCCTGACGGAACATGCAGGGGAATGAGTAGCCATGGTCGAACTGCGACTTCACCGCCATGGGTGCATCGGGTGTGTAGACCTCCTCATAACTGGGACGAGCATGCGCCCAGAGGATGCCTGGTGCTGCCATCGGACAGAGGTAGGTCGTGGTATTGTCAGGGAAGTTGAAACTGCTTGCCTCACCGAGTATCAGTGTGCGTTGCAGGTCAGCCTCACGCTCTGGATGCTCTACCGCGATGCTGTAGCGGAAAGCCACGTCGTCATTCGACACGCGGAACGTCACCTGCAGCACCCTCTTCTCGTCATTCTTCAGCGTCGCCGTCAGTTCGTTGGCCACGTAGTCGCTGTGCCCGGCCTTCGTCTTCTGCATGTCGTAGTGCGCCTCCACACGGTTCTCCTTCGTGTCCGTCAGCGTCAGTCCCTGCGTCAGGTCACCGATGCTTGTCCGCAGTCCCAATGCCGACTCACGGAGCACAGTCTGTCCATCCATCGTGACACCATACGTCACCTGTCCACCGTTGTTACTCACCGTCACCACCAGTGCCCCGTTCGGCGACTTCACGGTGACATCCTTGGCATGGCAGAAAATGACTGTTGTCAACACCAATAAAAGAAAACTCTTTCTCATATATATTATTGTACAGGTTGATAGTTAAAGGAATAGAAATCCGCCTGAGGCTTGGAGGTGTCAGAAGCCGACTGGCAGAAGAGGGCGAGGATGATGCCCGTGAAGCCGCCAGCGGTCTCGCTGCTCAGGTAGCGGGTGTCGGCCACGCCCACCTCAGTGAAGGTCTTGCCGTCCTCGGAATAGGCAAAGCGATAGTGCTCGCGACTGCCGGTGACACGCAGGTAGGGCTTACTGCTCTTCACAGGAATCTCCTTCGCCACGTGGTGGATGCTGTTCAGCCAATACTCCACGACGAGTGTGTTACCGCCATGATCCTCCCGGCGCAGGGAGATATCATAGTGGGCAAAGAGATCCATGAAGACGGTCAGTCCTGCCATGTCACCCGATTTACCCTCTGTGAGTCTCAACTGGGTTGTCGCCTCAAAATCGATGTGTTGCTGACGACGACCAATGAACGTAGGCAGGTCTTTGCTGTTCAGTGTTGCCGAGGTACCAGTCAGTCGCAGGGCGTTGGAGGTCAGTTGGTAGTTCTCCATGAGCGGATTACGCAGATAGACCCATTCGTAGCCGAGCGGTTGCTTGCTGCTGAAGCGGATGTTGGTGGTGAAGTCTCTTTGTTTGTTGACTTTGACAGGCAGGTCAGCAGTCATCTCAAGGTCAATGCCTCCGTTGCCGTTCACCACAGGCCAGGCGTTCGTCTCCCAACTGACAGGTGCCAGATAGGTCTCGCGACCGGTAAGGTGATGTTCACCAATCTGCGGACGGAAAGCCAGACATACCAGCCACCAGGAGCCGTCGGGAGCATCCACGAGGTCGGCATGACCTGTGCCCTGAATGGAACTGGTCTGCTTCAGTTGTCCGCTATGCGTCATGATGGGGTTGGCAGGATTGGCCGTATAGGGACCGTCGATGCTGCGTGAGCGAGCCATCGTGAGCATGTGGTCGTAGCCCGTACCACCCTCGGAGATGAGCAGGTAGTAGTACCCATCCTTCTTGTAGAGGTGTGGTCCTTCTGGGTAACGCCCGCCCGTACCGTTCCAAATGCGGCGCGAGGGCTTCAGCGTCTTGCCCGTCTTGGGTTCGATTTCACAGAGCCAGATTCCATCGTCGGGATTGCTCACCATGTAGCAGTGGCCGTCCTCGAAGTAGAGCGACGGGTCGATGCCACCCTGTTCCAGCCATATGGGGTCAGACCACTCGCCTCGGGGATTGTCCGTATAGACGAGGAAATTGCCGCCGCCGGTGGTGTTGGTGGTAATCATGTAGAACGTGCCGTCGTTGTAGCGGATGGTGGGGGCATAGATGCCTCCCCACGAGAGGGCTCCGCTCAGGTTCACTTGACTCTTGCGTGTCAGGCAGTGGCCTATCTGTTCCCAGTTTACGAGGTCGCGGCTGTGCCACAGAGGAACGCCGGGGAAGTAGTCGAAAGTACTGTTCACCAGATAGTAGTCGCTATCGACACGACAGATGCTCGGGTCGGGATAAAAGCCCGGAATGACGGGGTTGCGATAATGGTCTGCAGCATTAGCACTCCCCCAAGAGAGTGCCAATGCAAAGGATAACAGAATCAGTTTCTTCATAATCAATACTCTTTTGCCTTCAGCAGGGCATTCATCAATGTGGGATAAGTAGGCTGGAAGGTAGTGCGGCTGATTATCTCGTTCCAGTAGAACAGGGAGATGTTGGCATTTGAGCGGCAGTAAGTCACCATGAACTCCGCATACTTGGCACGCTCCTCCTCGGCAATCTTGTCGTTGGCGGCAAACTCACCGATGATGATGGGCACGTGGTTGGTATTGTAATAGTCTATCAAGATGTCCAACTCTGCGGCCAGTTCGTTCTGGTAGTCCTCCGTCCAAACGGGCAGTTCCTCACCGTCATTCAGTTCCTTTGTCATCCTACAGAAGTCAGCAGGATCATAGTTGTGTACCTGCACCATGAGGTGTTCGGGAATCTGGTCGGTAGGAATGACGAAGGGGTCGAGCATGTCGTGCGAACCATTGGCAGCGTAGGTATTGACGATGAGGTTGCGGTGCTGGTTGTTCTCGCCAAGGCTGCGAATGGTGTTGACGAAGGTCTGTGCCAGTTGGTTGACAGCGATGAAGGCATCACCTTCGGCATTTACCCATTGCTTGTTCTCGTCAAGAATCTCGTTGTAACTCTCAAACATCAGGTGGTCGTCGTACTTCTCAAAGCGGGTGGCAATCTGCGTCCACAGATTGACGTACTTCTCTGAAATCTCGTCGATGTTGCTCAGGTCTGCAGCCAGCCACTCGCCACCGGTGTCATGGTGTACGTTGAGGATGACGTAGAGTCCGGCATCCAGTCCATATTTCACCACCTCCTCGACGCGATTCATCCATTTTTCAGTCACCTGAAAGTTCTCGTCGGTATGGGGGAACCATGTCACGGGAATGCGCACGGCGTTGAAGCCGTTGGCCTTCACGGCATTGAACCAGTCGGCAGTGACGAGCGGGTTGCCCCAGCAGGTCTGAAAGGTTTCGATGGGGTCGTCCGTCCAGTCAAACCATGTGCCATAAGCCTCCATCGTATTGTAGAGGTTCAGGCCGATTTTCATTGCATTACCAGCATCCTCAGCCGATATCCATCCGAGGGGATCCACGTAGGTGGCATTCTGCACGACGGCGAGTCGTGCTGTCTGTCCGTTGCCCGTCAGGGTGATGTTGGCCGTACGGTTCTGCTCTGTTGCGTTCTCTGTCACTGTCACTTTCAGGTGAAGGGTCTTGTCTGTCATACCAAGGCCTGAGTGGTTTGAGAGTGTCACCCAGTCGGCATCGCAACTTACTTGCCAATCGATGTTACTTTGGATATCCACCATCTGGAAACTGCTCCACTTAGTAAATGTCAGCTGGCTGACGGTAGTAGTCGTGTCGTTGACGGCACAGAACTGTACCTTCGGGTTGCTCACATTTACGCTGTCGTCGTCGCTGCAGGCAGCCAGTGCCAGGACGGCACCGACTGCTAATAGCATATATTTTAATGTCTTCATATTGGTTACTTGATTTTGTAAATACGGAAGTTATCATACGCAACGGCAAACCAGATGCCCTCTCTGCTCTCGAAGTCGTGGTATATCTTGAAGTTGCCGTCGTCGCCGGGAGCAGCACCCACAAGGTCGCCATAGGTACCCTCGCCGAACTTGGTCAACGGGATAGCCACACTCATCCATTCGCCGACAAGCGTCTTGCCCGTGTATTGGTCGGCAATGTCGGTTCGGTCAACGGTACCGCCCATGAAGGTAATCTGGGTGTAGCACGTAGCATCCGGCATCTGAGGCAGATAGACCTCATAGCGCAGTTCGAGGTCGGTCAGCGGTGTGTTGGCATCAATGCCCGCAGGAGCCTGCTTGCCATTGAACTGTATGTTGTGATCCCACCATCCGGCATAGGCTTCGAAGCCAATCCACCCGCCAGATGCAGGTTCTACGGTGAACGAAGCAGCGTCCCACCAGGCACCGCGCACATCTGTACCCCAGTTCCAGTTCTGGCTGGTGCCGTTGCCGTCGAAGTCTTCCAATATCCAGTCGTAGCGGTAGAACGGCAGTTCGGTCACGCCACCCAGAGTTCTCAGTTTGATAGTGCCCGTGGCAGCAGTCGTGGGCAACTGGCTGGGCATCTTGAAGGTTACTTTGTCCTGTGCATCGCTGACGGTGACACCATCGAGGTCGATGTCAATCTCGCCGCCGATGTTGATAGCCATCAGGTCAGTCAGGTATTTACCTGTAAGGGTGACGGTCTGTCCGGGAATCGGCATGTCGGGGAATACACTGATGAGCTCCGGAGCCATGGGCGACTTCGAGAAGCCGCAGTAGGCCGTACCTGCAAAGCATTTCATGACGAGGATGCCCTGTGCTGGAATCGTTGCAGGCATCGTCACGTAGGCCACGGTGCAACTGTCGTTGACCTCCCATGAAGGACAGTCAGCAATCTTCACAGTATCAAGCCCTGCGACATAGACCGATTCAATCTCGTGCAACAGCGAGCCGTGCAGTTCCACGACTTGTCCAGGCTGCATCTCAGGAATGCCCTCACTGTTCAGCGGCATGTCGGCCTTATAGTAGTCAATGGACGGCGTACCAGCGATGACATGGAAGGCGTAGACGGCCGTTCCATGCGTGGTCTCCACACGGATTTCCATTGGCAGCGAGTTGTCTGCTCCATAGACGATAAGGTCTGACGGAATGGTCATGATGATATGCGTGTCAGTATTGTAGTTGCAATTGAAAGAGCATTCCTGGTTATTGATGTAGATGTGCTGGGCACCTCCCAGGTTGCGTCCCTCGATGAGGATCATCTGTCCCAAACCTGCCACGGTGAAGGCAGAGTCTGCCTTCTCAGGGTCAGTCAGTCGGACGCGCTCAATGACGGGCTGCCCGCCCCCATCGTCGTCTTTGCATGATGTCAGCGTCATACTGCTGCTGATGGCTAGCAGCGACACGATGCTTGTCAGGATATATTTCGAAATATTCATAGTGCTGATACGTTTTTTATTCGTTAAAGTTATAATGCTCCGGTTCACGCTTCAGATACGGGTTCTGAATGACGTCGGCCTCAGGATAAGGCAGGAAGATATTGTCGTTGGTAATGACCGGTGTCACGTCGGGTGCCACTAGGTCGCCGAACTCTGTCGATACGACTTCTTCCCAGTCGTTGTCGGGATTATGGTAGAACGATAGTTCGTTGTCTGCCCCCACCCTTACCTCATTGTAGGTGCAGCCGCGATACTGGTTGTTCAGGTAGTTGAGCATGAAGTTGGGCTTCCACTTATACCATTCCAGCATACTGTACCAATTCAAGAACTCCATGCCGAACTCCACGCGGCGCTCACGGATGATATCCTCGAAGGTGATGGATGCGGCCTCGTCGATGCCTGCACGACGGCGCACAGCATTGAAATACTGCAGCCCCTCACCGGAAAGAGAAGTACTATTACCCAGACAAGCCTCGGCATAGATCAGATATACATCTGCCAAACGGATAATATAGGTGTTCAGCGGCGAGCACATCATGGCCACATAGCCGTCGTTATCGTCATCAGGTCCGCCCACCACACCTTTTTTTATGGGTGCTGCCGATCCTTCATAGGTATAGCCGCCGTCGGCCATACAGATGTAGTCGTAGTGTACGCCAGGTGTGCAGAATGAAGCGTCACGGCGTATAGTCTCCCACTTATAGGCACCGTTGCTGCCTTTGTAGCGATACTGCATCAGCATATCGGGCGAAGCATTCAGGGCGCTCCAGCACATCACGCCACCCAGCATCTTGCTATCGGCACAGAGGTCGGAGATGGTGGCATTACAGACGTACCACTGCAGTGTGGTCGATTTGTACCACTGGCAGGCCAACAGCGATTCCTCATTGTTGTTGTAGCGATACTTGAACAGATTGTGATAGTTGTCGAGCAGCCGTGCACCACTGTTCTCTATTACGTCGAGGGCATACTTCTTGGCCTGTGCCAAGTCAGATTCGTCGCGCTGCGACTTGTCCCAGCCCGAGCGGGCCAGATAGACCTTAGCCAGCATAGCCTTGGCACTCCAGCAAGTGGCACGGCCGGAAGCGTAGGGACTCTCAGGCAGGTTCTCGGCAGCATAGGTCAGGTCGTTAATAACGAACTTGAACACGTCCTCCTCAGGGTTTCTCGGACGGACGGGATTGTCCACCACCTCCTGATTGCTCTCGAACAGCACCAGCGGCCCCCAGACGTGCATGGCATAGAACAGTGCCACACCACGCATCAGACGAGCCTCGCCAATGGCCGTCCGCTTGGCTTCCTCGGTTACATTAGCTGTCGACTTGCTTTCAATATTCGTTATCGTAGCATTGGCCATCGTGACCACTGAGAAGAAGCCAGCCCAGATGTCGCTCAGGTATTCGTTCAGGGCCGTGACGGTAAACATGCCATACTCTGGCCAATTGTAAGGCGAGTAGGCATCGTTGGCACGCAAACTACCAAGCAATAGCATACCACGTGTATTGTAGTCGAACCATGCACGGTTGTAGAGCGGTGCCGTAGAGGCATAGAGGGCGTCGTCAGAATCGTAGAAGTTGTCCTCAATATATTCTCCTTCCGGTGTCTTGTCCAGAAAATCCTTGCTGCAGGAAATGAAGAATGAAGAGTGAAGAATGAAGAATGCTGCGCCGAGCAACTTCATCATCACGTTCATGCTTCTTTCCTTTCTGTTTATATTCTTATTATTATTCATAGTTATATCGTTTTTATGCCCCGTCTGTGCGGCAGCAAATTCTTCACTCTTCATTCTTCACTCTTCATTTTAGAGGTTCAGATTCAGTCCAAAGGTATAGATGCGCTGTGAGGGATAGCGTGCATAGTCAACACCACGCAACAGCACGTTCTGGTTGTAGGAGCCCACTTCGGGGTCATAGCCGTCGTAGCCAGTAATCGTCAAAAGATTCTGCACATTGAAGTAGACACGAAGATTCTCAACATGTATCTTATGCAGCCACTTCTTCGGCACGGTATAGCCTATGGACAGGTTCTTAATGCGTACATAGGTTCCATCCTCGATAAAGATATTGCTCAAACGTGAGTTGTCGTTGGCCTTGGCCTGGTCGATGCGATAGGTGCTGGCTCCAGGATTGGTCATCTGCATGTTGTCTAAGGTGCGCTCACCGTTGGGGTCAATCAAATCGTACTTGGCAAAATTACAAACTGACTTTAGCGTCACCCAACGATTGGTGGGGTCAGACTGCTGCTGAGCCAGATAGTTGAACACCTTGTTGCCCACAGAACCGGTGATGAAGAGGTTCACGTCGAAACCCTTCCAGCGGAAGTTATTGTTCAATCCGAAAGTGAATTTAGGTTCCGGATTGCCGAGGAAGGTACGATCTTGCTCGTCAATGACGCCGTCGCCGTTCTGGTCCTTGTAGATGTAGTCGCCATACCAGATGCCAGTGCCCTCATCTACCACCTTATCTTCAGGCAGAGCCACAATCATTTTGTTACCCTTTGCGTCGAGCAGGTAGTCGCCGTTGATATCCTTTTGGTAGAAGTCATCCTCTTTCTCGAACATGCCGATGACCTCATAGCCATAGAACTGTGCCACGGGCTGTCCGACGGTAGTGTAGGTATAGGTCAGGCCATTGATATTGCCTTGAATACCGCTACTCTCGGTATAGAGTTTCGTCACTTCGTTGCGGTTCAGCGAGAAGGTGATTCCTGAGGTCCACTCAAAGTTCTTATTCGAGATGTTCACCGTGTTCAGCGTAAACTCAAAGCCTTTATTACGCATAGCACCAGAGTTTACCCAGGGGGAGGTAATGACACCGCTGACATAGGTAGGCAGGGCTGCTTGCATCAACAGGTTGTCGGTATTCTTCAGATAAGCATCGAAGATAAACTCGATTCGGTTGTTGAAGAAACTCAGATCCAGACCTATGTTCCACGACTTGGTCTGTTCCCACTTCAGTTTGCTGTTAGCAAAGTTGTTGGGATAGAAACCCGTACCATAGGCCGTTGCGACACTGGCCATCGTCGCACCGTAGGCGTAGGCACCAGCATTCTGATTACCCACCAGACCCCAGCCGAAGCGTAACTTACCGTTCGACAGCCAGTCGACATTCTTCAGGAACGACTCCTGCTTGAAGCGCCAAGCCAGGGCTACCGAGGGGAACCAACCCCAGCGGTTGTCGGGACCAAACGACGACGAACCGTCGGCACGTAACGTGGCGGTAATCAGGTAGCGCTCGTCGTAGGTGTAGTTCAGACGGCCATAGTATGACTCGATGCTCGACGAACCTTTCTGATTGCTATTGGTAGCAGTCTTCAAGTCGCCCACGTTCAGTTCGTGTACGGTATTGAAGAGGTAGCCGGTACGTCCGGCAGACAGATTCTCCCACGACGACTCCTGTGCCTCATGGCCAGCCATGATGTTCACGCTGTGCTTCTTGGCAAAGGTGTTCATATAGGTCATGTACTGCTTAAACGACCAGTAACTGCTGTTCGACGATCCTCGGCTGCCTGAACTGGTCTGCGACCAGCTTCCCAAAGTCAGGTTGGGCTGGTAATAGTAAGTATTGTTATAGTTGTAACTGCCGCCATACTCCATTCGGAACGACAGCCCCTTGCAGATGTTGATGTTGGCATAGCCGTTGAGCATCAGTTGCAACCCCTTCTCGTAGTTCTCTTTGGTCAGAGCATCGGCCAACGGATTCGAATAGTAGGTGGCAAGCTGGTTGGTCTCCTGATAGCCCCACGAACCGTCAGGGTTCTTGGCGGGCATCTCGGGTAACTGTTTTAATGCCGTCTCGATGACGTTGCCATCGTCAATGGTATTGTTCTTCTCTGTGCGCGAGAAGGAACTCTGTACACCGATTTGTAGCCATTTATCTATTTTTGTGTCGGCATTGACACGAGCAGAGAAGCGCTTGAAGTTAGAGCCTACGGCAATACCGTCTTGTGACAGATAACCACCACTGATAAGATACTGGCCTGCGTCATTACCACCGCTGACTGACAGCTGGTGGTTCTGCATTGGGGCACTACGGAAAATCTCGCCCTGCCAGTCGGTACCATCGCCCAAGACTGACGGGTCGGCAAATTCTTCGCGCTCACCCCACCCTAGGGCATCTACGCGTTCATTATATAATACGGCATACTCGCGCAGGTTCATTGTCTCCAACTTTGTGGGGATCTTCTGCACGGCATAATAACCCTCGTAGCTGATGGTAGGCTTGCCAGCCTGTCCCTTCTTAGTGGTGATGAGCACCACACCATTAGAGGCTCGCGATCCATAGATGGCTGTTGCCGAAGCATCCTTCAGCACCTCCATCGACACGATGTCCGAGGGGTTGATAGCCGACAGCGCTGAACTGTTGCCATTGGTCTGACCATCCACGGCCACGCCATCGATGACGTACAGCGGCTCATTACCGTTCAACGAGTTCACACCACGGATGGCGACAGAGATACCACCACCAGGCGAACCGGAGTTCTGCGTAACCTGCACACCGGCGGCACGACCTTGCAGAGCCTGATCCACTGATGTGATGACCGACTTCTTGATGTCTTTTTCTCCCACCGATACCACTGATCCGGTGATATCCGAGCGTTTCATCACACCATAGCCGACCACCACCACTTCATCGAGTGTAGAGGCATCGTTCTCCAACGCCACATTAATGGTAGCCTGACCACTGTACTTGATATTCTTCGTTTGGTAGCCAATGTACGAGATAACAAGCGTCTGACCTTTGGCAATCTTCGTCATATAGTTACCGTCAAAGTCCGTCACAGTGCCGGCTTTGCTTTCCTTCACCATCACCGTTGCGCCAATCAGAGGTTCCCCGTCGGCGGCAGAGGTAACCACACCCTTCACCGTTTGGGTCTGTGCCGAGACTGTCATCATGCCGACCGTCACCAGCAGTGTGGTCAGCACCAACCTCCATCGCGGACAATCTGTTCGCTCTTTGTTTTTTGTTAGTGTCATATAAACAGTTTTTAAAATGATTAATAAAAGTTATGTTGCAAAATTAGCCATTCTCCTGCATTTGTGCATATTCATTTGTAACGCGTGGCTATTCATTTGTAACCAAACGTCACACTTACAACTATAAACTAATCTTGACCTTGCCCCGTATGTCTGCAGAACTGGTTCCTACTTGCAGGGTGTACGTACCGCTATCTACCTGCCATTGGTGGGTAGCTTCGTTCCATGAAGCCAATTCGCTGCACGGAATGCTGATGCGCAGGGTCTCGCTCTCTCCGGGCTGCAGCAGACGGGTCTTGGCAAAGCCTTTCAGTTCCTTCAGGGGTTTATCCATCTGTTTGTTCTTAGGCGCACTGACATAGACCTGTGCCACCTCCTTACCAGCCACGCTGCCTGTATTTCGGACAGTCACCTCCACGTTCACCTCGTCGCCGCTGACCTGCGCCGTCGGCTGACCGTACTGGAACGTGGTGTAACTCAGTCCGTAGCCAAAGGGGAATTGCGGCTGTGTCTTGTCGCGCTCGAAGCCACGATAGCCCACATAGATGCCCTCCTTGTAGTCCACCTGACCGCTTCTGTCCTGGTAGGCTTCCTTGCCGAAGCGCACATAGGGGTAGTCCTCATAGCGTTTGGCGAAGGTGACGGGCAGTTTGCCGCTGGGATTCACCTTGCCAGTCAGCACATTAGCAAGTGCCGTGCCCGACTCGCTGCCCAAGTACCAGCAGTGTAGCAGTGCCTTTACTTGCTGGAGCCACGGTGTAGCATAGGCATTGCCACCGAAAGTCACAACAATAATGTTTGGTTGTATCTGTGCCAACTGGCTGATTAGTTCATTCTGCCCGAAGGAGAGGTCGTAAGACTCGCGGTCGCCGTTCTCGCAGTCCTGCTTGGTATTCTTGTTTAGACCACCTATGTATATAATAAGGTCTGCCTGGCGGGCCTTCTCTAAAGCCTCAGCCTTCAGGCGTTCGCTCTCTGCCGGGTCTACGGTGTCCACCTGGTCGTAGAGGGCACGGCCGGAGGTGTAACCTTGGGCATAATCCATTGAACATAGGCTGCGCAGTGCCTCCAAGGGCGATATGTCGCGCAGGGTTTTCAGTTCAGAGGAACCGCCGCCTTGCGTCAGCGAGCGTGTAGCATTCTCGCCCACTACGAGGACATGTTGATATTTCGTGAGATTGAGCGGCAGGATAGGCGTAGCCGATTCTTCATTCTTAATTCTTAATTCTTCATTTTTCAGCAGCACGATTCCTTCTTCGCCAATGGCGCGACAGGCATCATAGTGGGCTTCGGAGCACTGGTTTCCGATAACCTTCTTCGGGTTCATTGCCGTGCGGAAAATGAGGCGCAGCACGCGGCCAGCCTTCTCGTCGAGCACCGACATGGGAATCTTGCCCTCATTGACAAGCCGCTCCAGCGGGCGGGCCATGTAGTAGTCATCGAAGGTAAACTCCGACTCTTTCACCTTACCGTCGGTAAACGACCCCATCTCGATGTCGAGTCCGCCCATGGCTGCCTGCCAAGTGTCGGTGGTGCCACCCCAGTCGCTGATGATGGCACCATCCCACTGCCACTCACCTTTCAAGATGCCGTTGTTTAGTTCTTCGTGCTGGCAGCAGTGTATGCCCTTATACATGTTGTAACTGCCCATGATGGACCAGACGTGAGCCTTGTCAACAGCACGGCGGAAGGGTTCCAGATAAATTTCGCGCAGTGCCCGCTCGCTCACCATGACATCTGTGCCGAAACGATTGGTCTCCTGGTCGTTCAACACATAGTGCTTCAGACAGCAGGCGACGCCGTTCTTCTGTGCCGCCTGGATATAGGGCACCACCATCTCGCCGGCCAGACAGGGGTCTTCGCCCATATACTCAAAGGCACGACCATTCATCGGTGTACGGGCAATGTTCACACCAGGACCTAACAGAACGTCTTTACCACGAAAGGCAAACTCCTCGCTTAGAGCATGACCATAGCGTGCTGACAGGTCACGATTCCATGTCGATGCCAGGCAAGTCAGCGAGGGGAAGGCCACAACACTGTCGTTAGTCCATCCCGCATTGCTCCATGAGTTCCACCCCAGTTCCTCGCGCACACCGTGAGGACCGTCATCCATGTTCAGCTGGCGAATGCCTAAGCGGGGCACACCGGCACTGGTGAACTTGCTTTGGGCATGAATCACCTGAATCTTCTCATGGGTGGTCATGCGGCTCAGCGCATCCTTTACACGCTCCTCTATCGGAGCCTGGGGGTCCAGATAGACCTGTGCTGTCAACGTTATTGCGGTCATCGTCAGCATCATTGCCGACAATAAGAGTTTTCTTTTCATATATTATGGAGTATGAATTGTAAATGATGAATGGCAGATTGTAGCAACAACTACATCATCTTTTTGTGATGACTACCTTCTTCTCGTTCAGGATATATAATCCCCTCACAGGTTTGATAACACAGCAACCCTGCAGGTCATAATAACACCCCTTATTCGATGAAGAATGACCAATAAGTTGATTACTAATGGACGTAGGGTTTGCTTCACCGTAGTATCCCTTGTAGATGGCATCCTTCAGGTCGGTTTGGTTGAACTCAGGCACGCTGCGGTGGCTACCGTCGGAGAGTCCCATCCAGTAGAAGGTGCCGAAGCCCTTGGCTTTGGCCTGCTCCACGAAGTACTGGGCGAAGGCTAACATGTCGGCATTCTTGTTGGTGTAGTCGTTCTCTTTCTCATCATCGGGCACGCCCCACTCGCCGAAGATGACGGGTGCACCTTTCGAGGCGAGGTTGCTTTCTACAGCTGTCATCATCTGGTCGATACTGCTCTTGGCACTGCTGAGGCCGTCGTTGAGGCTGGGATAGCTGTGTACCTCGAAGATGAGGTGACCAGCGGCAGCGTCGGTAGGTAACTGCATCTGTGTCAGGGGATCCTGCAGGTGGGCGTTCCATGTGCCCATGCCGCAACAGGCTGCGTAGGTGTTGACGATGAGGTTGCGCGCAGCATTGTTGCCGCCCGTGGCGCGCACGGTGCTGACGAAGCTCTGGGCATAGCTGTTGACGGCATTGTAGGCCGAGGCAGCAGCGGTGGCGTCGTAGCTGCCCGAATTCTTGGACGAGGCGTACGACCAGGAGTTGTTGGCATCGAGCATCTCGTTATAGCCCTCGAAGAGCAGGTGCTCGTCGTAGTCGCGGAACTCGGTGGCTATCTGCTGCCACAGGTACTCAAACTTGCTCTTGTTGGCGGTGTAGTTGTCCATGTCGGCCACTATCCAGGCGTCGGTGCCCGTGTCGTGGTGGACGTTGAGGATGCAGTAGAGTCCGGCGTTGATGACGTAATCAACAACCTCTTTGACACGCGCCATCCAGGCTTCGTCCACCTTGCCGTTGCTGTCCATGTGGTTATTCCAAGTTACGGGCACACGGATGGCTCCGAAGCCGGCATCCTTGAACATGGGGAACATCTCGGCCTTGGTCTTGGTCTGGCCCCAGCAGGTCTCGGAGTTCAGTGAGTTCTTGGTGGCATCGTTGAAGGCATCGAGCGTATTGCCGAGGTTCCAGCCAATCTTCATGTTGCTCACGGCCTCGGTGGCGGCCTCGAAGTTGGCAGGTTCAGTGCCGGCGGCTACTGCCTGCCAGGTGTCGAAGAGCACGCTGCCCGTCAGGATGAAAAACACCTTGTGGACACCTGTTAATGTGCCGCTGTAGTTGGCGGTCAGCGTCTGCCAGCTGTCACTGGTACTGTTGATGGTCAGCAGGTCGGCACCGTCCTTGTCGTCGAGGCGCATCTTGACACTGCCGTTGCCCTTAACCAGCATCTTCAGCGAGCCAAGACCTGCAGAGAAGTCCACGTTGCGCACCTCGAGGGTACCCTCAGTAGGCATGTCGGCTGTCATGTTAGGCGAACCTACTTTAGCTACGGTATGACCGTCACCCTCTGCCTGCTCAAATACGATACCGTAGGTGGCAGCACAAGTGGCAGCATACTGCTCAGCGTAGGGGTCGAAGTTCTTGATGGCCTTCACACCGGTGAAGGTCGGAGTACACTCCTTGATGATGACGTTCTCCTCGTCCACCTCAATCTCATCGACAAAGAGGCTGCGGAAACCGCCGTTGGTGCCCAGTGACGGCTCGAGGTCGTTAGACTGGTAGAACAGGTACCACTTGCCCTGATACTTGTGCAGATGGGTGTGGTTGTTGCCGTAGTTCATGCCGTTCTCGCCGGTGTTCTTGAAGTAGTTGGCACCATAGACCCATGAGTCCTTGTCGAGCGGAGTGGTGGTGGTGAAGTAGTTCATGCTGCATGCCGTCGGCTTCTCGCCGCCCCATGTCCACGGGGTGTGGTCACTCCAGTCGTTGTTATAGGTATGTACGTACTTGCCACCGATATAATTCAGTTCGTTGGCCTCGAAGTAGTAGGGGGCATTCAGTTTGACGGGGCCTGCGGCGATGGAGTGCAGGTCGTCGCCCAGTTTCACGATGTACGACTCGCCTGTGCCGTATGCTAACCAGCCGTCGCCGTTAGCGTCGATGACGGCACCCGGGTCGAAGCCACCAGTCAGGTTCTGCGTGAGCGGTGATGTCCAAGGACCTACAGGCGACTTGGCCTGAATGACGCCGGAACCCGTGCCGCTGTTGGAGAAGTAGAGCGAGAAGAGGGTAGAACCGTCGCTTTGCGGTTTGCTGATGATGGTGGGAGCCCACGATGCCATGATCCAGGGGGCCACGCCCTTGGTGTCAATCAGTCCGTGGTAGGTCCAGTTCACCATGTCGTCGGTAGAAATGACTACGAGTGAGTTAATGGCTTCGTAGGTATTGCTCGGCGTGCCGGCCTCATACTGCTGGTGGTCGTTGGTGCCATAGACGTAGAGTCGACCGTTGTACTCGATGGCCGTGGGGTCGGCAATGTAGTGGAAGTCCAGCAGGGGGTTGGCCCTGTCGGTACCCAACTTGAACGACGATGTCCAGGTCTTGGGCGTAACGGATGCTGCCGACTCCTTCGTGCGGATGATGATGTCGTTGAAATATACCTTGACCTTAGCGCCTCCGTTGAGGTTCTTCTGGTCGAACTGCTTCATGGTAATCTTGGCGAGTTTCTTGCCGGCGGTGAGCTTCACGCTGTGGCTCTGGGCACCGTAGGTAATCTCGGTGTCGGTCTCACTGTTGTCGCTATAGACAGCCTTCACACGTACCTTATAGAAATTAACAGGCTGGGCAAAGGTCATATCCACGCGGGTATAGACATCGGTGTTGAGGTTGCCGACAGTCCAGTAGTTCTCGCTCCAGATGTCGCCAAAGGTGCAACTCTTCTCCGTGGCATCCTTCGTGCCGTCCCAAGGCAGTTGCATGTCTGCGACAGACAGGGCGACATCCTCGTAGGTGGTCGGTTCTTCTGTTCCGCCAGAACTTCCGCTGCCAACTATGGTGATGCTCTCGAAGTATATCTTGGCCGAGACATCCTCGCCGTTTACCTTGTTCAATCCCTCCCAGTCGCCTTGCATCATGATAATTTTAATCAGTGTCTTGCCCGGTAAGAACTCCAGGCTGTGGCTGGTGGCACCGTAGGTCACCTCTGAACTGGTGATGTTGGGGTCGTCGTCGGTACCGGTATAGCCTTCATAAACAGCCTTAACCGAGATACGATAGTAGTTGACGGGCTGTGCAAACTTGATGTCAATACGGGTATACTCGTCGGTACTGAGATTATTGACTGCCCAGTAGTTGGTTGCCCAGTTGGGGAAGGTGATGCTGTTCTCCGTGGCATCAGCCGAGCCGCCCCAGCCGCCCCAGTCGAATTGCATGTCGCTGACCGACAGGCTGACGTTGCCTGCGGCAAAGGTGCTTGACGTCATGGCCATCAACAGCACTAAAAGGTTCAGAATTCTTTTCATTGTTTCTTCGTTTTTAATTATTGTTGATACTTGTTTTCGTAATTCCAAAGGCAAAGGTAGCGAAAATATCGCACGTAGTGCTATCTATCTGTAACACGTGTCTCTCCATTTGTAACAATGAAGCTGTAAGAAAAAGGCACCATCGTACCGCAACTAACGGCTTTTAGTACCTGACAGGACCAAACACAAGAAAGGCTGTGACTTGATGTCTCGAGGCATTGCGTCACAGCTCTTTTCCGTGTAGGCGTATGGATGTTATGGATTAATAGTCTTCCTCTTCGTCATCATCCCAAAGACTACCGCTTCCACGCGACAGGACACTGCTTCCTCCAACGGTTTCATTGTTCAACCCCATTGATGTTGCAATCATACCTATGGTATGAATCTTCACTATTTCTATGCAAGGAGCAATATATATCTTTTTCATTTCTGTTGTCCTCCTATTATTTGATGATTACCTTTTTTTTATTCAGAATATAAAGTCCCTTTATGGACTGAGCCACACGACGACCCTGCAAGTCGTAGTAGCTGTTAGCTGTTGGCTGTTGACTGTTGGCTACCGTTTGGATGCCTGTTGTCTCGTTGTCATTACCGAAGCCGATGAACGGACGTGCACCGGCAGAAACACTCAGATAAGCCTTGCCTGCGGGAACTTTATCGCCACTCTGCAGCAGGTAGAAGCCCACATCGTTCGAGCCGTTAGCCAGCACGTAGATGGTGCTGCCGTCGCCCGTCACCGTGCCGTCGCTCACCAGCAGCTCGTTGCCCATAATCTCGTCGGTAGCCTCTGTGGTCAGCGGAATGGTCACGCCGTCGGAGCCTTTCAGGATGATACCCGTACCAGCAGGAATCTTCTTGTCCTTGACGCTGGTCAGCACCACCTTATCACCACTGACGGCAGCCGTATAGGCTTCAATGCCTGTCAGGTCGAGGGCTGCTGCATAGCCGAGTGTGGCGTAGCCTGCTGAGCCGATGGTGACGGTGGGGGTATATAGCAAATCGACCGATGTAAATGTGTAGTTACCATCACCTAAGGAGAGTCCATTCACTATGGCATTAGCCAAAAGTTCCTCAGTCAGTACAAGACTTACCGTCGTTGGCGCATTGGCAGGGTCAACGTTAAGCGTAGTTAGTTTTGTCAAACCTTCAGGATCAACCATTTCTGTTCCGTTCCAAACAGATTTTGGACATTTGTTATATATTGAGACATTTCCCCAATCTGTAGCACTGGTGACGTCTATAGTCACAATGTCGCCTACACTGGCAACGGCAAATAAACTAGGAGCAAGTAGCTGGCCTCCGTAGTATTCCAGACTTTTTCCTGATTCGTTATAATAGAGGTTTGCCTTTCCTCGATTATACTCAACATCGACGGAAGTCATCGTGTAGTTATACCCGTCAAAATAGAGCGTGTATTGAGGTGCTGTTTCACTATTCAATGCACTGACTATATCGTCACTTACTGGAATGTAGAGTTTGCTGCTATTCGATTCGAAATCGTAATTTGAAACTGTTGCCAAAACATCTCCTGCCCAGTAACCACCGTCCTTAACCTTACAAACTTTTATCTCATTATACCATTTATTTGAAGTTGTCGCAGTGACCACAATATAGTCACCCCTCATTAATCTCCTGTTTGCGGTGAAACCAACTACGCCGTAATGATTACATTCGCCTGCATCTCCATCACCTTGATACCACCCAGGTGTAACTTCTCCTGTCCAAACATTCTCTGCCCACGCTCCCACTGAGAGCAGGGCGGTCATCATTAAAAGTAAAATTTTTCGTTTCATTGTTGTTATTGTTTTATGTTAATAATATGAATAATTGTCGGTTTCTTGTCCAATTGTGTATGCAAAGGTACGGCAATTCCCATAAACGCACATATTAAGGTGTAACGCGAGACTATTCATTTGTAACATGGCGAGGGAGAAAGCGGATGATAGCAAAAACATAGAGAAGCACACCTCGCACGGTGCGCTTCCCCTTTTTTGAATAACTAATAAAACTACTAATAACTAACC
The DNA here is from genome assembly GCA_902760315.1 of uncultured Bacteroidales bacterium. GTDB lineage: Bacteria > Bacteroidota > Bacteroidia > Bacteroidales > Bacteroidaceae > Prevotella. The sequence continues at coordinate 16,590 of CACWFV010000015.1, read as the reverse complement.
TTACTTTACTATTATCTTTTTGCCATGAATGATGTTAATGCCCTTCACAGGGGTATCTACACGCTGTCCATTGAGGTTGTATATAGATTCATTTTCCTTCTGTGTAGTAGTCACTGTGCTGATGCCTGTGTCAGAACCGGGCTTCTTCACCAGTTCAGCCTTGGCAATCTTCAGGGTGGCGCTGGCGGCTTGCCAGTCGAGGAAGAAACCTACGCGGGTGATGCTGGCTCCAGGCAGGGCACTGAAGTAGGCCGTGGCCTTGGTGGCATCCTTGGTGACGCTACCGATGGCAGTGCCGCACCAGCTGGCATCCTCTGTCACTTCGGCATTGATGGTCAGACCGCTGACGGGAACGGCCTCGGCAAAGGTGACGATGATCTTCTCGTAGTCGTCGCTGAGGATGGCGGGGTCGAACGACCAGTAGCAGGCCCAGGTGTAATTGTTGAGGGTGATGGTCTGAGTGTCGGCATCCTTGGTGTAAACCACGGCACCGGTCTCAGAATTGGTAGCAGAATCGCTCAGGCCGGCAAACGGCAGTTCAACAACCTCGCCCGTGCTGTTGGCTTTCACTACGGCACTGGTGATGGTGATGCTGCAACCGTTCTCGTTGGCAGTAGCCTCCCAGTCGCCATACTTGAAGCCTATCTTAGTGATGCCGCCAGTGAAGGCAAAGTCGGTCTTGATGCTGGTGCTGCCCGTGGGTACGTCGATGCTTTGCTCAGCACCACCCTCGTAGTCGATAAAGAAGGTGACGTGGGTCTCGGTGGTAGCATTGAAAGCGATGTCCACACCGCAATAGTCGTCTTGGCTGAGGGCTGTTTCAAACTGCCAGCCGCCACCGGCCGACCAGTTGCCGAAGACAAGCGTGGGGGCACCAGAGTTGTCGAAGCCCCAGTCGCTGAATGCTACTGTTTCAGAAGCATTGAGGGTTAAGTCACTTGCAGCCTGTATACTAAGCGTCATGAAAGCTGCTGCAATAAGCGTAAAAATCTTCTTCATAATCTTACTGTTTTGAGGTTATACGTTTCTCTTTTTAGATTCTTTCTGCTTGCAAAGTTCGCCATTTCTGCGTATACAGACGTATTCATTTGTAACGCGAGGCTATTCATTTGTAACAACCCCGATTATTGTGCCGAAATGGTCAGGAAATTCTCCTTCAGACCATCGGAAGTGGCTGTCAGTTGGAGCGAGCCTGTTGTCTTGCTGCTCTGGACGATGACCTGTGCCAGACCGTTGAAGGCGGGGATGCTGAAAGCGTGGCAGTCCTTGTCCTTCGGGTGGTCGGCACCGAGGTAGGACGGGTCGCCATTGCCCACGCCGAGGATGCGGCCATCGCCCTCCAAGCGGAAGGTCAGCATCGGGCAGGCATCGGGAACAATACGTCCCTTCTGGTCTTGCACCTCGACGGTCACTACGGCCACGTCGCGCCCGTCGGCAGCGATGGTCTGGCGGTCGGTCTTCAGCACGAGTTTTGAGGCGGGTTTGGTGGTCTCGATAGTCTCGGTGAGGATGCGCTTGCCGTTCTTATAACCTGTGGCAACGACCTTGCCGGGCTGATAGACGGCGCGCCACTTCAGGTGGCCGTTCTTCGGCATCTGCTGACGACCGAGGTGTTTGCCGTTCACCGTCAGTTCCACCTCGTCGCAGTTGCTGTAGGCCCAGATGTCAACCTCCTCGCCCTCGTGACCCGTCAGGTTCCAGTGGGGCAGCAGGTGCAGCACGGGTTCGTCGGTCCACCATGCCTTCAGATACCACGCTTCATCCTTCCAGAAGCCGCAGTAGTCCAGGATGCCAAACTCCGACTCGTGGGCAGGGTACACCAGCGGGTTAGGCTCGCCACGGTAGTCGAAGCCCGTCCAGTAGAACAGACCCGCCTCCCAGTCGCGGTCGGCATAGAACTGCCAGCCACGCTCGATGACGTTCTCAACGCTGTTTGCTTCATAGACGCGGTTGATGGCAGGCATGTGGCCGGGCTGCTCAGGACTGTTATAGTAGATGCCACGCGTGCCGCAGCCGGAGGTTTCCTCCGTGCCTACGAACTTCCACGTGGGGTTGTACTTCTTGCGGTCGTCCACCTTGTTCTGCACGATGTAGTTGATGCCCACCACGTCGAGACCCTTCACCATCTCCCAGCCGCCGGCATTCGCCATCGTCGAGGGACGTGTGGGGTCGAGCAGACGGGTGTACTCACGCATTGCCTCGGCCACACGGCGACCCTCCACGGCGTTCTCCATGCCCCACTCCTCGTTGCCGTCGCTCCAGAGGATGACGCTGGGGTGGTTGCGGTCACGGCGTATCATATTCTCCAACAGGCGCAGGTGCTCGCTGTTGATGCCTGAGAGACGGTTCTCGTCAATCACCAGAATGCCCTCTCGGTCGCAGATGTCGAGCAACACGGGTGTCATGGGGTTGTGCGACGAACGGTAGGCGTTGCAGCCAAACTTTTTCAGTTCCTTGATGCGCCACTCCAACAGGGCCTCGGGGATAGCCGAGCCAACACCGGCATGGTCCTGGTGCATGTTCACGCCCTTCAGTTTCAGCGGTTGGCCGTTGAGCAGGAAACCATGGTCGGCAGTGAAGGCGATGTCGCGGATGCCCGTAGTGGTCTCGTAGATGTCAGTCACCTGACCGTCCACCTTCACGGTGGTCTCTACCTTATATAAATAAGGGTCGGTGGTGCTCCACAGATGCGGACCTTGAATCTTGAAACTTGAATCTTGAATCTTCAGCGTTTGCTTCGCTTTCAGGGTAAGTCGTGTGGGAGAGGTCTTTGCGACCTCTCCACCGTCGGCATCGAGCAGGCGGTGGCTGACCTCACATTGCTGGGTGGTCAGCGAGTGGTTGTTCACTTCTGTCTCCACGTGGATGGTGGCCTGGTCGTAAGGCGCTTTCAGGTCAGCATAGACAAACGTGCCGAAGGGGGCCACACTGACGGCGGCGGTCTTCACGAGCCATGCGTCACGGTAGATACCGGCTCCCTCGTAGAACCAGCCCTCCTCCAACGTCGCGTCGGCCCGCACACAGATGAGGTTGTCGCCGCCGTAGTTCACATACTCCGTCACGTCATACACCTGCGTGGCATAGCCGCTTGGCTCCGTACCCATGTAGTAGCCGTTGAACCACACGCGGGCATCGCGGAAGATGCCGTCGAACTGCAACAGCAGGTGCTTGCCCAATTCGGACTCCGGGATGCTGATAGTCTTCCTGTACCAGCCAACGCTGGTCTCAGGATATTTATAGCCTACGGTCTTGTAGCCATGCGAGTGACTGGCCTCGCGGGCGTAGGGCAGTGTCGTCACCCAGTCGTGAGGCACGCGCACCTCCTCCCAAGCCGAGTCGTCAAACTTCTTGCTGTAAGGTCCCTCGTTGTGCAGCGAGTTAGCCTTGGTCAGATAGTTGAAATACTCCGTGCCGCAACCGAAATCCTTGGCAGGGTCAGAAGCATTACCCAGCGCAAACTTCCATCCCTCGTCCAACCGTATAGTCTCTCTCACACTCTGTGCACTGGTCGTGCCTGCCATCAAGCAGGCTACCGCCACAATCATCATTTGTCTCAGTTTCATACCTGTCATTCGCTTTTTATGATTCTACTGCAAAAGTAACGCATTTCCCGCTCACTACCCTCTCCATCCGTAACGCATGGCTATTCATTTGTAACACGATGGCAGGCAGACATAATGCAATTCAGTTCATGTCTGCCAGATCTTAATATCTGTTCGCTTCCGTTTTGCATCGTATAGCCTTCAGGGGCGGTGAAGCGGACTTGCATGCCTTCGGGCACGGTGACGGTGCCACGATAGGTGGTACCGTCATCCTTGAAACTATACGACAGAGTGCCGTGGATGGTTGGTATAGTGATGGCAGCCTCGTGCAGAGGACTGACAGCGGGATGGATAGCAACCTCTTTCCAGCCAGCTATGGTGGGACGGATTCCAAGGATGTACTGTGCGATGACCGTCTGCGGCCCGCCGCTCCAAGCGTGATTAGTAGAGCCGCCGCCTGCACCGCCTTTGACCCAGTCCTCGAAGAGGGTGCTCGACGTGGGGTCGTTGACCATGCGCTCATAGCGTTTCTTCATGCGCTCGAAGGCGAAGTCGGTCTGTCCCATGATGATGAGTGCCTCCATGACGTAGCGCTCCATGTAGGCACTGGCATGCCATTGTTGATGGAACACCTCGCTGATGGCCTCGTACTTGTCCTTCGAGGCAATGCCGCTGATGACGGCAAGAGCCTGTACGCGGTCGTCGTCGAGGTTGTCCTTGTTCTCGATACTGTGATATGCGGTGCCCGTCCAGCAACGGTTGTAGCCTTCTTTCACGCGGAATGCCTTTGCATCGTAGTCGGCGGCATCGGCTTCATTTCCTAAGAGCCGTGCCATCTTCGAGGCAGCAGTCAGTGCCATGTAGTGCCAGCCGGCTTGCAAGAGGCGCATGTCCTTGTGCTTGCCCCAGTCGCCCCACTGCCAGCCCCCCTTGCGTTCGATGGTCAGTCCCGTGGAGTCCTGCTGCCACACGCTGAGGTAGCGGCGCACGTGGGGATAGGCATAGCGGATGGTGGCGGTGTCGGCAGTGTGCATGAAGTACTGCCAGAAGCCGTACTCTCCCACGCTGGTCAGCATCTGTGCGGGCAGTTCGTCGCCATAGTTTCCTGCGGGGATGGGGGCAAAGAGGGTGTTGTCGTCGCGCTGCCAGTCGCACAGTTCGCGGATTGCCTTGCGCATCAGGTGGTGTGCCGAGGTGGAATAGGTGTAGAAGCTCTCGCCCATGAGCACCGTGGCATCGCCCCACCACTGCGCCCGCTCGCGGTCGGGGCAGTCGAAGTAGGTGTCGCGCATGTTTACATAAAGGGTACGTGAGGCTTTCTGCCAGAATCGGTTGATGAAATCGTCATCGCAAGTAAAAGTGCCCTCGGCATCGGTGTCGTAGCCTGTCTCGCGATAGCCTAAGGAGTGGAGCGTGATGTGCTTGTTCGGGCAATGGATGTAGAGCCGCTCGCCATTGAACCAACCCAGCGACTCATACTGTTGACGGCCAGCCCTCGTGACCAGCTGCGCACGGATGTCCACTTGTCCGCCTCCCATGTAGTGGTCGGTCTCGATGTTGATGCGTGTGCCGCCGTCGCCCTCGTCGGTCAGTTCCACAACGGGTGTCATCTGCATGTTGTAGGGCAGCACGGCCTCGTAGGTAACGGTCGAGTCGGTCTCTGTCTTGGTGAACGCCACGGTCTTAACGCCGTAGTCTCGCCAGAAAGGTGTCGGACGGGGTACAAGATGGTTCCACGGCGTGCAGCCTTCAGCGCCAAGTTCCTTGGAGAACTGAAAATTATGAATTGGCAAAGTCTGCCAACTGCCTGGATCCTTGCGCATATCATAGCACAGGCTTGACTCCGGCAGACGGAAGTTAGGCTGTTCGCCCGTGGCAATGCTGTAGGCGGGGTGCTTCATGGATAGCCAAGTTTTGTCGCTGTGCAAACCAATTGAGGGAGCGTCGAAGAACAGTCCCGACTGTCCGCTTGACTTGTGCGAAAAGCCATGCTTGCCGAAGTACCACACCAGCACGGCCACATGGTTCTTGCCCTTCTTCAGAAGCGGAGCCAAGTCCACCTCGTCGCAATAGGTGTCCTCTGGGTTCGGACCTCGCTTTAGGCCGCCCTCAAAGACCACCATCTGTCCGTTCACCCATAGCCAGTACTTGGAGTCCACGGCTATGCGTGCCATCACCTTGACGGGTACCCGCTTTACCTTGATGTCCTTGCGGAACATCAGCCATGTGTTCACGTCATTGACTGTTGTGTCGCTCGCCGTAATCCATTGGGCAGTCTCGCGCGTCGCCTTCACTCCCTTTGCAACGCCAGCCATCGGCAGGCAAAGTATGGCAAGTGCCAGTAGAATAGTCTTTCTCATGTCGGTCTGTTTTTAATTAGCTTCGTATGCTGAGTGCAAAAGTACGAAAAAAAGTCCCACACTCTCTCCGGATTACCTGATTATCGTAATATCCTGTTCCAGTGTATCCTCAAACTCGCAGAAGTGTCCCAGCAGGCTCCAGCCCCAGAAGGGGTCGAGACCGCAGCCTTCGCCCGTCTCGGAGTTATAGTACTCGCGGTTGCCGTTCTCACGGACCAGTTTGGTGGTGTAGTGGGCAAGCAGCGAGGCGTACTCCTTCATGCCGTAGTAGCGCAGACCGTGATAGATGATATAGTTAGTGGGAATCCAGGCATTGGCACGCCAACCGCAACCGATGTCCGACGAATACTTGGTGGTGGTGTACCACGGGCACGACCGCGACAGGGCGGCAACGGGGGCTCCCGTCCAGAACTCCTTGGGATTGAACAAGTAGTCGCGCACCATGCGGGCAGCCTGTTCGGGCGTGGCCACCTCCGACCACAACACGGCAAAGGCTCCCACTGAGCGAACGGGTATCAGGTCCTTCTTCTTCCACTTCTGGATGTTCACGTCGGCAACGACGGCGGCACTCTTGGCAAACCAGTAGTCGGGTGTATGACGGCGGTCATAGTAAAAACCGTCCTCCTCGTCCCACAGCATTGTGCGGATGCGCTCGGCAAGTTCGGCACTCTTCTGGCGGTACTCTGCGGCCATCTTCTTCTTCCCCGCCATCTCGGCAAGTCGGGCAAACGCCTTCATCTCGCGCACTAAGTAGCAGTTCAGGTCAACACCCTCCGAACAGCGGTCGAGCCACCATCCGGCCCGCTCGTGCTGGTTGTCCATGCCCGTATGCGGTGCCGACATCCACTCGCTCAGTCCGTTGCCGTCCTCGTCCATATTCACGAGCCAGTAGTCTAAGTATTTCTTCAGTCGCTCAAAGGTGTTCTTCTCCAGAATCCAGTTCTTCTCGCCATACTCCTGCACGGCCAGCAGGGCAATCTGCGAGAGGAAGGGCTTGACGTGCTCGTTGTCGTGCGACGGGTTGGAGGGCACCGACCGGGCAATGAAGCCGTCCTCGCGCTGGTTCTGCAGGAACAGCAGCACGCCGTTTTTGATATACTCCGACGGCCAACCCATGTAAATCTGCACGATGGCCTCGAAATACTGGTCCCAGTCGTACAGCACGTTGTAACTGTAGCCTGTAAAGTAAGGCAGTCCCGTGGCCTCGTCCTTCAGGATGCCCAAGCGCATCAGCGAGTCCTCCGTCTGCAAATCACGGCGCATCTCCTTCAGTCCCTCAATGTCGCGGAACGACTGTCCCTGAGCTACGGATGCCACTGCCAGCAGCACGAACAAACAAATCTTGAATTTCATTTTCTGCATAGTCTTTTATCGTTTTAGTTATTATTCATTCTCGGATGCAAAAGTAAGGTATTACCCGCACGTCCGCATCTTCATCTGTAACGCATGGCTATTCATTTGTAACAAGCGGGACGAAAAGCCATAAAAGCATTTGGCAATATAATAATAATGTATTATCTTTGCGCCATAAAATCTATTAGGACAATGAAAAAAGTATTACTGATGGTAGCTGGATGGCTGCTCACAATGACGGCTTCTGCCAAGGGAGAGAACAAGGTGTACCAGTTTGACAAACCGCTGTATGGTGCTGCGTACTATGCGGAATACACGCCGACGGACCGGCTCGACGAGGACATCCGGCTGATGAAGGAGGCGGGACTGACGGTGGTGCGCGTGGGCGAATCGACATGGTCGCTATTCGAGCCGCAGGACGGGCAGTTTGAGTTCGCATGGATGGACCGCATCATCGACGCGCTGCACAAGGCGGGCATCAAGGTCATCCTCGGTACGCCGACCTACAGCATTCCGTCGTGGCTGGCAGCGGAGCACCCCGAGGTGCTGTCGCAGACATGGGACGGTGGACAGAGTCACTACGGCATCCGGCAGAACATGGACCTGCTGAATGCCACCTACCGCCGCTACTCGGAGCGCATCATCCGCAAGATGATGGAGCACTACGCCCAGCACCCCGCCATCATCGGCTATCAGGTGGATAACGAGGTGGAGGCGCGCAAGATAGACAACCCCGACTACTTCGAGGGCTTCCGCGAGTATATCAGGCAGGAGTTCGGTGGCGACCTGAAGGCGCTGAACCGCCGCTGGGGACTGAACTACTGGGGCATGAACATCAACCGCTGGGAGGACTTCTACGACCGCAAGGGCGTGACGAACCCCTCGTATAAGGTGTGGTGGGAGCGCTGGAACCGCAAGGTGACTGCCGACTTCCTGAACTGGCAGGCCGACATCGTGAGCGAGTACAAGCGCCCAGACCAGTTCATCATGCACTGCTTCATGCCCAGTTTCTACGACATCGACCAGGTGGAGGCATTCCGACAGATGGAGTACCCCGCCATCAACGTTTATTACACCATGCAGAACGGACAGGACGGCCAGTGGATCAGTTACTCGTGCGACTTCATGCGTACTGTCAGCCGCAGCCACAACTTCCTCATCACCGAGACCAACGCCCAAGGCACGGGCTGGTCGAGCCGCAACCAGTGGCCGCCCTACGACGGGCAGTTGCGCCAGAATATGTACGCCTTCCTCTCGGGCGGAGCGAACATGGTGGAATACTGGCACTGGAGTACGCTGCACTACGGTCAGGAGACCTATTGGCGCGGCATCCTCGGTCACGACGGCAAGCCCAACCGCGTCTATCGTGAGTTCCAGCGGGGAGCCAAGGAGTTGGAAAAGATTGGCGACCGTCTGGTGAACTTGAAGAAGCGGAACCGCGTGGCCCTGCTCTTCAGCCACGACTCGAAGCACGCCCTCGACTTCATGCCCTACACCGACCGCGACCAATACAAGGTGAACATGATGTACGACGCGCTCTACCGTCAGAACATCGAGTGCGACATCCTGCCTGTCGATAAGCCCGAGATGCAGGATTTCTCGCAGTACGACATGCTCGTGGTGCCCTCGCTCTATGTGGCCACCGACGAACTGCTGCGGAAAATCAGCGACTACGTGCACAAGGGCGGCGAGGTGGTGATGCTCTTCAAGAGCGGCTACACCAACTACGACAACGCTGTGCGCCCCGTGCTGGCACCCGGTCCGCTGGCCGAAGCCTGCGGCTTCACCTATCAAGAGTATTCGAGCATCAACAAACTGCCGCTGAAGCCCAACAGCATCGGAGCTGCGGATAATACCGTCAACACCTGGATGGAGTTCCTGCAACTGACCACGGCCCAGCCCCTGGGCACCGTCGAGCACCAGTTCTTCGGCCAGTGGCCCTGCATCACGGAGAACCAGTACGGCAAGGGCCACCTCATCTACATCGGCACCGTGCCATCTACCGACCTCCTATATAAACTCATCGCCCGCGCTGCCGACCGCAAGGGTATCGCAATCGTTGAGCGCCAGTACCAGTTCCCCGTCATCCTCCGCTCCGGCACTAACGCCAAGGGGCGTCAGATTCACTACCTCTTCAATTTCTCCTACGAGCCCAAGACCGTCGCCTGGCCCTATCCCGTCAGCCAGTCGCTGCTCGACAAGCAGGCCCTCGCCAAGGGCCAGGACATCACCATCGAGCCGTGGGGCGTAGTAATAGGAGAAGAAAAATGACGAAACGTCTGTTGATTTGCGTGACGATGCTCCTCGCCTTTGCTGCACAGACAGCATGGGCGCAGGCGGGTAAGTTCTTCGATATAGACCACTTGCGGTCGGGGTTGTTCATCAACCAGTTGTATATCGACAGGAACGGGTTTCTGTGGGCGGTGACGAGCAACGGCATCGTGCAGTACGACGGCTACCAGTTCCAGACTTTCAAGCGGGGACAGAAGAATGCCGCAGGAATGGCTGGCAACCATGTGCTGTGTATGGCACAGGCAGCCGACGGACGACTGTACTTCGGTTCCTACGCCAGTCTGCAGGCCTACGACGGTGTGCAGTTCCGCGATGTAAAGAAACTGAACGAGAAGGGCGAGAATATTTACGGCAATGTGAACTGCCTGTTGGAGCGTAAGAACGGCGAACTGGTGGCTGGCACCTCGACCGACGGGCTGCTGTTGGTGAAGGACCTGACTGCCCGTCAGATGCCCGTCAAGTTGCAGGGAGCTGGTGAGATACGCAGCATGGCCGAGGACAATGCTGGCGGGCTATGGATCGCCGCAGAGAACGGTGTTTACAGCTATGACGGCAAGCATGCCAAACAATATATGAACAACGCGGACGGCACGAAGTACTACACCGTCTGCACCGACATGACGGGCTGTGTCTATGTGGGCACTGCCAACCGGGGATTGTTCCGCAAGCAGGGTGAGCAGTTCGTCCACATAGCGGAAACGTACAATACGCCTGTCCCAGCCCTCTATCCCGACCATACGGGCAACATCCTCGTGGGCTTCGACGGCAGGGGCATCGGTGTGTATAACCCACTGACGGGTGAACTGACCACCAATCCCTACTACAGCCACGAGGTGGAACTGTCGAAGAGCAAGGTGTATGCCATCGTTGAGGACGGCAGCGACAACGTCTGGTTAGGCATGAGCGAGAAAGGCGTGTTCCAGCAGCCGCCCTCCTCGTTAGGCTTCCACTATATGGGTCACAAGGCAGGAGCCAAGAACGTGATAGGCTCCTCCAATATCTGCTGCGTCTTCGTGGATAGCAGGGACAATACGTGGCTCGGCACCGACAAGGACGGTGTCTATTGCTTGGACAAGGAAGGGCGTCTCGTCAAGCACTTTTCCGACGATGTACCCTCGACCGTGCTGACCATCGGCGAGGGCGATGACGGGCGCATCTGGCTGGGTTCCTATGGTGAGGGCGGCGGATGGATCGACCCGAAGACCGCACGGTATCACCCGATGAAAATCCCACAGTTAGATTTCCTCAGCATCACCGACTACGCCAAAGACCGCAACGGACGGGGATGGGCAGGTACGATGGGACACGGGCTGCTGATGTTCGCCAAGGACGGAGCCGTCAGACAGTTCCGCTCGGAGGATGCCCCTGCGGGGAACGGACTCTCGCACGACTTCATCTCCCAGCTGTCGGTGTCGCCCGACGGCCATCGCCTCTATGTGGCTGCCGACAACGGTCTGAACTGTCTGGACCTTGACAACCTGACGTGGAATGGCATCTTTGGCGGCAAGTGTCTGATGCCTGGTGCCAACGTCTATCTGGCCCGTGAATACAATAATGCACTCTGGATAGGCACCACCGAGGGACTGTTCCACTACGACCTGCGCAAGCGAGAACTGGGCCATTACACCACGGAGCAGGGGTTGCCCAGCAATACCATCACATCAATAGAGAAAGACCAGTTGGGCCAACTCTGGATAGGCACCGACATGGGGCTCTCCTGTCTGAACCCCAAGGGCAATAAGTTCCAGAACTACTATGTGGAGGACGGTCTGCAGTCCAACTATTTCACTACTGGCGGCTCGTGGGCCATGACAGACGGACGACTGTTATTCTGCGGCACGGGCGGCATCACGTGGTTCAACCCTGCCGACATCGACCATCGTGAGTGGAACGCCACCGTCAGTCTGACGGCCTTCACCATCAATGGTATGCCTGTCGATCAGACCACGCTGTCGGGCAGTTACCAGGTGACCGACACGCTGGTCACCCAGAGCCAACACTTCGAATTGGACTACGGCGACAACTCGTTTGCCGTTCGTTTTTCCACGCTGACCTTCGACGATCCAGAGCGCATCACCTATCTGTATAGCATCAACGGCGACCCGTTTGTATCACTGCAGCAGGGAACAAACGAGATTACCTTCTCGCGTCTGACCCCCGGCACCTACCGTTTCCGCATTAAGGCTACCTACAAAGGCACAGAGACAGCCGAGCGCACGTTTACAGTTGTGGTGCATGCCCCGTGGTATCGTTCGTGGTGGGCATATTTGCTCTACGCCTTACTGCTGGCTCTCATCGTATGGCGCTACATCGCCTATCGCAGGGACCGGGTGCGTGAACAGATGCAGTTGCAGGAGCATATCCATGCTGAGGAACTGAGCGAGGCGAAGTTGCGCTTCTTCATGAACTTCAGCCACGACATCCGCACGCCCATGACGCTCATCGTCACACCGCTGCTGTCGCTCATCAAGCGCGAAAAAGACCCACAGAAGAGGGGCATCTACGAGATTATGCGCCGCAATGCCGAGCGCATCCTGGGACTCATCAACCAAATGATGGACCTGCGCAAGATTGACAAGGGACAGATGCAGATGCGGATGCGCGAAACCGACCTTGTGGGTTTCATCCAGGAACTCTACTCTCTGTTCGAGCATCAGGCCCGCAACCGACAAATCCACTTTCTCTATGACCACGATTCTGAGACGCTTCCCATCTGGATAGATCGCCGTTACTTCGACAAGGTCATCCTGAACGTGCTGTCGAATGCCTTCAAGTTCACACCAACAGGTGGTGAGATTGCCATCCGCGTCACCCACGACGACCAAAATGCTACCATCGCCATTCGCGACAACGGTGAGAAAATTCCCGAGGACAAACTGGAGCAGATTTTTGAACGTTTCTATCAGTCGGACAGCAAGCAGAGCGGTCAGCAGACGGGTACGGGCATCGGTCTCGACCTCGCCCGCTCATTGGTAGAGTTGCACTATGGCACCATCTCCGCCCATAATCTGGAGCAAGGCTGCGAGTTCGTCATCTCCCTGCCCTTAGGCTCAGAACACCTGAAGGCTGACGAGATGGCGGTCGAACCCGACGTGGAAACGGCCGAGCAACTGACATTGGCAGAAGTGGAGGACAGCGACGATACGGTAGAAGGCCCCATCGAGGCGCCCACCCGTCAGCGCCCCATCCTGGTGATTGCCGAAGATGACGAGGAAATACGCGACTATCTGGTGCAGGAACTCTGCAACGACTATGATATCAAAGCCTTCACCGACGGACGACAGGCTTTCGCAGAAATCATGCGCAGTGTGCCCGACCTGGTGCTCAGCGACGTAATGATGCCAGACATGGACGGCAATACGCTCTGCATGAGTCTACGCTCAAACCTCGCCACCAGCCACGTGCCCGTCGTGATGCTGACGGCCATGAATATGGACGAAGATCGTCTGCGAGGACTCACCACGGGTGCCGATGCCTACATCGTCAAGCCGTTCAACATGGACATTCTCCGCCAGACCATCGTCAACCTGATACAGCGGACTCGCACCCTGCGTCTGAAATATGAACACACCGACCAGTTGGAGGGAAAAACTGCGCCAAAATCTGTCAAGTCGCCCGACGAGAAACTCCTTGCCAACATCATGAAGGCCATCAACGACCATCTGGACGACGAGAACCTGACGATGGACATGATAGCCAGTGAGGTGGGTCTCAGTCGCGTCCACCTAAACCGCAAGATGAAAGACTTGACGGGCCAGACGCCGCACGACTTCATCCGCAAGGTGCGCTTGAAGAAGGCCGCCGAACTGCTGGCCTGCGGAAAGATGAACGTCTCGGAGGTAACCTATACCTGTGGATTTTCCAGCCCCACCTCCTTCTCGGCCCTCTTCAAGAAGTTCTACGGTGTATCCCCAAGCCAGTATTACAATTCTAAAACGGAATAGGTTATTCCTTATTTTAACCCAAATTGGTCATTAGAAGTACAATAGTCCGTAATCATGACCATAATATCTTGAAAATAAACTATTTGGCATCATCGCCAGGAATTCTCTATAGGGTAATTTGTCCATAAAGTTATGTTAAACTAAAATGCTGCGGAATTTGGGAAGAAAGCATAAAAAGTGCTGAAATATTCGGAAGTTTCAGAGAAACATCTTATCTTTGCGACGAAGTCGGTAATTTGGATAATGAAACGACATGGATGTAGCATTTATTCTTGAAAAAAAACGGGACGGTTCTCATGATCCGCTTTGAATCCGATATTGGCCGCATCGTATACCATCTCTATGGACTGACGGGAGTTTAACCAATGGTTGGTGTTCCCATGTGAAACAGGGAGCTGGTTCCTGTTTTATCAATGGGAAAAAGCTATTTGGCCAGATATTGATAAAAAATTTTGCATCTTTTGAGCGCGAAAAAATTTGGAGATGAGGTCAAAGAACAGGCGACATTATTGAAATATCGCGATGAATAATTCAAAAAATGCCGCTTTAGTATTCTTTTTCTTGAGAAAACTATTTATCTTTGCAAACGAATACTGACACTATTAAGAGAATAAAGAATGATAAGAGAAGCCAGACTGACGGATATGGATGCTATTATGCAGGTGTTTAGTGCTGCTAAGGGAATTATGCGGCAGTCTGGTAATATGTATCAATGGGGTGAAGGCTATCCGTCAGAGGAAATTGTAAAAGGGGACATGGAGAAGAAAGGAGGCTTTGTCGTGGAGGAAGAAGGTAGGGTAGTGGGCTATTTCGCCTTTCTGCCATCCCCCGACTTGACCTACAATAAGATATATGATGGCAAGTGGCTGGATGATGAGACGGATTACCACGTGGTGCACCGCATTGCCAGCTATCCTGAGGTTCATGGCGTGTTTAGCAGTATCATGGATTTCTGCTTGTCTCGCGACAGGAATATTCGCATTGATACGCATCGAGACAATAAGATAATGCAGCACAATCTCTTGAAACACGGTTTCTCCTATTGCGGTATTATCTACCTGTTGTCGGGTGACGAAAGATTGGCCTATCAGAGAATATAGGGAATATCTCCAGGCGGAGGCACCTACGAACTCCAGTTGTTGACGGACCTTCAAGTCCATCCCCAATGTTACTACGACCTGGTCAACATCATCCGTGAACACAAAGAGGTTTTCCCAGCCTGGCACAGTTCTTCTGTAGCAGAGTTATACACGCCTAATTTATTTTTAAACAAAAAACCTTCCTCCGGCTATTGGTTTTAGCCGGATTTTTTTGTATATTTGCCCCCACAATTAATATAGTAAGTATGAAAGAAAGTTCATATCCAGCTTTTCTAAAAAAAGAACCAACGGTTGACAGTGAAATCATGAATAAAATTCGTGAAATTGGTGTTCTTTGGAAAAAATCCCCAAATAAACCTCAATTATCAAAACAAGTCCTAGATAAATGGGAAAGCGTAATTGGAGAATGGCTGGAAGATAAAAGCATGCCCTTAATAGCACGAAAAAAAACAAAAACAGAAGGTCGAGGCAAAGTAATCTCTCATCCATCTGGCAGGAAGATTATTATTTCAGATAACACTTTTCCAGACTGGATGTTTAGCAATATCTTGCGCGGCAAAATATATGAACTTTCAGAATTGAAGGAGATGCTCGAGAATAACGAATTGCCCATTGCTTTCTCGTTTGAAAAGTGGGAGAAAACAGAGGCAACTTATACAAAAACATTCAGCGAAAACCTACAATTCTGGAAAGTCTGTCATATCAAGGCTGTGGGTTTCAATTCAAGAAAAAGCATAAAAGAAATTCCTATTGAATTGATAGAAGATCATTTTAGGAAATTAGTTAATCCTAAAAATATCTTCTTACTACCTAAGCAAATAGGAGCATTGGGAGAGATTCAACAATTCATAGATGAACAATAATATTTAAGTTATATATGGACTACCAATATCCCTTTGGTCAAGTTGTCCACCCACTGAGACAGCAAGACCGCACACCCAAGAAAGTTTTCGTTCTAGGCGTGTATGCCAGTGCCGTACATGCTCGTTGGAAAAGAGACGGCAAAACTGTTTGCACAGCTCTAGCCGTAGCAAGTGAGCCACGTATCTTCTGGGATGGCAACATCGAAGAAGCAAAAGAAATCATCAGTTCGATTTCCATTCCGAAAGAAAAAGTCCTCGACGAGCATATCCTTGGTACTTTAGGGTACACAAGGAAAGATGCATGGCTTTGCGACCTTCTTCCTGAGACACGTCTTAACTCTGGTCAGGTCAAGGTTATCACCGAACGCTACAATCCGCTGATTGAGCAATACGGTCTGAATAAAGTCACTATCCCTGAGCGCCCCACAGTCTTCTGTGATGCAAAGCGATGTGAAGAGATTCTTCAAGAACTTAAAGAGTCACAAGCAAAACTTCTGGTTCTGCTTGGTGATATACCTATCGCGCAGTTCTTAAACTATGTGGCAGACGTTCCATATAAATCACTCCAGGAATACGTTGACTTATACGGATACGGCAAAGCAACTACTGCCACCATCGATGGTCATGCCATCAATGTTTTACCATTGGCACACCCGCGCCAAATAGGTGCTCTTGGTGCACATAGTGAGAAATGGAACAGACTCCATCAAGAATGGGAAGGCAATTTGAAGGAATGAAAAAAGCAATCGTCGTTGGTGCTTCGTCGGGCATCGGCATGGAGGTGGCTCGACTGTTGTTGAAACGATAGAAAGGGTAGGAGGTATGGACCTCTTCTTTTATGCTTCGGGCATCGGCAAGCAGAACCGAGAGTTGAAGGAGGACATCGAACTGGCTACCGTCGAGACTAATGCTGTTGGCTTTCAAGGATGATAGGTGAAGCATACCGATACTTTGCGCAACAGGGACATGGCCATATTGCTGTCATATCGTCCATCGCCGGAACAAAAGGACTGGGCCCTGCACCGTCGTATTCGGCTACAAAGGCGTTGCAGAACGTTTATCTGCAGGCACTCGAGCAACAGGCAAACGCTCGCGGCTTGAACATCTGTTTCACGGATATTCGCCCAGGATTTGTT
>CACWFV010000014.1 GCA_902760315.1 uncultured Bacteroidales bacterium | reverse complement strand
ACGTCTAGTGAACAACAAACAAATGACGACAGAGATTAGCGCTCACTCATAGTGTCTGATTCTTACGTCAATACCTTCGCCTCTGAGTTGTGCGGGAACGCCGCTGACATCCGTCTGTCCGTAGTGATAGGGAAACAACACCTTGGGTTTGATTATTTTAGCTGCCTTTACCAACTGGTCGGTGGTCATGGTATAGGGTTGGTTGCAGGGTAGGAAAGCAATGTCAACCTCCTTGATATCGGCCATTTCCGGGATATCCTCCGTGTCGCCAGCCACATAGATACGCAGTCCGTCAACAGTCAGCACATAACCATTGTCCCTACCTTTGGGATGAAATTGCAAGTGCCCTTCCGTGTTGTTGTAAGCAGGCACAGCTTCTATGGTGAAGTCATCGGCCATCTGCATTTTGTCGCCATTCTTCATTACCTCGCCGGAACCATACATCTCAGCACACCGTTGATTGGTGATGAAACAAGTTTTGTCAGTAGAAAGCAGCTTGATAGCCTCTTTGTTGAAGTGGTCAAAATGCTCATGGGTGACAAGGAGATAGTCAGCCTTAGGCATGGAGGCATAATCAATAGTTTTGTTACCCAACTTTGTAACAGGGTCAATCACAATCTCCCTGCCATCGTACTCCATGCGGATGCTGGCATGTACAAGTGCATGGAACTTGACGGTCTTCCCACTTTTGGTCTGAAACACGTCCACTTCGTAGGAATCAGTTGTCACAGGCCGTCCCGTCTCTTTCCAAGCCATGATACCACCCAGGAGGTTTACCACTTTGTATCCCTCGGCTCCAAGGTCTGCTGCAGCACTGGCCGACCTCCTGCCGCTTCTGCAGTAGACGGCAATCGTTCTGTCCTTGGCCAAGATTTGCTTTACCTTCTCCATAAAATCAGACTTTTTCACATCGATATTCAAAGCCCCCTCAATGTGTCCTTCTTCAAACTCTTCGATGGTTCTCACATCAAGCAGCACCACGCTGGGCTTGGTTGTCAGTACAGCGAACCCTTCCGGGTCAGTGTTCTCATAATTTTGTTGGCAACAGGCTGTAGTAATTCCGAAGGTTGCCAGTAGACATGCGATAATTTTCTTCATATATTGTTGTTTTAGTTTGCAAAGATAATTGTTTTCATTCAATTATCAAACACGGAATCCCAAAATCTACGGAGTAAATGGGTTGTACTCAATAAGAAAACATCAAAAAATAAATAAAATATCAGGAAAAGCATGGTTCTATGCTAAAGAATTCGTAAATTTGCATTCAAATTGTATTAGGCAATAGAAGCAAGCTATGGAAATCATCATTACCCTAAGTGTTGGCATCATCGTATTAGCCGTGATGGGCTACTATATGATGAAGCTGGCTGCGGCACGTGACATACAAGCGCATAACGCTGAAAACTACCGTCAACAGCTGGAAGCACAAAAGGCCGATACAGAGAAACTACTGGAAGCACAAAAGGCTGATACAGAGAAGCTACTGGAAGCACAAAAGGCTGATGCTGAGAAACAGTTGACGAAGCAGAAGGACATCTACGAGCAGCAGCTGCAGACGTTGAGGACATCCTTTGAACAGCAGTTGCAACTGACCAAAGAGGCCCACGAACAACAGATAGCGACGCTGAAGCTGATGAACGAGGAACAGGTAAAGAGCCAGTTGGACCTGATTCGCGAACAGATGCAAACCACATCGGAGAAGGTGCTGAAGATGCGTCAGGAAGAGTTGGGCACCCAAAACAAGGAACAAGTTTCAAAGATTATAGACCCCCTGCAGAAGAGTCTGAAAGACATGCAGGAAGCTTTAGACAAGACCAAAGAGCAGCAGACCGAGGCCCTGACACGACTGGACGAGACCATCAAGATAAACATGCAGAAAAGTCAGGCCATTGGTGAAACGGCCGATAGGCTGACGCGGGCTCTGACTGGTGAGGTCAAGATTCAGGGAAACTTTGGCGAGCTGAAGCTGAAGCAATTGCTGGAAGACCTGGAACTGAAAGAGGGCGAACAGTTTGACACCCAGGAAACGCTGAAAGACAAAGGCGGCAAGGGGCTGAAAGGTGACGACGGCAAGGGTCTGATTCC
The DNA here is from genome assembly GCA_902760315.1 of uncultured Bacteroidales bacterium. Taxonomy (GTDB): domain Bacteria; phylum Bacteroidota; class Bacteroidia; order Bacteroidales; family Bacteroidaceae; genus Prevotella. Next base: position 53,613 of record CACWFV010000014.1, on the reverse strand, counting down.
GGACTTCATCCTGCACTTTCCTAACAACCGCCATGTGGTGGTAGACTCGAAGATGTCGCTGACCGACTACGAGCGCTACATGAACGCTGAGGACGGCACACCGGAGAAAAGCGCTTTCCTGAAGGCCCACATCGACAGCGTCAGGGCACAGGTAAAGCGGTTGGCCAAGAAAGAATACACCAAATATCTGCCTGATGGCTACAACAGACTGAACTTTGCCATCATGTACGTACCAATTGAGGGAGCCTTGAACCTGGCACTGCTCAACGATGCCTCGCTGTGGCGCGAAGCCTACGACGAGGGTGTCATGATACTCGGCCCGCAGACCATGTACATGAATCTGAGGGTGCTGGAAATGATGTGGACACAAGTGCGGCAGCTGAAAAACCAGCAAGCCATGATGGAGGCCGCCAATACGGTCATTGACCGCGTACAGGACTTCGGTCTGCGCTTCATGGACGTGGAGTCCAGCATGAACGACACCCTCAAGAAGATGGCCAAGTTGAAGATAACCACTGCAGAGAGCGGTCCCAGCATTATTACTGCCGCCAGAAACCTGCTGAAAGCCGGTGCCCGCGAAAACAAGAAAAAGAAGTCGCTGGAGGAGATGGACGACTCGACATTCCTCGATGCCGACAGTAGTCTGATGCTCCCTGCTGAAGAGTTAAACACTAAAGAAAATCATACTAACCAAACTACCCCATGAGAAAAAAACTTTCACTATTGATGGCGCTGTGCTTCTCGACCATGCTGGCACAGGCAGAACAAGTGGTGTTGCAGACCAAAAACACCACGATGGTTTTAAACGTTGAGAACGGCAAACAGCCGCAATACCTCTATTATGGTACCAAGTTGAGCGCCTACGACCTGCAACACCTGCAGACGCCAGCCAATGGGCGCATGGACGCCTACCCCGTCTACGGTCTGAACACCCCCGCCGAGGCAGCACTCGCCATGAGGCATGCCGACGGCAACATGTCGACAGCAGCCTACGTAACCGCACTGAACAAGCAAGGCGACGTGACCCGCATCACGATGAAGGACCCCGTCTATCCCACCACCATAGTGCTGTGCTACCAGGTGCGCGGCGACGAAGACATGATTGAGACCTGGGCAGAGATCCAGAACGGCGAGTCGAAGCCCGTCACGTTGACGCAGTTTGCCTCCATCTGTCTGCCCATCCGCCGCGGCAATGTGTGGCTCAGCCACTTCTACGGCTCATGGGCAAACGAGGCCCAGCTCGTCGAAGAGCCCATTCTGCCCGGCGAGAAAGTTATCAAGAACAAGGACGGCACGCGCAACTCGCACACCGACCATGCCGAGGTGATGTTCTCACTGGACGGCAAAGGTCAGGAGAACCAAGGCGACGTCATCGGCGCTGCCCTCTGCTACAGCGGAAATTTCCAACTGAAGATTGACACCGACGACACGGAATACCACTACTTCTTTGCCGGCATCAACCCAGACAATTCAGAATATCACCTGAAGAAGGGCGAGACATTCGTCACCCCCAAGGTGGCTCTCTCGTTTTCGAAGTGCGGTCTGTCGGGCGTCTCCCGCAACTTCCACAAGTGGGGTCGCAAATACATGATGATGCACGGTGACAAAGAGCGCAAAATCCTGCTCAACTCGTGGGAGGGTGTCTACTTCGACATCAACCAGCAGGGCATGGACCAGATGATGGGTGACATCGCCTCGATGGGCGGTGAGCTCTTCGTCATGGACGACGGCTGGTTTGGCGACAAGTATCCTCGCAAGACCGACAACTCCAGCCTGGGCGACTGGGTGGTGGACAAGCAGAAGCTGCCCGAAGGCATCGAGGGCTTGCTGCGTGACGCCAAGAAGCACGGCATCAAGTTTGGCATCTGGATAGAGCCTGAGATGACCAACAGCGTCAGCGAACTCTACGAGAAGCACCCCGACTGGATTGTCAAGGCACCGAAGCGTGACGCCGTACAGGGTCGTGGCGGAACACAACTGGTGCTGGACCTGGCGAATCCCAAAGTGCAGGACTTCGTCTTCTCCATCGTTGACGAACTGATGACCAAGTACCCGGAGATAGACTATATCAAGTGGGACGCCAACATGGGCATCATGAACCACGGTTCACAGTATCTGACCATGAACGACCAGAGCCACCTATATATAGAGTACCATCGTGGACTGCAGAAAGTTTGCGAGCGCATCCGCGCCAAGTTCCCCGATGTGACTATACAGGCCTGTGCCTCTGGAGGTGGCCGTGCCAACTGGGGCGTGCTGCCCTGGTTTGACGAGTTCTGGGTGAGCGACAATACCGACGCCCTGCAGCGCATCTACATGCAGTGGGGCACTAGCTACTTCTTCCCCGCCATTGCCATGGCCAGCCATATCTCGGCAACGCCCAATCACACCGTCTTCCGCACCACGGCCATGAAATACCGCATCGATGTAGCCATGTCGGGACGCTTGGGTATGGAGATACAGCCCAAGAACATGACTGACGACGAGAAGGCACTCTGTCGTCAAGCCATCAAGGAGTACAAGCAGATTCGCCCCATCGTCCAGTTTGGCGACCTCTACCGTCTGGTGTCTCCCTACGACAAGAAGGGACTGGCCTCGCTCATGTATGTCAACGAGCAGAAGACACAGTCGGTATTCTTCTGGTGGAAGACGGAGTCGTTCCAGAACGAGCACCTGCCACGCGTGAAAATGGCTGGTCTTGACGCCACAAAGAATTATAAGGTACACGAATTGAACCGCATCGACCTCAAGCCCATGAATATTGAGGGCAAGACCTTCAGTGGCGCCTACCTGATGAGCCATGGTCTGGAGTTGCCCTATCGCAACGAGCCGGAATGGTCAAAGAAGACGGACTGGTCGAGCCGCGTCCTGCTGCTAGAGGCAGAATAGAGAAATAAACGCAATATCGGAATACCGGAACAACGGAATACCGGAACTACGGGATACCGGAACAACGAAATTACGGAATTACGGAATTACGGAATTACGGAAAAAGAAAAACAAGAAAAGAAAGACCTGCTGGCATACATCCGTGAAGGTCGCGAAATGACACAGGGAGAGAAGCTCAGGCTGATTATCAGCTTGAGCATTCCTTCCATATTGGCTCAGATTTCAGCTACCATCATGTTCTTCATTGATGCCTCGATGGTAGGCCATCTTGGTGCCAAGGCCTCAGCAGCCATCGGACTGGTAGAGACAACGGGATGGCTGATGGGGGGGCTTGCCTCTGCTGTCAACATGGGTTTCTCTGTACAGGTGGCCCACTTCATTGGTGCTAATGACTTCAAAGCAGCGCGGCGCGTGCTGCGCCAGTCTATGGTGTGCTGTCTACTGTTCAGCATAGCCATATCGCTGATAGCTCTGGCCGTCAGTATTCCTCTGCCCTACTGGTTGGGAGGCAGTGAAGAGATAGCCCATGACGCCTCCATCTATTTTGCCATCATCGGACTTTGCGGCATCTTCTTCCAGATGGAAGGGTTAGCCGGTTCCATGCTGAAGTGTTCAGGCAACATGAAGATACCCTCCATGCTCAACATCGGCATGTGCGTCATGGATGTCGTCTTCAACTACATCTTCATCTACCTGTTAGATCTAGGTGTCATGGGAGCTGCCATGGGTACCGGACTGGCCGAACTGGTCACCATGCTGCTCATGGGCTACTTCCTGCTGTGGCGCTCTGACCTGCTGGCATTGTATGGTGAACAGCAGACTGACGAGAAATTATACAAGTACAAGCCCACTGCTCCGGTAATAGGTATCGCATTCAAGATTGGTGCTCCGATGGCACTGAACCACTTGTTGATGGGTACCGCCCAAATCATCAGCACCCTGATAGTAGCACCACTGGGCACCATTGCCATTGCCGCTCACTCGCTGGGCATCACCGTTGAAAGTCTGTGTTACATGCCCGGCTATGGCATTGCCGAAGCCGCTACCACACTGGTTGGCCAAAGTTTCGGTGCCGGCAAACAGTTGCTGACGCGTTCGTTTGCCCACATGTCGGCCGCTTTGGGAATAGCCGTCATGACCGTCATGGGTGCCTTGATGTACATTTTTGCTCCAGAACTGATGTCGCTGATGACACCTGTCGACGAGATTATCACGTTGGGTAGCCACTGTCTTCGCATCGAGGCCTTTGCCGAACCGATGTTTGCTGCCGCTATAGTCTGCAACGGCATCTTTGTAGGTGCTGGCGACACGCTGAAGCCTGCCATCATGAATCTGGCATCGATGTGGGGCGTACGTCTCACACTGGCAGCCCTGTTAGCGAGCAGCTACGGACTATCTGGCGTATGGATAGCCATGGCCATCGAGTTAACATTCCGTGGCATCATATTCCTCATCCGTCTGTTCCATGGTGGCTGGTTGCGGGAAATGAGAAAGAATCCGTAAGAAAAGCGTTCATGCGAAATGGTATAAAAATTAGTGCTGTCTACGAATCCATCGCCGACAGCACTTTTTCTTTTCCTATTAATAACTAAAACCTTATGCTTCCTCTAATTTACCTTAAGTACTAACACCTTAGACTTTACTACTAACCTAAAAACTTACTATTAACCAAAACTAACTTGTTATCCTATGAATCTTTTCTAACTAACCTATTGATGTTATCCTTAATCTTTGTTACCTTGTGCATCATCTCTGATTCACGATGCAAAGGTACAACGAATTTGGAAATGTAGGCACACTTCCAGCTGTTTTCCATCAAAAAAGGGCTTATTCTTGACAAAAATCAATCGTTTGTGTTCGCACACAGCAATTTTTCCACCTCATTTGTCAGTACAACAAACTGTGGAATTGTCAGTTGTTCCGGTCTCAATGTCAAGGACAACTGAGAAGATTCACCTGACAGCACATCGCTGAGCACACTTAAGGCTTCAGCTGGCAACAACTGCTTCAGCGAGACGCGCAACATCTTGCGGCGCTGGTTAAACACCGTCTTGACAATACGCTTAAACAGTTGCTCGTCACATCCCAGCTGCCGCACCTCGTTGCGTGTCATGCGGATTACGGCACTCTGCACCTTGGGAGGCGGATTAAACACTGACGGTTCAACGGTAAACAAGTACTCCACATCGTACCATGCCTGAATGAGCACAGACAAAATGCCATACTGCTTATTGCCCGGCTTAGCGGCCATACGTACGGCTACCTCGTGCTGAATCATACCCGTACAACAAGGTATAAGGTCGCGGTTGTCTAGCATCTTGAAGAATATCTGCGACGAAATGTCATACGGATAGTTACCCGTCAGTACGAATTGCTGTCCGTCGAAAACCTGTTGCAAGTCCATGCGCAGGAAGTCTGCACCAAGGATATTCTCTCTGAGCTTTGGAAAGTTTTCGTTGAGGTAGAGCACACTCTCGCGATCAATCTCCACCACTTTCAGCGGGCGAGGTTTCTCCACCAGATACTGTGTCATGACTCCCATACCGGGACCCACTTCCAATACCGGGATATCTGCATAAGGCGAGTCAACCGTATCGGCTATGCGCTTAGCTATAGACAGGTCAGTCAGGAAGTGCTGACCCAGATTTTTCTTCGGACGAACTTGTTTCATGGCGACAAAGGTACGAAAAAAACCGCAGACTCATGTCTGCGGCTCTAATTATTTCTCTCAAACTTTCTAATTTACTTAATTAAAACATTTGCGTTCTTGCAAATGTACATGGCCTCAAGGGCTGCAACAGCCTCAACGGCCAGTGAAATCATTGTTAACATCATAATCGTTACCCTTTCTTTAATTTTAAATTTGTTAATCCTAAAAACTTTCTTTATTACCTCTCAGGGCTTTATTATTTCCTTTTGACGATGCAAAGGTACGAACTATTTTCCATTGTTGTATCACTAAAAACCCACTTTTCCTGCAAAAAGGCCTTTTCTTTGACCTTCGTCAACAAATCGACCATTCTGTTGACCTATGTCAAAAATGTAAAATTATAAACGGTTTATTTGGCATTTTGCCCACTTATTTGTACCTTTGTCTGCTGAATGAAGATAAGCAGTATTATTCTGAAAATTCTGATGCCGTTGGTGCTGGGAGCAGCCATTCTCTATTGGATGTACCGCGGTGAGAACTGGCAGCAGATAGTCCATGTCATGACCGACGAGATGGACTGGACCTGGATGTTGCTGTCGTTTCCCTTTGGCATCTTGGCTCAGGTGTTTCGCGGCTGGCGTTGGCGCCAAACCTTAGAACCTGTCGGCGAACATCCACGTCTGTCGACAAGCATCCATGCCATCTTCCTGTCATACGCTGCCTCTCTGCTCATACCCCGTGTGGGCGAATTCACACGCTGCGGTGTCTTAGCTCGTTACGACGCCGTGTCGTTTCCGAAAGCACTGGGCACGGTGGTCACCGAGCGCGCCATTGACTCGCTGCTAGTCTTGGGCATTACCGCAATCGTTATTCTGCTAGAGATGAGTACATTTGGCACCTTTTTCCAAAAGACCGGCACCAACCTTCACGACATTCTCTACGGTTTCTCCTGGGCCGGCTATGTGGTAGTAGCCATCTGCGTAGCAGCCATGCTCATCTTGCTGCACTTCCTGCTGCGCAAGCTCTCTATATATAATAAGGTGAAGGCCACACTGAGTGGCATCTGGCAGGGCATCATCTCGCTGAAGGACGTACGCAACATCCCACTCTTCGCAGTGTTCACGCTGGCCATCTGGCTGAGCTATTTCCTGCACTACTACCTCACCTTCTTCTGTTTCGACTTTACGGCAGGTCTCGGCATAGGCTGTGCCCTGGTGACGTTCATTGTGGGCAGCATAGCCGTCATCGTCCCTACGCCCAACGGCGCTGGTCCGTGGCACTTCGCTGTGAAGACCATGCTCATCCTTTATGGTGTTCAAGACGAGCGTGCCCTCTACTTTGTGCTCATTGTGCACACCATACAGACCATGCTGGTCGTAGTATTAGGCATCTATGCCTGGCTCGCATTAAACTTTACAAGCATCAAAACCCTTAAACAATAATACAATGAATGAAATTCAGAACCTAGATCCCCAGTGCATTTGGAAAAACTTCTATGCACTCACACAAGTCCCCCGTCCTAGCGGTCATTTGGAGAAAATCCAGCAGTTCTTGCTCGACTTCGGTAAGCAGTGCGGCATCTATGCCGTGAAAGACCCCGCCGGCAACATTCACTATCGCAAGCCCGCCACACCGGGTATGGAGAACCGCAAGGGCATTATTCTACAGGCCCACATGGACATGGTTCCTCAAAAGACACCAGAGTCAGCACATAACTTCGAGACCGACCCCATTGAGCCGTGGATTGACGGTGAGTGGGTCAAGGCCAAAGGCACCACACTGGGAGCCGACAACGGACTGGGCGTAGCCGCTATTATGGCCATCATGGAAGACAAGACGCTGAAGCACGGCCCCATCGACGCCCTCATCACCTGCGACGAAGAGACCGGCATGTTTGGCGCCAACGAGTTGCCTGAAGGTGAACTGCAGGGCGACATTCTTCTGAATCTTGACTCCGAGCATTGGGGCAAGTTTGTCATCGGCTCAGCCGGCGGCATCGACGTTACCGCCACCCTCGACTACCAGGAAGTAGACACCGACCCCGCAGACGCTGCCGTCAAGGTGACTGTGAAGAACCTGCGTGGCGGCCACAGCGGACTGGAGATTAACGAAGGCCGCGGCAATGCCAACAAGCTGCTGGTACAGGTTGTCCGTGAACTGATAGCAGAGACCGAGTCTCGTCTGGCATCATGGAATGGTGGCAATATGCGCAACGCTATACCCTTCAAGGCCGAGGCCATACTGACACTACCCAAGGAGAACATCGCTGCCCTGAAAGAAATCGTCAGCGACAGGCAGACCACATTCAACGACGAATACAAACTCATCGAGCAGCAGGGCATTGAGGTGACCTGCGAAGAGGTTACCACTCCTGTCAAGGAAGTCCCTGTCGAAATACAAGACAACCTCATTGATGCCATCTTCGCCTGCCACGACGGTGTTATCCGCTACATTCCCGCCTACCCCAATGTCGTAGAGACCAGTTCCAATCTGGCCATCATCAACATAGGCGAAGGCAAGGCCGCCTTCAAGATTCTAGCGCGCTCCAGCCGCGAGGACATGAAAGACTATGTCGTCACCATGCTTGAGAGCTGTTTCTCCATGGCCGGCATGAAAGTAGAGACCAGCGGTTCTTATGGCGGTTGGGACCCCAACCCCGACAGTGAAATCCTGCACCTGCTGCTGAAAGAATACAAAGAGCTGTTCGGCAAGGACGGCATCATCCAGGTAGACCACGCCGGTCTGGAGTGCTCCGTCATTTTGGGCAAGTATCCCTGGCTCGACGTTGTCAGCCTCGGTCCTACGATGAAGTCGCCACACACCACTACCGAGCGTGCCCTCATCGAGACCGTCGCACCCTTCTGGCAATTGTTGAAGAAGACGCTGGAAGATATTCCCCAAAAGTGATGAACGACCAACAACAGCAGAAGACATGGAAGTAGTACAAAGTTTCACCATCGACCACACCCACTTGAAGCCCGGCATCTATGTATCGCGCGAAGACAAGGGTTTCACCACCTTCGACCTGCGCATCACGGAGCCCAACAAGGAACCTGCGGTAGGGATGGGTGCCATGCACAGCATGGAGCACCTGATGGCAACATGGTTTCGCAACAGTCGGGCTAAGGACGATGTCGTCTACGTAGGTCCCATGGGATGCTTGACAGGCATGTACATCATCATGACCGGCAACTACACCGTTGAAGACATGCGTCAGTTGACCATGGAGTGTCTGGAGTGGATACTGATCCAAGACAAAGTGCCCGCCACCGAGCCACAGTCTTGCGGCAACTATCTGCTGCACGACCTGCCCATGTGCAAGTGGGAGAGCAGCCGCTACCTGAAGCGTCTGCAAAACGACTTTCACTGCGAGTACACCAAGCTTCAAGTAACCTTGGAAGATGGCAAGGTGTTTGCCGACGCCTGACTTTGGAGAGCGATAAGGTGTTTGCCAGCGCATGAGGCACTGGCAAACACCCTTAAAAAATGAAAAAAGTGGCACAATGTGCAAGGTGATATGAATATTTTTTGTACCTTTGCACCGTGATTACGATATCACACGACAAAATAAGTTTAACAAACAAACAAAAACAATGGACGACTACCCGGCGGATAATTACGATTCGTAAGGCGGGAGGATCAGAAAGCGGTAAGACTGCTAATCCTCTTGCCGCAGTAATGTATTATGATGAATTATGCATGTAACGATGCATTAAACTTGGATTAGCACAATGAAGACCTATTGGAACACCCAAGGAGGGCTCAGCCAGCTCAAGGAGTGGCAGCCCAATTGTTGGATACAGATGACGTGTCCGACGGAGGAAGACCAGCAGTTGCTGGAAGAGCAGTTTCAGATTCCCGACTACTTCCTCTCTGACATCAGCGATACCGATGAGCGCGCACGCTATGAATACGACGACGGCTGGATGCTCATCATTCTGCGTATACCCTATGTCAAGGAAGTACGTTCCCGCACCCCCTACACTACCGTCCCTCTGGGCATCATTCACAAGCGCGACGTCACCATCACCGTCTGCTTTTACGAGACCAACATGATGATAGACTTTGTCAGCTACCAGCAGAAACGCGGCGTAGGCTTCACCGACCATGTTGACATGATATTCAGGCTGTTTCTCTCCAGCGCCGTCTGGTACCTGAAGCGTCTGAAGCAAATCTCCATGCTCATCGACAAAGCCAAACGCAACCTGGACCGTGAAGTCAACAACGAGTCGCTCATAGGACTGTCGCGCCTGCAAGACTCGCTGACCTACTTCAACACCTCCATTCGCGGCAACGAGACACTCTTGTCGAAGCTGAAGTTCAAGTTACAGATTGACGAGTTGGACGCTGACCTCATCGAAGACGTCAACATCGAGATGACACAGGCCCGCGAGACCACCAGCATCTATTCCAACATTCTGGAGTCGACGATGGACACCTACCAGTCCATCATCAACAACAACATGAACACCATCATGCGTACGCTGACTTCCGTGACCATCATCCTCATGTTGCCCACACTGGTGGCATCCTTCTTCGGCATGAACCTCATCAACGGTATGGAGAACAGTCCCGTAGGTTTCGTTGTTGCCATCGTCATCTCCATCTTCATTTCAGTCGTTTCACTCTTTGTATTCAAGCAAAAACGTCTCATCTGAAGCAGAAAAACGGAAAAAAATTGCCCATAGCACACTTTTACCGCAAAAAAATTAGGTGGTTTCAGAATTATTTACTAATTTTGCCCATTATAGTTTGTACACAAACCGTATCATTAACAAAAATCTATGATGATGGACTCTCAAGAACAAGCTCTCGTAGAAGAGCAGAAAGCAACGCCAGTCTCTGACCAGACGGCAGAAAATGAAGAACGCAAGCAGTATGCCACCAAGAAGGAAGTCTTGGACCGTGTCCGTGAGATAGCTCACAGCGACGACGCTCCGCAGAAAGACGAAGTCGACTACTTGAAGACCGTCTTCTACAAAATGCACATTGCCGAGCGCGAAGCAGCCCTTAAAGCGTATATCGATGGCGGCGGCGACCCTGAGCAGTATCAGATAGTGCCCGACGCAGAAGAAGAGGCTTTCAAGGCCGAGATGGGCATTATCAAGGAGAAGCGCCAGAAGCTGTTCCGTGAACAGGAGCAAGAGAAGCAGGACAATCTGGAGAAGAAACTTGCCATCATCGAGAAACTGAAGAACATGATTACCTCTCCTGAGGAGGCCAACAAGTCGTACAAGGACTTCAAGGCACTGCAGGACGAGTGGAAAGAGATAAAGAACGTGCCCGCTGAGCGTGCCAACGAGCTATGGCGCAACTACCAACTCTACGTAGAGCAGTTCTACGACCTGCTGAAACTGAACAGCGAAGCTCGCGAGTACGACTTCAAGAAAAATCTGGAAATCAAGACCAAGCTCTGCGAGGCCGCTGAGAAACTAGCTGACGAGACGGATGTCATCAGCGCCTTCCACCAGTTACAGAAGCTGCATCAGGAGTACCGCGAGACAGGCCCTGTAGCCCGTGAGTTGCGCGACGAGATATGGAACCGTTTCAAGGCAGCCTCCACCGTCATCAACAAGCGCCACCAGCAACACTTCGAAGACCTCCGCGCCAGAGAGGAAGACAATCTGGCCCGGAAGACAGCCCTCTGCGAAAAGGTGGAAGCCATTGCAGCAGAAGAGAATAAGGGGAGCAGCGACTGGGAACGCCATACAAAGGAGATTATTGAACTGCAGGCCGAGTGGAAGACCATCGGTTTTGCCCCCCAGAAGATGAACGTCAAGATTTTCGAGCGTTTCCGTGCAGCCTGCGACGACTTCTTTGGCCGCAAGGCAGAACACTTCCGCAATCTGAAGGACTCTTTCAAGGAAAACGCCGAAAAGAAGCGTGCCCTTATCGAAAAGGCCAAGGCGTTGCAAGACTCCACCGACTGGAAGTCTACCAGCGACAAGCTCATCAACCTGCAGAAGGAGTGGAAGACCATTGGCACCGTACCCAAGAAGTTAGGCGACCAGCTGTGGGAGGAGTTCCTTGGTGCCTGCAACAAGTTCTTCGAGGCTCGCAACGCAGCTGGAGCCAGCACCCGCAATGACGAGCGTGAAAATTTGGAGAAGAAACGCTCCATCATCGCACAGCTCAAGGCTGTGGCAACAGAGGCAGGCGACGGACTGCAGGAGCAGGTCCAGCAACTCATCGAACAGTACCAGGCTGTGGGTCACGTACCTTTCAAAGAGAAAGACAAACTCTACGAAGAGTATCATGCCGTACTCGACAATCTTTACAAAGAGCTGAACATCAGCGTCGCCAAGCGTCGTCTGTCTAAGTTCAAGGACTCTATCAAGCAGGTTGCCGAACGTGGCGACAATGCCCTTGACAATGAGCGTGCCCGACTGATGCGCCAGTATGAGCAGCTGAAGCAGGAGGTTCAGACCTACGAGAACAACCTCGGTTTCCTCAATGCTTCTTCCAAGAAGGGCAACAGCCTCATCGACGAGATGAATCGCAAGGTACAGAAGCTGAAGGACGAGGTGCAGTTGGTACGCGAGAAAATTAAGGCTATTGACGCTGAGAATCGCGAGAAGTAAAAGAGACATAGGGCGCAAGTGTTGCACTTGCGCCCTATATATTAAATAGGTAGAAGAACCCTCGCAAGTTGCGCTTGCGAGGGTTCTCTGTTTTTATTGCATGTCGTAGACCACCTTCATCAACTTCTTGCCCAGCTCGTCGGCCTGTTCCATGGTGGCCGCCTCGCTATAGACACGGATGATGGGTTCCGTATTCGACTTTCTCAGATGCACCCAGCGGTCGGGGAAATCTATCTTCACACCGTCGATGTCGTTCACCTGGGCAGAAGCATCCTGCGCAAACATCTCCTTGACCTTTACCAAGATGGCGTCGACATCCGTCTCAGGAGTCAGGTCTATACGGTTCTTGGCTATCTGGTAGTCGGGGAATTGCTTGCGCAACTCACTCACCTTGCATCCCTTCTTGGCCAGCGACGTCAGGAACAGCGCAATGCCCACCAGCGCGTCGCGACCATAGTGGCTCTCCGGATAGATGACGCCACCATTGCCCTCACCTCCGATGACAGCCCCCACCTCTTTCATCTTGGTGGTGACGTTCACTTCGCCTACGGCAGCGGCAGCATATTGTCCGCCATGCTTCTCTGTCACGTCACGCAACGCACGTGTCGACGACAGATTCGAAACGGTATTGCCCTTCGTTTCTGACAATACGTAGTCAGCCACGCTGACCAGTGTGTACTCCTCGCCAAACATGGTGCCATCCTCACAGATGAATGCCAGGCGGTCAACATCCGGGTCGACGACGATGCCCAGGTCATACTGGCCCGACTTCATCTCGTCCATGATGCCCTGCAGGTTTTTCTCCAGCGGCTCCGGGTTGTGCGCAAAGTCACCCGTCACCTCGCCGTTCAGGAACTTATAGCTAACGCCCAACTTGTCGAGCAGTTTCGGCAACACCAGTCCGCCCACCGAGTTGATGCTGTCCACGCACACCTTGAAGCCTGCCTTGCGAATAGCCTCCGCATCCACCAGTTTCAAGTCCAGCACCGATTGCACGTGGCGGTCGTCCATCGTATTGTCAACCGTGACATGTCCCAGCTGGTCCACCTCGGCATACATGAAGTCCTCCTTCTCCGCAATGGCCAGCACCTCAGCGCCGTCCGCTGCCGTCAGGAATTCGCCCTCGCTGTTCAGCAGCTTCAGCGCGTTCCACTGTCGCGGATTGTGCGACGCCGTGATGATGATGCCACCATCTGCGCCACTCCAGCGCACAGCCAGTTCGGTGGTAGGTGTAGAGGCATAGCCAATATCCAGCACGTCGAAGCCCATGCCCACCAGTGTTCCGCACACCACGTCGCGCACCATGTGGCCGGAGAGACGTCCGTCCCTTCCCACCACTATCTTACCCGATTTGCGGGGAATGAAGGTAGCATAAGCCGTCGTAAACTTCACGATGTCCAGCGGGTTCAACGTGTCGCCCGTGCGTCCGCCGATGGTACCGCGGATGCCGGAAATAGATTTTATCAATGTCATAGTGATTCTGTTATTTTATCTTTCTCTCTGATAAGTTATCTCATAGAAGTAAGGCGTAACGCTCGACGACGCATCAGCCGTACCCTGCGAGTGAGGCACGATGAGTCGCACCTTGGCAGTTTCCTCGCCTTCGTTCTCCGGACGTCCTATCTTCACATAGTTCAGCGGCACCAGCCATCCTCCAGGCACTGATGCCGACCCGTGGTAGCGCATCATCATACCTGAGACGAACGATGCTGTAATGGTGGTACCCGTGCGCACCACACTCATTTTGTCTACATACTGCGACACGTCGATGGAGGGTGACGTACCCGACCAGTAGGCATGGGCGTCGTTGCGATTCACGATTGTGTCCGTCTGTATGTTTCTCTCCGAGAAGCGGCACAGCACGTTCACCGTCTTGTTTTCCTCCAACACGCTGCCGCAACCTTCGCGTACTATCTGCATATAGACGCCGTTGCGCGTGAACTTCACATACTGGTTCTTCTCCAAGTCGGTCTTGCATCCCTGTGCGTCAAAGGTCGTCTGGTCTATCACCTGGATGCCTCTGTCGGCTATAAAGCGCTCAATGGCGTCCTGTTCTTTCTTCTTCATGTCCGAGTAGGTCTCGTACTTCTCGCAACCAGCCATCAGGATGACGGCTGCCAGCAGAGCCACAAGGTAGGAATATTGTTTCATCTTTATGTCTTGTTTTTACTTTTTCCGTGCAAAGGTACAAATTAGTGAGCGAAAAAGCAAATAAATAACATTTTTTTGTTGTACCTTTGCACTCCAGATACAAAAACCGACGCAATGCGCTAACAATGAAACCAAACAAACTACTGGCTCTGTCACTTTTCTGTCTACTATCTGTTCCACAGCCTGCCGTTGCCCAAGAGCACCTAACCCCTACCACCGACCTGGCCCGTCTCTACGCGGGGGTCGTCGAACCACCGTATGAAGCCTGGCAGTGGCACGATATACCTTATTATAATGATGACACCCGTTTCTTAGAGGGTCGCATCAGCTATCATGGCATCGTCTACAACCACGTGCTGCTGCGCTTCGACCTACTGAAACAACAAGTTGTCGTTCTGTCCCCTGTGGGCCATGTCTGCTGTCTGCCTGAACAGGCTTACGTAGACTGGTTTGAGATGGATGGCCGCCACTACGTGCACGACCCGGAGCACCCCTCCGGCTACTCCTACGTGCTCAGCGACGGTAGCCAGAACGGTGTGCGTCTCTATCACCACGTCTGGAAGGTCTATGACGGCGAACAAGTGTTTGGCGGAGAGAAATTTCAAAAGGTGTTAAGCACCAAGGACCACTACACACTTGTCAACCCCGACGGCATATGCCACCACGTGAAGCGCCTGGCAGACATGCTCCGCCTGTTTCCTGAGCAGAAGCGTCACCTGCGGCAGTTTGCCAAGAGCAACAGACTCTCTTTCTCTAAGCGTGAACGCGAGCAGAGCCTTGCCGCCATCGTCAGCAGTCTGTCGGGACGCCCCGCAACCACGGTGCCCGGCACCGCTGCGCAGCGTGCTGACAGCCCGCAAGCCACGCTGCCTGCCAAGTCCACCGTCGCTGTTGACGAGCAGGCACTCGTGGCCGGCATCCCGGTACTCGACAACGACTCCATTGCCATGTCCACCGGCTCTTCGCCCACCCGCACCTATGTCATACCAGGCGTCACGAAAGCCAAGGCCAGCGTAGCCGACGACCAGGAGCTGGCCGAGATAGTCGTTGTAGGCGGTCGGCAGTCGGCTGTCAACAACATGATGATGGGCTCTGAGAAGTTCAAGCCTCAGATACTGAAGAACATACCGTCGGCGTTTGGCGAGTCGGACATCATGAAGATTGTCCTCACCCTGCCTGGCGTCACCACCGTGGGTGAAGCATCGAGCGGATATAATGTGAGGGGCGGCGCCACCGACCAGAACCTGATTCTGTTCAATGGCGGCACAGTGTTCAATCCGTCTCACCTCTTCGGACTCTTCACGTCGTTCAATTCTGACGCCGTCGAGGATGTAGAGCTGTTCAAGTCCAGCGTCCCCGTGGAGTACGGCGGCCGCATCAGCAGTGTGCTGCGCGTGACGTCGAAAGAGGCCAACATGCGCAAGTTCACCGGCTCGGCCAGCATTGGTGTGTTGACCAGCCGTGCCAACCTGGAGATACCCATTGTGAGGGACCACGTCTCGCTGTTGCTCAACGGGCGCACCACCTATAGCGACTGGATTCTCAAGAAGTTGCCTGAGAAGAGCGGCTACCGTGACGGCAGCGCCGACTTCTACGACTTTGGCGGCGTGCTGACCTGGAAGCTCAACAACAAGCACCGCCTCAAGGTGCACGGCTACTGGAGCAACGACAAGTTCTCGTTCAGTTCCCACGACAACTATGGCTACCTGAACCGCAACCTCTCGGCCGAGTGGCGCTCCATCCTGAGCGACCGTCTCACCGTCACGCTCGCTGGCGGACTGGACCACTACGAATACTTCAACGAAGACCGCAGCACGCCCTCCATGGCCAGCCGGCTGAGTTTCGGCATCGACCAACTGTGGGGCAAGCTGCACCTGCGCCACCGTCTCTCCGAGCAGCAGACACTTTCCTATGGCCTTTCCGCCCAGCACTACGACGTGCAGGCCGGCAAGCATGAGCCCGTGGGCGACGAGTCGCAGCTGACCACCGACCAGCTGCAGCGGGAGAAGGCGCTGGAGGGCGCTGTCTACATCGACTATGAGCACGCGCTGACCGAACGGTTGTCGGTGTCGGCCGGTGTGCGCTATGCGCTGTTCCAGGCGCTGGGTCCGCGCGACATCAACGTCTACGACGCTGACCAGTTGCCCACCGAGGAGTCGCTGTTGGAGACGCGCCATGAGACGGGCGTCATCAAGACCTACCATGCTCCTGAACTGCGTCTCTCAGCCCGCTATGCCCTGCAGGAGAACCTGTCGCTGAAGCTGGGGTTCAACACCATGCACCAGTATATCCATAAGGTGTCCAACACCTCCATCATGTCGCCTACCGACATGTGGAAGTTGTCTGACCACAACATCAAGCCCCAGAAGGGGTGGCAGCTGGCTGCCGGCATCTACCATGAGACGGCTGACAAAGCCTACGAATTCTCTGCCGAAGTATATTACAAGCACATCAGCGACTATCTGAACTACCGCAGTTCGGCCGTGCTGCTCATGAATCACCACCTGGAGACCGACGTCATCTCAACCAAAGGGCGCGCCTACGGCGTAGAGCTGCAGGTCAAGAAGCCCACGGGCAAGGTGAACGGATGGGTCAGCTATACCTACGCCCGCTCACAGCTGCGCCAGGACGACGACCGCGTGGCGATGCCGCTGAACAATGGTGACTGGTACTCGTCTGAATACGACCGGCCACACGAGGTCAAAGCTGTGGTCAACTATAAATTCACTGAGCGCTACAGTTTCTCCAGCTATTTCAACTATGCCACCGGGCGACCAACGACGCTGCCTGCCGGCAAATACTATGACACCCACAACCAGCGCTACATGCCCTACTACACTGACCGCAATGCCTATCGCATTCCCGACTACATGCGACTGGACGTGGCGTTCAACATTGAACCTACACACAAGTTGACCAGTTTTCTGCACGCCTCGTTCTCCATCGGTGTCTATAACGTCCTGGCACGCAAGAATGCCTACAACGTCTACTACGTCACCGAGGGCAACCAGATCAAGGGCTACAAGCTGTCTGTCTTTGGCACAGCCATTCCTTTTGTTTCACTCAACATCCGATTCAACTAAACCATGATGACAAGACTGACAAGAATACTACACTCGCTGCTCTGTCTCACGCTATGCGCCACCACGCTGACGAGTTGCATTGAAGAATACGAGGCTGACATCGACGCCAGCGACACTGATTTGCTCGTCGTCGAGGGTACTATCTGCTCCGGACAGTTGAATACGTTCTACCTCTCGCGCACCCAGGCACTCAACGGGACTGACACACCGCTGATAGTGACCGGGGCAACGGTTAGCGTACGGGGCACCGACGGAACGCAGATTCCCGCACAGGGCGACAACGGCCGCTACACGTGCCAGGTGGACCAGCTGTCGGCCGGCGTGGAATACTTCCTGCACATCGAGGTCGATGGCGAAGTCTATGAGTCCACGCCCCAGCAGCCGCTGGCTACCGAAGAGATTGCCGAGGTGCAGGCCGTGCAACAGACGCCCCAGAGCAGCATCGACATACTCGTCACGCCAGAGGCTCCCCACGACCCAGACCGGGCCTGCTACTACCAGTGGACCTACGACGAGACGTGGCAGGTAGAGCCCGACTACTACACCTCCATGTATTTCGACACCGAACTCATGGAACCTGTCTGGCAAGACATCTACCACTTTCCACGCCGTGGATGGGTCGACGCCACCAGCTCCACCATCATGATTGGGGCCAGCACGGGTTATGCCGGCCACCACATCAGCCAGCTGCAACTCTACGCCATCGACCGCGCTGACGTGCGCATGTTCCACCGCTATAGTGCCTTGCTCCACCAGCGTGCCATCTCTAAGGGCGAGTATGAGTACCAGCTGGCCCGCCGTCAGGCTGGCTCCGAGATGGGCGGACTGTTCACTCCCCTGCCCTCTGCCTTGCCCACCAATGTGCGCTGTCTGACGTCAGACAAGCATGTCATTGGCTTTGTGGGTTGCTCGCTCAATACCACCGACCACCGGTTCTTCCTCAACCGTTCAGAATTCTCCATCCACGATTCCACAGGAGCCGACGGCCGTCTGTGGCTCGAAGACCCCACCATGGAGGACTGCGCCAAGATGGTCAGCCAGGGGCTCTACCTCTGCGAATGGGACGATGCCGAAAAGTCACCCGACGGCAAGCTACACACGGCATGGGCTTACATCCACCAACTCGACGTCAGGCACCGCTACGAGGGGGCATATATCGAGAAACCCGCATTTTGGACTGAAGAATAACACATGACACCCATAAATATGAACAGAACCATAGCACTGCTGGCCACGCTACTGCTGCTGGCCACGAACAGTCAGGCCATCAGCATCAAGACAGACCGCACATGGTATCTTGCCGGCGAACAGATGACGGTCAGCCTCGCTGCTGACGACGCACTCATAGCCTATGTCGAATTGTGCGACACCCAACAGCTGGCAGCAGGTGCCGTTGTCAGCCTGCATGACGGAAAGTGCATGGCCACCATCGAACTGCCTGCCACGCTGCACAGCGGTTACTATCTGCTGACGGCCTATACGCGCCACGACAGGCAGGTGGCTCAACAGCTGGTGGCCGTCGTCAACGTGTTCACGAAGAGTGCTAACGACGACATCCACTGGCAGCCAGTCACCCACCCAGACTCGCTGAGTCGTCCGCAGGCAACGGGCAACGCAGACCTGGCACCCCGCAACGGCCAGAAGGCTGCCGACAGGCGCGAAACGGAAGGGCACTTCATCCTGGCACGCATTCACAACAGCTCTGGCGGCCACACCTACCAGGCAGGCCAGATACGTCCCATGCTGAGCATAGTAGGTCCCAAGATCCAGCATTTCGAAGGTGCCATGCTCAACGACTCTACGGCACTCTTCTGCGTCTATGCCATTCACGGCCAGCAGCCGTTGGTTCTCTCAGCCACGACAGACGGGGGCACCAGTCTGCCCATCCAACTGCTCAGCCCCTTTGCCACGCTGTTGCCACAGTCGCTGCCGCACCTGCGGTTCCACTACCAGCGTGCTGAGGTCGAGGCCCGCTCTCTGGCCATGCAGCGCCACCAGCAGGTTCTGGTCTCTGCCGAGACTACGCATCAGGCGACAGACTCTCTTACCTACGACCCCCGACTGTTTGGCACCGAGCCCACCATCACCTACAACCTCGATGAGTACCGACAATTCCTCACCGTCCGTGAGGTGCTGACAGAATATGTCACCAGCGTTGAAAAGCATAAAATCCATGGCGTCACCCGCCTCTCCGTGCTCAGAGACCAGTCCGGCAGCGACACTCAGCGCCACACTCTGGTGCTCATCGACGGTGTGCCGGTGAACGACACCGAACAACTGCTGCGCTACGATGCCCGTCGACTGCACTACATCAACGTCTACGATGGCCAATACACGTTTGGCCATGGCGTCTACGACGGCGTCATCTCCTTTGTCACGCGCTCCGGGCGGCTTACCAACTACCCCACCGAGCACAACACGCAGTATGTGGTCTACCAGTTTCCGTGAGCAGCGGTGAGCACGAAAAAGAGGAAGTCACCCTGACTTACTCATAGTCGTCGATGACGGAATTCATAAAGTCCATCATCGGCTTGGCCGTACGCAACATGGCTACCGACTTGGACAGCCAGCGGTCGCCCTCATATTCGTCCTTGTGTTCCTGAAACCATTGCCGATTGTTGTTTACTGTTATCTCCTTCAGAAACTGTAATATCCGTTTTGCGTCCATATCTGTCTTAGCGTTTTAACATGTTCTCGTATTCGGTCGGCAAATGTACGAAGATATTTTCATCCCACCAAATGATAGGCCACATAATATGCTGACACGGCCAGGAGTGCCCATTATCTTCTGCCACTTTCGTAAAGAAACAAAAAATATCGGCTAAAATTCTCCATTCTCAATAATAAGTATTACCTTTGCAGGTTGGAATATCAATAATACGACAATACAAGTCATGAAACAATTCAGAATCGTGGACAACGTGATGGGTTGGCTGGCCTTTGCCATTGCCGCCATCGTGTACTGCTCCACCGTCGAACCGACAGCCTCGTTCTGGGACTGCCCTGAGTTTATATCTACTGGTTACAAACTGGAAATCGGTCACCCGCCTGGGGCACCGTTCTTCATGCTGACGGCCAACCTGTTCTCGCAGTTTGCCAGCGACCCCTCGCAGGTGGCACTCATGGTCAACATGATGAGTGCCTTGCTGTCGGCGGCTACCATTCTGTTCCTGTTCTGGACCATCTCGCACCTGGTGCGCCGCCTGCTCATCAGCCAGCAAGACTTCCGCCAGGCCACGACGCTGAAGGACATACCTCTTTATAAATGGATAGCCATCTGGGGCTCTGCCATGGTGGGCGCCCTCATCTATACGTTCAGCGACACCTTCTGGTTCTCGGCTGTCGAGGGCGAGGTATATGCCTACTCCAGTGCCTTCACTGCCGTCGTCTTCTGGCTCATCCTGAAGTGGGAAGACCAGGCCGACCAGCCTCATGCCGACCGCTGGCTGGTGCTCATCATGTACATGACGGGCCTCTCCATTGGTGTGCACCTGTTGAACCTGCTGTGCCTGCCCGCCATCGTGCTGGTCTACTACTACCGCAAGTTCCCCATCGACGACCCCAAGCGCGACCTGAAGGGTTCGCTGCTGGCGCTATTCATCTCGGTGGTCATTCTGGCCGCCGTGCTCTATGGCGTCGTACCGGGCATCGTGCAAGTAGGCGGCTGGTTTGAGCTGTTCTTCGTCAACGTGCTGGGTTGTCCGTTCAACACGGGCGAGATTATCTATATCCTGCTGCTCGTGGCCGCCATCATCTGGGCCATCTACGAGACCTACAACGACCGCGCCCCCAAGCGCCAGAACGTAGCTTTCCTTTTGGCTGTCGCCATGCTGGGCATTCCGTTCTACGGCCATGGCTGGAGTGCTGTCGTCATCGGCATCGTCGTGCTGGCCGTGCTGTGGTTTGTTTTGAATTACCAGAAGACAGAGGCTGTCAGCAAGAAAAAAGTAGCGCTCGTCTCAGCCCGCATCAAGAACACGTCGCTGCTCTGCATGCTGATGCTGATGATAGGCTACTCCAGCTATGCGCTCATCGTCATCCGCTCGGCAGCCAACCCACCCATGGATCAGAACTCGCCTGAGGACATCTTCACCCTGGGCGAATACCTGGGTCGTGAGCAGTACGGTCAGCGCCCGCTGTTCTACGGTCCTGCCTACACCTCGCAAGTGGCACTGGAAAAGGACGGCGAGTACTGCAAGCCCGTCATGAAGAAGGGCGACCCCGTCTGGCAGCGCAAAGAGAAAGCCTCGCCCGACGAAAAGGACGAGTACTTCGTGGTGCGCACCAAGGACGAGTACCAGTATGCGCAGAACATGCTGTTCCCCCGCATGTACAGCTCGGCCCACCGCAGCAACTACGAGTCGTGGATGGGCGAGATCAGTGGTCGCGAGGAGATGTACGACCGCTGCGGCGAGATGATCAGCGTCAAGGTGCCCTCACAGTTGGAGAACCTGCGCTTCTTCATCAGCTACCAGTGCAACTGGATGTACTGGCGCTACTTCATGTGGAACTTTGCGGGCCGCCAGAACGACCTGCAGGGCAATGGCGAACTGGAGCACGGCAACTGGCTGAGCGGTTTCGACTGGTTCGACAACTGGCGACTGGGCGACCAGAGCAAGTTGCCCGACGAGCTGAAGGAAAACAAGGGACACAACGTCTTCTACTGTCTGCCCCTGCTGCTGGGACTCATCGGACTCTTCTGGCAGTCGCTGGCCAAGCACCACGGCAACCCGAAGGACCAGACGGGCATACGCCAGTTCTGGGTGGTCTTCTTCCTGTTCTTCATGACGGGACTGGCCATCGTCATCTACCTGAACCAGACACCCTCGCAGCCCCGTGAGCGCGACTATGCCTACGCTGGCTCGTTCTATGCCTTTGCCATCTGGTGTGGCATGGGTGTGGCAGCCATCATCGACATACTGAAAGAGAAGCTGAAGGGCAAGGGCGAGCAGATGGCCACGGCACTGGCTGCCATTGTCAGCGTTGTCTGTCTGCTGGTGCCTGTACAGATGGCCTCGCAGACCTGGGACGACCACGACCGCTCAGGGCGCTACACCTGCCGCGACTTCGGCCAGAACTACCTGAACAGCTGTCAACAGGAGAACAATCCCATCATCTATACCAATGGCGACAACGACACCTTCCCGCTCTGGTACAACCAGGACGTTGAGGGTGTGCGCACCGATGCCCGTGTCTGCAACCTGAGCTATCTGCAGACCGACTGGTACATCGACCAGATGCGCCGTCCGGCCTACGACTCACCCAGCGTGCCCATCTCGTGGGAGCGCATCGAGTACTGCGCAGGCACCAACGAGTACGTCTCCATCGAGCCTGACATGAAGGAAGCCGTTCTGGAGCACTATCGCCAGCACCCGGACGAGGCACGCCAGCAGTTTGGCGACGAGCCCTTCGAACTGAAGAACATCCTCAAATACTGGGTGCGCTCCAAGAACAGCGAACTGCACATCATACCCACCGACACCGTCTACATGACCATCGACAAGGAGGCTGTGCGCCGCAGCGGTATGATGATGGCCACCGACTCGATACCTGACAAGATGGTCATCTCGCTGAAGGGCAAGCGCGCCCTGTACAAGGGCGACCTCATGATACTGGAGATGCTGGCCCAGTGTAACTGGGAGCGTCCTATCTATGTGGCCGTCTCCGTGGGCGACGACAACTACATCAACCTGGGCGACAACGTCATCACCGAGGGACTGGCCTACCGCATCACGCCGTTCACCACGACACATGGCGGAAAGCCCATTCCCGGCGTCAAGAACTTCGACACGGAGAAGACCTACGACAACGTCATGCACCGCTTCAAGTTCGGTGGCATCGACAAGCCCGGCATCTACCTCGACGAGACCGTCATGCGCATGTGCTACACCCACCGCCGCACCATGGCGAAGCTGGCCCTGGAACTGATGTACGAGGGCAAGGACAAGAAGGCCGAGGAGGTGCTGCGCTATACGGAGAAGATGATACCGTCGTACAACGTGGCCCACAACTACAGCTCAGGCTCACTGGACATGGCGCGCACATGGGCATCGCTGGGTCACAAGAAAGAGGCGCTGTCCATCATCAGCCAGATGTGGAAGACCTCCACGCAGTACATGAAGTGGTTCTGCTCACTGGAACAATACCGCTTCGAGGCTGCCAAGAACGACTGCCTCATCCACTTCTACGTACTGGAGCAACTGGCGTCGCTCACCGAGACCATCGACCAGCAGACCTACGACAAGCAACTGAAGGAACTCACCCTGCTGGGCAACATCTTCGAGCAACGGGGCGGCCAGCTCTACGAGGAATAATAGTCGGAATAACGGAATACCGGAATAACGGAACACTTGAATAAAGGAACACCGGAATAACGGAATAAAAGGAATAACGGAATAAAAGGAACAGCAAACCCATGTTCATCGAGCAACCCTCCAAGTGGCTGCGCTGGATGTACCCCAAGGCACTATGGCGCATGGACCCTGACGAGAAGGCCGTCTACCTGACCTTCGACGACGGGCCCATCCCTGAGGCTACGCCATTCATACTGGACACGCTGAAGCACTACAACATCAAGGCCACCTTCTTCATGGTGGGCGACAATGTGCGCAAATACCCGCAGCTGCACCAGCGTGTCGTCGACGAGGGCCACCGCATTGGCAACCATACGCACAACCACCTGGGAGGGCTGCGCCACTCCGTCCGCGAATACAGCTACAACGTTGAGAAAGCCAACGCCTACCTGCATACCAATCTGGTGCGTCCGCCCCACGGGTGGATGCGCCACGACCAGTATGCCTGGCTCAGCCGTAAGTTCCAGATTGTCATGTGGGACCTCGTGACCCGCGACTACTCCAAATGGATGACTGCTGCCGACGTGCTCAACAACGTCAAGCGCTACGCCCGCAACGGCAGCATCATCACCTTCCACGACTCCCTGAAGAGCATCGAGAAGCTACGCATTGCCCTGCCTGCCGCCATCGAGTGGCTCCTGGCTCAGGGCTATGCCTTCAAGGTATTTGCGTAAGACGCACGACGCTGTAACTGACGTTTTAGCAGTCCGGTGACAAAACTGACAGCAGAAAGAATAAGCAAATTAACCAAAAAAGCTAAATAATTCATAATTCATCGTACGTAATTCATAATATTTTTGTATTTTTGCAGTCAATAAACGTTTATTGATTAATATGACAGAAGAGAAAGTGACGCTGGCAGAGCGTCTGGCTCGTTGTATGACGGCCGCCAGCCAGCACACGGAGACCCCGTTGACAGAACGGGCGGCACAGCAGTTGCTGGAAAAGATGCTGGGCGCGCTGACTGCCGACGAGCAGCGCATGGTGACCGCCGTGAGCGAGGAGGCACTCAAGGAATACGCCCACTGCCAGCGCCCTGAGGTGACGGAGATTCGCCCGAAGGAGTTGGAGTGCGACGTAGTGCGCTTCCAGAACAATAAAGACAAGTGGGTGGCACTGGTAGGACTGCTCAACGGCTATCCCTATGAGATTTTTACCGGACTGCAGGACGACGAGGAGGGTATCCTTCTGCCCAAGTCGGTCACCAAGGGCAAGATTATCAAGCAGGTCAATCCCGACGGTACGAAGCGCTATGACTTCCAGTTCGAGAACACCCGCGGCTACAAGATTACCGTGGAGGGGCTGTCAGAGAAATTCAATCCCGAATACTGGAACTACGCCAAGCTCATCAGCGGTGTGCTGCGCTACCGCATGCCCATAGAGCACGTCATCAAGTTGGTATCTTCGCTGCAACTGCAGTCGGAGAACATCAACACATGGAAGAACGGCGTGGAGCGTGCCTTGAAGAAATACCTGGGCGACGGCACAGAAACAACAGAGAATGACAACAACGCAGAGTAGCATCCGGCTGAGCGACATGCGCTTCTATGCCTACCACGGCGTGATGGAACAGGAACGCCAGGTAGGAGGGGAATATCTCGTGACGGTGAGTGTTGACACAGACTTCAGCCAAGCCATGGAAAGTGACGACGTAGCCGACACGGTAAACTACGCCACACTCTACGACGTGGTGGCCCGTGAGATGAGACAACCCTCACAGCTGCTGGAGCACGTGGCAGGCAGAATAGCCAAGAGCGTGCTGAAAGCATTCCCCACGGTGGACAGCGTCAGCGTCAGCATCACGAAGTGCACCCCCCCGATGGGTGCTGACTGCCGGGGTGCGAGTGTGGAGTTACGATGCAAGAGATAAGGAACAACGAGCTAAGAGGTAAGCAGTGAGACGATTACACCTATTTATATTATTAGCGCTGGTGACGGTAACCGCAGTTGCTGCCAACAAGCGCTTCACGCTGGTCATCGACGCCGGACACGGCGGACACGATGCAGGTGCCGTGGGCAAAATCACCAAGGAGAAAACCATCAACCTGAATGTGGCACTGGCCTTTGGCAGGCTGGTGGAGCAGAACTGTCCTGACGTAAAGGTCGTCTACACCCGCAAGACGGATGTCTTCGTGCCTCTGCACACCCGTGCCGACATAGCCAACAAGAACAAGGCCGACCTCTTTGTCTCCATACACACCAATGCACTGCCCAAGGGTCACATCTCGCGAGGACTGGAGACCTACACACTGGGTATGCACCGGGCTGCCGACAACCTGGCAGTGGCTAAGCGCGAGAACGAGGTAATCCTGTACGAGAAAGACTATAAGCAGCGCTACCAGGGCTTCGACCCCAACTCGTCGGAGAGCTACATCATGTTTGAATTCATGCAGGACCACAACATGGCGCAAAGCGTAGAACTGGCCAAGTTTGTACAGCGACGCACCTGTGCAGCAGCCAACCGCAGCAACAAGGGTGTCAAGCAGGCAGGATTTCTGGTGCTCAGAGAGACGTCGATGCCCAGTTGCCTGATAGAGCTGGGCTTCATTTCGACACCCGACGAAGAGCAGTTTCTGCACTCCGAGACTGGCGTCAGCCAGTTAGGACACGGCATCTACCAGGCCTTCATGGACTATAAGCGAAAGTACGATACCAACATCAGCTACACCCCTGAAGTTAAGAAAGAGCCAGAGGTTAAGAAAGAGCCCGAAGTAAAGAAAGAGCCAGAGGTCAAGAAAGAGCCTGAGGTCAAGAAAGAGCCTGAGGTTAAGAAAGAACCAGAGGTCAAGAAAGAGCCAGTGCCCGCCAAGACCGAGCCGGAAGCCGCTGAGGTACAAGCCGCGCCCGCCAAAGAGGAGAAGAAGTCTGAGGTCCAGTCGCCTGTCGTCGAGACACCAGCCCCGCAGAGCACCTCCGCCCCCGTCTTCAAAGTACAGATACTGGCCAGCGACTCCAAGCTCCCGCTCACCTCTCCACAGTTTAAGAAACAGGAAGCGATTGACAGCTACCAGGAGGGCGGACTCTACAAGTACACCGTCGGTGCCTCTACGGACTATAACGAAATCTACCAGTTGCGCAAGACGCTCCTCGACAAGTTTCCACAGGCGTTCATCATAGCCTTCAAGGATGGTCAGAAGATGGATGTGCG
The DNA here is from genome assembly GCA_902760315.1 of uncultured Bacteroidales bacterium. Taxonomy (GTDB): domain Bacteria; phylum Bacteroidota; class Bacteroidia; order Bacteroidales; family Bacteroidaceae; genus Prevotella. The sequence continues at coordinate 26,758 of CACWFV010000014.1, read as the reverse complement.
CCAGGCGATAGTGGAGTTCAAGAATAACAAGAGAAAGCAAACCAAGCAGTAAACAAAAAAGAGGATATGAAATTCACAAAAGAAATCAAGATAGCGTTAGTATCGATACTCGGTATCGTCGTGTTGTTTTTTGGTCTGCAGTTCTTGAAGGGACTGAGCATCTTCTCCAACGACAACGCCATGTACGTGGCCTTCGACGATGCCACCGGCCTCTCGGTGTCGTCGCCAGTATACGCCAACGGCTACAGGGTGGGCGTGGTGAAAGCCTTAGACTACGACTACGACCCTCACGGAAAGATTGTGGCCGAGATAGGTCTGAACAAACAGATGCGCGTCCCTGCCGGTTCGCGCGCAGAACTGGCCAGCGACCTGCTGGGCAACATCAAGATTAACCTGGTGCTGGGCGACGACCCGCTGAACATGGTAGCCGTGGGCGACACCATCAGCGGAGGCATGGAAGAAGGCATCATGAGCAAGGTGGGCGACATCATGCCCGTCATCATGAACATTGCCCCCAAGCTGGACAGCATCATGTCCAGTCTGAATCTGCTGCTGGCTGACCCCGCCCTGCGCAACACGCTGCACAACGTGGAGGGAATGACCGACAACCTCAACGCCACGAGCCAGGAACTGAAGACACTGTCAGCCTCGCTGAACCGCGAAGTACCCACCATGATGACCAAAGCCAACGGAGTGCTTGACAACACCCAGCAGCTGACCCACAACCTGTCACAACTGGACATAGCCGCCATGAACGCCAAGGTCAACCAGACGCTGGCCAACGTGGAGCAGATGACACAGCGCCTGAACAGCAACGAGGGTACTCTGGGACTGCTCATGCGCGACCCGTCGCTCTATAACAACCTGTCGGCCACCGCTGCCAGCGCCGACTCGCTGCTGACAGACCTGAAGGCACACCCGAAACGCTATGTGCACTTCTCGATATTTGGAAAAAAAGACAAATAAAAGTTCGTAATTTTTAATTAGTCTAAATAACAAGAGGTGAGGAATCATCTTCTACCGAAACAACAGAAGTGCTTGATAATCCACACCTTTTGAGCCCCGTCCGCAGACAGCATGCACACCTCCAGCCACGCGTGCGCATTCGCCATAAAGTGCACATAGTCAGGCTATTACAATTTAGCAAGAAGCCATCATAGAAACGCCAGCGACAATACGGCTTAAAGTGCGCATTATGAGCGAATTACGCAATTTCCTACGGCGAGGTACTAATTAGAAGAATTTGTTTATCTGAAAAAAAAGTGCGAACTTTGCACACAGAAACTATAACCGAAGACTGTTAGTCGTCAATTTTTAATAGTAAAAAAAAATACAGTAACGCCGCATGGTAAATAATCCAAAGGCGCTTTGGGACAACTGCCTTAAGCTGATTAAGGAAAACGTCACGGAGCAGCAATACAAGACATGGTTCGCACCCATCGTGTTCGAGAAATACGATGAGAACAGCCGGACCCTGCTCGTACAGGTACCCAGCATGTACGTGTACGAATATTTGGAGCAATACTATGTGAACCTGTTAAGTAAGGTGTTGACGCGTTGCTTTGGCCAGAACATCCAACTGACGTATCGCGTCGTCACCGACAAACAGCACGGACTCAGCCAGCAGATTGTCAGCGAAGAGCCCTCAACCATCGAGCCGGCTCCCCCCACCAACCGCGGCAACCAGTCGCCCACGGTGCTGGACGCTGTCAGCCAACTGAATCCGCAATTGGATATTCACAAGACATTCCACAACTATATTGAGGGCGACAGCAACAAACTGCCTCGCACGGTGGGACTGTCCATTGCCGAGCATCCGGGAAAGTCTACCTTCAACCCCTTCTTCGTCTACGGTCCGTCAGGATGTGGCAAGACCCACCTGATTAATGCCATTGGCGTACACTGCAAGGAGATGTATCCCCAGAAGCGCGTGCTCTACGTCTCGGCCCGCCTGTTCCAGGTGCAGTTTACCGACGCCAGTCGTAAAAACACCGTCAACGACTTCATCAACTTCTACCAGAGCATCGACGTGCTGATAGTCGACGACGTCCAGGAATGGGCCACTGCCGAGAGGACTGTGGCAACCTTCTTCCACATCTTCGACCACCTGTTCCGCCTGGGCAAGCAGATTATCCTGGCCAGCGACCGTCCTCCCGTAGACTTGGGTTGGCTGCAAGACCGCATGCTGACCCGCTTCTCCTGTGGACTGATTGCCGAGTTGGAGAAACCCAACGTACAACTATGCATCGACATTCTGAATGCCAAGTGCCACCGCGACGGTCTGAAGATTCCCGCAGACGTCATCCAGTTTATTGCAGAAACAGCCAACGGCAGCGTACGCGACCTGGAGGGCGTCATCAATTCGCTCCTCACCTACTCTATTGTCTACAACACGAATGTTGACATGCGACTGGCCGAGCGTGTCGTGAAGCGTGCGGTAAAGATAGACAACAAGCCGCTGACCATTGACGACATCCTGGAGAAAGTCTGCAACCACTACAACGTATCCCAGCAGCATGTGTTCAGCAAGAGTCGGAAGCGCGACTACGTCATGGTGCGCCAGGTTTCCATGTATCTGGCCCAGAAGTACACCAAGATGCCCGCCTCGCGCATTGGCCAGCTGATTGGCGGCCGCGACCACTCTACCGTCATCCACAGCTGCAGCACCGTGGAGCAGCGCCTGAAGGTTGACAAAACCTTCTCAGCAGAACTCACCAGCATTGAGAATTCATTCAAACTGAAGAAATAAACACACAAAAAACTTCCAACCCCCAAAAAATGGCAGGCTGGAAGTTTTTTTTTGGCTTAAGGCTCTGGAGTCTCCTTCACCACCGTGTTCAGCGGCAGCTCCTCGACCTTGCAGTTCTGCAGGAACTGCTTCTGGCGGTTACCTGCGGAGTCGGTGGTGCGCTCAGGGGTGAAGACGACGTGCAGTCCGGTGACGTTCTCGGCCACGGTGAACTTCTCGGCCGTCTGGGCACCCTTACACTCGATGCCGATCTTGAACGAGCCGAAGCCGTCCAGCTTGACGCGCTTGGAGTCCTGCATCTGGTCGCGCATGACCTCGACCATCTCCTCGATGACGGCCATCACGTCGGAGCGCTTGACGGTACAGTTGCGCTGGATGATCTCCGACAGCTGGCGGGTGTTGATGACTGCCGTGGGCACGGCGCGGGCGTACCACTTGCCGGAGCGCTTGGTTCCGGTCGACTTGTCTTGATGCAAACGATAAAATACACTCATAACTAGTAATCTCCTTCTTTTTTTCAATGGTTAAACTTTCGGTTGACAATTCTCTCTTGGCCTACTCCCCCGGAATTTTCTCAGCCGTTTTATAGGGCCCGTTATACAGCTGGCAATCTCCGTTTTCAGCCTGTCTCTGATGCAGCTCAGTCTGTCTCTGATGCGGCTCAGCCTCTCTCTGAAGCGCTTTCAGTCTGTCTCCGATGCGGCTCAGCCAGTCTCTGCGCGCCGAAGGGCCTTACCACCTCATTGACAGTGCAAAGGTACAAAGAACAGGCGGCTTTTGCAAATAAAACTGCTAAAAACACACTTTTTCGACCCCTATTTTTGACCTCTTTTTTGCACAAAAATCACCCCCCCTCCACGAAACGGACATTCGGACTTCGGACTTCGGACGTTTTGGTGATTTTTATTTTTCACGGACTATCCACAAATATAATATAATAATATATTATTATATTATATTTGAATTATTTTATACAATTCTGTTCTTTCTCCTCCGTCCCTCACCTTTTCCACTAAAATTTCACCAAAACGTCCGAAGTCCGAAGTCCGAATGTCCGAATCGAGATAACTTCTTGATGAGATAAGCAAGCGGGTACTGTTATCATAAGACGGGCTGTAGCCCTCTGTCTTTCCTATTTTTCGGTTCGGAGAGCGTGATTTTTGTTCCAAACTTCCAAAATATATGCAGAAAAACTTGATTTTCGTATTCCAATCCAAAGAAAAGTTGTATCTTTGCAACGTGTTTCCTTGGAGGCACAAATCTTATTATTGCTCCATCTCTCACACGAACTTGCACCTCGAACGAGACATTACGAGCAAAACAAAAGAAACATCATCCATCCGACCGTTATGACACAAAAGCGCATATTCTCCCTCCTCGTACTTATAACAGTACTCTCCGGACCGCTGTTGTTCTCATGCCAGCACTGGACAGGTAGCAAGACTCATTCGTCAGACAGCTCCGTCGACTGGAACGACTCCTGCTTCGCCCTTCTGAATCAAGCCCTTAACTATTATAATAATAATGAGACAGACTCGCTTGAACAACATGCTGCATGGAGCATGAAGGTGTGTGCCGAGCACAACCAGCGCCAATGGTATTACAACATCTGGGCAGTACTGGCGGAGGCCTACGTCTGGGACAACCAGTTTGACAAAGCTTCAGGCGAAGCCTACAGTATGCAGGAGGAAGCCGAGAAGCGCAACGAGCCTTACGGACTATTCCTGGCATATAAGACGCTCGGAGTAGGCTATACCCATGTGAACAATAGTCACGAAGCGGAGTCGTATCTGAAGAAGGCCATTGGCTACTTTCCAAAGGGGACTACACCTGGCGAATTATTCTATTGCTATCAATCGCTCTGCGAGGAACAATTGAAGATGAAACGCTATACGGCTGTGGACAGTACACTGCGAGCCTGGCAGACAGAAGTGTATAAATATCCTGTCATCGTCGGCGATTCGGAAGCTGTGGTAAATGCCAATTTCCATTTCACTCTCCATTCGGTTTATGCAGACTATCTGCTGGCCACAGGTGACTATCAACAAGCGAAAGTGGCCATCGACTCGGCAGCATACCATGAGAACGTTTCAGGCAATAATCCCCTAAACGTCATCACAATAACGCAACTGCGTAGTCAGTTGGCGAGGGAACAAGGACATATCGACGAAGCCTTGCAGCATAGCACCCGTTTGCTGGAGTTAGCCAATAAGAATACAGACAGCAGCAATCTGGTTGTAGCCCTTGAGGAACGTGCCAATGTACTGGAGAAAGCGGGCCGTTTTGAGGAAGCTTTGAAAATTTATCACCAGCTCGACGAACTGAAAGACTCACTCGCGGTCATCGACCAGCACGACCAACTGAACCATCTGAACAAGCAGTACGCCGTCAGCGAATTGCAGGCAGCCAACGCTCAGCTCGAACAGAGGTCGCGCTTCACCACGGGCGGCATTGTCATGATTATGGGCATCGGTGCTATTCTCGTTTTTCTGGTGTATAACAGCCGCTGGAGCCGACAGCTGGAAATCAAGAACCAACAGTTGCAGCGCGAGCGCAACGTGGTGGTGGCTCAAAACAAGCAACTCGCCATTGAGCGCGACCATGCCGAAGCAGCATCCAAGGCAAAGACAACATTCATCCAGAACATGACACACGAGATACGCACTCCCCTTAATCACATCAGTGGTTTTACGCAGGTGTTCGCCATGCCCGACATCGAACTGCGTGCTGCCGAACGAGTTGAAATTAGCCAGCATATTCAGGAGAGCACGCACCAATTGACCAACATCCTCGACGACCTCATCCAGATTTCCGACCTGGAGAGCAGCACCGAACTGCCACCAGCAGAGGACTATTATCCAGCCCTCATCGTGGAACAGGCCATAGAAGCCGTCCGCCCGTCGGTAGCGGCTGATGTGGCACTCGAAGGCCATTGCCTGGTGCCTGACGAAATGCAGGTCAGTACCCACCCCCACCTGATACAGACCGTCCTTACCCGTTTGCTCGACAATGCCGCTAAGTTCACTCATCTTGGCAGCATCACACTCTCGCTGAAACAAGAAGGCGACCGCTTCCATTTCTCCGTTGCCGACACGGGTCCGGGCATCCCTGCCGACAAGCGCGACTTCATCTTCGAGCGCTTTGCCAAGCTCGACAGCTTTGCACAGGGCACTGGTCTCGGCCTCTCTGTTGCCAGGATGATAGCCGAACGCCTTGGAGGCACACTTACACTTGATACGGATTACACTGGCGGTTCCAAGTTCGATTTTATCATCCCAGCATCATTCAAATCGTAAAGAGTAAATCATAAATGAAAAATAGACTTTTATCCCTCGTAGGTTTCTCGCCACTGCGCGACAACCTCAAGACAGAAGTGCTGGCAGGTCTTACAACCTTTGCCACCATGTCATATATCCTGGCACTGCTGCCCGCCATGTTTGCACCAATGGCCAAGGTCGGCTTTCCCGTCGACACCGTGTTCACCACCACTGTCCTTGCCACCATCGCCGGTACACTGCTCATGGCCTTTCTGGCTCGCAAGCCTTTTGGCCAGGCACCAGGGCTTTCACTCAATGTGTTCTTCATCGAGACCGTCTGCCTCTCCATGGGCTATTCGTGGCAGTTTGCCCTCACCGCCGTACTCATCGAGGGCATCCTCTTTGTCCTGCTCTGTATGAGCAACATGCGAAAAGTCATCTTCGACATGGTGCCCGCCTCGCTGAAGTACGCCATCGCCTCCGGCATCGGTTTCTTTATCGCCATGATAGGTATAAAAAACAGCGGACTGCTTGCCACAGGAACCATCTTCAATCATATCAACACCTTGACCAGCCCCTCCTCGCTGCTCTTCCTGTTGGGACTGGTGCTCACGGGAACGTTTGCTATTATTCGGCTGCGTGGAGGACTTTTGCTTAGCATCATCATCGTCACGTTGGCAGGCATTCCCCTGGGAGTAACCACACTGCCCGACACGATGTTCTCGCTACCCGACTCGCCAGCCCCACTGTTCTGCCAGTTCTCGTGGGCCGACCTACTCTCGCCCGACCTCTGGGTCTGCGTGCTGACGATGCTCTTCTTCGACATCTTCGACAGTCTTGGCACCTTTGTGGGTATCATGGCTACCTCAGGCAGTATCCGTAAGAGCGGGCGTATACCCCACATGCAGCGCGTCATGCTCAGCGATGCGCTCGGCACCGTGTGCGGAGCTTGTTTAGGCACCAGCACCGTGACCACCTACGTGGAGAGTGCCACAGGCGTAGCCGAAGGCGGGCGTACGGGACTCACAGCCCTCGTCGTTGCCATCTGTTTCGCCATGAGCCTGTTCTTCGCTCCGCTATTTATGGCTATTCCTGCCGTTGCCACCGCCCCCGTACTGGTAATTGCTGGCTTTTATCTTTTTGGCTCAGTACGCCATATCAGCATTTCACACCTCAAAGAGTCCCTGCCCGCCTTTCTCTGCATCCTGCTCATGCCTATCACGGGTAGCATCACCGATGGTATCATCTTCGGACTCGCCACCTATATCTTACTTTCATTCATCGGAGGCTGGACAAAACGCTTCAAAAAACCGAATCTCAAGAGTGGCACCGAAGCAGAAACAGGTTCAGGCATGCCATGACGCTTCCCCTTATCCTGCTTACAAAGACGCATCAGGAACATAAATACATCATGCGGTCTCCACGAAACGGACATTCGGACTTCGGACTTCGGACGTTTTGGCGATTTTTTATTTTTCACAGACGAATGCCAATAATAATATAATATTATAATATTATATTATTATTGAATTATTATATAGATTTATCGTCTTCTTCTCGTTTTCCACTAAAATTTTAGGAAAACGTCAACTGTCAACAATCAAGTTGTCAACATCTACTTCAACTTAACATGAACCAGGTGACAGGTACCTGTTTCACATAGTGTGACAGGGGACTGTCCCTTGTCACTTTCTCCATAACTTTTTTCGGCAAAGGCAGGAGATTATTTGGGTATATCCAAATAGGTTTGATCTATTTTGATCTTTTTTGTTAAGTTTTGATCAATTGCTGTTTTTCTTTGGGAATTGTGCTAACTTTGTGATTTGAAACGAACAACTGGGTAACACCAGCTGACTAAATCACAAAATAATGAAAACTAATTCAAAAGCAAAACCTTTTATTAAGTGGGTTGGAGGTAAAGGGCTCTTGCATGAAAATGATATATTTTCTTAATTATTTGTCCTAAATATTTCGTATTCCAATTATTCTTCGTACATTTGCAAGGTGAAATAGAACATTAATAAGTATTAAGACTATGGCAACAGCAATAAGAGCTATCCCGACTCTCTATGGCGAGACGGCAAAAACATTTGAAAGCGAGGCCACGCTTACGGAGCAAAACCCCGGCACAGAGGACTATCGCCATGAGGCACAGGTGGTCGCAGACTTCCTGAAGACATGCACAGCCCTATGACTGTAGAGCAACTTCTTGGTGAATGCGAACTCGTGCGTCTCACAGAAGAAAAGCTTGCCGCTTGCAAGCCTTTCAGTTGTGGCGAAGGTGACCTTGATGAATTCTTTGCCAAGGATTGCCTTGTCAATCAGCGCAAACTGCTTGGCAAGACCTACTTATTCTGTCTAAAAAAACAGCCTGAGACCATTGTCACCGCTTTTTCACTTTCCAACGATAGCATCCGTCTGACCAATCGTATAGCTGATGAATACAAGGAGCAGTTTCTTGACGACACAGATTTGCGCGATAAGACGTTGAAGAGGTTTCCCGCCGTACTCATCGGCCGTCTTGGTACAAACAAGGACTTTGCTGGTCAGGGCTACGGAACGGCCATCATGGACTTTATAAAAGTGCTCTTCCGCACCAATAACCGCACGGGATGTCGTTTCCTTATTGTCGATGCGTTGAACCGTCCTGATACGCTCCATTACTACAAGAAGAACGGCTTCCGTTATCTTATTGCTGACGAACGTCTGGAAGCCAAATACATGGGTATTGGCATAGGTCGCCTGCCGCTGAATACCCGTCTGATGTATTTCGATTTGCTTAAACTGAAAGTAAACTCATAATAATGACACAGGCGCTAGCGGTAATAGAGACTATTGACAAGTTGGGAGGCATAGCTACTCTCAACCAGATAAACCAACACATCTTTGAAATAGAAGAATGTGCGTGGAAAACGAAGACTCCATTTGCCAGCATCCGCCGTATCGTTCAGTTAACGAAAGGTATCTATAAGATAAAACCAGGTCTCTATGCTTTGGAGAGCCATCGCAATCAGTTAGAGAACGATGGTATTATGGTGCAAAACGATAAAAATAAAGACAGCGAAGAGATAAAGACATTCAACCATTCTTACTATCAAGGTTTGTTGCTGGAAATAGGAAAGATGCGTCATTTAGACACTTTTGTGCCCAATCAGGACAAGAACAAGCGATTTATCAAGACTCCTTTAGGAAAAATCCGTACGTTACAGAGTATACCTCAGTATTCGTATGCAGACCTAGTAGATAGGAGCTCTACTATTGATGTTATCTGGTTCAACGAACATAAGATGCCGCATTCTTTCTACGAGATAGAACACTCTACCGACATCCAGAATTCGTTGTTGAAATTCAACGACCTCAGGGACTTTTCTGCTCGTATGGTAATTGTGGCTGATGAAAAACGATACACAGAATTCAGTAACAAGATGAACTATGCAGCATTTAATGCCCTTCGTGAGAACAAGCGCGTAGCCTTCCTTAGCTACGAGTCTTTAGACAAGCAATATGAACAAGAGTTACAAAAACAAAATATGAATTTTATCCTTTAGTGCTCACTTTAGGAAATCAAAAACTTAATTCAAACAATATGACGTAAAGAAACGAAAATAGATTTATAGTATAACACGTTTGCTATTTGCTATATTCGCATTGAAACCTAGGAAATTTCAAAGAAGAATAGTATAAGGTAAGCAAATCAGGGAACGGCCGCAATCGATGCGGGCGTGATTTGTCCTATACTGGGCTTTCCTAGGGCCTCAATGCGAGCAAATCATTGCCCGCATTTCTTGCCCTAAGGAAAGAATGGTCAAGTAGCAGACACAAAAACTGCTATTATGGCTAAAAAGAAAAAAGACCCGATTGATTCGTCTGGTTCTAAGGAAGAACTGTACGACAAGGCAAAAACAGCCTACTACTGTTCGCCTCCCCGTGATTTCATTCTGTTTAATGCAGACACATTTGAGTTGTTGCCCCAGTTCGACTTCAAGTTCGACATGATATTTGCCGACCCGCCATATTTTCTGTCGAGTGGTGGCATTAGCGTGCAGAGCGGTAAGGTGGTTTGCGTCGACAAGGGCGACTGGGATAAAAGCATGTCACAAGAGGACATTAACGCCTTTAACCTGAAGTGGCTGTCTCTGTGTAGAGAGAAACTGAAAGACAATGGTACCATTTGGATTTCTGGTACATACCATAATATATTTAGTGTTGCCAATTGTCTTACCCAGTTGGGTTATAAAATTCTGAATGTGATAACATGGGCTAAGACCAATCCGCCGCCCAATATCTCGTGCCGCTACTTCACATATTCGACAGAGTTCATCATCTGGGCTCGCAAGAAGGAGAAGGTGGCTCACTACTACAACTACGACCTGATGAAGCACATCAATGACGACAAGCAGATGACGGACGTGTGGCGTCTGCCAGCCATTGCCCCATGGGAGAAGTCGTGTGGCAAGCATCCTACGCAGAAGCCGTTGGGATTGCTGAGTCGTATCATAATGGCTTCCACAAAGCCTGGTGCATGGATTCTCGACCCGTTTGCTGGTAGCAGTACTACAGGCATTGCCGCTAACCTCTTGGGCCGCAGGTTTCTCGGAATCGAACGAGAAGAGGAGTTTGCCACCATCAGTAAGGCTCGGCGCGAAGAGATTGAGCGCATAGAGAACTATGCAGGATACCGCAGGAAGATTCAGGACATTATGAAGGCAGAGGACACTCAAACTGACATATTCAGTTGTTGTGAGTCTGATCCTTTCGAAGAACTTCCGTTTGATATTGATTCTAAGGTGAATAAAATGCGCCATAAAGCAGAAAAGGATAAAGTCTACATGTATGCTATAGGGACAGCTTCTCGTACGAAAACCGAGTCTGTAGGTAAGCTGGCAATCGGCATCAAGGATAGTGGCCTTGATAACATCCTAGTAAAAGATATTGGCTACATCATGTTCCACTATTGGAACAACGAGAAAGCCACTCCATATAAACTAACCAAGTCGCCACGCATAGTTGATAAACAGGATATCCCAGATGGCTATATGGTACGCATGACGAAAGACTCTCAACGCTTTCTGCTACTGGATTATAAGCCATCGAGTCCTGCTAAGATTGGCACATTCGACATCTTGAAGGTTCAACAAAAGGGCAAAGTGAGATATCTACCGTTTGTGACCGACCTCAATACGATTAAGAGCCATTAGTTTCAGGAAAGCCTGTGGCTATTCCCATTTCACTAAGTTGCGAGGCAGCATGATTCTCTTTAGTTCTCCTCTTTGACCAACAATATAATAGAATTGTGCAAGATGATCATCGAACTGGCTGACAAAAGCCTCACGGATGCGGGAGCACTTCTCGTTGATAGAGTTGTTTAGTGGATTCGTAACATCGTCAATGCTTTGCTTGGCGATTTCATAATTGAAGGAGCGTCCCTTAACCTTTTTGTAAATCTCCATCAATTCTTCTCGATAATCTGGTAAATCCTTAAAAAAGATTCCTTCTGGATGTTTTAGAAACAAAAGGAATACAGCCATTGGTAGTGGTTTCATTTTAATTTCCAGGAAGTAATCAAGAAGGAGAATCTCATTGCGTTTTGAAATACAAAGTCTACTAAGCCTCTCATTACTATTAAACGCTAGGCGTTTAATAATATAGGTACTTATTCCTTTTTTCTTCAATTTCTCAATCCTATCTTCTATTTCCTTCAATAAGAGTTTGGATTCATAATCGAAGGTATCGTCTGCAGCAATAATATTATAAGGATCATCTTCTGCGCAAAACCAAGATGGTTTCTCTTCTATATCTGATTCCGATACTTTGTGAAAGCGAATCGGTTGCTCCGTATGCTTGTCAATGTCCTGAAGAATGTCACTTAATATCCTTTTAAATTCGTTATCCGAGGCAAACGGATTGCTAGTTAGGCTTATACCTCTAACTAGGACATCTGCTTCTGGATAACTTTCGTCTTTATAGTTAGGAATATAGTAAAGGAGCGACGGAGAAATGTTTGTTTTATTCTCTGGATGAACCATATAATTGAGAATAAAATTATCATTTGTCATGAACTTTAGATGTCCACTCTTGGCATAAGGAGCATTATAGTGTAGAACTTCATATTCATTTAGTTCACGTTTCAGATATGGTATATAGCAGAAATCATAACCTTTTGATTCGAAATAACGACGAATACTATTATAATATAATTCAACGAAGTGATAAACCATTTCGTCTTCATTGCCTTGAATATAGATGATTTGCTTGGCATCTGGTTCAAAAGGTAATTTTTGAGTCCTAAGGTAAAGTACTTCTGTTCCATGTTTTAGTTATTTGATGCGAAGGTACAAAATAATGTTGGATTGCAAGGCTTGTAGTAAATAATAATTTGCAATTATGGATTTTTTTTGTATTTTTGCATTGAAAAAAGTGATATTGTTATGGATTTGAACAGACTAGATGAGATCTTTCAGACGTTGCGTGGCGTACCAGTCATTGGAGGTTTATATATCGGAATGGATGAAGATAAAGCCTCAGAATTATCAATGGAACTTAGTGGTTACAAAACAGGACACAGCTGCGAATATCCAGCTGATTTAATTTATCAGTATAAAATCTCTTTTTGCTACAGCTGCTTCAAGGATTCATATTCAGTCTCTGCTATTGACGTCACCATTCCTAAAGGAGACTGGTTTAATCAAATTGATGAACTAAAAGACTACTTTTCTAATAGATTCTACCATAAGGAGGATAGTTACAACTCCAATATGGATGAGAATGGAAGAATCTTAGATTTCAGCATCTCTCAAAGTGATAATTTGTATAGCTTACTCATATTTTCCAATGGTAAGAAATTAACAGTATCCTTGAAGGCTTGCGTTGATTCTGCAGATTGCTATTGTGCGATAAATATCATTAGTCAAGACTTAGATTTGGAAAAATTCATCAGGAAATCTTTGCTTATTTGCAAGGGAACCGGTATTGCTAACAAGGATTTCCATGAAGTTATGCCGTTTGAATACGGCATGCCTGTTTTGCTTGACATGGGGCTTGGAGATCCATTAACAATCGTTGAAGAATGCGGTTGTCTGGAGGATATGTCTGAAGGAATAACTCCAGGGAATAAGATGTGTGAAGACTACGGTATCCAATATGAGTTGTTAACAGACATTGATAATTGTGTCAGTACAATAATATTGAACTTAAGAAAGGATTCCGAAGGATTATGGCCACTACTGAGATATATTAGAGAGAACTTCTTTATCGAGGAATCAAATATAGAATTAGGGACTGATGTAGACTACAATCCGAATCGTATTAAAGGTTGTTTTGAGAATGAATACATCAAGATTTCCATTGGGACACCTTATTATCTTTCTTGTGACTTTATTCAGATTGAAATAAATGCAATCTATGAAGATAATCTTGAGAAATATAAGTCTATATATACTGCATTTAGGAACCCTTATGTTTTGGAATATATAGATGGTATAAAAGAATTCTTTAAATATCGGAATCCTACACAAGATGCTAAATTCAATGAATTGAGGAAACATTTTGATACTTTCGAAGAAGCAGCAAATGTCTATACTGGTGAACATGCCTCATGGGCTAAAGATATGGGAGGTTATTCGAAAGAAGAGGAGGAACATGATAGAGGTATCTGCTTGAGTCATTGGAATACCCCAAACAGTGAAGGATTTCCCATGTCGTGGGTTTATGTAGAGATTCCCAAATAGAAGGAATTTGTTGAAAAGAGACAGAAAGACGCTACACTTGTACACCAAAGCATCTTCGAGGAAGGGAATGGGGAACTTGATATGTCAGGGGACAGGTGAATGACATACTAAATGATTAAGTTTCTTGGTACACAGTGTAACTCATTCAAAGGGGGAGGACAAATTGTCACCCTCCTTGTTCATATATATAGTGAAAGCTGCCGCTACTGATTAAAAACTCAACTAAATATTTGGTGTTGTAAGATATTCTTTATGAACGGTAGGGACAGGTGAGCGTCTCGCCGAACGTACGATGGAAGAGGGATGAAGGATGAGGGAAGATGGAAGACTTATTGATAACATAAAAACAACTGAAAGGAAGAGCAATGGAAATAAGTATCGAAGAACTCAATGCGCTCTCGGACAGGACGAGTGCAATGCGGGTACACATAGCTGAACTGGAGAGGGCGCTCACAGTACAACAGGATGAGAACACACGACTAAGGGACGAGATGGATCGGATGAAGATGCAACTGGTGGAGACTCAGGAGAATATCTACCTGAGGAACTTGCTGATATTGTCGGGCGAGCGCATCAAAACGTTCGTGCAGCACCTGAAGAGCATCGAAAGGTGGGCATTCCTACGCACGTTTGTGGACTGTTGTCTGCCCGATGGTCACCGTGCTGAACAGCAACGGCTGATGAATGAGGTGATGGCACTGCCGGAGGAGAGCACTAAGCCTCAGATATTGATGCAGAACCCTACGTTTGAAGGTCCGATGTACGACGTGCATGACAATGATGATGTGAAACTTAGAGAATAGTGGCGACGATGGAGAAGAAAGAGAATTGTTTGGGCAACGTGACGTTCAATGGTAGTGTGACGTTTAATGGCCCGATGTTCGACATACATGACAACCAGCATGTGCATATATATCATAAAGGTGAGAGTGAACAAAAGGAGGAGGAAGAGCCCGATTTGCAGGCGTCGGAGATGCTGACAGTTGACGAGCGGGTTAGGAAGGCTGTGCTGACGCTGAAGAGTGAGGGCGTCTTGAGGCATCTGTATGATTACACATGGCTGATGGTGGTGATGAACCAGACGGAGGGCTTGCCTTCGTTTGACACACCCCAGTCGTTTGTGACCTATCTGGAAGGCTTGCAACTGGTGGACCTCCCAGAGGTGTCGTCAGTCAAGAAAGCGTATGGTAATGTCCTTGGCGACTTCCCCAATTGGACATTCCCAGACAGGGATACGACAGAGGCGACAAGGCGCATAAATGTGGCAAAACGCTTTCTGAGTATCTACCGGAAGGGGTAGTTTTCCCCAATTCTTTCCCCCATTCTTTCTTTTATTCCCCCATTCTTTCCCGACACGTTTTTTCATACGTGTCGGGTATTTTTTTATTCCTATCTTTGCATTGTCGAAAGGACGGAAGCCCTAATCCCCTTTATACATTAATTTATTTAATCAAACACAATCATGGAAAAAACAATGAAGATTCAGAAGGTGCTGCCTATCCAGGATAGACAGTACAACGACCAACAGGGTCAACCTAGAGTGTTTACGTCTTTGGGCATGGTGCTCACAGATGGGATTGACACGCTATTTGCAGAGGCGACTGGCGACTACGCCCGCTCGCTTGTGGGACATCTTAATGAAGGCGACTTTGTACGCGTTCAACTCTCGATGAGTGTCCGCGACTGGCAGGACCAGCAGGGACAGAATGCTTAATGCATAATGCTTAATTAAACAATAACCTGAGTTGAAGTGAAGAGGATGTTCTCGAGTAAATGGCCAAAGATTCTGACCTTCTCTCACTAAAACTCAAGAACAATGGAAGTAATAATTAAAATAAAGATTGACGACACAGTAATCGCCCGCATGCGTAAGGGTGAGTTTGTACAGGGTTCGCTGCACTATGACCAGTGGACGGGTGAAAAACAGTTTAATGCTTATGTGAGAAAATCAAGGATGCCGGGTTATGTACCTGAGAGCAAGACCATCGCTGAACTGGATAATGGTTGGATGAAAGAGACCAAGACACTCATTATCCGTCGCGAGGCTTTCCAGAAACGATTGCTCCCTGCCCGCATTTTGGCGCAGATGGATCGTGGCAACCAGCAAGCAAAGGATGTTATCATTGATAGGGAACTAATAGAATTTTGCTAACTATGTTTTGCTATCAGAAGAATTTCAGTAATCCTACGTTGCCTGTGGACGAGGCTCAATTCTGGGCGCTCGTCAGGGCGACGCAGTGGAACGAGAACATAGACAAGTATCGTGAGACGCACGATGCGGCACTGAAGCGCAAGTTGCCAGCATTCATCTTTCAGGCGACATTCGACGAGACACTGTCGAAGGCGGGCAAGTTGGGGCGCTGGCGCAAGCAGGCGGCAACGAGGCTGACAGGCTTGGTGGTGATGGATGTGGACCATATTGATACCCACCCCCTTCCCCTCCCGAGGGGAGGGGTGATGGAAAAGCCTACTCCACAAGATTATTACAATGTATGGCGCGAAACACATCCAGAATTATTTGCAAACCAAGCTCCCCTCACTTCGGGAGGGGATGGGGGTGGGTCCATCCTTCTCATCTACATCACGCCATCAGGCAAAGGTCTTAAAATCGTATTTAAAGCCGATGTCCAGAAAGGTAACCTCATCGACAACCAGCACGAGATGGCGAAGGTGCTGGGCGTAGAGGTGGACGAGAGCTGCAAGGATGCCAGTCGCATGAGCTTCATCTGCAAAGAGACGGATATTTTGTTTATTGACAAAGAACTATTTACCTATGAGAATAAGGAATTTGCTGAGCGATATGATGCTCTATATCGAGACGGTCATAGCGCGGCTGAGAGAAAGATTGCAACGCCACACTCAGACCACCGGTCGGAGAACACGGATTGCACGAATAACACGAATAAGGTGGTTTTAACGAACACGGATAGAACGGATGGAACGGATAAAAGCGCTGAAAAGAATCCGTTAGATCCGAATAATCCGTGTTCAGAAAAAGAAGAAAAAAACGAAATTTTGAGTTATCATGGAATCGAATACGCAAAAATCTGTGAAGCGTGGCAGGCCGCACAAGGTGGTGCTCCCGCCGCTGGAGATCGCCACCGGACAATGCTGCAAATGGCTCTCGACCTCAGGTATATCTGCGACAACCAGCCGGACATGGTCGACAGGGTGCTTAGACTGTGCGGATTTGTGCAGGACGTCATCAGAGAGCGAGGGGACAAAGAGGTCAGCGACATTGCTCATACGGCTTGTGAGCGAAAACTGTACAAAGACATCCCCAAGAGGATGCAAGGGGTACTTGAAAGTGTGGGTATTCATGGAAGCCACGCCACAGCAGCTGCAAAGCCTGTGGGAGCAGTTGAAGTGCCTTACGAGCAGTTCGCTCAAAGGTTGGAATCTCTCCTTTGCACCCCTTATGCAGAGGCCTGTCGGGGAGTGAGCAGAGAGAACTGGCTGGGCGCTGTGTTTGCCTCAGGAGCCATGTACTGCACGCTGCTGACACGCTGCTGGTACAAGCATTTCGATGGGGCCCGACAGCGGATGAACCCGCAGGTGCTGATCATCGGACACCCTGCCTCAGGAAAGTCGTTTGCCAAGCATCTGGACGACCAGATTATGTGCTCCATGCGGGCACAGGACGAAGAGGTGCGACTGGCAGAGACGCGCTACAAGCAGGAGCAGAAGAAGCGTGGCACGTCGTCGAAGGCCCAGAAGCAAGACGCGCTGGTGGAGCCGGAGGGCATGATCAGATACCTGCCCACCAAGACGTCGAACAACATCTTCTTCCGACGACTGAAGCGCGCCAAGGACGTGGTGGACGGCGAGGTGCAGCCACTGCACTTGTACATGTTCGACTCGGAGCTGGACTCCAGCATCTCGGCACAGAGCGGTGGCGCCTGGATAGGCAAGCACGACCTGGAGCTGAAGGCATTCCACAACGAGCTCAGCGGTGTGGACTATGCCAACAGCGACTCCATCAACGATATTCTGCCCGTCTACTGGAACTCGGTGACCACTGGAACAAACGTCTCGCTGCACAAGAAATTCACGCTGAGGAACATCAACGACGGACTATGCAGCCGTGTGGCCATTTTCCTGATGGAGCGCGCCAACTACCAAATGGTCAGGAAGAACGTGGTGGACTGGAAGACCAACGAAGAGCTGAAGGCGTGGGGATTCAAGATGGAGCAGCTGCATGGCGAACTGCCACTGGGCAGGCTGGTAGACCACGTCTACAGCCTCTGCGAACTCTCGGCTCAGGAGGCAGAGGCTGCTGGCGACCTGGTGCTGGACTACCTGCGGAAGCGTGCTGTATTCTACGCCACCTGGTTTACCGTGCCCCGCATCGTCTGTCGACAGTACGACCAGTTCCGCAAGACGGGCCAGCTGGACATCACTGACGACGACCTGCAGTTCTCGACGCTGATGTACGATGCCGTCATCTGGTTTCAGGACTACTTCTTCGGGCAGATGCTGCAGGACTCGTGGGACAATGCGGAGCGCGAATACGTGCCACGCAGGAAGAACTCGAAAAATGCAGAGGCATACACCAGTCTGCCAGAGACCTTCACCACCAAGGATGTGCAGCAGCTGTTGGACTTGGAGCAAGACGCGTCGACCAAACAGTGTCAGCGCTGGCAGATGCATGGCTTCATAGAGCGTGTGAAGAAAGGGAAGTACAGGAAAATTGTCCGGGAGATTATTATCTAATTGACGATTGAGGATATGCGATAATATGAAGAAAGAATAGCCGGGGCAGGACGCTCCGGCTATTTTTTTCTTATGTTATCGGCAATTCTGATTTACAGATTGTCCTTCTCGATGTCCTTGAAGTACTTGTACGTAGCCACCTTCAACTCATCCGCTGCAGGCTCGTCGGCAACGATGATGCCGTGCTGGTGCATCTGCAGCGCAGAGATGGTCCACTCGTGCGTCACGGCACCCTCGATGGCTGCCTTCAGTGCACGTGCCTTGTGGTGGCCATTGACCAGAATCATCACCTCCTTGGCATCCATCACGGTGCCGACACCTACTGTCAGCGCCAGCTTAGGCACCTTGTTGACGTCGCCCTCAAAGAAACGGCTGTTGGCAATGATGGTGTCCGTGGTGAGTGTCTTCACGCGAGTGCGGCTGGTCAGCGAACTGTAAGGCTCGTTGAAGGCAATGTGTCCGTCGGGGCCGATGCCGCCTATGAACAGGTCGATGCCGCCAGCCTGCTGGATCATCTCCTCATAGTGGGCACACTCGGCGGCCAGGTCCTTGGCATTGCCGTTGAGGATGTGGATGTTCTCCTTGGGGCAGTCGATGTGGTTAAACAGGTTGCGAGCCATGAAGGAGTGGTAGCTCTCAGGGTGCTCCTCAGGCAGCCCCACATATTCGTCCATATTGAATGTCAGCACATTCTTGAACGATACGCGGCCCTCCTTGTTGGCCTTTACCAGGCAGGCATACATTCCTTCGGGTGACGAACCGGTAGGCAAGCCCAGTACAAATGGTTTCTCCTTGGTGGGCTGAAAGGCATTGATGCGCTCAATGACGTGTTCGGCAGCCCATTGCGACATTTTCTGATAGTCGGGTTCAATGATAACTCTCATAAGTCTAAAAATATAAAGTTTTTTGTCTTATCGCGTGCAAAGGTAGTGAAAAATCAAGAATGAAGAATGAAGAATGAAGAATAATTTTAAGTAACCGAGCAAAAAAAAGTTAAAAGGTTCAGCTGAGCATTCTATTCTTCATTCTTCATTCTTCATTCTTCATTAAATTTGTGTATCTTTGCAGCGAATATGAAGGAATTTGTAATATCTGAAGCGAAAGCAGAGACTGCCGTATTGGTAGGACTGATTACCCAGCAGCAGGACGAGGCCAAGACTAAAGAATATCTTGACGAGTTGGAATTCCTGGCAGACACCGCGGGGGCTGTCACCGTGAAGCGTTTCACACAGCGCGTGCAGGGACCCAGCCAGGTGACGTATGTCGGAAAAGGCAAACTCGACGAGATCAAGCAATATATCAAGCAGCAGGAAGACGCCTATTACGACTGGCTCGACGCTGGTTCGCCAGCGCCTGAGGACGGCAGTCAGGCACCGCAGCCGGTGGGTATGGTGATTTTCGACGACGAGCTCAGCGCCAAGCAGATACGCAACATCGAAGGCGAGCTGAAGGTGAAAATCCTGGACCGCACCTCCCTGATTCTGGACATCTTTGCCATGCGTGCCCAAACCGCTGAGGCAAAGACGCAGGTGGAGCTGGCCCAGTATCGCTACATGCTGCCCCGTCTGCAACGACTGTGGACCCACCTGGAACGTCAGGGCGGCGGTTCGGGCAGTGGTGGCGGAAAGGGCAGCGTGGGACTGCGTGGTCCCGGTGAGACCCAGTTAGAGATGGACCGCCGCATCATTCTGCACCGCATCACCCTGCTGAAGCAGCGCCTGAAGGAGATAGACCAGCAGAAGACTACCCAGCGCAAGAACCGCGGGCGACTGATTCGTGTGGCCCTGGTGGGTTACACCAATGTTGGCAAGTCTACGATGATGAACCTGCTCAGCAAGAGCGATGTCTTTGCCGAGAACAAGCTCTTTGCCACCCTCGACACCACGGTGCGCAAGATGACCATCGACAACCTGCCCTTCCTGCTGGCCGACACGGTGGGGTTCATTCGCAAACTGCCCTCGGACCTGGTAGAGTCGTTCAAGTCTACACTCGACGAGGTCCGCGAGGCTGACCTGCTGGTGCATGTCGTCGACATCTCGCACCCCGACTTTGAGGAGCAGATACGAGTAGTGGAAGAGACCCTCAAGGAACTGGGCTGTGCCGAGAAGCCCGCCATGCTGGTATTCAACAAGATTGACGCCTACACCTGGGTAGAGAAGGAGGCCGACGACCTGACGCCGATGACCAAGGAGAATCTGACCCTTGACGACCTGAAGAAGACGTGGATGGCACGTACAGGCGAGAACCAGCACTATCTGGAGTGCCTGTTCATCTCAGCCAAGCAAAAAGAGAACATCGACACGCTGCGCGACACGCTCTATAAGCGTGTCCGAGAGTTGCACGTCCAGAAATACCCGTACAATGACTTCCTTTATCAGATAGAAGAGTAAATATTGAACCAACCAAAGATATCTTTATGAGAGATTACAGACAATTAACCAGCGAAGAAATACAAGTGCTTGAGAACAACAGTTGCTGGGCAGAGGACTGGCAACAGGTAGAGGTGGCTGAAGACTTTTCGCCTTACGGTTTCCACCGTGTGCTGTTCTACGGCCACTGCCAGCTGGGAGTATTTGAAAAGCAAGTAGAGGTCACCAAAGGTTTCACCAAGCATTCTGGCATCAACGATGCCACCCTGCGCAATGTCACCGTAGGCGACAACTGCCTTATTGAGAAAGTAGGCAACTTCATCAACAACTATACGATAGGCGACGACTGCTACATCTCCAACATCTCCACCATGGAGACCACCGAGGGAGCCTCCTTTGGCGAGGGGCACCTCATCAGCGTGCTCAACGAGATGGGTGACGGCAACGTGGTGTTGTTCCACGACCTGAACTCACAGTTGGCAGCCTTCATGGTGAAATACTTCAAGGACAAGCAGCTGAAGGACGCCATCACCCGTCTCATCAACGAGGAGATACGCTTCACTCAGCCTGACCGCGGCACCATTGGCAATGGTGTGAAGATTATCAACTCCAAGGAGATTACCAATACCGTCATCAAGGAAGACTGCGAAATCAACGGTGCCGCCCGCCTGAGCGACTGCACCATCCTCTCATCGAAAGACGACTCCGTATACATCGGCACGGGTGTCATCTGCGAGAACAGCATCATCTCCAACGGCTGCTCCATTACCAACTCGGTGAAGATGCAAGACTGCTTTGTCGGCGAGGCTTGCCAGATTACCAATGGCTTCACAGCCGAGGCCAGCGTGTTCTTTGCCAACTCGTTCATGGCCAATGGCGAGGCCTGCGCAGCCTTCTGTGGTCCCTTCTCGGCATCGCACCACAAGAGTTCGTTGCTCATTGGCGGCGAATTCTCGTTCTACAATGCGGGGTCAAACACCAACTTCTCCAACCATGCCTACAAGATGGGACCTCTGCACTACGGCACCCTGGAGCGTGGCTCCAAGACGGCCTCAGGTGCCTACGTGCTGATGCCTGCCAAGATAGGAGCCTTCTCTGTCTGCTTCGGCAAACTGATGAACCACCCCGACATGCGTTGTCTGCCCTTTGCCTACCTGTTGGCTTATGGCGAGACCATGTACATCGTGCCCGGCCGCAACATCACCACCGTAGGTCTCTACCGCGACATCAAGAAGTGGCCCAAGCGCGACAAGCGTGCGGCGTCAAGCAGAAAGAGCATCATCAATTTCGACTGGCTTTCGCCATTCACCGTAGGCGAGATTGTAGAGGGCAAGAAAATTCTGGAGAACCTGCGCAAGGCCGGTGGCAAGAACGTGTCGTCATACAACTTCCAGGAGTACATCATCAATGCGTCGTCACTGAAGAAGGGCATCAAGTACTACGACATCGCGCTGCGCATCTATATGGGTGCCGTGTTGAAACGCGCCATCAAGGGGGGCTTCCTCGGTAAGCCAACAACCACCGTGGGCGAAGGCACCTGGAACGACCTCAGCGGACTGCTGCTGCCAGCCACCGAGGAGCAACGCCTGCTGGACGACATCAAGAGCGGCAGCATTGAGAGCATACAGGAGGTCATTGACCGCTTCAACCACATCAACGAGCACTATCGTGAATACCAGTGGGTGTGGACCTACAAACTCATTATGGACTACTATGGCGTCGACGAATTGTCAGAGTCGCTCATGCAGCGCATCCGCGAAGACTACGTCAAAGCCCGCCGTGCCTGGATTGCTGAAATCCGCAAGGACGCCCAGAAGGAGTTTGACATGGGCGATGTAGAACAGGAAGTATTCGATGATTTTATCTCAAAACTAGACCACGAAATAGACTATGAAGATTAGACACATGCTGGTAGTCGGCCTGGCTTCCATCGCCATGTCCGCACAGGCCAGAAATTATGATTTCAAGACCGTAGCGGGCGACATGATGCAGACCCGCATCTACACATTAGACAACGGACTGACGGTGTATCTCTCTGTCAACAAAGAGAGACCCCGCATCCAGACCTACATCGCCGTGCGTACGGGGTCCAAGAACGACCCCGCTGAGACCACTGGTCTGGCTCACTACCTGGAGCACCTGATGTTCAAGGGTACCAAGCAGTTTGGCACCACCAACCCCACTGCCGAGGCGCCCTTGCTGGCAGACATTGAGCAGCGCTACGAGGCTTATCGCAAACTGACTGACCCTGAGGCTCGCAAGCAGGCTTACCACGAAATAGACTCTGTCTCGCAGGTGGCAGCCCAATACTTCATTCCCAATGAGTACGACAAGCTGATGGCTACCATTGGCGCTGAAGGCACCAACGCCTACACGTCAAACGACGTCACCTGCTACACGGAGGACATCCCCGCCAACGAGATAGACAACTGGGCGAAGATACAGGCCGACCGTTTCCAGAACATGGTGATACGTGGCTTCCACACCGAACTGGAGGCAGTCTACGAGGAGTACAACATCGGACTGTCGTCAGACTCCTACAAACTGTTCGCCAGCATCAGCAAGATGCTCTGGCCCAACCATCCCTACGGCACGCAGACCACCATCGGCACGCAGGAGCACCTGAAGAACCCCTCGATCGTCAACATCAAGAACTACTTCGACAAGTGGTACCGCCCCAACAACGTGGCCATCTGCATGGCTGGCGACCTGGACCCCGACAAGACCATTGCCATCATCGACACATACTTCAGCAGTTGGAAGCCCGGTGCCGACGTGAGGCAGCCCGTCTTCGCACCACTGCCCCCGCTGACACAGCCCAAGGACACGACCGTCATCGGACAGGAAGCAGAGCAGATATGGATGGGCTGGCGCGCCAAGCAGGCCAACACCCTGCAGGCCGACACCCTCGAACTGATGGAGGACGTGCTGAGCAACGGACGGGCCGGACTCTTCGACCTCGACCTGAACCAGACGATGAAGGTGCAGCACGCAGCAGGAGGTGCTGAACTGCTGCACGACCACGGGGCCTTCTTCCTGATGGGAACGCCCAAGCAGGGTCAGAGCCTCGACGAGGTGAAGCGCCTCATGCTGGCTGAGATAGACAAGCTGAAGAAGGGCGACTTCCCCGACAACCTGCTGCCCTCGATCATCAACAACAAGAAGCGCCGCCACTATCAGTTGCTCGAGAGCAATGAGGGACGGGCCGACATGTTCGTCGACGCCTTCATCAACGAGGTGGACTGGCGACAGGTGGTAGGCAAGATCGACCGCATCTCCAAAATCACAAAGCAGGAGATCGTAGACTTCGCCAACAAGTTCTTCACCGACGGCTACGTGAGCGTCTACAAGAAGCAGGGCATCGACTCCACACAGAAGAAGATCGACAAGCCCGCCATCACCCCGATACCCACGAACCGCGACCAGATGAGCCAGTTTGTGAAAGATATCCAGAACGCACAGGTGGAGCCCATCCAGCCCAAGTTCGTCGACTTCAAGAGCGACCTGACGATGGCCAAAACCAAGAAAGGCCTGCCTCTCTATTATGTGCAGAACAAAGAGAACGGACTCTTCCAACTTACTTTCCGCTATGAGTTCGGCCAGAGTGCCGACAACCGCTATGACGTGGCCAACCAGTATCTGAACTACCTCGGGACTGACAAGATGAGTGCCAGCGACGTAAAGCAGAAGTTCTATGAACTGGCCTGCAACTTCTCTGCCACCGTATGGGACGACGTGCTCAACATCAGTCTGAGCGGCCTACAGGAGAATATGCAGCCTGCCCTGTCGCTGCTGGAGGAAGTGCTGAACCATGCACAGGTGGACAGAGAAGCCTACGACGCCCTGGTCAAGAAGATCATGAAGGGGCGTGAGGATGCCAAGAAGAACCAGCGCTACAACTACGCTGCGCTCTGTTCATACGGTATCTACGGCCCCCGAAATGCAGAGCGCGACATCCTCAGCGAGCAGCAACTGAATGATACTGATCCCCAGGTGTTCATCGACCTTGTGAAGAAACTCAGCGACTACGAGCACAGCGTGAACTACTACGGTCCGATGAGCCTACAGGAGGTCGCTGCCGTCATCGACAAGACCCACCAGACAGCCAAGAAACGCCTGCCGGTGCCTCAGAACAACTATTATGTGAAGCAGGAAGCCAACCAGAATGAGGTATGGATTGCCCCATACGACGCCAAGAACATCTATATGCGTGCCTACCACAACGAGCAGCGCGACTGGCATATCGAAGAGGCTGCCGTGCAGGCCGTGTTCAACGAGTACTTCGGCGGCGGCATGAACGGCATCGTGTTCCAGGAGATGCGCGAGGCACGCGGCCTGGCCTACAATGCCGCTGCCTACTACAGCCGTGCCGGCAGGAAGGGAGAGAAGGAGAGTTTCTTCACCCACATCATCACGCAGAACGACAAGATGGCCGACTGTATCAGCCACTTCCAGGAAATCACCAACGAGTTGCCTGCCAGTGAGAACGCCTTCGGCATCGCCAAGGAGGGTCTCGCCAAGCAACTTGCCAGCCAGCGCGTCACCAAGATGGGTATCATCAGCAGATGGCATGCCATGCAGCAGTTGGGACTCGACTATGACCTCAATCAGAAGATCTACGCCGACCTGCCGAAGGTCACCCTGCAGGACATCGTCAACTTCGAGAAGGCGAACATGGCCAACAAGCCCCTCCGCTATGTCATCCTGGGCGACGAGAAACAACTCGACATGGAGGCACTGGAGAAAATAGGACCCGTCAAGAGACTCACCACCGAGGAGGTCTTCGGGTTCTGACAGTCAACACGCAGTAGCTGCAACAATATTATTTGTGCAAAAAAAAACACCTATGAGTAACAATTCAGATTCATTAAATAACTATCAACCTATGAGTAAGATTAAGACCATTGGCATTCTGACCTCCGGAGGCGACGCTCCCGGCATGAATGCCGCCATCCGTGCGGTGAGTCAAGCAGTTCACTACCGAAGACGTGTCGGGCATCATCACCCGTGGCGGAACCATCCTGAAGACGGCCCGCTCCAAGGAGTTCATGACGCTTGAAGGCATGCAGAAGGCCTACGAGACCTGCCAGAAAGAAGAGATTGACGCACTGGTGGTCATCGGAGGCAATGGCTCGCTGACTGGCGCGCGCAACTTCGGCATGGAGTTCGACTTCCCAGTCATCGGACTGCCCGGCACCATCGACAACGACCTCTACGGCACCGACTCCACCATTGGCTACGACACCACCATGAACACCATCATGGAGTGTGTCGACCGCATACGCGACACGGCCAACTCGCACGAGCGCATCTTCTTTGTCGAGGTCATGGGGCGCGACGCTGGTTTCCTGGCACAGAACTCGGCCATTGCCTGTGGCGCCGAGGCTGCTATCATACCAGAGGAAATGACCGAGGTAGACCAGCTGGCACAGTTCATGGGTCGCGGCATCCGTAAGTCCAAGAAGTCGTGCATCGTCATCGTCTCCGAGAGTCCTAAGTGTGGCGCCCTCTACTATGCGGACCGCGTCAAGAAGGAGTTCCCTGAATTCGACGTGCGCGTCAGTATCCTGGGCCACCTGCAGCGCGGCGGCAGTCCCTCCGCCCATGACCGTATACTGGCCAGCCGCACTGGTGTGGGCGCTATCGAGGCCATCAAGCAGGGACAGCGCAACGTCATGGTGGGCATCCGCAACAACGAGATTGTCTATGTGCCCTTCTCGGAGTGCATACGCACCGATAAGCCTTTCAACAAGAAACTCATCAAGGTGCTCGACGAACTGAGCATCTGATGTCACTTCTCTCAGCCAGAATAATCATCAAAACTAACAAATACAAAACGACAATGTCTAAATCAGTTGATTTCAAGTATGCCCCCATGTTCCAGGTGGGCGAAGACAAGACGGAATACCGCTTGTTGAGTAAAGAGGGCGTCACCACGTCAGA
>CACWFV010000013.1 GCA_902760315.1 uncultured Bacteroidales bacterium | reverse complement strand
CACTTTTCACTTTTCACTTTTTTTCGTACCTTTGAACTACGTTCGAAAGTTCTCAAAGAGTGTGGCTTCGCATTCTCCCGTTCGGAAAAACCAAAAAAAATTTGGTTTTTCGCTCACTTATTCGTACCTTTGCAGCTGTTTTATAAATAGGTATATGGAATTAGCAAGTAAATATGACCCAAAAGAGGTCGAAGGCAAGTGGTACCAGTATTGGCTGGACCACAAACTGTTTAGTTCAAAACCCGATGGTCGTGAGCCTTACACCATCGTCATCCCACCACCCAACGTGACGGGTGTGCTGCACATGGGCCACATGCTCAACAACACTATTCAGGACATCCTCGTGCGCCGTGCACGCATGGAGGGCAAGAATGCCTGCTGGGTACCCGGCACCGACCATGCCTCTATTGCTACCGAGGCCAAGGTTGTCAAGAAATTGGCCGAGCAGGGTATCAAGAAGCGTGATCTAACGCGCGAACAGTTCCTTGAACATGCCTGGGACTGGACCCACGAGCACGGTGGAATCATTCTCAAGCAGTTGCGCCGACTGGGTGCCAGTTGCGACTGGGATCGCACGGCATTCACCATGGATGAGAAGCGCTCTAAGAGCGTCATCAAGGTTTTCGTCGACCTTTACAACAAAGGACTCATCTATCGCGGTCTGCGCATGGTCAACTGGGACCCCAAGGCGCTGACGGCACTGTCTACAGAAGAGGTTATCTATCGTGAGGAGCAGAGCCATCTGTTCCATCTGAAATATTATGTCGAGGGTAGCTGCGATGATATCGCAGCATACGAGAACCAAGAAGGAAATGTCATCCATAAAGACGACCGCGGCTACTACGCCGTTGTTGCCACCACGCGTCCTGAGACCATCATGGGCGATACCGCTATGTGCATCAACCCCAAGGACCCGAAGAACCAGTGGCTCAAGGGCCGCAAGGTCATTGTTCCTTTGGTTGGTCGCGTTATTCCCGTCATCGAAGACCGCTATGTTGACATCGAGTTCGGTACGGGTTGCTTGAAGGTTACTCCTGCCCACGACACCAACGACTACATGTTGGGTAAGACCCACAACCTGGAGACCATCGACATCTTCAACCCCGATGGCACCATCTCGGCCCAGTCGCCCCTCTACGTCGGCATGGACCGCATGGACTGCCGCAAGCAAATAGCCAAGGACCTGCAGGCTGCCGGTCTGATGGAGAAAATTGAAGACTACGTCAACAAGGTAGGCTATTCGGAGCGTAACCCAGACACTGCCATCGAGCCCCGTCTCTCGCTGCAGTGGTTCCTTCGCATGCAGCACTTTGCCGACATCGCTCTGCCTCCCGTCATGGAAGACAAGCTGAAGTTCTATCCCGCCAAATACAAGAGAACGACGACTACGTAGTTGCCGAGACTCGTGAGGAGGCATTGAAGTTGGCTCAGCAGAAGAATCCTGCCGTCACCGATGCTGACCTCCGTCAGGACGAGGATGCCCTCGACACGTGGTTCTCTTCTTGGCTGTGGCCTATCTCGCTGTTCGACGGCATCAACAACCCTGGCAATGAGGAAATCAAGTATTACTACCCCACTGCCGACTTGGTAACGGGTCCGGATATCATCTTCTTCTGGGTAGCCCGCATGATTATGGCCGGCTACGAATACATTGGCGACATGCCCTTCCGCAACGTCTACTTCACCGGTATTGTGCGCGACAAGCTGGGCCGCAAGATGTCGAAGTCGCTTGGCAATAGCCCCGACCCCATCGAACTCATCGAGAAGTTTGGCGCCGACGGCGTGCGCATGGGCATGATGCTTTCTGCTCCTGCCGGCAACGACATTCTCTTCGACGAGTCACTCTGCGAACAGGGCCGCAACTTCAACAATAAGATATGGAACGCGTTCCGCTTAGTAAAGGGTTGGAAGGTTGCAGACATCGAACAGTCAGAGGCAGGCCGTATAGCCACAGCATGGTTTGAGGCCAAGTTGCGCCAGACCGCTGCCGAAGTTGACGACCTCTTCAAGAAGTACCGCATCTCTGAGGCACTGATGGCTGTCTATAAGCTCTTCTGGGACGAGTTCTCCAGTTGGTACTTGGAGATGGTGAAGCCCGCCTACATCAATGGCGAGCCACAGCCCATTGATAAGCAGACCTACGAGAAGACGTTGGAGTTCTTCGAGATTCTGCTGAAGATGCTGCACCCCTTCATGCCGTTCATCACGGAGGAACTGTGGCAGCACCTCTATGACCGCAAGGATGGCGAATCAATCATGCGCGTCAGTCTGACACTCCCCGCTCCTACCGCTGCTGACGACGAGTTGGCTGCCCAGATAGAGAACGTGAAGCAGATTGTCTCTGGTGTCCGCATGGTACGCAGTCAGAAGAACATCGCTCCTAAGGAGGCGCTGTCTCTGCAGGCCGTTGGTCAGAACCGCTTCGAGGCCTTCAATGCTGTCATCCAGAAGATGGCTAATGTCAATGCCATCGAGGTAGTTGCTGAGAAGGACGCTACGTCGAGTGCCTTTATGATTGGTACCGACGAGTTTGCCGTACCCTTGGGCAAGCTGATTGATGTAGATGCCGAGATAGAGAAAATGGAGGCTCAGCTACAGCATTTGGAAGGATTCCTGGCTGGTGTAAAGAAGAAGCTCTCCAACGAGCGCTTCGTACAAAATGCCCCAGAACAGGTCGTCGCCATGGAGCGCAAGAAGCAGAGCGACTCAGAGGAAAAGATTGCTGCCCTCAAGGAGTCTATCGCTGCTCTCAAGGCACAGAAGTAAATCGCCACAGATTACCTAATATAAGAAAATGAGGGTATGTCAAACTGTTGACATACCCTCATTGCTTATTGGTCAGCGTCTTAGATAAGGATTGTATTGGAGCTCGTCAGCAATGGTCGTCTTAGGTCCATGACCAGGATAGACGACAGTTTCTGCAGGCAACGTGGTGACTATGGTTGCCAAGCTCTGCTCCATCAGCTGCCAAGAGCCCTCAGGGAAGTCCGTTCGACCAATGCTCATGCGGAACAGCGTGTCACCAGAGAATACGGTATTCTCCTCTTTCATGTAGAACAGGCATGAGCCCTGACTATGACCCGGTGTATGCATCACCTGCAAAGTATGGTTGCCAAAGGTGATGGTGTCACCATCGCTAAGCAGCCTGCCAACAGGTGGCTGGTCATCGCTGATTTCCATGCCAAAGAGAGCAGCAGCCTGTTGTGGCAGGCGCTCTACCAGTTGCTGGTCTGCCGCACAGATCTCAACCTTCAGCTTGTACTGCTGAAAGAGGTGGCGGTTGCCGAAGTTATGGTCCAGATGTCCATGAGTAGCCAACAGGTGAACTGGTGTCAGTTGTTGTTCACGAAGATAAGCATCAATGGCCTGACACTCCTCCTCATAATAGGCACCACAGTCAATGATAACACACTCCTGACTGTCGTCACTCACCACGTAGCAATTCTCCTGCAGTGGGTTCACCTGAAATCTCTTTACGCTTATCATACGCCAAATTGCTTTATTTGATAGCTTCAGCAGTTAATATTTCACCTTCAGCTTCCGCACCTTGCTTTCATTCTGCATGCGGTCCAGCGCCGTCACCACGTAAGTATGGCGCGTCTTGTGCGGCTGCTCCGGCAGTTCCAGGTGCGTATCGCTGGTGATGGCGACAATCTTCGACGCATTGTCCGTGTCAATGCGTTCTCCCTTGTCAAATCGGTAGATAACGTATTTCGTTGGCATGTCTGTCCAGTCCTTGCCCTTCGGTGCTGTCCAGCAGAGCACTTGGCGTCCCTCCACTTCGATGGTCTTCAGTTTCTTTACCTTACCCGGTGCCCGATGGTCTATCCATGGTGTCAACGGCTGCAGCGCCGGGTAGCGCCAGTAGTCTGTACGCAAACGAGTGCCATAGCCTCCAACATTGTCTACCGCAGCCTTGGCATACCAGAGCACGATGCCGTTGACGTGGTCCTGCTCCCGATGGAGCGCCATCTTCCTGGTTTGCTGGTCATACTTTACCGTACGCTCCACGTCTTCACCAATATACAGATTGGTATTGCGGCAGTTGGCATTCCACCAATGTATCAGTTCGTCGTAGTCGGCAGCCTTGTGGCCAATCTCCCAGTATAGCTGTGGTACGCAGTAGTCCATCCATCCCTTCTTGTCCCAAAGCAAGATGTCGGCATACAGCTGGTCGTAGTTCTGCAATCCGCTGGTGCGGCTGCCCTTAGGATCGTTCTTCAGGTTGCGGTAGATGCCAAATGGCGATATGCCCACCTTCACCCATGGTTTGGTATTGTGCACCGTCTCTGCCAACTGTTCCACGAAGAGGTCTACATTGTGGCGTCTCCAGTCTCCGATGTCGGTAAATCCCTCGCTGTTGTTGGCAAAGTCCTCTGCGTCGGGTATTTCTATGCCCGCCGTGGGGTACGGATAGAAGTAGTCGTCCATGTGCAGTCCGTCCACGTCGTAGCGTTCCACGATGTCCATGACGACGGCACAGATGTAGTCGCGGTTCTCCTTGAGTGCGGGGTTCAGCAACGTCAGTCCGTCATACTCGAAACAACGCTCCGGGTGGCGGCTGACGATGTGACCTGCACTATTCTTGTGGGCTGTTTTGGTTTTGGCCCGGTAAGGGTTTATCCAGGCATGCAGTTCCATGCCTCGCTTGTGGCACTCCGTGATCATCCAGGCCAGTGGGTCCCAGTACGGACTGGGCGCCTTGCCCTGCTCTCCCGTCAGATAGTAGCTCCAAGGTTCCAGTTTGCTCTCATATAACGCGTCACACTCCGGTCGTACCTGGAAGATAATGGCGTTGCAGCCGTCTTTCTGCAGTTCGTCCAGCTGGTAGCTCAGCGTCTGCTGCATCTGCTGTGTCGACAATCCCATGAACTGTCCGTTGACACTCTGTATCCATGCGCCGCGGAACTGGCGCTTCTGCTGTGCTGCGACAGCCAGTGGTAGAAATACCAATAAGAGAAAAAGTATGCGTTTTAATAAATTATTCATTCAATCGTCAAATAAATTGTGAAAATCGTAAATCGTGAAAATCGTAAAGCTTATAAATGTGAACTAACTTGCGGTATGCTTTATTAATTGTTCAACATGCTGAAGAGTTTCTCCGTCCAGTCTGCGCCATTCTCCGGACAGTATGTCAGCATGCCCAGCTGACTGGCCACCATCACGTTGCGCGGTCCGTCGTCAACGAAGAGTACCTCCGAAGCAAACGTCTTCTCCCTGCGCAGCACCTCACGGAATATCATCTCCGCAGGCTTCATCATCTTCAGCTGGTAACTCAGGTAGCAAGCGTCGAAGTAGTACGACAACGGGTGTCCCTTGCCGTCGAAGCGGTCGCTCTCTGCCCACTCCATCATATAGGGGTTGGTGTTTGACAGCAGCACCACTCTGTAGCCCTCTGCTCGCAGCCGCAGCAGGGCATCCAGATTGCGCTGTGGCACCTCCTTGGCATAGCCCTGCCAGGCGTAGGCACATTGCTTGTGGGTGGCTTCGTAGCCCACCAATTGTGAAAACTCTCTGCGGAAGTCCTCCGTCGTGATCTGTCCTTCCTCCAGCTGGCCGAAGATGCCGCTCTGCTGGTAGGGGTCCAGCCGTTGCTGGGCATCAGCCAGTCCAAGTTGCTGGAATCGCCGTATAGCCTGTCCCTGGTCCAGGGTAATGACTACACCTCCTAAGTCGAAAAGTATTGTCTTGATTTTCATAAATTCTCTCTCCAGTATCTGGGTTTATGCTTGCGTGCCTCTTCCAGCGAGAGCAGCTCCTGCTGCTGTTGCTGGTAGTCGTCGCGCAGCTGTTGATACTTGCTTTCCAGTTCCTGCTCCACACGCTGTTCCTGTTCCGGATTCATCAGCTGGGCAGCCACCAGCGCATTCTGCGAAGCGTCCTTCATCCATAGCACCGGACCGCCGTAGACGGGGGCTATCTTCAGCGCCACGTGCAGTTCGCTAGTTGTAGCGCCCCCTATCATGATGGGAATGTTCAGTCCGGCACGCTGCATTTCGTGGGCCACGTTGACCATTTCCTCCAGGCTGGGCGTGATGAGTCCCGAAAGTCCTATCATGTCCACCTGCTCTTCTATGGCCTTGCGTACTATCTGTTCGGCGGGCACCATCACCCCCATGTCGATGACGTCGTAGTTGTTGCACGTCATGATGACCCCCACGATGTTCTTGCCGATATCGTGGACGTCACCCTTTACCGTGGCCAACAGTATCTTGCCCGCCTTTTCCTGGCTAGCGTCGCCACGCTGTGCTTCGATATAGGGTTGCAGAATAGCTACCGCCTGCTTCATGGTACGAGCCGTCTTGACCACCTGTGGCAGAAACATCTTGCCAGCTCCGAAGAGTTCACCCACGGTGTTCATGCCGGCCATCAGCGGTCCCTCGATGATGCTGACGGCACGCGGGTATTGCTGTAGCGCCTCCTGCAGGTCCTGCTGCAAGTAGTCGCCAACGCCCTTGATGAGCGCCTGCTGCAGTCTTTCCTCCACCGACTCCGGCCGTTCTTCCGCCCGGCTTGCTGTAGGTTTAGCAGGATCGGTGGTGGATTGCTCGGCAGCCAACTCAGCCGCCAGCGTGATGAGTCGTTCGCTGGCACCGGGGCGGCGGCAGAGTATGACGTCCTCTATTACCTCCAGCTGAGCTTGTGGTATGTCGCTGTAGAGCACCTTAGTGGCCGGATTCACAATGCCGAAGTCCATGCCAGCTTGTATGGCGTGGTAGAGGAATACGGCGTGCATGGCCTCGCGAATGTAGTTGTTGCCGCGAAACGAGAACGACAGGTTACTGACTCCTCCACTAACGTGGGCACCGGGCAGATGTTGCTTAATCCAGCGGGTAGCGCGTATAAAGTCTGCTGCGTAGGCGTCGTGCTCTTCCATGCCGGTGGCTACGGCCAGTATGTTGGGGTCGAAGATAATGTCCAGCGGATTCAGTCCAACCCGCTCTGTCAGAATATGATATGCACGCTCAGCTATTTCAATACGTCGCTCGTAGGTAGTGGCCTGACCCGCTTCATCGAAGCACATCACTACCACGGCGGCTCCGTAGCGTTTGATGTCGCGGGCGTGGCTGATGAAGACCTCCTCGCCCTCCTTCAGCGAGATGCTGTTCACGATGCCCTTGCCCTGCAAACACTTCAGTCCGGCTACGATGACACTCCAGTCTGAAGAGTCTATCATCACCGGCACAGAGGCTATGTCGGGCTCTGCGGCAATGGTGTTCAGGAAGTTCACCATTTCGGCCTTGGCGTCCAGCAGTCCGTCGTCCATATTGACGTCGATGACCAGTGCGCCGTCGGCCACCTGCTTACGGGCTATGCTGACGGCCTCGTCGTAGTGTTTCTCCTTGATGAGTCTGAGGAATTTCCTGGAGCCGGCCACGTTGCAGCGCTCGCCCACGTTGACGAAGTGCACCTCCGGGGTGACGTCTAGCAACTCCAGTCCGCTGAGCCACATGGTCGTGGGGCGGGCTACGGGTTGGCGTGGCGACTTGCCCTGTACCAGCGGTGCGTAGGCTGCTATAAAGGTGTCGTCCGTGCCACAGCAGCCGCCAATGATGTTCACCAGTCCCTCGTCCACCATCTGCCCCATTTTGGGCGCCATGCTCTCGGCCGTCTCGTCATAGAGTCCCATGGCGTTGGGCAGTCCAGCGTTGGGGTATGCGCTGACGTAGTAGGGCGCCTTGCGCGCCAGCTGTCGCAGGAAGGGCAACATCTGCGTGCCACCGAAGGAGCAGTTCAGTCCCACCGAGAAGATAGGGTACGTGCTGAGGCTGGCCAGCAGCGCGTCGAGGGTCTGTCCGCTGAGTGTGCGTCCGGCCAAGTCGCTCACCGTGGCACTTACCATCAGCGGCACCTCGCGTCCGTGCTGCTTCATGGCCGTGAGCGAGGCGTCCAGCGCCACCTTTGCGTTGAGCGTGTCGAAGACGGTTTCTATGAGCAGGGCGTCCACCCCACCCTCCAGCAGGGCGTCTGCCTGCTCCAGATAGGCGCTGAAAAGCGTGTCGTAGGTCAGCTCGCGCAGAGCAGGATTGCTCACGTCGGGTGACATGCTACAGGTCTTGTTCGTCGGCCCCATACTGCCGGCCACGTAGCGCGGCTTGTCGGGGGTTGAAAACTCGTTGGCACATTGGCGAGCCATCCTTGCACCGATGAGTGCCATCTGGTGTGCTTGTTGCTCCAGGTGGTAGTCGGCTTGCGATATGCGCTGCGCATTGAAGGTGTTGGTGCTGATGATGTCAGCACCCGCCTGCAGATATTTGCGGTGTATGTCTATGATAATGTCCGGGCGCGTCAGATTCAGTTGGTCCGAATTGCCTGTCTTGCCCAGCACGCGTCCTATCATGGTGCCCATGGCTCCATCCAGTATCAGTACGCGTTCGGTTATGGTCTCGTTTAGTTTTTTCAATGTTGTAATATTCAATATTAATACTTTCGGTTCCTACCGCTCTTGCTTTCTCCTTCTTATTTCTTACCTCCTTACTTCCACACCTTCATGGCACGATCCATTTCTCGGCGGTCTTCTTTCTCCTTCAGTGTCTGGCGCTTGTCAAACTCCTTCTTACCCTTGCAGAGGGCAATGTCCATCTTGGCACGTCCCTTCTGGTCGATGAATACCAGCAGCGGCACGATGGTGTAGCCCGTCTGCCGGGTGGCCGAGGCCAGCTTCTGTATCTCGCGACGGGTCAGCAGCAGTTTTCGGTCGCGCTTCATCTCGTGGTTGTTGTACGACCCGTAGAAGTAGGGCGACACGTTCATGCCCTTCACCCACACCTCGCCATTCTGTATGGTGCAATAGGTATCTACCAGACTGGCTTTGCCCAGGCGGATGCTCTTGATTTCGGTGCCCGTCAGCACGATGCCAGCGGTAAAGGTCTCGATGAAAAAGTATTCAAACGAGGCCTTCTTGTTCTTGATGTTTACAGGACTTTTCTTCCTGATTAGTTCTTCGTCTTTATTCACTTGCTATCTCTCTCTTAACTGTCAACTCTCAACTGTCAACTGTCAACTCTCACAAACTTTTCCAAATGTTCGTCCACGTAGCGGGCCACCAGCTCGGTCCATTCCTCTTCGTGCTCCACGAACTCGTCGTCCATGTCGTCAAACTCCGGGAATTGCTCAAACAGCGCCATAAACTCCTCATCCGTACACTCCTGTTCAATCTGCGCGTGGTGCCGCTCGTAGAGGGTGTGAGCGTTGTACACCAGTTTCGACAGGTCGCGCAAGCCCCACAGCTTCAGCGCCTTGGCAAAGGGATTCTTGAAGATGAAGGGTCCGTAGCCGTTGTGTATCAACTCTACGAAACCGCCGTCCATAACCTCCTCGTGCAGCACGTCCCAGGCCAGCAGCGTCACCTGGTCGCTGTTCAACTCTGGCAGCGTCTCGGCCGTCAGTTCGCCGCCAATGGCCTGCTTGATGGCCCCGACGACGACGGCGACAAAGGCGTCCATGCCCTCTGCTGCGGCTGTACGTAGCGCCTCGTCGTTTACTATCACTTCTTTCATAACTGCCGGCAAAGGTACAAATTAGTCTGCAAAATGCCAAAATAATTCAGCGAAAAACACGCTTACGCCTAAAATACCACATTTGTGGTATGCAAATAACCTGCGCAGGGTATTGCACAGTCGCAAAAAACACCGTAACTTTGCACCCAGAGTTGAACAACAGCCAAACACGGCGTTAGAAACTAGAACGAATACATTATTAATAACATAAGGATAAGGTTATGAGTAACATTGCAAAACAGCTGACCGAGCTCGTCGGCAACACCCCACTCTTGGAGCTCAACAAGTATTCAACGGCAAAGGGACTTCAGACACCCGTCATTGCCAAAGTAGAGTTTTTCAACCCCGGCGGTAGCGTGAAAGACCGTATTGCGCTGGCCATGATCGAGGACGCTGAGCAGAAAGGCATCTTGAAGCCCGGCGCCACCATCATCGAACCCACCAGCGGCAACACCGGCGTAGGACTGGCACTGGTCAGCGCCGTCAAGGGCTATCACCTTATCCTTACCATGCCCGAAACCATGAGCGTTGAGCGCAGAAACCTCGTCAAGGCTTATGGCGCCGAGGTTCGCTTGACGTCTGGCAAGGACGGCATGCCTGGTGCCATCCGCGCTGCCGAGGCCTTGCGCGACAGCATTCCCGGTGCGGTCATCCTGCAACAGTTTGAGAACGAGGCCAACCCTGTCAAGCACTACCAAACGACGGGTCCCGAAATCTGGCGCGACACCGACGGACAGGTAGACATCTTCGTAGCCGGCGTGGGTACGGGCGGCACCATTTCCGGTGTGGCCAAATACTTGAAGGAGCAGAACCCCAACGTCCACATCGTAGCCGTTGAGCCCAAGTCTAGCCCCGTGCTGAACGGCGGCCAGAGCGGTCCGCACAAGATTCAGGGCATAGGTGCCGGCTTCATCCCCAAGACCTACAATGGCAACAACGTCGACGAAGTGTTCGACGTAGACAATGACGATGCCATCCGCACGGGTCGCGAGATAGCCCAACAGGAGGGTCTGTTGGTAGGCATCTCAGCCGGCGCAGCCCTCTATGCCGCCATCCAGGTGGCTAAGCGCCCAGAGAACAAGGGCAAGCGCGTTGTCGTCCTGCTGCCTGACACCGGCGAGCGCTACCTCTCCACCGTGCTCTACGCCTTCGAGGACTATCCCCTGTAAGACACACTGCAAAAAAGCACTCCCTGAGCCCCTGTTCCCCTGGTATCAGCGAGGGGAACAGGATATTTTTGTCCCCCCTAAAACATCAAGAACTAAATCTTTACGAATTTTAGCATCACAGTGTCACAAAGCTCTTATCTTACTATAAAACAATAAGTTAGAGTGTGACACTTTTTTAAAAAAGTGTCACACTCGGCAACTAGGCGATAGTCCAACTCAGCCAACTCCAACGCCGTATCAGCCTAATACAGTTCCGTATTAGCTGTAGCCGGTTCCGTATCAGCTGTAGCCAGTTTCGTATCAGCTGTAGCCGGTTCCGTATTAGCTGTAGCCGGTTTCGTATTAGGCATATTTACCGCAGAGCTGTTACAACTCAGCAGCGAATTGTAACAGCTCAGCGCCAGCATATAACGACACCGGCCGTCAGCAACAATCCTCCCCAAAAACGTGTAAAACGCTCAATTACTGTTTGCGAAGCGTGATACCGGCCTGCATGCCGTTGACACTCTTCATGAGTGAAGTAATGGTCTGCAGACTGCTGTTGGTAGACTTGGCACCAAAAGACTTGAAGAGATTGAGCAGTTTGGTGGCGTCAGTCACAAACTGCAAGTCCTGGCCGTCAATCTGGGTTGTGACGGAGATGGTCTTGATGCCAGCTATAGTGAGCAGGAGCTTGGAGTCCTTGATCTGCCACTTGCCCTTGCTGGTCTTACCATTCAGCGTGCGGGTGTAGGTGCCGTCTTCCTTGAAGGTCATGGAGAAGGTGCCGGGCTTGATGCCGTACTTGGTGAGGTAGCTCTGCAGCTTGGACTCCATCTTGTTGGAGGCTATCTTGGCTGCGGTATTGGTAAGGATGTTGTCGGACTTAAGCACAATGGCGGGTTCAGAATAGACCCAGGTGCCGATAATCTTGTTTTTGTCAGCCTGCTTGTTGCTGGAGAAAATGCTGGTCAGCGAAGATATCAGATTGTCACCGGACGAAGAGGAGTTGCCCGTAGCAGCACCCAACACGTTGCCTAACACATTGCCCAGGTCGCTCTGTGCACTCATAGAGCCGGAGCACATCATGGCCACGGAGACGGCCATCAGTTTGAAAAGATTCTTTTTCATTGTTTCGTTTGAATT
The DNA here is from genome assembly GCA_902760315.1 of uncultured Bacteroidales bacterium. GTDB lineage: Bacteria > Bacteroidota > Bacteroidia > Bacteroidales > Bacteroidaceae > Prevotella. The sequence goes on along the minus strand of CACWFV010000013.1, from coordinate 107,377 downwards.
TAAATCGGTGCAAAGGTACAACTTTTCTGTTGAACATGGCAAATATTTTCAATAAATCGGCAGATATTAGCAATAAAAATGTTAATTTTGCATCGAGTATGAAGAAATTATCGATACTGATACCTACATATAACGACGAATGCTACGAGCTGGTAGAGGCGCTCTGCCGGCAGGCCGGACAGTTGGCTACGGACTACGAGGTGATAGTGGGCGACGACGGTTCTACAGACCAGCACGTGTTGGAGCGGAACCGGCGCGTCAACAGTCTGCCCCACTGCCGCGTGGCGGAACGTCCAAGCAACCAGGGACGCGCAGCCATCAGGAACTTCCTGGCAAGGGAGGCAAAATACGACTGGCTGCTTTATATTGACAGCGACATGACGGTGTGCCGCGACGACTACGTCAGCCGCTACGCGGAGGCTGAGGGCGACGTAGTCTACGGCGGACTGGTGGTGAGGAGTGCCGACCGCCACAACCTCAGAGCGCGCTACGAAGCGTCGAGGGCGTGGCAGCACGAATTGGAGCGCAGGCGGGCGGCACCATATCAGGACTTTCATACGGCCAACTTCATGGTGCGCAAGGAGATGATGGAACTGCACCCCTTTGACGAGCGCTTCACGCACTACGGTTACGAGGACGTGCTGCTGGGCAAGACGCTACAGCAGGCTGGCATAGGCATCAACCACATAGACAACCCGCTGAGTTTCGAGATTTACGAAACCAACGAGGCCTTTGTCTGCAAGACGGAGGAGGGACTGCGGACGCTGCGCCAATTCAGCCAAGAACTGCGCGGCTACTCGCGGCTGCTGGACTTTGCCGAGCGCCATCCCGTGGTGGCAAGACTGGTGGCCGTCTGGCACAGGCTGGCAGGAAAATGGGAGCGTCGCCAACTTTGTAGCAACGCCCCCACTCTATTTATTTTTACGCTTTACAGGTTGGGATATTTCCTGAATCTCAAGGTCTGACAGGCTTGATGACAAACTGGAAGTCGAGGTTGCCAACAGGAATGCGGTACTGACGTTCAGGCCATGCACCCCAGGAGTTGACGCAACCGAGTCCCATCTGGCGCTGCTGCACGTGGACCTGGGTCAATGGGCGCTCCACGAGGTCGCCGCTGTGCTGTCCCCAGGCGTGCTCCTTGCGGGCGCCGGCGTCGAGGTCTTCTACCAGATAGGGCAACGCTGAGCACTCCATAGGCGCATCAGAGTAGAAGCACAGTCCACGCTGGCCGTCGGTGACCTGGAACCAGCGCACGTCGGTATGGTTGCCGGATTCCTGCGGACGGACATAAGGATAGTACTCGTCGGCCACCTTGTTTTCATAGACGCCCAGGAACTCGCTGCTGTTGCGGTCGCAATAGTTCTCGTGAGGGCCACGGCCGTAATATTCCACTAGGTTATACTGCTGGGGCATTTGCAACTGCAGGCCGTAGCGGAAAAGCAATTGGTCTTTCATCTCGGCATTGGGCTTCAACTGCTGGCGAACAGCAACAGAGCCGTCAGCCTGGAGGGTATAGGTCATGGTCAGGGCACACTTCACGGTGGGCATGTCGAACTCGGCCACGACGGTATTGCCCTGGACTTGGAGCGACGTCACACGGCGCTGGGGCGACTTCCACGCGGTAAAACGCTGCTGGAGACGGGCACCATAGTCATTGTCAGTCGGCGCACGCCAGAACTCAGGGGCCAGACTCTGGCGGTCAACTAGCATGGGCTGGCTGTCGACGTCAAGATAGTCTATCAGTCCGGACTGCTTGCCAATGGTGAGTGCTGTGCCGGCAGCGGAGAGCTTGACGTAGCTGTTGGTCTCTTCAATGTCAACCTTAGCCTGCTCGGTAGAGATGGTGGGGAACTGGTAGGCATTGAGCACGAACTGCTGGCGGGCCACCACCTGCCCCTGGCTGACAAAGGGCTGCTGGGCGTCCTTGGTCTTGAGCTGGAAGATAACGAAGATTTCCTGGTCGCCATGGTGCCCAAGAACGCGGGCTATGGTCTTCTGCATGGCGTCAATGGTGAGCAGCTTGCGCTCTTGGGGCTGTATGCCGCTGAGGTCCAGCTGGCCACCATGTCCGAAGGTCATACCCTCAGGACGGTTGCCATTGTTATGATGATGCTTGCCGCCGGCACCGCCTACAAACCACTCCAGCTGCAGGTTGTCGAGTGTGCGGAAGAAGTTCTCGTTATAGATTTCAACCTTACCGTCCTTGAGTCCCTTGTCTGTCAACCAGACATTCTGATAGTAGTACTGTACCTCATAGGCATGGGGATTCAGCCGACGGTCGGGGGCAATGATGCCATTGCAGTTAAAGTTGTAGTCGGAGGCAGGATAACGGCCGTAGTCGCCACCGTAGGTAAAGATGTCGCGGCCCGTGACGGGACTCTTGTCGCGCAAGCCCTGGTCAACAAAGTCCCAGATGAAGCCACCTTGGAATTTAGGATACTTGCGGATGATGTCCCAATACTCCTTGAAACCGCCCATGGAATTGCCCATGGCGTGGGCATATTCGCACTGGATGAGTGGACGGTGATTGTCGCCCTGGGCGTACTTCACACAGTCCTGATAGCCCATATACATGGGGCAGAAGATGTCGGTCTTACCCCAATGGCCTGCCTGCTCGTACTGTACGGGGCGAGACAGGTCAACACTCTTGATCCAATCATAGACTTTCTCGAAATTGGGACCGTAGCCGGCCTCGTTGCCCATGCTCCAGATGATGATGCTGGGATGGTTGCGCAGCGTGATGACATTACCCTGGTTGCGCTCCAAATGCATCTGCTGGAAATCGTCGCGCTTGGCCAGCGTCTTATCGCCATAACCCATGCCATGACTCTCCAGATTGGCCTCGGCGACAACGTAGAGTCCTGCAGAGTCGCAAAGCTCGTACCAGCGTGGGTCGTCAGGATAGTGGCTGGTGCGCACGGCGTTGATGTTCAACTGCTTCATAATCCGGATGTCTTGTTTCATGCGATCAACAGAAACCAGATAGCCGCCGTCGGGATCCAACTCGTGGCGGTCAGCACCTTTGATGAGTATGGGCTGGCCGTTAAGGAGCAGCTGGCCGCCCTTGATTTCGACATGGCGGAAGCCGATGCGCTGGCGCACTACCTCCAGCACTTCGTTGCCTTGCATCAGCGTAATCAGCAGGGTGTAAAGGTTGGGGGTTTCTGCTGTCCATGCCTTGACCTGGCCCACGGGTTCATGTCTGAAGGTGTAGGGACCATTGTTGTGCAGCGTGGTTGTGAGCTGGTCAATGGTCTTGCCGTCTTGGTCTATGAGTTGCATATCGACGGTCTTTCCCTTGGCACCGGCTATGCGAATTTCGCCAGAGAGAATTCCCTCCTTGAAGTTCTCGCTCAGGTCGGCATTAACGACAAAGTCCTGGATGTGGACCTTAGGACGGGCATAGAGATAAACCTCGCGGGCAATGCCGGTGAAGCGCCAGAAGTCCTGGTCCTCCAAGTAGGAGCCGTCACACCAACGCATGACCTGCATGGCAATGAGATTCTTGCCTTTCTTCAGATATTTGGTGATGTCGAACTCGGCGGCAACTTTTGAGTCTTCCGAGTAACCGACGAACTTGCCGTTGACCCAAACCTTGAGGTTGCTGGTGGCAGAACCGACATGGAACAAAACCTGCTGGTCTTTCCAAGCATCAGGCAACGTAAACTCCTTGCGGTAAGAGCCGGTATAGTTTTCGGTCTCGCCTATGTAGGGGGGATTGGTAGTAAACGTAGTAGCCCAGGCATAGCCAATGTTTTTATAGATGCGGTCTCCATGGCCATTGAGTTCAAAAAGACCGGGAACAGGGAAGTCTTCCCATCCGGAGTCGTCATAGTTTAAGGCCCAGAACCCAGCAGGAGCATCCTGATGATTCTTGACAAAGCGGAAGCGCCAAAGCCCCTCCATAGAGAGATAGCGGCTGGAGGCTTGCTTTTGGTTGGCGCGGGCCTTCTCGACACTCTCGTAGGCAAAGAAGTTGGCACGGCGGAGTTCGCGGTTTTGTTGATTCACTAGTGGATTGCGCCACTCCGGTTCATCGGCTGCCATGGATGGTGAGGCAGCGAGAAACAGCGGCGCCATGAGTAGTAATAGTCTTTTCTTCATTGTATAATAGGTATGGTTACACTTTTTCGGCAACAAAGGTAGTGCAAAGTGAGTAAAAAGCAAAATAAATTAGATTTATTTATGTAAAAAGAAATGAGAAGCCAACTCTTTACCTCATGGTAAAAAGAGATGAGAGGTCAACTCTGACCTCTCATCTCTTTTTTATCAGTTATTGACAGAACCACCGACAATATCGAGCAGTTCTGAAGTGATGGCTTGCTGGCGGGACTTGTTGTACTGCAAATTGAGTTGGCGCAACAACTCGTCAGCATTATCTGTAGCCGTCTGCATAGCAACCATTCGGGCGGCATGCTCAGAAGCAACGCTGTCGAGCAAAGCCGTATAAAGCATCAGGTGGGCCATCTTCGGAATGAGTACCGAGAGAACGGAATTCATGTCGGGTTCAACAATGAAGTTATCGTTCAGCGGAGCGACTTCACCCTCCTTGACTTGCTTCTGGCGACGATTCTTGCGCAGGTAGTCCTGGGCTTTCTTCGTGGCAATAGTGCTGGACAGATCGCGCTCGTGGTCGCGCCCCAACTCGGCTTCCAAGTCGATAGGCAAGAACTGCTTATTGGTCAGTATCTGGGAACCTGCAGACTTGAAGTGGTGGTAGAGAATCTCTACACGGTCAACTTCACCGTCAACAAATTTGCGTCCCAGTTCCATAGCCAGTTCAATACACTCATTGACGTGGGGGTGGTCTATCAAGGCATTGCGCTCTCCATGGACATCGTAACCTAACTTACGAGCCTTTTCGTAGACTTTACGTCCAATGGGATAAACCTCGACACTCCTCTTCCCCAGTTCTTGCTCATAGGCTTCAACCGTGCGCTGCATCAGTTTGATGACGTTGGCATTGAAACCTCCACAGAGCGACGAATTGCTGGAGAATACCACCAAGGCGACACGCTTGACAGGACGTTCCTGGTCAAATACGGTCTGTGCCTCGGCCTCGGCCGCCAAGAACGACTTGAGGATGTGCTCCAGCATGGACTCATAGGGCAACATATTCTGGATAGCCACCTGAGCATGATGCAACTTGGAACTGGCCACCATCTTCATGGCAGAAGTAATCTTGCGCGTTGAGTTGACTGAAGCAATTCGTCCCTTAATCTCTTTTAATGACGGCATAGGCTATCATGCTTTATAGGTTCCTGCTATTTCGGACATTACAGCCTCAATCTTCTGGGTTGTGGCATCGTCAATATTGCCTGAGGCCAGCGTCTCAATAACTTCAGGAGCTGACGAGCGAAGCTTGTCAAGGAACTGATTCTGACACTCACGAACCTTGTCGATGGGCACCTCACGCATCAGACCGTGTACACCGCAGTAGAGGATGGCTACTTGTTCGCCGACAGGCATGGGGCTATACTGAGGCTGGATGAGCAGCTGGTTGTTCTTGCGGCCACGGTCCAACGTCATGGCTGTCACAGCATCCATATCGCTGGAGAACTTGGAGAAGGCCTCCAACTCTCGATACTGTGCCTGGTCAATCTTGAGCGTACCGGCCACCTTCTTCATAGACTTGATCTGAGCTGAACCACCCACACGAGATACGGAGATACCGACGTTGATGGCAGGACGGAAGCCCTGATTGAAGAGGTCGGACTCCAGGAATATCTGACCATCGGTGATAGAAATCACATTGGTGGGAATATAAGCCGACACGTCACCGGCCTGGGTTTCAATGATAGGCAAAGCGGTAAGCGAACCACCACCCTTGACATGGCCCTTCATGCACTCAGGCAGGTCGTTCATCTGCTCGGCAACCTCCTGCTGTTCATTCATCTTGGCAGCACGCTCCAAAAGACGAGAGTGCAGATAGAAAACATCACCAGGATAAGCCTCGCGTCCGGAAGGACGGCGCAGAATCAGCGACACTTCTCGATAGGCTACAGCTTGTTTTGAGAGATCGTCGTAGACAACAAGAGCGGGCAGACCGCGGTCACGGAAGTACTCGCCAATGGCGGCTCCTGCAAACGGGGCATAATACTGCATGGCTGCAGGGTCAGCGGCAGTAGCAGCGACAATGATGGTATACGGCATGGCGCCATGCTCCTTCAATGTCTGGACGAGGTTAGCCACCGTACTTGCCTTCTGACCTATAGCAACGTAGATACAGTAGACGGGCTTACCTGCCTCATAGAAACTCTTCTGATTGATGATGGTATCAACGGCAATGGCCGTCTTACCCGTCTGGCGGTCACCAATGATGAGCTCGCGCTGGCCACGGCCAATAGGAATCATCGAGTCGACAGCCTTCAGACCCGTCTGTAACGGTTCCTTAACAGGTTGGCGGTAGATAACACCTGGAGCCTTACGGTCAAGCGGCATTTCAAAGGCATCCTTCAAATCGATATCGCCCTTGCCGTCGACAGCTTGTCCCAAAGGATTAATAACACGACCCAACATATTGTCGTTGACTCGAATAGAGGCAATGCGCTTTGTACGCTTTACGACCATGCCTTCTTTGATGCCTGAGGTAGTACCCAGCAACACACAGCCGACATTGTCTTCCTCCAGGTTCATCACAATAGCCATCGTGCCATTTTCGAACTCAAGCAACTCGTTGGCCTCGGCATTGCGGAGTCCGTAGATACGTGCCACGCCGTCACTGACGGTAAGTACAGTACCTACCTCGTCGAACTGTTCCGCATCAGAGATGCCTTTCAGTTGCTCAAGCAACACTTGGGACACTTCGCTTGGTTTAATTTTATCTGACATTGTTCAATTTACTTTTTAAGTGTATTAAGAATGTTGTTGAGTTTCGACTTGACACTAGCGTCCATACGGAACGTGTCGTATTCAAGGATAAAGCCACCGATAATGTCAGGGTTCACCTCTGTCTCAAACTCCACAGTACCATTAGTCTGACTTTCCACCATCTGGCGCATCTTCTGCTCCGTCTGAGGAGACACACGCGCAGCGGTAATCAGCTTGCCACGGATGACGTTCTTCTGCTTGCGATAAAGCGTGATATACGAATGAGCCATGAACTGCATCACATTCTCACGGTCTTCCTTCAGCACAAGGCTGATGAAGGTGCGGCACAGCTGGCTGGGACTATCGCCAGCGGCAGTCTCCAGCAGCATCTGCTTCTTTTCCTTCGAGAGCATGGGATTGTCTATCGTTTGCCGTAATACGGGAACCTCAGCATAGCTTTTGGCCACAGTCATCATTTCTTGATACAACTGGTCCTCAAGGCCTGCATCAGTAGCACTCTTCAAAAGTGCCCTCGCATATCTGACCGATATTACTCCTATATCCATACACTACGCTTTTACTTGTTAGCAGAAACCTCATCCAACATACGGTCAATCAAATCCATCTGCGACTTGTCATCCTTCAAGTTCTGCTTGAGAACCTTCTCTGCGATGTCAACACTAAGAGCGGCTACCTGCTGGCGGATGTCTGCTATAGCGGCCTTTTTCTCTTGCTCGATGGCAACCTTGGTCTCTTCCATCAGGCGAGCGCCTTCCTTGCGGGCTTTCTCCTGTGCTTGTTCAACCATCGCGTCGCGGGTTTGAGCAGCCTCTTTCAAAATCTGAGCCTGCTTTTCACGAGCCTCCTGCAAGATGGATTCACCTTCTTTCTCGATATTGGCTAAGCGCTCCTGGGCCTCATGGGCCTTGCGAAGACTTTCGTCTATATATTTGTTTCGTTCGTCCACCATATTGACGATGGCCGGGAAACCAAACTTAGCAAGCACCCCAAAGACCACCAAGAACGCCAACAGCATCCAGAACAACAGTCCGAGATCAGGCGTCAGGATTGATGGTAATTGAGTGAAATCCATGTGCTGATGAATATTAAATCAAGAATGCGCAAGCAGCAATAGCAAACAGGGCACAACCCTCAACGAAAGCCGATGTCAGAATCATCTGGGTAAAAATCTGTCCGGAAGCCTCTGGCTGACGGGCAATAGCATCAACGGCGCTACCACCGATTTTACCGATACCTAAACCTGCGCCAATAACGGCAACACCAGCACCAATACCGCAACCCAGCTGTGCCAGGCCTTCAGCGGCTAATAACAAAGATGTAATCATAATACTTAAAATTATTTAGTTGTTAATATTTAATTATTTAATTTTTCGCTAATTGTTTTTTTAATGTTCATGCTCCTGATGAGCCAAGCCGATGAATACTGCCGACAGCATGGTAAACACGTATGCCTGTACAAAAGCGACCAGGAGTTCGAGTGCATTCATGAACAGCAGCATAATGGCGCTGAACAGATGCAGTCCCGTACCCATCACAGGCCCCAGCGTCCAACCCAGGAAAATGACACAGGTGAATGCCAGTATCATGGCGTGGCCTGCCATCATGTTTGCAAAGAGACGAATCATGAGTGCAAAGGGCTTTGTGAATACTCCAAACAACTCAATAGCAGGCATGATGGGTATGGCCTTCAGGAAGATGGGCACGTTGGGCCAGAAGATGTCCTTCCAGTATTCTCTATTGCCAAAGAGGTTGACAGCCAGGAAGGTACATACGGCCAAGAAGAATGTGATATTAATGTTACCTGTCACATTAGATCCGCCGGGGAAGATGGGCAGCAGTCCCATGAGATTGGTCACAAAGATGAAGAAGAACACCGTCAGCAGATAGGGTGCATATTTTCTGTAATGCTTCTCACCTATGCTCGACTTGATGACATCGTCATTAATCATCATTACCAACATCTCAACAGCCCCGATGAATCCGCCTGGAGGGTTGCTCGTCTTATCATGCTTCTTGTACCATCTGGCACAACTCAGGAAGATGACAATCAGTACGGCAACCACTATCCATATCTGAACCACGTTGCGCGTGATGCTCAAATCCAGCGGACGACTTTCAGTACCGTCAGCCATTTGCTCGTAAATCTTGCCATGTGCCTTAGGATTAAAGAAAAAACCGTCAGGAAGCGAACTGGCCGTACAGAAGTGCCACTCACCTGTCTGGCCGCTACGTATAATAATAGGTAGTGGAATGCTTACGTCTGACACGATGTGCCATTCGTAGTCGTCAGCCAAGTGGTGGAGAACAATCTCTGGAATGTTCAGTTCCTCGCCTTCTTCCTGCTCGTTGGCGATGGCTGCCGCTGGCAGCATGGTCATCAGCAACAAGAGACATATTGACTTTAATTGTTTCATTTAATTCGTGTTTATAACTCGTTATACGCGTTTTGACATTCTCGAAAAGAAGATGGAATGATGGACTATAGACAACATGTAATAGACGAAAAATACACAGATGAACGTCAGCATGCTTTCTCGTCCTACTATGAAATAGCCTATCAGCAGCAGAATCAGAGCGCCCAGGAAGCGGAAGCCCGATACTCCTGTGAAGAACGAGGGCAGCATGTTCTTATGCTTAGTGACCACCCATCGCCAAAGGAATGCCGTAGCAATATCCACCACCAGCACAAAGCCCATACTGGAGAGCATCGCCACCCAAAGGTCTACATCCCAAATCCGCATGACAAAATAGCCTGCCAGAGTAAGATTAGCTACCAGAAAGAGCGACTCCCCAATATATTTCAAGTGCTGTCTGCTTACATCCATCTTTCTTTCCTTACTGTCATAAAGGATTATTGTCCACTCAGTTCCACACAGAGGCTCACGACATTCTTCTGCACTTCAACGAAGCCGCCTATAATATCGAGCGTTCTGCGCTCCCCACTCGGCAAGGCGTAGCGCACCACGCCTTTTTCGAGCGACGAGATGATGGGGGCATGGTTGGTCAGTATCTCAAACTGGCCTACTGTACCGGGAACAAGAACACGTTCCACCTCCCCCTCGAACTCGACCCTTTCAGGAGAAACAATCTTCAGCTTTAACATATTGCAAATTTCCGGTTAGTCGATTTACTCATTATGCCTTAGCAGCCTCCAGCAGTTTCTTGGCTTTCTCCTTAGCGTCCTCGATAGTACCCACGTTGAGAAATGCCTGTTCTGGCAGGTCATCGACATCACCGTCCAAGATGGCGTTGAAGCCCTTGATAGTCTCTTCAATGGGCACCATGACGCCCGGCAGACCCGTAAACTGAGAAGCGACGGCGAAAGGCTGGCTGAGGAAACGCTGGACGCGGCGTGCGCGGTTAACGGTAAGTTTATCCTCGTCAGACAGTTCGTCCATACCCAGAATGGCAATAATGTCCTGCAGTTCCTTGTAACGCTGGAGAATTTCCTTTACACGCTGTGCACACTCATAGTGAGCCTTTCCTACTACCAGAGGGTCAAGAATACGCGATGTAGAGCCCAGCGGGTCAACAGCGGGATAAATACCCAACTCCGCAATCTTTCGGTCAAGCACGGTGGTGGCATCCAGGTGGGTGAATGTGGTGGCAGGGGCAGGGTCGGTCAAGTCGTCGGCAGGTACATAGACAGCCTGAACGGAGGTGATAGAACCAGTCTTGGTAGAGGTGATACGCTCCTGCATGGTACCCATCTCCGAAGCCAACGTAGGCTGGTAACCCACGGCAGATGGCATACGTCCCAGCAGGGCAGAAACTTCAGAACCAGCCTGCGTGAAGCGGAAGATGTTATCAATGAAGAACAGGATATCGGCTGCTCCGCCATCCTTACCTCCTGCATCGCGGAATCCCTCGGCCACCGTCAGTCCAGAAAGAGCTACAGAGGCACGTGCTCCAGGCGGTTCGTTCATCTGTCCATAGACCAGCGTAGCCTGTGACTTTTTCAGTTCCTCCGGGTCAACCAAAGAGAGGTCCCACTTGCCCTGAGCCATAGCTTCCTTGAACTTCTCGCCATAGCGGATAACGCCTGACTCAATCATCTCGCGAATAAGGTCGTTACCTTCACGAGTGCGCTCTCCAACTCCAGCGAAAACGGAGAATCCATTGTGTCCTTTGGCAATGTTGTTGATGAGCTCCATGATAAGCACAGTCTTACCTACACCGGCACCACCAAAAAGTCCAATCTTACCACCCTTTAGATAGGGTTCCAACAAGTCGATAACTTTAATACCCGTAGCCAGCACTTCCTTGGTGGTTGACAGTTCCTCAAATTTAGGAGCAGCCCGGTGAATGGGATAAGCACCCTTCATATCAAGCTGTTTCATACCATCAATAGGCTGACCAATAACGTTCAGCATACGACCCTTAATCTGTTCCCCGGCGGGCATGACAATGGGCGAACCCATGGGCTTTGCCTCCAATCCGCGTTGCAATCCGTCAGTATTGTCCATGGCGACGCAACGCACAGTATCTTCGCCAATGTGCTGCTGCACCTCGACAATCAGTTGTTCGCCGTTGGGACGTTGAATTGACAGAGCCTCATGGATTTTTGGGAGCACTTTTTCCGCATCCTGGCCCTTGGTATCAAAAAAAACGTCGATAACTGGACCGATAATCTGCGAAATGTGACCTGTAATTTGTGACATAAGCAGTTTTATTTATTTTATAGTATTGTTTGTTTCGGTAATAGTGACCGCAAAGTTAGTAAAAAAAATGAAATAAAAAAAACATTTCCGAAAAAAAATCGAAAATGTTTGTTATTTCTCCTATTCGAGAACATCCTTACAGCGCCATCATGTTGACTTCAATCCATAAGGCAATATAACCTATGATGAAGCCTAACAGCACCTTGGGGGTCATGTGTTTGACATACCATCCTAGGGTAACGTGTTCGGCCCGCATCAGGGCTAGTCCGCACACACTTCCTACGGACAGCAGGCAACCTCCTACTGCCGTTGTATAGGCAATGATACTCCAATATGCGCCATTTGTGGTGACCCCTCCAGCTCCTACTCCATATAACGAGATGGTCGAAATAGCAATGGTGAACGCGTCAACGATGCTACTCAGCAATCCTGTCAAGATGCCGATGAGCCAGATGTCCGGGATATATATGTCAAGCCATGCTGCTACATCGTCCCAGACCCCCGTTTCGGTTACGACGCCCATTCCCAGCATGATGCCCGTTATGAAGAGCAATTGCTGGAAGCCTCCATACTGTAACGACATGGGCACGCGTCTGGCAGTCATTTGGTCGGCACCTATCAGTTTACGATTGAACGCCTCGTTGACTACCCAGAGCACGCTCAGCACGCACAGAGCACCTAAGAATGGAGCCAGCCGGGTAATATTATGAAAGGTGGGTATAAACCACAAGCCTCCAATGCCAACAATGAGCATCACAATGCGTTGCCAACGGTTTAGTCGGGTGGCGTCACCTCGATATGGAGACGGACTCCATGCCGTATCCAATCTGTCCGGCAGTTCACGACTGATTAAGTAGGTTGGTACAGCCCAAGCCAATAGAGCGGGCAGTCCTAGGTATGCTGAGAAACGTGTAGCCGTCACCGCCCCATTACCCCAAAGAATCAGTCCAATGGGGTCGCCAATGACTGTAAAACAACCGCCACAGCATGCCGCAAGGACAATGGCTGAGCCCACATACATCCGTTGCCGCGAGTTTTGCAGAATGTTGTGCATAATGACCAGCATCATCGTTGCTGTCGTCAGGTTGTCCAGATTGGCCGAAAGAATGAAAGTTGCAACCGTAATACTCCACAGCAGACGTTTACTGCTACGCGTTCTGATCCACTCTGTGATAAAGTCGAAACAACCATTGTTACCCAGCAGTTCGACGATAGACATGGTAGCCAGCAGGAAAAGTACGATGGCTGCCGCCTTGCCAACATATTTCAGAAAGACATGGTCATAAATGAACCACTTAACGATATCGCTGGAGTGCTCGTTGCCGCCCAGCCATTCGCTATACTCCGCCGGATGCTGGGCCATGACAAAGTCTGCGCCCCAAGAAACATAAACCACCCAGCCTATTGTTCCGAGGAACATGGCAATAGCAGCTTTGTTGACTCCCGTCAGATGACCTGTTGCTATAAGCAGGTAGGCCAAAAGGAGCATGGTAACAATGATAAGGGTCATGCTTCAGTCAAGAGTTGAGAATTATTTCTTCTTTTCAGGCATTGCATAGCGTGCTCCGGTCTCCTTGACCAATCTGCGCGCATAGCTCTGCGGATAGCCTGGACGCTTGACAGTAGCACCAAGTCCGTATTTCGAACGCACGAAATGACCGTTCTGTTCGGGCTTGACTGCCATATCGTTAAATTTTACAACGAGATGGAAGGCTAGTTGTCGCCAGCGAGCCAGCATTTGTTGTGCCTGGCTAACGCTATAGTCATTGAGATAACGCTGCATTTCTGCGGACTGCATTGTCCGTGCCTTTGCCTCAATAGCAGGCTGTTGAGTCAGATAGGCCTTTTGCAAAGAGTCGCGAACCTCTTTTAATATAGGGAACATAACCGAATAGCGTGGATAGACCATGTTGCTGACCCAGTTTTCCACCCAGTAGGCATTTCTGTCGCTGAAGTTCAGTTCATCGGCTCCCGGCGTATTGTAGCATTCCGGCAGTTGGGTCATCGAACAATATATAGGTGTATAGGCTACCATGTTACCGTCATCATTGCCAAACCAGAAGCAACCGCCCATTTCGCGTGGCAGCCATGAGCGCATCTGAGAAACAAAGGTCCATGCCGTCTGCTGTGTGCTGATGGGGCGCTCGTTGAAGTATTTCTTTCCGTCTACCTCGAAAGTCAGAGGCGTTGGTCGATATGGCATCTGCCATATTCCACCGCCAATATCTGTAGAGTCTATGGCCAACGGTGTATTCTCATAATGGTCGCGCATGTCGGTCATAATGTCCTCAACACTTAGTTTTTTGACAGGAACAACCCACAACGGCATATCTTCAGCGTCAGGGTCAATGCCCAGCGCCCAAGGCAAATACTGATCCATGCCTTTAACATGGTGGTTGAAGAAACTCCAAACGCGGGCTTCGCACATACGACGTCCTGAGAAGTCGGGGGCTGCATAGGCCATCTTCCACGAAAACTCATCGTCTCGTCCCGTGAACCAGCCCATCTTACGGGCATACTTAATGACGTTCTTCGAATAAAGCACGTTCTCCTTGTCCTTCAAGGGGAACACACCAATGCGACTCTGATTGGCATGTCCGCAGATAGCGTTGTCGGGAATGCGACGGGCAACCCACACCACACGCTCCTTTGACTGTTTGCGGTCCGGTCCACAGCCTTGCATCTCCATAATCCAAGCCTCGTTAGGGTCGCAAATGGTGAAGGTCTCGCCCTCGGAATAGTAGCCATACTGTTCTACCAGCGACGTCATCACCTGGATGGCCTCGCGTGCCGTCTTTGAGCGCTGCAGTCCGATATAAATCAATGATCCATAGTCGATTATACCTGTTGAGTCAACCATTTCGTGACGCCCTCCGTAGGTAGTCTCGCCAATGGTCACTTGCCACTCGTTGATATTTCCCACCACGTTGTAGGTCTCTTCGGCTTCCGGTATTTCGCCCAGGAATTTGTTGGTGTCCCACTCATAGATTTTGCGCATATCGCCCTTTTGGTGCTTTGCAGCCGGATAGTGAGCAAGCGCCATGAAAGCGCCATATGAGTCAGCATTATATGAGCAGATGACAGAGCCGTCAACCGACGCCCCCTTTCCCACAATGAAATTAGTACATGCCGATGCTTTACCTGCAGCCAGGAGTCCAACGCAAAGTGCAGTCAAAAAAAGTCGATTCATCATTTCTTTTTTAAGGATATAGTTTAAATAATGGTGCAAAGATACAGCAAAAATTCGACAAAACTGAAAAAAATGTCATTTTCTTTGGTTTTTTGCTTACTAATTATTACTTTTGTCGCGCCAATGGAGCAATCCCCACTTGTTGAGGGGTACCGTATTCGGCGGAACGTCCGTAGGTTCCGTAAAAAGCATTCTTAGCTTGAAGAAAATTGTGGAGACAGAGGCTCGGACGCAACCTGTCGTAGTAGTAGTAAGCGCACTTGACGGCATCACCGACCGACTGATTGCCACATCGCGAATGGCCAGACAGGGCGACGAGCGTTATCGTGATGAATTCGACGCCATGGTGACTCGCCACCACCAGATGATTGAGGCCATCATTACGGACGAGAAAAAGCGCATAGACTTATTTAATAATGTAGACCAGCTTTTCGAACAGCTGAAGAGCATCTACTATGGTGTCTACCTCATTCACGACCTGTCGGAGAAGACCGAGGACACCATAGTGTCTTACGGCGAGCGCCTGTCATCGCACATCGTGGCAGCCATGGTGAAGAACGGCGTACGCATGAACAGCCGCGACTTCATCCGCACCGAGAAGAAACAGGGCAAGCACGTCATAGACGCCGACCTGACAACAGCGCTGGTCAAGCAGGCTTTCCAGCATCTCAGCGAAAAGACCATCTACGTCGTCCCCGGCTTCATAGCTCGTGACCGCGACAGCCACGAGACCACCAACCTGGGTCGTGGCGGCAGCGACTATACGGCATCCATCATAGCCGCTGTGCTGAATGCCGAGGTGCTGGAGATATGGACCGACGTGGACGGATTCATGACGGCCGACCCGAAGGTCATCAAGACGGCCTACACCATCAACGAGCTGTCCTACGTGGAGGCTATGGAACTTTGCAACTTTGGCGCCAAAGTCATCTATCCCCCGACGATCTATCCCGTCTGTGTCAAGAACATTCCCATCAAGGTCAAGAACACCTTCAACCCGGAACATCCGGGAACACTTATCAAGGAGAAGATAGAAGACGATATGAAACCCATCAAGGGCATTTCCAGTATCAAGGGCACGTCGCTCATTACCGTTACCGGTCTGTCCATGGTGGGCGTCATCGGCGTCAACCGCCGCATCTTTACCACCTTGGCCAACAAGGGCATCTCGGTGTTCATGGTCAGTCAGGCATCGTCAGAGAACTCCACCTCCATTGGTGTGCGCGACGAGGATGCCGCAGCCGCCGCCGAAGCGCTCAACGCCGAGTTTGCCAAAGAGATTGAGACTGGCGCCATGTTCCCCATGCAGGTGGAGAGCGGCTTGGCAACCATCGCCATCGTGGGCGAGAACATGAAGCAGACGCCGGGTATTGCGGGCAAGTTGTTTGGCACGCTGGGGCGCTCGGGCATCAGCGTGATAGCCTGTGCACAGGGTGCCTCTGAGACCAACATCTCGTTTGTGGTTGACGGTCGCTTCCTGCGCAAGTCGCTGAACGTGCTGCACGACTCGTTCTTCCTGTCCGAATACAAGGTGCTCAACATCTTCATCTGCGGCATCGGCACCGTGGGCGGCATGCTGCTGGAGCAAATCCGCACCCAGCAGCAGTTCCTCATGCAGTCGCGCCGGCTGAAGCTCAACGTGGTTGGCATCTCTGATGTACAAAACTTTGTACTCGATCGTGATGGTATTGACTTGGACAATTATGAGCAGATATTGCGTGCCGGCTACCCAGCCAATACTGAACACATGAGGGACGAGATCGTAAAGATGAATATCTTCAACAGCGTTTTCGTCGACTGTACCGCCAGCAAGCAGATAGCCACACTCTACCAGACTTTCTTAGAGCACAACATATCGGTAGTGGCTGCCAACAAGATTGCAGCCTCAAGCGACTACGACAGCTACTTGAAGCTCAAGCAGACTGCTCGCGACAAGGGTGTCTGGTTCCGCTACGAGACTAATGTTGGCGCCGGTCTGCCCATTATCGGCACCATCAATGACCTCTGCAACTCTGGTGATAAGATTCTGAAAATCGAGGCAATTCTCTCTGGTACGCTCAACTTTATCTTCAACGAAATTGCTGCTGACGTACCCTTCTCAGAGACTGTCCGACGTGCTAAGGAGCAACGCTACTCTGAACCCGACCCACGCATCGACCTCAGTGGTACTGACGTCATCCGCAAACTGGTCATCCTGACCCGCGAGGCCGGTTACAAGGTAGAGCAGGACGACGTCGAGAAACACCTCTTTGTACCCGACAGCTATTTCCAGGGCAGCATCGAAGATTTCTGGGCCAAACTACCCGAACTGGATGCCGATTTCGAGGCACGACGCAAAGTGCTGGAGAGCGAACAGAAGCGCTGGCGCTTCGTAGCAACAATGGAAGCCGACGAGCAAGACCCGTCGTCGTTCAAGACCAGCGTGGCTCTGAAAGAGGTGCCCTACGGCCATCCTTTCTATGGTCTTGAGGGCTCCAACAACATCGTGCTCCTAACCACGGAACGCTACAAGGAGTACCCGATGCTTATCCAGGGCTATGGTGCTGGAGCTGCTGTAACTGCTGCCGGAGTCTTCGCAAACATCATGTCTATAGCTAATATCTAATAGCCTACCTACTTCCCTCTCCCTTCGCGGGAGAGGCCTTTTCGACAAAAACAATGAAACATATTATCATTTTGGGCGACGGCATGGCCGACCTTCCCGTTGAACGACTCGGCGGCAAGACCCTGCTGCAATATGCCCGTAAGCCAATGATGGACCAGTTGGCACGCCAGGGACGCTGTGGCCGGCTGGTGACGGTTCCCGAAGGGTTTCCTCCTGGAAGCGAGGTGGCCAACACCGCCATTCTGGGCTACGACCTCAACAAGGTTTATGAAGGCCGCGGCCCGCTGGAGGCTGCTTCCATAGGTTACGAGATGGCTGACGACGACATGGCCATCCGCTGTAACATCATTACGCTGGAAGACGGAAAAATCATTACCCACAATGGTGGCAACCTGGAGACGGAAGACGCCCGCGTGCTGATAGACTACCTCAACGAAAACCTTGCCCGTCCCATCAACGCCAGAGAGGGCTGCGAGCGCGTGAAGTTCATCACCGGCATCCAATACCGCCATCTGCTCGTCATCAAGGGTGGCAACAAGCACATCGTCTGTGCGCCGCCCCACGACCATCCCAACGAGCTGTGGCGCCCGCTGCTGGTGAAAGCAGCCGTCCCTGAAGCCCAGTCGACGGCCGACTTGCTGAACGAGCTTATCCTGACGTCGCAGCAGCTGCTGGCCCGTCACCCCTATAACCTGGCCAGAGCCGCCAAGGGCCAGCGACAGGCCAACAGCATCTGGCCCTGGAGCGGAGGCTACCGCCCGTGCATGCAGACGCTGCAGCAGCAGTATCCCCAAATCAAGTCGGGTGCCGTCATCTCGGCCGTCGACCTCATTCAGGGCATTGGGCGCTATGCCGGACTGCGCATCGTCAAGGTGCCCGGTGCCACCGGACTGGCCGACACCAACTACGAGGGCAAGGCACAGGCCGCTATAGAGGCATTAGCCCACGACGACTTCGTCTTCGTGCACGTAGAGGCCAGCGACGAGGCCGGTCACGACGGCGACCTGGAACTGAAGCTGAAGACCATAGAGTATCTGGACCAGCGGCTCATAGCCCCTATATATAATAAGGTGAAAGACTGGCCGGAGCCTGTCTGCTTCGCCGTACTGCCTGACCACCTGACGCCTGTCGAGCAACGCGTCCACGTAGGCCAGCCCGTGCCGTTTCTCATCTGGCACCGCGGCATCGAGGCCGACGAGGTGGCGCAATACGACGAGGTGAGTTGCGTATCAGGAGTCTACGGACTGTTAAAACTTGACGAATTCATGAAAACATTTATGAGCATATGAAATATTACAGCACCAACGGTAAAGCACCCATGGCCGACCTGGAGAAGGCCGTAGTGAAAGGACTCGCAGAGGACCGCGGGCTCTATATGCCTGAAAAGATATACCAGATGCCCAAGGCATTCTTTGACCATCTTCAGGACATGACGTTCCAGGACATAGCCTACAACGTAGCCAGTAACTTCTTCGGCGAGGATGTTGACGAAGACGCCCTGCAGGACTTGGTCTACGACACCTTGTCGTTTGACTGTCCGATAGTGGAAGTAGAGGACAACATCTACGCCCTCGAACTGTTTCACGGCCCTACCCTCGCCTTCAAGGACGTCGGTGCGCGCTTCATGGCCCGTCTTTTGCGCTATTTCCTGAATCGGGGCAACCGCGTGGACGGCTCTGGCCGCCAGCAGCAGGTCAACGTCCTGGTGGCCACCAGCGGCGACACCGGTTCGGCCGTGGCCAACGGGTTCCTGGGCGTTGAGGGCATTCACGTCTACGTGCTCTACCCCAAGGGCAAGGTGTCGCCCATCCAGGAGTGCCAGTTCACTACGCTGGGCCAGAACATCACAGCCATCGAGGTCGACGGCGTCTTCGACGACTGTCAGGCGCTGGTCAAGTCGGCCTTCATGGATGCCGAGCTGAACGGCCACATGCGCCTCACGTCGGCCAACAGCATCAATGTGGCGCGCTTCCTGCCACAGGCCTTCTACTACTTCAACGCCGTGGCCCGTCTGTGGGCGCTCAAGGGTCGGTCGCAGGACGTCGTCATGTGCGTCCCGTCAGGCAATTTCGGCAACATCTGCGCCGCACTCTTCGGCCACCAGATGGGGCTGCCCATCCACCGCTTCATAGCCGCCAACAACGCCAACGACGTCTTCTACCAGTACCTCCAGACGGGGCAGTATACGCCACGTCCGTCTGTGCAGACCCTAGCTAATGCCATGGATGTTGGTGACCCGTCGAACTTTGCACGTATTCTGAACCTGTACAGCCAGAACGGTGCACTGTCGGCTGACGATACGCATCATGCCATTACCCAACTCATCAGCGGTGCCACTTATAGCGACGAACAGATTGCTGACACTATGCGCCGCTGCTATCAGGAGACGGGCTACGTGCTCGACCCCCATGGTGCTTGTGGCTATCAAGCCCTGAAAGACGGACTACAGCCTGGCGAAGTGGGTATTTTCTGCGCGACAGCTCACCCGGCTAAGTTCAAAGAGAAGGTCGACCAGATTCTTGGTACCGACATTGACATTCCTGAGCGCCTACAAGCCTTCATGCGCGGCGAAAAGCAGAGCGTCGAGTTTTCTAAGGACTTCCAAGACTTCAAGCAATTCCTGATGGAGCAGTAATTTCGCAAACGTTAACGTTTTTTATTTCATCCATGATAGTGGTTATTCCAAAAATAATCACTATCTTTGCAGCACTATAAAAGACATACTATTAAAACATTCAAGATTATGAAACCGTTAAACAAACACTTCGCTCCGAAGAGCGTCATGCCTGAAAAGGTCATTCAGTTTGGTGAGGGAAACTTCCTCCGTGCATTCGTAGACTGGATTATCTGGAATATGGACCAGAAAACCAATTTCAACGGCTCTGTAGTTGTCGTGCAACCACTGGCTCAGGGAATGATCGAATGGCTAAACGGACAGGACTGCCTGTACCACGTCAATTTGCAGGGACGCGAGAACGGTAAGCCCGTCAATACGCTGGAGCGCATCGACGTCATTAGCCGCTGCTTGAACCCCTACTCGCAAAACGACGCATTCATGGCACTGGCCGATCAGCCAGAGATTCGTTTTGTCATCTCGAACACCACTGAGGCTGGTATTGCCTTCGACCCTTCTTGCAAACTTGACGACAAGCCTGCCTCAAGCTATCCCGGCAAGCTGGTGCAACTGTTGTACCGCCGCTGGCAGACATTCAACGGCGACCCCACGAAAGGTCTCATTATTTTCCCCTGCGAACTTATTTTCCTGAACGGCCACGTACTGAAGGAGTGCATCAACAAGTACATTGAACTGTGGCAGTTGCCGGCTGACTTCAAGAAGTGGTTCGACGAATCGTGCGGTGTCTATGCTACATTGGTGGATCGCATCGTGCCCGGATTCCCCCGCAAGGAAATCGCCCAGATTCAGGAGAAAATTGGCTATCGCGATAATCTTGTTGTGCAGGCCGAGAACTTCCACCTTTGGGTCATCGAAGCTCCTAAGGAAATAGAGAATGAATTCCCAGCAGACAAGGCAGGACTACACGTACTATTCGTTCCCTCTGAAGAGCCTTATCACAAGCGCAAGGTAACACTGCTCAACGGCCCGCACACCGTATTGAGCCCAGTAGCTTTCCTGAGCGGCGTAAACATCGTACGCGATGCCTGCCAGCACGAGGTCATCTCAAAGTACATCCACAAGGTGCAGTTTGAGGAACTCATGCAGACGCTCGACTTGCCCATGGACGAGCTGGAGAAGTTTGCCGGTGACGTGCTGGAGCGCTTCGACAATCCATTCGTCGACCACCAGGTAACGAGCATCATGCTGAACTCATTCCCCAAATTCCAGGCTCGTGACCTGCCTGGCGTAAAGACTTATCTGGACCGTAAGGGCGAGTTACCTAAGGGACTGGTATTCGGTTTGGCCGCCATTATCACTTACTATAAGGGTGGTAAACGCGAAGACGGTACGGAAATCGTTCCTAACGACGACCAAAAGATTATGGATCTGCTGAAGGAACTGTGGGCTACTGGCGACACACAGAAAGTAACTGACGGTGTGCTGGGTGCCGAGTTCATCTGGCAAGAGGACTTGAACAAGATTCAGGGTCTGAACCAGATGGTGAAACTGTTCCTCGACCTGATTCAGGACAAAGGTATGTTAGAGGCTGTAAAGACCATCCTCTAAAACAAGTCGGAGAAACGTTTACGCCCCTTGGCGTAGTATTGCCAGAGCAACGAGAAATCGAACTGCTCTGGTATTTTTTCTGTTCGCCGGCTACTCTGAATGGCCACACGGTCGGCCTTGAAATCTTTGCGCCACCGTCTGAAAGCACGACGGGCGCGATAAATAGCCAGGAAGTCGCCCCAGTGCCCCTTGAACAGCAAAGTCTGCCAGGCGGCCACGTAATCCAAGAACCAACGCCAACGCATCACGCGAAGAAGTTCGGAGTCGGGCAGACACTTGTAGAGCATGGTTAGATTGTTACGGAAATTCAGAAACGTCTTCATGGGGTTCGACTTGGGCAGTGTGCCACCACCAACATGATAGACGTACGACTCAGGCAGACAATAAATCTTGCGACCACGGATGCGTAGTCGCCAACAAAGGTCAATTTCTTCGTTGTGTGCAAAAAAACGACCATCAAGTCCGTCTGCCGCCCAATAATCGGCCGAACGTATCATCAATGCTGCACCTGTAGCCCACAACACCTCGGTTGCATAATCATACTGGCCGTTGTCTGCCTCGATGGTGTCAAACAGGCGTCCGCGACAGAAAGGGTAGCCATAACGGTCAAGGTACCCCCCACTCGCTCCGGCATACTCGAACATATCTTTATTATATATAGAGAGCAACTTAGGCTGGCAGGCGGCCACCTCAGGATGGACGTCCATAAACTCTATCAGCGGTGTTAGCCAATGGTGGGTCACCTCGATGTCGCTGTTCAGCAGCAAGTAGTACTCAGCCTCTACTTCACGAAGCGCTTTGTTATACCCCTCGGCGAAGCCCCAGTTGCGGTCCAGCACAATCTGTCTGCACTCAGGGAACTCAGATCTCAGCAATTCAAGCGAACCATCCGTTGAAGCGTTATCGGCCACGTAGACGGTGGCCTCGTCGCGCGAATATTTTAGTACCGTAGGCAGATACCGATGTAGCATCTCCCGGCCATTCCAATTTAAAATAACAATAGCCACCTTATCCATATGCTCTCTTTATTTGGGGAAATCTCCTTCTCTTCGTATAAGTTATTTCACAGCGGCAACTTTCAGCGCCGTCTGGTCGTGATTCATACCACCCAGCGTGATTGTCATCAACTGATTGTCAAATTCTGCACGAGCCTGAGCAGCGGGCAATTCCACGCGGATGTAGTTCTTCGTGAAACCATGCATAGCCTTGCCTTGTGGTGCCTTCTCAAAGAGCACTTCGGCCTGCTGACCAATATGGCGCTCGTAGAAGGCGTGTGTCTTCTCGTCTGACAACGCCAACAGCCGCTGGCTGCGCACACGCTTATCAGCGTCGCTCACAACGTATGGAATCTTAAGTGCCGACGTACCAGGCCGTTCAGAATACGGAAAAACATGTAGCTGAGTGACGTCCAAGTCGCGCAGGAACTCATACGTGTCCTCAAAACACTCAGGCGTTTCGCCACGACAGCCCACCATCACGTCCACGCCAATAAAAGCATTGGGCATAGCAGCCTTAATGGAATGAATCTTGTCAGCAAACAACTGTCGGTCATAGTGTCTGTGCATCAATCTGAGTACCTCGTCGCTACCACTCTGAAGCGGTATGTGGTAGTGGGGCATAAAGGCACGGCTATTGGCACAATACGCTATCAACTCGTCGCTCAATAGGTCGGGCTCCAAACTACTTATACGGTAACGGCTAATGCCCTCAACAGCATCCAGCGCTTTCACCAGGTCAATGAATCGCTCGCCTGTAGTTTTGCCAAAGTCTCCAATATTGACACCTGTCAATACAATCTCCTTACCACCCTCACGGGCAGCCTGCTCAGCCTGAGCGACCAGCGATGCTATCGTTGGGTTGCGACTGAAACCACGGGCATAGGGAATGG
Source organism: uncultured Bacteroidales bacterium (assembly GCA_902760315.1). Lineage (GTDB taxonomy): Bacteria > Bacteroidota > Bacteroidia > Bacteroidales > Bacteroidaceae > Prevotella. Next base: position 84,019 of record CACWFV010000013.1, on the reverse strand, counting down.
TACAGTAGGTGCAGAAATAGTCACAGCCATCCTGCACCTTCAAGAAGTAGCGTGTACGGTTGCCACGCGAACACGATGGAGCGAAACTCCTAATATCCTTGGTCTTTACAGTATGACACTTGACGTCGGAGTTTCCACTGGCCGAGTCATTCTCACGACTGACAAAACCTTCAGAGAGGAACTGGATAAGGTTGGCCTTTTCGTTAGAACCTAATACAAGGTCAACGCCCTCGATCCCGCTAACACGTTCTGGAGACAACTGGGCATAACAGCCAGTGACTACAACAAAGGCTCCAGGATTTTGACGCACCAAACGGTGAATGGCCTGACGACATTTATGGTCGGCAACATCGGTCACCGAACAAGTATTAATTAGGCAAATATCTGCTTGCTCACCTTTGGCAGCAGTCACGACACCCATATCACCAAGCATCTTGGCAAACGTAGATGTCTCTGAGAAGTTCAGTTTGCAACCTAACGTATAGTAATTAGCCTTCTTTCCCTGAAAAGCTGACGAATCTATCATATATAAAATAAGGTCTGTTGTTTACGGGCACAAAGGTACACAATTTTTAGAAATAAACACCCATTTTTAGCAAAATTTCAGTTGACAGGTAATTTTATACGAAATTTAACATTTCGTAAATTACTGATATTTAGATACTTGCAAAATAGTTACAAAAAAGACCTAAAAAAAAACACAAAAAAAGATACAACATAACAAAAAAATGCCTAACTTTGCAGCGTTTTAATAAACAAATGATTGTTTTACAGATTTAAAAAGCTTAGAAAAATGAAAAAATTAGTATTTATGTTCGTTGCTGTTGCAGCTATCTCTTTCGCTTCTTGTGGTAACAAGACCGCTCAGGCCGAGGCTGTTGATTCAGATTCTATCGCTGTTGTTGATAGCGCTGAGGTTGACACCGTAGCTGCTGACTCAGTTGCTGCTGACAGCACTGCCGCTGAGTAATCTAGAGCACGAACTCAAAAGAAATTGAGAGAATTAGCGTCGGATGTGAATCCGACGCTTTTTTGTTTCTTTCCATGTAAAAAAATGAACTATTGAGGGGCATCTGCATAACCGCATCTGAACGTCCCCGCTACAATGGCAATCAACAGTTGCTGGTGGACAGGCAGTGACGATGAATAAATCCTACTGTAACATTGCCGGATGGCATTCATGTCAATACTTTATCCAGTCTAAGTCTTGAGCGTGACAATTGGGACAATTGTTTTGTCGCTCAATCATAGCCGAGTGACGGGTCGATGATAAGAGATGATAAGAAAGGAAATAAGAAGAACCATAATATTTGTATAAACAATTATATCAATCTATTCAATCATCTATAACTCTGTATAGTAAACCACTGTTTCTAAACAATATATTGCTTTACTCTCTTTTCCGGGGAGCCGGGGACTATTCGTCGGGGGTGTGCTAAAACAATTGTCCCAATTGTCCCAATTGTCACGCTTGGTAACATGCAGTCATTGAGATGTAACATGACGGCCGCGAGACGTAACAACCTTTTCATAGATTGGTTCTCCAGATGACCCAATGTAAGTGTGGTTGTTCACACACGGTTATGCAGACGACCCATATTTGTCAGAGAATTGATTTAGACGATTTCAACATTATTTTGTATACTATTTTAGGAAAATCGATACGAAACGGGGAAAAAGAAAGATGGAGACCACTTCATATTGGGTCTCCATCTTTCATAAATGCTTATTGGCCTAACTGCCGCTTACAGTTGGGGCAGCTCCAGCCACTTGACGTAGCAGAAGTCCTGACGGTGAGGCAGCTGCTTGTTCTTAGGATACATGCGGATAGCCGACTTGTACTGGCCAAACTGGAGAGGAGTGAGGGTAGCCACGAAGGTGTAGTTATTGCCTTCATGACCAGTCATCTTCAGCGGCTCTACGTTGTAGACCTTCTCGTTGCCGTCTTTGTCGACGCAGATGTTGACCTTCTCCAATCCGATGGCGTCGTCCAGTCCCTGCTCGTTGATAACGTACTTGATGGTGTACTCTCTGCCGGCTTCGCAACCAGTTGGCGGGAAGTTCCACTCGCAACTGACAACGTTGATTGCATCCCATCGCTCAGCGACGGTCTCCTTCCACTGGGCAATCTCTTTGGCCAAACGATTGTTGTCCTTTGCCAGTTCCTTGAAACGCTTAGCCTGCTTCTCATAGAAGCGCTCGTAGTAGTCGTCCAGCTGGCGCTTCATGGTGTAGTGAGGAGCAATCTGAGCGATAGAGTTCTTAACGACCTTGATCCAGCCCTTCGAGAGGCCCTTCTTGTCCTTATTGTAATAGAGAGGAATAATCTCGTTCTCCAGCAGACCGTAGATGGTAGCCGCGTCGAGCTGGTCCTGATAGCCCTGGTTCTGGTAGGTACGCTTCTCGGTGAGTGCCCAGCCAGCGCCCTCGCGATAGCCCTCCAGCCACCAACCGTCCTTGACGGAGAGATTGACAACACCATTCATTTCGGCCTTCTCGCCAGACGTACCCGAAGCCTCCAGAGGACGTGTCGGGGTGTTCATCCATATGTCGACACCCGACACAAGGCGACGAGCCAGCAGGAAGTCGTAGTCTTCCAAGAAGATGACCTTGCCCTGGAACTCCTCGCGCTGTGAAATCTCGTAAATCTTCTTAATGAGGCCCTGACCGGCACCATCTGCGGGGTGAGCCTTACCAGCGAAGAGGAAGATGACGGGGCGCTCAGGATTGTTGACAATCTTAGAGAGACGCTCCAGGTCGGTAAACAGCAGGTGAGCACGCTTGTAAGTGGCAAAGCGGCGGCAGAAGCCGATAACCAGTGCGTTGGTATCGAAGCGCTCCAGTATTTTCACCACGCGTGAGGGGTCGCCCTGGTTCTTCAGCCATGTCTCGCGGAACTGCTCCTTGATGTAGTCGAAGAGCTTGGCCTTCAGAGCCTGGCGAGTCTCCCAGACCTCTTCGTCGGGACAGTTGTAGATGCCGTGCCAGATTTCCTCGTTAGACTGATCGCTCATGTGCTTCGCGTCGAAGTACTTGGCATAGACGCGACGCCACTCGGTAGCGCACCATGTGGGGAAGTGTACACCATTGGTGACGTAGCCCACGTGACTCTCTTCGGGAAAGTAGCCGTTCCAGATGGGAGCGAACATCTTCTTCGACACCTCGCCGTGCAGCCAGCTGACGCCGTTGACCTCTTGGCAGGTATTGCAGGCGAAGGTAGACATACAGAACTTCTCGCCCTTGTCCTCAGGATTGGTACGGCCCATGCCGATGAATTCGTCCCACGAGATGCCCAGCTTCTGGGGATAACCACCCATGTACTTGCCAAAGAGTCCCTCGTCGAAGTAGTCGTGGCCGGCAGGAACAGGAGTATGGACGGTGTAGAGACCGCTGGCACGCACCAGTTCGAGTGCCTGGTTGAAGTTCAGTCCTTCGTCAATATAGTCACACAGGCGCTGCAGGTTGCAGAGTGCGGCGTGACCCTCGTTGCAATGGTAGATATCCTTCTTAATGCCCAGTTTCTTGAGCAGCAGCATGCCACCGATGCCAAGCAGTATTTCCTGCTTCAGACGGTTCTCCCAGTCACCACCATAGAGTGCGTGGGTGATGGGCTTGTCAAACTCGGAGTTCATCTCGTTGTCGGTATCCAGCAGGTAGAGCTTTACGCGACCTACATTGACACGCCATACATAGGCGTGAACCATGTAGTTGGTGTAGGGCACGTCGATAACCAACGGGTTGCCGTCTTTGTCGAGCTCGCGCTCAATGGGCAGCGAACCGAAGTTCTGGGTCTCGTAGTTGGCAATCTGCTGTCCGTCCATGGACAGGCTCTGGGTGAAGTATCCGAAACGATACAGGAAACCCACGGCACACATGTCGACGTTAGAGTCACTGGCCTCCTTGACATAGTCGCCGGCCAGCATGCCCAGACCACCAGAGTAAATCTTCAGCGCAGAGTGAATACCATACTCCATGCAGAAGTAAGCCACTGAGGGACGCTTGCTGTCGGGTTTCACGTCCATATACTTGCGGAACAGCGCATAGACGTCCTTGATACGCTTCATCAGGGCCTTGTCCTTCAGGATGGCCTCCTTGCGTGCAAAGCTCAGACGCTCCAGCAACATGACCGGATTATGCTTCACATCATGGTAAATCTCAGGGTCAAGATCGCGGAACAGATCGCGAGCCTCGTAATTCCACACCCACCACATGTTGTGGGCAATCTCGTCCAAACACTTCAGCTGCTCAGGAAGGCTTGACTTCACGGTCAGTTCCTTCCACTGTGGAGCATTTGCATAATCTGCTTTGATTTTCATATTCATTAATAATTTATTTTATGATTTACAATTATCTCTATTTGCTATTCGTTCTTGCCTGTGCCTTGCGCAGTGCTATGTCGTAGGCCTCGTGGTAATACTGGATGAACTCGCTCCACAATGCCTTCTTCGACAGGGCGTTGGCCTGTTTGCGACACTCGTCAACCTCCTTCTGGCTCATGGCCGAGAACTCGGCTACAGCGTCTTTGATGGCGTCGGCCACCTCAGAGTAGTTGTAGTCAGTACGATGGATAACCTTCACGCCATCCTTCAATTCGCCATAATGTCCGAACTCCTTGTTGGCCCACAGTCCGAAACCGGCCAGATCCGTCGTGATGCAGGGCACCTTGAAGGCCACAGCCTCCAGCGGAGTATATCCCCACGGCTCGTAATAGGAGGGATAGATGCAGAGGTCGTTGCCCAACACCACGTCGTAGTAGTGCATATTCAGGATACCGTCCTTGCCGTCCAGATAGCATGGCAAGAAGATGACCTTCACGTTGTCGTCCTTGCGATTGTGCATGTCGTAATACTTCATCATGCTCAGCACATTGTCGTGGCTCATGTTGTGCAGCCAGTGGGTCAGTTGCGGCACCTCCAGCGGAGTGTCGAATGTGGCATCGGGGGTGGCAAGGCGTTGCTGCAGGTCGGTACGAGGCTCGCCCACCCAACCGGGCACCTCGATGAATGCCAGCACCTTCTTTTTCAGGTCGCGGTCACGCAACAGTCGATTCATGGCCTCCACAAAGACGTCGATGCCCTTGTTGCGGAACTCATAGCGCCCGGAGGTAGACACTATCAACGTGTCGTCGCCCAGCTGTTCGCCCAACAGCGCATTGGCTACTTCCAACAGTCGCTTACGGGCAGCCTTGCGCTTCTTTGTGAACTGCACAGCCTTGGGCACGAAACTGTCGTCAAAACCATTGGGCAGCACCACGTCTACCGGTTTGTCCAGCAGTTCCACGCACTCCTTGGCGGTAATGTCGCTGACGGTGGTAAAGCAGTCCACATTCCACGCTGTCTGCTTCTCTATGGAGTGCTTCGACTGCATGTTCAGTTCACCGGCCATCTGGTCGCCATTATAGGCGAAGAGGTAGTCGTAGAGCGGTTTCTGGTTACCGGCAATAGAGCGCCCGATGCTGGTGGCATGGGTGGTGAATATGGTACCTATCTGCGGCAGTTTGTTGTTCACGTAAAGGGCTCCAAGACCGCACATCCACTCATTGGCATGATAGATAAGCTGCGACTTGTCAGTAAACACTCCATGCTGCATGTTGAACCTGTACAAGCTCTCCACCACCAGTGCGGCAGCATACGAGAACATGGAGGCTTCGTCATAGTCACCATAGGCATGCAGCGAGTCTACTTGATACTTTTCCCACAACCAGCCATAGATATCATTTTTCTTCTCAAAGAAAGGAGTGAAGTCCACCAGGATAGCGATAGGCTCACCGGGAATCGTCCAGCGGCCCACCTTGACGCCCAACTGGGGCAATCCTAACTCCGGGTTGCCTTGCTTGGTTTCCCATTGCCACTCGGCAAAAAGGGCTTTCTCTTCACGGAAATAGGGACATTCATTTTCCTTCCAACAGTCAGGACCGATAAAGATGACGCGGTCCTTCATCTCGTCCTGTAGCGTCTTTGCGCGAGTGGAAAGGACGGTATATATTCCGCCTACCTTGTTACAGACTTCCCAGCTCGATTCAAAGATAAAATCAGGCTTTAAAAATTCTTTTATCATTGTCAATACATGTATAACGCCTGCAAAGATATATAAAAAAATTAAAATTCTACCACTTTTATAGATATATTTTCACGTAAACGATTAATTATTGATGTATATTTAGTACCTTTGTATGCAAATCAGAGCATCACAGAGCATGAGGAATTTCCTTCTTACCCTAACACTGTTCATGGCCACGCTGAATGTCCATGCCCAAAAAGAGCATGAGGCCTTTCGCGCGTACCTTTTTAATAATGAATACGAGGTCTATCTGCGCATCAACCTCTACGACCAGGACATCACCGTTCCCGGCCACGAACTATACGGCAAACTGCCAGGCTATCTGGGCAAGAAGAACTACTCCTTCTGCTGGGTCATCACCTCCTGTGACGTCAAGAGCGACAAGAAGGCCGTGCTGCAGCTCATTAACGATTTTGGCAGCGAAGAACTGACGGCCACGCTCGTCCGCAAAAACGACTCCATCTACCAGCTGCGTCAGGATGCCGGCAGCACCCTCAAGGTGCCTCATAAGAATAAGTGGCAGAAGTTGTCCAAAACCATTCTACTGAAAAGAAAATGATTACATTTCCCGTTGCTAAGATTAACCTGGGGCTGAACGTTGTTGAGAAACGGCCCGACGGCTACCACAACCTGCAGACCGTATTCTATCCTATACCCATCAAGGATGCCCTGGAAGTCTTTCCCATGGACGACAATTTTCCATCAGCTGTAGACTGCGACCTGAAGATTACTAACATCAGCATTGAGGGTGATGAGCAGCGCAACCTCGTGGTGCGTGCCTACCAACTGCTGAAGCACGACTTCCCCACCCTGCCCCGCATCCACGCACACCTCTGCAAATCTATTCCCACGCAGGCCGGTATGGGCGGTGGCAGCAGCGATTGTGGTTTCATGATACGCTTGCTTAACGACGGCTTCGGACTGCGGCTCACCGAGCAGCAGATGATGGACTACGCTGCCCGCCTGGGTGCCGACTGCGCCTTCTTCATCAAGAGTACTCCGTGCTACGCCGAAGGCATTGGCGAGCAGCTTCACCCCGTTAGTCTTAACCTCAGCGGCTGGCATATTGCCGTGGTACGTCCCGACATTCCCGTCCCCACCAAGGAGGCTTTCTCACTCATCCGCCCCCACTATCCACTGAAGAACTGTCGTGAAGTGGTCATGCAGCCCGTAGAGACTTGGCGCGCTGAGTTGACCAACGACTTTGAGGAGAGCGTCTTTGCACTCCATCCGGAAATTGGTGGCTTCAAAGAACAACTCTACAAAATGGGCGCCACCTATGCCGCCATGTCTGGCTCAGGTAGCGCCCTGTTCGGACTGTTTCGCGAGGAACCGCCCCTACTGGAGCAGGCGTTCCCCGGTATGTTTACTTTCAAAGGAGTATTGTAAGCGGAAGGCCATCTTTATGCTTCCCAAAGAGTGCTTAAAGCGACAGACTGCCTGTATGTATGAGGCCTGAAATCCTGTTCTATTACTTGTCATCAAGCAGCGCAGAGGTGCGTACACGGCTCAGTGTCTCTGGCGTCATCTGCAAATAACTGGCAATGTAGACCAACGGGGCGCGCAGCACCAGTTGAGGCGCACGCTTCACGAGTTTGGCATAACGCTCAGGAGCCGACTCGAAACGCAGCATATCGGCACGTATCTGCGACAAGATGAGGGACTCCTCCAGAATCTTTCTGTACAACATCTGTATATTCACGTTGCGCACGGCCTCGCGCTCTAGCTTGGCTTTGGGAAGCGCAAAGACGATGGTAGGTTCAAGGGCGTGAATCTGCTGGTGGCTAGGCTGTTCCTTGAAAAGACTCTCAATACTCATGAACATGGTGTTCTCAGCGGCCATATACTCTGTCAACTCCTTGCCGTTCTTGATATAGAATTGACGAACCAGACCTTTCACTACCCAGTAGATGTTGGTACACACCTCTCCCTCCCGGAGTATGAAGTCGCCCTTTTGAAATCTCATAGGCACTAGGATACTCTCCAGCACGTCCAGCTCTTCGTGAGTCATCGTACTGTAGCGGCGTGCCAGCTCGCGAGCCACATCGCGTGTTGTAAGTCCGATTGTTGTCATTGTTCAGTTCGCTCTTTTTTAATTATGTCTTAGGTTATGATTAGTCTAATTTCAGCACAGCGAGGAAGGCCTTCTGCGGCACCTCCACATTGCCTATCTGCTTCATACGCTTCTTGCCGCGCTTCTGTTTCTCCAGCAGTTTGCGCTTACGGCTGACGTCACCGCCATAGCACTTGGCCGTAACGTCCTTGCGCACTTGTTTCACCGTCTCGCGGGCAATAATCTTCGCACCGATGGCAGCCTGAATTGCAATGTCAAACTGTTGGCGCGGTATGAGTTCCTTCAGTTTCTCGCACATGCGGCGTCCGAAGGTGACGGCATTGTCCTGATGGGTCAGCGTAGACAAGGCGTCCACGGGTTCGCCGTTGAGCAGTATGTCCAACTTGGCCAACTTCGATGGGCGGAAGCCGTCCACATGGTAGTCAAACGAAGCGTAGCCCTTGGAAATGCTCTTCAGCTTGTCGTAGAAGTCTATCACTATCTCTCCCAGCGGCAGCATGAAGCGAAGCTCCACGCGATTGCCACTAACATATTGCTGGTCAACCAATTCTCCACGTTTGTCGAGACACAGCGTCATGATAGAGCCTATGTAGTCTGCCGCCGTTATGATGCTAGCCTTGATGTAGGGTTCCTCAATGTGGTCTATCATCGTCTGGTCAGGCAGTCCTGAGGGATTGTGAACCTCTTTCACCTCGCCCTGCTTGGTATAGCACATGTAGGTAACGTTAGGCACCGTCGTGATGACGTCCATGTCGAATTCACGGTCCAATCGCTCCTGTACTATCTCCATGTGGAGCAGTCCCAAGAATCCGCAGCGGAAACCGAAGCCCAGGGCAATCGACGTTTCCGGCGTGAAGGTCAGCGAAGCATCGTTCAACTGCAGTTTCTCCAGTGAAGCACGCAGGTTTTCATAGTCTACGGGATCTATCGGATATACGCCGGCAAACACCATGGGCTTCACTTCCTGGAATCCCTCAATGGCCTTGTCGCAGGGTGTAGCTACGTGGGTAATGGTGTCGCCCACTTTTACCTCCTTGGCGTTCTTGATGCCGCTGATGATGTAGCCCACCTCGCCGGTGTGCAGTTCCTTGCGCGGGATCATGTCCATCTTCAGCACGCCCACCTCGTCGGCGTCATACTCCATGCCAGTATTGAAAAACTTTACCTTGTCGCCTTGGCGAATACTACCATTGGTAATCTTGAAGTAGGCTATGATGCCACGGAACGAGTTGAACACTGAATCGAAGATTAGCGCCTGCAACGGAGCCTTCTCGTCGCCTACGGGGTGCGGAATGCGCTCCACCACGGCGTTCAGTATGTCTTCAACGCCCTCGCCTGTCTTACCCGATGCGCGCAGTATGTCCGACGGGTCGCAGCCTATCAGGTCTACAATTTCGTCCTCCACCTCGTCGGGCATGGCCGACGGCATGTCTATTTTATTGATGACGGGAATAATCTCCAGATTGTTGTCGATGGCCAGATAGAGGTTTGAGATGGTCTGTGCCTGTACGCCCTGTGTGGCATCCACCACCAGCAACGCACCCTCGCAGGCAGCTATCGAGCGGCTGACCTCGTAGGAGAAGTCAACGTGTCCCGGAGTGTCTATTAAGTTTAGTATATACTTTTCTCCTTTGTACATATATTCCATCTGGATGGCATGACTCTTAATAGTGATGCCGCGCTCGCGCTCCAGATCCATGTCGTCCAGCATCTGTCCCTCCGTCACCTGGATGGTTTTAGTGAATTCCAGTAAGCGGTCAGCCAGTGTTGACTTGCCATGGTCGATATGTGCAATGATGCAGAAGTTTCTGATATGGTCCATTTTTCACCTAAAAAGCACTATTAGTCTGCAAAGGTAAACAAAAAAATCGAGAATCCCGTCAGTAATTCCCGATTTTTTATAAAAACTCAAGTTAAACTGTTCTATCTTTTACACCAAAACTCAAGTTAAGTTGTTCTTTACGTTACTCTGTTTCCGGCGTAATCAGCTTGTAACCCTTGCCATGGATGTTGATTATCTCTATCTGCGGGTCGTCCTTTAGGTGCTTGCGCAGCTTGGTGATGTAGACGTCCATAGAGCGAGCGTTGAAGTAGTTGTCATCTATCCAGATGGTCTTCAGTGCAAAGTCGCGCTGCAGAATCTCGTTGGCGTGCGAACAGAGTAGTGCTAGCAACTCGTTCTCCTTGGTGGTCAGCTTGGTTTGCTTGTCACCGATGACGAGCAGTTGTTTCTGTGTGTCAAAGAGGAATTCGCCGATGTGGTACACCGAGCTCTCCTTGTTCTTCTTGCCACGCACGCGGCGCAGGATGGCCTCTACGCGAAATACTAGCTCCTCCATAGAAAATGGCTTGGTGATGTAGTCGTCAGCACCGATTTTGAAACCCTCCAAGATGTCTTCCTTCAGTGTCTTAGCCGTGAGGAAGATGATGGGTATCTCGGCGTTGGCCTGACGGATTTCCTGTGCCAGAGTGAAACCATCTTTCTTGGGCATCATCACGTCGAGTACGCAGATGTCAAACTTAGTCTTTAGGAAGGCTTTGTAGCCAGCCTCACCATCGGGGCACAACTCGGCCATGTAGCCTTTAGCAGCCAGATACTCGCGGAGCAACATGCCGAGGTTCTCGTCGTCTTCACAAAGAAGAATTTTCAGTTTTTCGTCCATAACATTCAGTATTTATGTATTCAACAATTTACGAATTAATTTTACGTTTTCTCTTGTTTTATTTGACTATTTTCTTGATGTGGTTTCTCCAGGCAAAGCCTGTCACTCGTCTCTCAGTATGGGCAGCGAAATGGTAAACTTCGTACCCTTGCCTAACTCGCTCTCTGCTTTGATTTCGCCCTGGTGCAGGTCTACCACCTTCTTGACGTAGGCCAGTCCCAGTCCGAATCCTTTGACATCGTGCTTGTTGCCGGTGTGTACGCGATAGAATTTTTCGAACACTTTGCGCAGGTTTTCGCGTTTGATACCCTGCCCCGTGTCCTGGATGGAGAGATAGAGCTTGTCGTGCTCGTTCCACGTGCGTATATAGATGTCCAGCGGTTCGTCGGGCTTGCGGTATTTCACAGCATTGTCCATGAGGTTGGTAATGGCGTTCTGGAAGTGCACCTCGTCTACATAGATGGCCGAGTCTATGGCCTCTATTTGGGTGTATATTTTGCCGCCGGTGTGCTCCACGCGCAAGTTGAACGACTGGGCTATATTCTCCACCATCTCGTTCAGATCCAGTTCTTTTTTCTTGAAGACGACGCTCTTCTTGTCGAACATCGACATCTGTAGCACCTTCTCCACCAGAAACCTCAGTCGCTTGGTCTCGTCGGCTATGACGCCGCTCAGGTGACGCGTCATCTGTTCCGTATGACTGATGCTCTCATCGTTCATCATCTGGACGGCTAGCGAGATAGAGGCAATGGGTGTCTTCAGCTCATGGGTCATGTTGTTGATGAAGTCGTTCTTGATTTCGGTATAACGCTTCTGGCGGAAGATGACAACGATGGTGAAGATGAACGTGATGAGCAGCACAATGGTGAAGATGATAGAGGGTATCATGAAGCGTACCGACGAGAAAATGTAAGAATTCATCTCCGGGAAGTGTATGCGCACAATGCCCTTCTTGGCTTGAGAGTCGTTGTTGAACAGCGTTTGTTCATAGGTAAACTCCCTACCCTTCTCTTCATAGTCCGGACAGCGATACACCTCGCGACCATCGATAGTGGAAACGGTAAAGTGGTAGGGTATGTTGATGCCGTTGTTGGCCAATTGCTCGCGGATGTCGTTGTCAAGCATCTTGAAGTTGATGCGTTCCTTCAGCGGCTTGTCGCTGGCGGTATAGAGTATGTTGTAGACCACCTCGTCGAGCAGTGCCTTTTGGTAGACGTAGCGCTGGCGCACTATTTTCTGCATGGTCTTCGTAGCGTCCTCCAGCGAGTTCTTGTCTTTACGCAGTATCATGGCTTTGGGTACCGAGGCGGGCTTCATCTTCAGCGCCTTCACCTGGAACGAACTGAATATGGTGCCGTCGTCGGCAGCTACAGAGAACTGGTGGCTATGGGTCACCGACCCTAGCCCGTCGACGATGATGCTGTCCTGCGTAAAGGCTCTGCGCTCTGTCTCGTTGACATCTTTCTCTAGGTAGCGGGCCGTCTCGTTCATCTCCAGGTCGTGCGAGGCTTGGTAGAGCGAGCGGTAGACGCTTTCGTCAAACTGCTCCTTCTTCATCTTCACCATTTCCTCGATGTAAGAGAACTGGAGATAAAGCAGGGCAAGAAAAGAGAACCCCATAATGACCGCAATGGTCCAAATAGTTGACTTCTTCATGCTGCAAAGATACAACTTTTACAGACATGAAGAAGTCAATTAAGTTAATTATTTCCGTTAAATTTAACGATTTTAACTAAAATATCGTATTTTAATTAAAAAAGAACATTTACATCAACACCACACTGGAACGGATTGCCGCGCTGTGCCATGTAGACTTCCTTACCAGTAGCCTTGCTGCTGAAGGCAAAGGTGTTGTACTTGGCGTCCGTCAGATTGCGACCCCACAGGTTAACAGTACACAGCCCCAGGTCTACGCTGACGTGAGCACCCAGCACGGCATAGAACTTCTGAGAGTAGGTATTGGCCTCGTCCCACCAGATTTTGCCCTGCGCATTCATGTTGGCACCCAACGTCAGGCTCTTCACGAAGCTGTCGGCAAAGTCCCAGCGGTAGTCAACGAGTGCTGACAGCGTGTGCTCAGGTACGAAAGGAACCTTGTTGTCGCTGTAGTCAACTTCGGTGGCAGAAGCGCTACTGCCGGTCTTGGTCTTGTACTCCTTAAAGGCGGCGTGGGTATAGCCGTAGCCTGCAGACCAAGACAAGTGGTTAGCCAGTGCGCTACCGCGCAACGTCAGTTCCAGTCCGCAGCTGTAGCTCTTGCCGGCGTTCACCATCTTGCGGCCAAAACCGTAGTCCTCGGTGAATACGGAAAGTTGCTGGTTGCGAATTTCCATGTAGAAAAGCGAGAGGTCAGCGTGAATCAGGTTGTCAAACAGGTTCAGATGTGTACCCACCTCGTAGTTCCACGACTCTTCGGGCTTGAACTTGATACCATCGATGATGGGATCGCAAGCGGCGTCATGATGCTCCATCACGACCTCTGTCAGCGGAGCACCGCCCTGCAGTTGGCCAATAGCAGCCTGCAGGTCGGTCTGAATGATGTCGCCAAACATCTGCACATTGTATCCACCGGCACGATAGCCTTTGGTAACCGTAGCATAGATGTTGCTGCCGTCATCGAACTTATAGGTCAGTCCGAACTTTGGCAACAGTTGATTGAATGTGGTCTTGTCTGAGCCGATATAGTCGGTATAGATTCTGTTGGGAGAAATAGTACGTCCCATAATGGCGAATACAGGATTCATACTGACGCCACGTGTGTCAAAGTCCACCTTTGCCTGGGTGAAATCGTAGCGCAGTCCGAGGGTGGCTGTCAGATGGTCGGTGATGTCGATATTCGTCTCGTGGAACACACCTAAGTTAAACTGGGGCGTATGGAACAGACAGGGAATGTCCATCGCCATCGTGATATTGACGCCACCGGCACGGGTGATGGCTGCCATGGCCTGCTCCTGCGTCATGCCACGCCCCATCATGCTTTTCAGCATAGCTCCCTGTATCTGCATCTGCAGCATCTGGGGGAAGAAAGAGCCGAACTGGTTGGGAGCCACGGTCTTCAGCCATGAGTAGGAGCCAAACACACCTGTGGTCCAATGCCAGCGGCTGTCGTTGTTGCTCTTGAACGAGAACTCCTGGGTCAGAGCATTGCTCAGCTGCGACTGGTCCACGGTGATGAAATCAATATCGGAGTAGTCGTTGTCCATCAGCAGGTCGTCCTTCAGATACTGATAACTGGTGTTCGACGAAAAGAGGAAACCATTGCCCCTGTACTTGATGGCCAGCCCTGTAGTCAGCATGTTGCGTTTGTAGCTGCTTTGATGATCCTGGTTAGGATTGCCAATGACGTCGCCGCTCTCTGGGTCTAGTTCGCCATAGGGATAGGCCTTTTGCTTCACCCACTGGTAGTCGGTCATCCAGTCCAGCGTCAGCCGGCTGGTGGGCTGCCATACCAGGCGCAGTCGTCCGCCAGCCTCGTCCATGTCGTCAGCACGCTCATCGCTGAGTTCATTTTTCCAGAATCCGTTGGTGCCGTCGTAGAATGCAGCTACTGAGAAGGCCACCTTGTCGCTCAACTTCTGGTAGTGGGCCACCTCAGCCTTGCGGTAAAAATGTGAGCCGATGCCCAGATTGATGTTCGTACCCTGATAGTTCATCGGATTCTTCGTGTACTGGCGCACCAACCCGCCCTCGGTATTAATGCCATAGAGTGTTCCCTGCGGGCCACGCAGCACATCGACACGGTCCAACTCATAGACGTGGCTATTGAACATTGACTTGTTGACCAAGGGGACATCGTCAATATAGATGCCCATAGAGGGACTGTTGACACGCGAGCCTATACCTCTGACGTAGATGGACGATGTGAAACGTGCTCCATAGTCGGGCATGACGAATGAGGGTACGAAGTTGGCAATATCCCTCAGGTCGCGGCTACCCAGGCTGAATAGCTCGGTACCCGTGAGCACCGTCGAACTGACGGGCTGCTGGCGCAGTTTCATAAACTCCTTGTTCTGTGACACCACGACCACCTCGTCCAGGTCATAGACGCGCGAAGTGTCGGCCAGTGCCACACCCTGCTCTGCCATCGTCGGCAGTGCGGCAGCCATGGCGAATGCTGCTAAAACAATCTTTTTCATTCTTTTCTTTTATTCCTTATTATTAATTATGTGGTTAGAAATGTTTGTTGCCTGTGTAATACGGTGCCCCATGCCAATGCCGTCGCGCAGGTTGCCGGCAACAATCAGCCCTGGGTTCTCGCGCTCTATGCGTGCCACAGCCTCAAAGCGACGCCCGCTGTCGATACCGTACTGGGGAATGGCTCTCCGATGGCGCGAGATGTGGATAAAGTCTGGATGTGCCTGCAGCGGGAATTTCAGCATCTGGTGCAACTCCTGCTCCACCAGTGCGCTGATCTCCTCGTCCGTCTTGTCCAGCAGTTCCGGGTGTTTTACGCCGCCCAGGAAGAACGAGAACAGCGCCCCACCCTCTGGTGCTCTGCCCGTAAAGCAGGCTGAGGGGAACAGAATGCCCAACACCTGGCGCTGCTCCTTCGTAGGCACCAGTCCGCCAAAAGCCAAGTAGTCGCCGCCAAAGGTGTCGCCCATGCCGACGTTCACCTCCATTACCGGTGCATAGGTAAGTGTCGCAATAGCGCTCATCTGTTCCCTATCGACAAATGGCAGCAGTCCGGGCAGGCTGTATGCACCACAAGTGGTTACCACCCAGCGGCTCTCTATTCGGCGGATCTGGCCGTCAGCGTCCGTGAAAGCCGTTGCCCACCGGCCTTCGTGGGCGGGACATACCGTCACCTCGTTGGCACCCAGTACGATATTCTGCTCACCGACATAGGCTGCCTCTGCATCCGTAATGTGGCTCAGTCCGCCCTTGGCAGAGAATACCTTCTTCGTGGCCAGCCGGTCGCGTTCGCTCTTGGGTTGCTTAGCCTTGGCAATGGCACCACGCACAAAACTTCCGTAGTCGCGCTCCAGGGCATACAGCTTGGGCAATGCATAGCGCGTCACAAGCTGGTAGGGATGGCCAGCATAGACACCAGACACAAAGGGGTCCACAGCGTAGTCCACAAACGATTGTCCCAGCCTACGGGCAGCCAGGGCCCCCACGCTCTCGTCGGGGTCGTAGCCTCGTTTGCGCCACGGTTCACCCAGTATATGCAACTTGTCCGAGAAGCGGAACAGCGGTGTTGTGACGGCACCCCACAGTCCTGAGGGCAACTCGCGGAACCGGTCACCCTTCCATATCAGTCGGCGTTTAGCCGCATCGGGTGCCGTCTCCAACAGACATGCGCCCTCGGACGCGGTGGCCAAGTCCCTCATAAGCTCGGCCACCTCCGGGGTTGACACGGAACCCGTCGTTGGGCCCGTCTCGTAGGTATATTGATTTTTGTGTTGGGTCTGAATCTGTCCGCCCGTGCGTCGTTCTTTCTCTACTACCTTGACGTCGACGCCTCGTCTTTTTAGTAAGTAAACGGTGGTCAGTCCGGTCAGCCCGGCACCAATCACCGTTACTTCTGCTTGTTCAATATTTGTGTGGTTTTGCATTCTGTGTGCAAAGGTACTGCTTTCCGGCCATCTCTGCAATCCTTATTTATGTGGATTTTCCTGCTGACCCGTTCTTTGGTAACATTTTTAGAAAACAGAGTAAAAGAAAACTTCCGAAACTCTTTGTTTATCGAGGTTTCGGAAGTTTGCGGTGAGGTGCCTGGCGGATTCGAACCGCCGTAGACGGTTTTGCAGACCGTTGACTAAGCCACTCATCCAAGGCACCTTTTTTGAGTTAAATTCTTTAAGCGGTTGCAAAGGTACTACTTTTCTTTGAAATGGCCAAATTTTTGACAACTTTTTTTTAACTCGCAGTATTTGCAAATGTCAACATCATCTATTAATAGTTTTCTCAAATGCCACACTACCCAAATTAGTGCGACAACGAAGATAATGATTGTCAATATAAACTGAACCATTTTTTACTATTTCATGCAATGCCGTACAAATTTGTTAATTCCTCAACTTACGCAGCAAAACTTTGTTGATGGCCTGAATACGACGTCCTCCTTTCTCTATATCACGGCCAATATCTTCGCGAACATTATTTATATTATTAAAAAAATCGCTGAAGGCATTAAGAAGCGGATTTGGATGAGTTGTGTCCTCAGGAGCCTGCGGATTAGAGATAATACGTATTCCAAGATGTTCAATGTGCACATCGATGTCACTGTTTGTCATCATCGGGTCACCATCGTAATGGATAGCTCCAGGCTGCTTGCGTCGAATGTGGATGCTTTGTGCTTTGAAAGTTTTAATTTTCGAGTTGTTAGCTAATGTCTTCATAAACAGGTCAGCAGCTATCTGAGGGGCATCAAGTGCGTTGAATGGTTCCATGATAATAACGTCAAGGAGCCCATCGCGCATAGTGGCACCGGGGGCTATGTAAGCATTATTACCATACTGTGACGCATTAGCACAAGCTATGAGGAACGCTTTATGATATACTGTACCGTTATCGTCGACAATTTCGTAAGTCTCTGGTTTGTATTTCAGTCCCTCTTTCAGCACGTTTTCCACGTAACTCACAGGACCGCGTTTCCCTGATTCTGCAAACTTCAATGAGATAAAAGCATCAAACCCCATACCGCAAGTACAGAAAAAAGGCAGACCATTAATTACGCCATAATCGTAAGCTTCTACCTTTCCAGTATTAATTAGTTCGATAGCTTTAACCGTGTCCATAGGTATACACAAATGGCGTGCCAGTCCGTTGCCTGAACCACAAGGAATGATACCTAACGCTGTCTTAGTGTGGGTCAGCGAACGAGCCACTTCGTTAATAGTACCATCACCACCTACTGCCACAGCAATGTCCACGCCTTCACTTGCCGACTGACGAGCAATATCAGCAGCGTGTCCTGCATACTCTGTAAAGATTACCTCGTAGTCAAATCGTTGACGGTCCAGATGGTTACTCACGAGTCGAGGAATATTCTCCTTATCATGAATACCCGATATAGGGTTCACGATAAAAATTATTCGTTTTTTACTTTCCATTTTCTTGTGCAAAATTACAAATTCTCAATGATATTATGACGTTATTTAAAATAAAAATCGTATTTTTTAAGAAATATCTCTTTTTTTGTGCACGAATTGAATAAAAATGTGTAACTTTGCAGGCTGAAAACATTATCAGTAGCACTCGTGGCTACCAGACCTATTTATTTATGGGACAATTACAAGAAAGATACAAACATTATCGTGAGCCGCAGAAGTATATGGAGGCTGACGTTTATCCCTACTTCCGCGAAATTGAGGGTAAGCAGGGTACAGAGGTTGAAATGGGCGGACACAAAGTGTTGATGTTCGGATCTAATGCCTACACAGGATTGACCGGTGACCAGCGAATTATTGATGCTGCAAAAGCAGCTCTTGACAAGTACGGTTCCGGTTGTGCTGGTAGCCGTTTCCTCAACGGGACTCTAGACATCCACGTACAATTAGAAAAAGAAATCTCAGAGTTCATCCATAAAGAAGATTGTCTTTGTTTTTCAACTGGCTTCTCAGTGAACCAAGGTGTCTTAGCAATGGTGGTTGGAAAGGATGACTATATCATCTGTGATGATCGTGATCACGCCAGTATTGTAGACGGACGCCGTTTGTCGTTTGCCCGTCAGTTGCACTATAAGCACAATGATATGGCTGACTTGGAGCGCGTATTGCAAAAATTACCCCATGAAGCCGTTAAACTCATTGTTGTAGACGGTGTCTTCTCAATGGAAGGAGATTTGGCAAAACTACCTGAGATTGTCGAACTGAAGCATAAATATAATTGCTCTATCATGGTAGACGAAGCTCACGGAATAGGTGTCTTTGGTGATCATGGTCGTGGTGTCTGTGATTACTTTGGACTTACTGACGAAGTAGACCTCATCATGGGTACATTCTCCAAATCTTTGGCATCTATTGGCGGTTTCATTGCTTCTGATGCCGATACCATCAACTTTTTGCGTCATACTTGCCGGACCTATATCTTCTCTGCTTCCAATACCCCTGCAGCAACGGCTGCTGCTATGGAGGCTTTGCACATATTGTTGAAAGAGCCCGAACGCATAGCAGCTCTATGGAAGGTCACCAAATACGCCCTAAAACGTTTTGCTGAAGAAGGATTCGAGATTGGCGATACAGAGAGCCCCATCATTCCGCTTTATGTACGCGACGTTGAGAAGACGTTCCTAGTTACCGCCTTAGCATTCAAGGCTGGGGTATTCATCAATCCCGTTATCCCACCTGCATGTGCTCCACAAGATACATTGGTGCGTTATGCACTAATGGCCACCCATACTGAAGAACAGGTGGAACGTTCCGTCAAAGCCTTGAAGAAAATTTTCGTTGAGCAAGGAATTATCAAGTAAATAATTGCCTAAAAATTTGCATGTATCAAAGAAATTATGTACCTTTGCATGCGTTTTTCAGGCAACGAGGTGTAGCGCAGTTGGTAGCGTTCCTGGTTTGGGACCAGGCTGTCGCAGGTTCGAGTCCTGTCACCTCGACTACCTAATTTGATATCAGATAGTTATATCAAATATTTGGATGCCAACTAATATAATTAAATGGGAAACCTTACGGTTTCCCATTTAATATTTTCTTACGCCAAATAAAATGGGACAATAGTGATTTCATAGGTTAATCACTCAAGTAAAGAATACCTTTGCACGACAACACTCGGTACCATCAGTGCGTACGATTCGAATACAATATTCCTCACCGGCAGTCTGTTCACGAAAGAACGAGAGGCTGTCGCCATCATGCGCCTCGGCAACATAAGCAATCTCGAAGCGGCGGATATGATGTTCACGATACCAGTCGAGCGGCCAGAGGTCGAGAACATGTTCAATGTACTTGACTGAGTTGATATGACCATTGATGTCGACATCATTGTAATACGTGTCGACGGTTCGCACCAGTTGAGCCTCATCAGACATCTTCACTCGCCCACCTTTGTCGATAGGACAGGTTTTGTCTGCCACTATCCATTTGTCGATGGCACCATTGTCGATGGCATAGATGTCGGTGGGCTGACGCGTCTCCGTGTCAATCATGGCCCAAATACTGCGACCGTAGCCGTAGACCTTGGCATCAGACGTTTGACCGCTGGCTGAACGTTCCGTACCGATGACGGCGAAATTACGCGAGGTGAAATAGCGCATAGCAGACTCCACCCACGTCTCAACATTAAACTTTGTATATTGGCTGGGCATCTCAATCATCTCGATGGCCAGACGTGAAAGCACCCATGAACGGTGGATACTCATCAGGTACTTCATACCAAAACCACGAGCTGACGAGTGGAAGTCGGCAGCATTGAGCATATGATTACCAAGATGCCCCATAAACAGCCGTCCACTGAAGTCGCAGTGGAACGGCTCAGCCATAAATTCGTATGATCCTATTTTATCCATTGAACCTTGAGCCTTGAACTTTATACTATGCATCTTGTCCACTAGTGTAGCTGTTCTCTCTGTTCCAAGAACTCGCTGACCTGCTCCTGCATGCCACGAGTGACGGCAATGCGGCCGCTGCGCGTATACTGTAACACACAGCCAAACTCGTCAAGAGCACGGAAGAGTTCGATAATATCATCAGTCTTGCCACTCTTCATCACAATAGTATAGGTGGGGTTCACCTCAGTGATGGTTGCATCGTAGCGGCGAATGGTGCGCGAAATCTCCGGATTGGCCAACACCTTGTCGGTAGAGAGTTTATAGAGACCTGCCTCGCGAATGAACAACTGGTCGTCAGTGAAATAGGTGGCCTTGACAACATCAATCTTTTTCTCTATCTGCTGAGTTATCTTGCTGATTTGATCCTCGTCACTCCAAGCTGTGATGGTGTACTTGTGCACTCCCTCTATGCTAGATGCCGAGACGTTAAGACTCTCAATGTTGACCTGGCGGCGCGTAAAAACAGCCGTAATCTGGTTCAGAATACCTGCAACGTTCTCTGAATAGACGAGCAGGGTATATAGTTTGTTCTTATTATATTCTCTCATAAGGCGGTTTAAATTTCCAGCATCATATCGTTGACATTCATTCCCGGCGGCGTCATGGGCAGTACGTCGTCATCTTCCTTGATAGCACACTCCAAAATGAACGGTCCCTGAGAGGTGAGCATCTTCTCGACGGCAGATGCAAGATTGGTACGGTCAGTGACGCACTGATAGGGTATGCCATAGCCACGGGCTATAAGCTCGTAGCAAGGATTGAGCATTTTGGTGAACGACTTACGGCGCATCCAGAACATATCCTGCCACTGGCGCACGTTACCCAAATAGTTGTTGTTCAGAAGAATCATCTTGACAGGAGCCTGCTGCTCCATGATGGTGCCCAACTCCTCTATGCACATCTGGAAGCCACCGTCGCCCATGAAGCAACAGACAGTACGGTCTGTGGCAAAAGTAGCTCCGATAGCTGCAGGCATGCCATAGCCCATAGTACCCAGACCTCCGCTGGTACAGATGCTACGCTTCTGGGTATATTTGAAATAGCGAGTCGCAAAAAGCTGGTTTTGTCCTACGTCAGTAACGAGGACAGTACCTTTTGGCGCCTGCGTAGCTACTGCATTGACCACCTCGCCCATGAGCAGTGGACCACTTTGCGGGTGAATAGCCGGTTCGATAACCTTCTGGCGCTCTTTCTCATCCAATTCACGGAATGAATCGCGCCATACCCTGTGAGTGGCAGGCTGAATGAGCGCAGTTAGTGCCGGCAACGACTCCTTGCAGTCGGCAACGACAGCTATATGGGCCTTAACATTCTTGTCTATCTCGCTACGGTCGATATCGAGGTGGATAACTTTAGCCTGCTTAGCATAAGTCTTCAGATTACCGGTTACACGGTCGGAAAAGCGCATACCGATGGCAATGAGCACGTCGCACTCCTGTTCCTTCAGATTGACGGCATAGTTGCCATGCATGCCCAGCATGCCAACATTGAGAGGATGGTCGGAAGGCAGTGCTGAGAGTCCTAACATGGTACGCCCGGCAGGGATGTCAGCCTTCTCCAAGAACATCTTTAACTCCTCTTGAGCATTGCCCAACTCTACCCCTTGCCCTACAAGAGCCAACGGCCGTTGTGCATGATTGATGAGTTCAGCAGCCTGACGTACCGAATCCGGGTCAAACTTAGGGTAAGGCACGAAAGAACGGATGAAGTCCACCTTCTTGGGTTCCCAGTCGAACTGCTCAACCTGTGCGTTGCGGGCAAAATCGAGTACCACCGGGCCTGGACGACCGCTGCGAGCTATGTAAAAAGCACGGCTGACTGCCCACGCCACATCCTCAGCACGGCGTATCTGGTAAGACCACTTAGAGATAGGCTGTGAGACGCCCACGAGATCGACCTCCTGGAAGGCGTCGGTACCAAGTGCAGTGGTGGCAACCTGACCGGCAATGACGACGACGGGCGTTGAGTCGAGCATGGCATCGGCAATACCCGTCAACGTATTCGTTACACCGGGACCACTGGTGACAAGCGCTACACCCACTTTGCCGCTGACGCGGGCATAGCCCTCAGCAGCATGGGTGGCAGCCTGTTCGTGGCGCACTAGGATATGGTCAAAACACTTTTTCTCTCCACGCGTATAGTCGAACAGCGCATCATAAACGGGCATGATGCTGCCACCAGGATATCCAAAGATGGTCTCCACCCCCTCAGCCTGCAGTGCCCTCATCAGCGCTTTTGCTCCTGTTATTCTGTCTCTCATTGTTCTCTATTAAAATGCTTTTGGCTTTTATCTTTTGAACGTCAGCCCTCAATAATACGAACTCCACCTTTATCAGCCGAAGAAACACTCTGAGCATAGGCGCGCAGAGCCTTAGGAACCTGACGGTTACGCTTTAGAGGCTGTTGAGGGCGCTGAGCTAGTTCCTGGTCGCTCAGACGGACATTGATA
This sequence comes from uncultured Bacteroidales bacterium, assembly GCA_902760315.1. Classification (GTDB taxonomy): domain Bacteria; phylum Bacteroidota; class Bacteroidia; order Bacteroidales; family Bacteroidaceae; genus Prevotella. The sequence continues at coordinate 61,268 of CACWFV010000013.1, read as the reverse complement.
GAACGGTGAGGAATATCTATCTCGATAATGTCACCATCCTTGATCTTGCCTATATTGCCACCATTGGCAGCCTCAGGAGAAATATGACCAATGCTCAGTCCACTAGTTCCTCCAGAGAAACGACCGTCAGTGATGAGCGCACACTCCTTACCCATGTGCATAGACTTTATATAAGAAGTGGGGTAAAGCATCTCCTGCATGCCAGGACCACCCTTAGGACCTTCGTGAGTGATGACCACGCAGTCGCCCTTTTTCACCTTGCCACCCAGAATGCCTTCGCACGCATCCTCTTGAGAGTCGAATACGACGGCTGGTCCCTCGAAATGCCACAAACTTTCGTCAACACCGGCTGTTTTGACTACACAGCCATCCTGGGCGATGTTGCCAAAGAGGACAGCCAGTCCTCCATCTTTAGTGTAGGCATGATTCAAGTCGCGAATGCATCCGTTGACACGATCGTCGTCAAGCGTCGGATATAATTCACTTTGAGAACCCATCTTCGTAGAGAAACGATTGCCGGGAGCCGAGAAATAGATGTGGGCAGGATGTGGAATCTGGGGATGATGAGCTATGGGAGCAATGTTGTAGGTGTCCATAGCTTCAGCAAGCGTCATGCCATCAACACGTTTGACAGAACCGTCGATGAGTCCGCCCTTGTTCAGTTCATTCAAGATGCCCAGAATACCACCGGCGCGGTTGCACTCCTGTACGCTATACTTCTGCGTGTTGGGAGCCAACTTACAAAGACATGGCGTTTTCCGAGATAGTTGGTCAATGTCCTGCATAGTAAAGTCGACACCAGCCTCCTGAGCAATAGCCAGCAGGTGGAGCACAGTATTAGTAGAGCCACCCATGGCAATATCGAGTGTCATAGCGTTAAGGAAGGCCTGGCGCGTAGCTATGCTACGTGGCAGCACGCTCTCGTCACCCTCCTCGTAGTAAGCCAACGCATTCTTAACAATCTGGCGGGCAGCTTGACGGAAAAGTTCTGTGCGGTTAGTATGAGTTGCAAGAATTGTGCCGTTACCAGGCAGCGACAATCCGATGGCCTCCGTCAATGAGTTCATAGAGTTAGCGGTGAACATGCCCGAACACGAGCCACAGCCAGGACAGGAGCAGCGTTCTATCTCGTTAAGCTCAGCATCGGAGACTGTGGGGTCAGCACCCTTGACCATTGCCGTAATAAGATCGGCATTCTCGCCACGCCAACGACCGGCCTCCATAGGTCCACCAGAGCAGAACACAGCAGGAATGTTCAGTCGCATGGCAGCCATGAGCATGCCCGGCGTTACCTTGTCACAGTTGGAGATGCAAATCATGGCATCAGCCTTATGAGCATTGACCATATACTCCACTGAATCAGCTATGATGTCACGTGAAGGCAGCGAATAGAGCATACCATCATGCCCCATGGCAATGCCGTCATCAATGGCAATGGTATTGAACTCGGCAGCGTAGCAACCCATTTCCTCTATCTCCTCACGGACTATCTGTCCTATCTCATGCAGGTGCGTATGGCCTGGAACAAACTGAGTGAACGAGTTGACAATGGCAATGATGGGTTTGCCGAACTGTTCTTGTTTCATACCCGTGGCAACCCATAGGGCACGGGCACCTGCCATTCTGCGTCCTTCCGTACACACGGCACTACGTAACTGATACTTTCCCATATATATATATCTTTCTTTGTTTAGCTTGTTTCTATATTTAAGTTGCAAAGTTACACCTTTTTCACGGAATAGCCAACAAAATGACAGAAAAAATCCCCGCAATATAATAATTGCGAGGATTTTATTTGCGAGTTGCTATTAGAACTTAACTTACTTCAAGTTGGACAAGTCAATGAACTTAGCAACACGGTTGAAGTCATTTTCAGAAGAGAGCTTGTCGGTAGCACCCAGACCTTCGGTCTCCAAACGGCTGGCAGCAATCTTATACTTCTTGACCAGCACGTTTTTAACAGACTCTGCACGCTGCTTGGCGATGCGATCATTGACTTCCTTGGAACCTTCGGGTGAAGCAAAGCCCTGAATCTTAACGCGGCAGTCGGGATGGTTTTTCATGTACTTGGCAACCATCTCACAGCTAGCCAGACCAGCAGCATCAACAGTAGTCTTGCCCTGACGGAAGATGACGATTGGTTGCAGAGTAGCATTTGTCTCCTTAATAATACGCTCCTCAACGATGGTCTGAGCAGGACGAGACTGGCAGTTAGCTAACTGAGCCTTAAGGTCAGCAATCGTGCGACCGTCAGCAGCAATCTTGCCATCTTTAGCTTTATTGTCAGCACGCAACTCGTTAATCTTAGCGTTCAAACCATCAATCTCGGCCTGATCGCGCAACTGTTCTTTCTTGAAGTTGTGAGTGTCATTAGAGGTACCAAACTTGTAGTTCAGACCAATGCTCAGCTGACCTATGGCATTCCACTTGTCGTTCAGCTTGCGGAACGGATTTCTCCATGCGGGAGTGGGCTGTCCTAAGACGACAGCAGGCTCAATGTAGAGCTGCCAGGCCTTGTTAGCGCCTAGGTTGAAGGCAAAGTCAAAAGCGCCCTTGGCATTGAGGCCTGAGTTAGAGCAGCCATAGGTGTGGCTGTAACCGCCACCGACGAGGGCAATCACCTCGAAGGCACGGGGCTCGCCTTTATAACCGGCAAAGGCATTGCTCAGGTTGAAGGTACCCAACAGGTCAACGTTGATAGCGTCGATAAAGGTCTTCTGCTTCATCATTGACTTTTTAGAAGACTCGAAGTAGAAGTCAGCGTCCAAAGCCAGACCGAAAACAGTGGTCAGGTTCTTACCTACGCGGACGCCCAACTTAGGAGCAAAGCCCTTCAGACGCCCCCAGTCTTCACCATTTACGTCGTACTTTGCTACGGGAGTAGCCATACCAACATTGGCACCGACATACCAGTTATCACCAGCCTTATTGGCAGTGATGGCGGTCTTCTGTGCAGAAGCTGACACAGTCAGCATACCTGCAGCAAGCATTAAAAATAACTTTTTCATCGTTTTTACGTATTATTAAATATATGTGTAGAATTCTCTCACTTGACGTGTGCGCTTGCAAAGTAACAAAAAATATTCTTAACTACCAAGTTTTTTCGTAAAAAAAACGTAATAAATACTTATTTCTTGCTACGCACAATGCGGCGGGCTACTGCTGCTCAATGATTTTTCCGCCCTCATCGATAGCCTGCATGTTCAGCGGTATCAGCGAGTGATGACGCTCCGGGAGCGTCTTCTTCAGCGCCTTCTCCACACCGGCTGTACCCACCACGGGACACACCTTCAGCAGTCCGCCCAGCACAATCATGTTGAACACCTTGCCATTCTTCATCTCGGCAGCCTTATCCATCGCGTCAATGCGATAGACGGTAATGTCTTGGCGCTTAGGGGGATTGATGATGCCGAAGCCATCGTAGATCAGAATGCCGCCAGGCTTGATTTTGGGCTCAAACTTTTCCAGCGAGGGCTGGTTCAGCACAATGGCCACGTCGTACTTGCTGAGAATGGGCGAAGAGATGCGCTCGTCACTGACAATGACCGTCACGTTGGCCGTACCGCCACGCTGTTCGGGACCATAAGCCGGCATCCACGTCACCTCTTTATCCTCCATCAGTCCGCTATAGGCCAAAATCTTACCCATGGAAAGCACACCTTGGCCTCCGAAACCTGAAATGATTATTTCTTTTTTCATTGTTTCACGTTTTACATTTTTAATTATAGACCTGTGGTGTCTTTCAAATCACCTTTGGGATAGAAGGGGAACATGTTCTCCTTCATCCATTCGTTAGCCTTGGCAGGTGAGAGTTTCCATCCACTGTTGCAGGTAGAAACAAACTCCACCAAACTGGAGCCCTTACCAGCCATAGATGCCTCGAAAGCCTTGCGCAACGCCTTCTTAGCCTTGTTGATTGAACCTACAGACTCTACGCTCTGGCGGGTCACATAGCAGGTTCCCTCCAACTGTGCAGCGATATCAGCCATCTTCAGCGGATAACCATGAATCTCCGGGTCGCGGCCATAGGGACATGTAGAGGTCTTCTGCCCTATGAGGGTGGTAGGCGCCATCTGTCCACCCGTCATGCCATAAATAGCATTGTTAACGAAAATAATAACTATATTCTCACCACGATTGAGGGCGTGAATGGTCTCACACGTACCAATACAAGCCAAGTCACCATCGCCTTGATAAGTGAAAACCAGACGATCAGGCCAGCAACGCTTGATGCCTGTAGCAAGTGCGGGAGCACGACCATGGGCTGCCTCCTGCCAGTCGATGTCAATATAATTGTAAGCAAAGACGGCACAACCTACGGGCGATACACCTACAGTCTTGTCCTCCATGCCCATTTCCTCAATTACTTCAGCAATAAGCTTGTGCACCACGCCATGGCTACAACCGGGACAATAGTGCATGTTATTGTCGTTCATCAGCGTCGGCTTCTTACAAACGATATTCTCTGGTTGAACTATTTGATTTCTATCCATGTTATTTCTAGTTTTTTCTAGTTATTCTAGAATAGTTTATCCTTTAATGCCTGCACAATCTCTTCCGGTTCTGGAACAATACCACCCAAGCGACCGAACTGCTCTACGGGGATAGCACCATTAACTGCCAGGCGAACGTCTTGAACCATCTGGCCTGCATTGATTTCTACCACCAGAATACCCTTCTTGGTTTTTGCCAACTCAGCAATCTGAGTTGTGGGGAACGGGAAGAGCGTAATAGGACGGAATAAGCCCACCTTGATGCCCTGTTCACGGGCAACCTCAATGGCCTTTTCTGACAGACGCGCTGCGCTACCGAAAGCGACAATGGCATACTCAGCGTCAGTCATCTGCTGTTCCTCAAAGCGCACCTCGTTCTCCTGAATTTTACGATACTTCTCCTGGAGAGCCAAGTTGCGCTGCTCCATTATCTCTGGTTTCAGTTCCAATGAAGTAATGACCACACGTTCACGGTTCTTAGGTTTACCGGTTGAGGCCCACGGACACTCCTTGACGACTTCATCGTCGGTACGGCGGGGCTTAAACGGTGGCAATACCACCTTCTCCATCATCTGACCAATAACACCATCGGAGAGAATCATAGCAGGGTTGCGATACTTAAAGGCCAACTCAAATGCCAAGTCGACAAAATCTGCCATTTCCTGAACACTTGACGGTGCCAACACAATGACCTTATAATCACCATTTCCTCCACCACGGGTAGCCTGGTTATAGTCACCTTGTGAAGGTTGGATAGTACCAAGTCCGGGACCACCACGCTGTACATTGACTATGACACCAGGAACTTCGGCACCAGCCATATAGGTGATACCCTCTTGCATCAGCGCCACACCAGGAGAACTGGATGAGGTCATAGCACGCTTACCGGCACCGGCAGCACCATAGACCATATAGATAGACGCCAACTCGCTCTCAGCCTGTACCACCTGCATACCGGTGGTTTCCCAAGGTTTTAGTTCAGCCAGCGTCTCAATCACTTCACTCTGCGGAGTAATAGGATAGCCGAAATAGCCGTCGCATCCGCAACGAATAGCAGCATGGGCAATAGCCTCATTGCCTTTCATCAATACAACTTCTTTTTCCATACTTACTCGTCCATCTTTTTACGATACACGGTGATACAGCCGTCAGGACAGACAATGCCACACGAAGCACAGCCCACACAGGACTCTTCGTTGACAGCCTCCACGTAGGGATAGCCGTGCAGATTAACTTTGTTGGCCAGGGCGATAACCTTCTGCGGACAGGCAATGATGCACAACTGGCATCCCTTGCAGCGCTCGGTATTCACCTCAATGGCTCCTCTCATTTTTGCCATATTTATTTAGTTTAACGCATTAACCTCTGCAATTTAGTCTGCAAAGTTACGAATTAGTGAGCAAATAAACAAATTTTACTGCAAAAAGGAATAAAAAATCAAATAATTCCAACTATTTTGCATAAATACCTATTTTTTACGCAACAATTCCACAATACGCGCCATTTGATTTGGAATGCGTATCTGTTGTGGACACTTAGCCAAGCACTCTTCGCAGTCAGTACAGCTACGTGCCCACGACTCCACGTTGGGGAGTGACTTACGCAATCCTTCAACAAACTGTTGCTTACGTGTTGCATAGTCAGCAGCAAGCTTGTCGGGCAAAGGAAGAATGTGTTCATTGACAGCATCATTATAGTAAGCAAAGTTGCCGGGGATATCAACACCGTAAGGACAGGGCATGCAGTAGGAACAGGTGGTACAAGGAATGGTGGGATACCCCATCATGCTGTCGGCTATCTCGGACATCAACATGTTCTCTGCTTCAGAACAGTTCTCTAGAGGCGAGAAGGTCTCGACATTCTCCACCAAATGGTTCATGCGGTTCATGCCGCTCAGCGTTGTCAGGACGTTAGGATAGGAGCCAACCCATCTGAAAGCCCAGCGTGCAGTACTGTCATTGGGGCGTACTGCCTTCAGACGCTTGGTGAGTTCGGAAGCCATACGTCCGAAGGCACCACCACGCAAGGGTTCCATGATAACACATTGTACTCCCATCTTCTGGCACTTGGTATAGAGATACTCAGCATCGGCATCAACTTTCCATCCCCCCTTGTTTAACGAGGCATGACGCCAATCAAGGAAGTTCATCTGAATCTGACAGAAGTCCCAATGGTACTCGTCATTGTGATCCAGCAGATAGTCGAAAGGGCGGATGTCACCATGGTATGAGAAACCTAGGTGCTTGATACGACCAGCCTCACGTTCTTTCATTAGAAAATCAAGCAGACCATTGTCGAAAAAGCGGCTGCGCAGGGTGTCCATGCCTCCGTTGCCAATACTATGAAGCAGATAGTAGTCGATATGGTCAACCTTCAGCCGTTCGAAAGATTGTTCATACATGCGTTGGGATTCGTCAAAGCTCCACAGCCGGCGGTTCTGGTTCGACATCTTAGTGGCCACAAAGAACTTGTTGCGTGGGTGGCGGCTCAAGGCATTGCCGGTGAGCACCTCTGAACGACCACCCATATACATGGGAGCAGTATCAAAATAATTGACGCCATGAGCTATAGCGTAGTCAACCAATTGGTTGACCTCTTTTTGATCGTCAGGCAGGCGCATCATGCCAAATCCCAGCAGCGAGATTGCCTCTCCGGATCCACGTTGTACACGGTAGGTCATGCGGTTCTGCCCTACCCCTTGTGGCAAATCTTGCGAAGACTCATGGCTGTCAGCAAACATGCGTAGAGGTTCCATCATAGTCATTGAGAGTGCAACGCCAACACCTTTACCTAACTGTTGCAAAAATTGGCGACGATTGATATCAGAATTAGGATTCTTATTATTCATAGTCTTATGGTTTTTGAGTGGGGTTAGCTGTGATTATGGATTATAGGCGTCTTTATGGTAGAAAGCCATGATGTCATCAAGCATACGCTTGGCCTCGACAGCTGGACTGTCGGGGTCAAGCGCTATAGCCTGGATGTAGCAGTTGATGGCTTCATGCCATTTTCCTAGTTTGCGGACGGCATTGCCTTGCTCGTAATAGTCTTGTGCCGTCATTTATAGTATTCCTTCTTACCAGCGGCAAGCGTATTCTTCATCAGCGAACAGATAGTCATAGGACCAACTCCACCGGGAACGGGAGTGATAAAAGAACATTTAGGGGCGACCTCGTCGAACTTGACGTCGCCATTCAACCGGAAACCACTCTTACGCGTAGCGTCAGGGACACGTGTAGTGCCTACATCAACGATAACAACACCGTCCTTCACCATATCAGCCGTAACAAAGTTTGGCTGACCAATGGCGGCGATGATAATGTCGGCCTCCTGACACTCCTTCTTGAGTGTCTTCGAGCGCGAGTGACAAACGGTAACCGTGGCGTCACCATACTGCTTCTGCATCATAAGCTGAGCCATGGGCTTGCCCACGATGTTGCTTCGTCCCAGAATGACGCACTTCTTGCCACTGGTCTCGATGCCATAGCGTTTCAGCAGGGTAATGATACCCAACGGTGTAGCTGAAATAAAACAAGGCAGACCGATAGCCATACGACCAACGTTAATCGGATGGAAACCGTCGACATCCTTGCGGTAATCGATAGCTTCGATGATTTTCTGCTCATCAATGTGCTTAGGCAAAGGCAGCTGGACGATGAAACCATCGACGTCGGCATCCTTGTTCAGACTGTCAACACACGCCAACAACTCTTCTTCCGTGATATTGTCCTCATATCGAATGAGTGTCGACTTGAAGCCACACGCCTCGCATGCGAGTACTTTATTTTTAACATAGGTCTCTGAACCGCCATCGTGACCTACGAGTACGGCAGCCAAGTGGGGCTGCTTGCCGCCACGGGCAACAATCTCTTTTACCTCTTCGGCAATCTCGGCCTTGATAGCCGCCGCCGTTGCTTTTCCGTCTATTAACTGCATATAGTTTAGAATGGTTTGTTTCCACGCATCTTCATGGCCGCAGCCATCTGTGCCATCTTCGACGAACCGGCACCCGTCATCATGCGCATGACCTTGCGGGTCTGGTCAAACTGCTTCAAGAGACGGTTAACCTCCTCTATCTTCGTACCAGAGCCCTTGGCAATGCGCAACTTGCGACTCTGATTGATGATATCGGGATTTTGGCGCTCCTTGGGGGTCATGGACTGGATGATGGCCTCAATGGACTTGAAGGCGTTGTCGTCGATTTCTACATCTTTCAGCGCCTTGCCTACGCCAGGAATCATTGAGGCCAAGTCCTTGATATTACCCATCTTCTTGATTTGCTGTATCTGTCCCATGAAGTCGTCAAAGTCGAATTTATTCTTACGAATCTTCTTCTCCAGGCGCTTTGCCTCCTCTTCGTCAAACTGTTCCTGAGCACGCTCTACAAGTGAGACGATGTCGCCCATACCTAGTATGCGGTCGGCCATACGCTCAGGATGGAACACATCGAGTGCTTCCATCTTCTCGCCAGTACCAACGAACTTGATAGGTTTGGTGACAACAGTACGAATAGAGAGAGCAGCACCACCACGTGTGTCACCATCGAGCTTAGTGAGTACGACGCCGTCAAAGTCCAAGCGGTCGTTGAACTCCTTGGCTGTATTGACAGCATCCTGACCTGTCATGGCGTCAACAACGAACAGCGTCTCGTCGGGCTGGACGGCATTCTTCAGCGTAGCTATCTCGTTCATCATTTCCTCATCAACAGCCAAACGGCCGGCGGTATCAATGATAACGACATTATAGTTCTTTTGCTTAGCCTCACGGATGGCGTTCTGAGCTATCTCGACAACGTTCTTGTTGTCTGGTTCTGAGTAGACAGGAACACCAACAGACTCGCCAACGACATGTAACTGTTGGATAGCTGCTGGACGATAGACGTCGCAAGCCACGAGCAGCGGGCTCTTGTGCTGTTTCTGCTTCAGCAAGTTGGCTAGTTTGCCGGAGAAGGTGGTCTTACCAGAACCCTGCAGACCAGACATCAGCACAATGGCGGGATGGCCTTCCAGTTGCAGTTCTACGGCCTTGCCGCCCATCAGTTCGGCCAGTTCGTCATGGACTATTTTGACCATCAGCTGGCTGGGCTTGATGGCGGTAAGCACGTTCATACCCAGTGCTTTCTGCTTGACGGTATCAGTAAACTGCTTGGCCACCTTGTAGTTGACGTCGGCATCGAGCAATGCCTTGCGCACATCCTTCAGGGTCTCAGCCACATTAATCTCAGTGATTTTGCCCTCACCTTTCAGTATCTTGAACGAGCGTTCAAGTCTCTCACTTAAATTCTCAAACATATTTTATAATTGCAATTATTGAAGTGCAAAGGTAATACAAAAAAACGAGACTCACAAATGATGAGTCTCATTTTTTATATGCCATGTTTAGAATGTGTAGCCTAAAGTAAGCAATAACTGGTGGCGCTTGTTGCTGACTTCAACAGTTGTCGGCGTTATGTCAATCTGTTCCGGATTGTCTACATCGCCATCATAGTAGTCGCCCCACGCTGCCTGGAACGGACTGAACGTTCCCTTGCGGACGCTGTACTGATAGGCAAGGTCTACGCTGAAGTTGTTGTAGCGATAGCCAATGCCACAGGTCAGGCGGTTGGTGGCCTTCCAGTTGGTAAAGTCGGTTGCCGAAGCGCAGTTGGTACCATAAGAGTCAATATCAAAATCCTTGCTGCCCGACTCCTTATACATGGGCGACGCGTAATTGTAACCAAAGCGTACAGCAAAGTTTTTGTCGACCTTTACTTCTGCTCCCAGTTTCAACTGGACAACACCCTTTAACGTCTCTGAGGTGTGACGGTTCATCTCGACGTCACTCTCGCTCTCAGTTGTAGTAGTGTCGTAATAGTAGTCATAATACTCGTCGGTAATCCTGCGGGTGTCTATGCTGCCGTAGTCTGCATACTCTATGCCGGCACCAAGAGCTACGAACTGGTCGATGGTATGTCCGAGGCTCAGCCCGAACTTCCATGGAGTATTGAGTTTGAACTCGTAGCTGCTCTTGGCCACGTAGCCTGGATATGGGCCTTGGTATGGGGTGCCGTTGAGTAAGCGCGTGGCACTCTGTGACTTCAGTTTATAGAATGTCGGCGTAGCAATGGAGAGACCGATACGGAACGGAGACGACTCTACGGGACGGAAGATGATGCCGGCCTTGACGTCGACACCAGTACCCGTAATGGTGCGCTCGTCGTCAATGGTTACGGGGCCAACAGGTACTACATTACCATCATCATCATAGCCCAAAAGATGCTCTGTATACTCGCTGACGCCCTTGTAGTGGACATCATGTATGCCGACTGTCAGTCCAAGATAGACACGATTGTTGATATTGCCTGAGAGGTTGATATCGTATTCGCCAATATAGCCTGTATTGGCTCGGTTCATCAGGAAATCGGATGCGGCATTCCAGCCAGGATTTTCACCATTCTCATCCATAATGAACGTATTATAATAGAGATTATCCAACTGGTTGGTCCACCAGGCTGTTCCCATGGCATCGCGCTTGTCATAAAGATAGGTAGACACGCCGTCTACCGTCTGGCCAATAGCCTTGACGTGCGACAAGCCGTTCTGCGAACTATTGCCATCCAATTGACTGGCAGCTGACAGGATATAGTCGAAGTTCTGACTCTTGTGGAAATTGAAGGCGAAGTTGAAGAACGAAGTCTTGCTGGTACGGTTAGACCACACAAAGCCTATTTGGTCAAACGAGGCATTGGTCTTGCTGCCGGTACGGAAATTCTGGGCATCCTCTTGAGAGACAAGACCGAAAGAGGTGCTGACGGTGCTGTGGCGAAACAGTCCGATGCCTGCCGGGTTGGTAGAGATGGTAGAGATATCGGCTCCCAGGGCATCCATGGCGCCACCCATACCCACATAGCGGGCAGTACCATTGAGGTCTGTCTCCATCAGGCGTGCGTTCTCATACGTCTCCTGAGCCGAAGCTGTCAGAGTGGTCAGCACGCAGGTTATCATGATTACATATTTTTTCATAGTCAATTATTATTTGTTCAACATCATTATCAGATAAAAATTATGTCTTATCTGCGGCTGCCACTTCTGCCTCCGCCACCGCTACGCGTTCCGCCACCGCTGCTGCGCATGCCGCTGCCGCCACCATACGAAGAGCGTGAGCCACTATAGGTGCTGCTATTGCTACTGGAACGCGAACCGCTGCCGTAGGAACCGGTATTATAGGTTTGGCGTGAGCCCGACCCTACATTTCCGGAACGAACGTTTATGCGGCGGCCATCGCTCATGCGGCGTGTACCATTGCTAGAGTAATTTCGGCGGTTATAATAGTTAACGCTGGGCGACTTGGAGTGCTGGACATGGTGTCCCCTACCCCCATAATAAAATATAGGTGTGTGCCATCCGTTATAGCCATAATAACCCCACGGGCGATAGTAAGAACCATACCAACCATAGCGCCAAGACGACGTCCAGCCATAGTAGCCGTCATAGTACCAGGGGTCATACCACGGATCGTACCAGGAGCTGTACCAAGGATCATACCAAGTACTGTACCAACCATAGCGTCCATAGTACCAAGGCGATGACCAGCGTCCGTCACGATAGCCCTCCCAGTAGGCTTGACTGGGGCTATAATCGTCGAAGCGCGACAGCTGGCGTGTATACTGATAGTCGTCAGACTCTAATTCCACTCCCAACGAGTCGATAGGTGTAACCGTCGAAGACAAGCGACCATTATATTCGTCAACACTACGGTCTGAACCAGAATAATAGGTATTCTTGGGAATACCATAGTGTTCAGCCTCCTTGACAACGTTCTCTTTCGTAGGAACGAAGTACATATCGTCGTCCTGTGCCATCATGTAGAGAGGCAAGGAGCAGACTGCTGTTTACTTGTTCACGTTGCAAAAATACAACTTATTTTCATGCAAAATTAGGGAAAAACCCTAAGACAGCGTAGGTTTTTCCCTATTTTTTGTAATTTTGTGGTCAAATTTAACATCTTATGAAATACTACGAAGTTGATTTCACCATTTCACCCTGTTCTCAAGACGCACAGGATATCCTCTCGGCCATGACAGGAGAGGCTGGTTTCGAAACATTTGAAGAGACGGCTACAGGATTGAAAGGATACGTCCAGCAAGCACTCTTCGACGAAGACGCCCTGCATGGTGCAATTGATGCCTTCCCCTTTGATGGCGTCGATATCACTTATTCCATCCAAGAAGCAGAGGACAAGGACTGGAATGAGCAATGGGAGCAAGAAGGCTTTGAACCTATCATTGTCGGTGACGGCAGACTGATTATCCACGACGGCCGCCACTTGCCTGAGCAGCTATGTACAGCTGATACAGAACTAGCTACAGCTGATACAGAACCAGCTACAGCTAATACAGAGCACGTAACAGCTAATACAGAGCACGTAACAGCTAATACAGAGCAGGTAACAACTATTGAGATTGATGCTCATCTGGCATTCGGCACGGGAACTCATGAGACAACTCGTATGATTTGCAGCATGCTACTCGACATGAACCTGCAAGAGAAAAAAGTGTTGGACTGCGGTTGTGGCACGGGCATCTTAGCCATCTGTGCTCTGAAACTTGGAGCAGACAGCGCTGTAGGCTATGATATTGACGAATGGAGTGCCGACAACACCCGCCATAATGCCGTCATCAACCAGGTCGATGACCGCATTACCACCCTTTGTGGCGATGCTTCGGTACTCGACGGCTTTGTCTCATCTTCCCCAACCGCAAAGGCCTCAGCGTCTGTTCCAGGGTTCAACCTCGTGATGGCTAACATCAACCGCAACATCTTGCTGCAAGACATGGACCGTTTCCGCAACGTGATGGCTCCAAAGGCAAAACTCATCCTGAGCGGGTTCTATAAAAAAGACTGTGCCCTGCTTGAAAGCAAGGCACAGACTCTTGGTTTATCGTTGAAAGCTACCCGCACCGATGGTGACTGGGCATGCCTTCTGTTCTCACTTGATTAGAAGAAGAGATAGCGATTATCTACCACATCAGCCTTCAGGTACATCTCATTCATGAAACGACCGGCAGCCTGCTGAGCCTGCTGCTGCAGTTGCTTCATCTGCTGCTTCTCATCCAACTTAGCACCCTCACGCTGTTTCTTGGACAGCACCTGGAAGAGGTATGCACCACCGTTACCCTTGACAACGGCGGGGCTGAACTGACCCTGCTTGACAGCAGCAACGGCACCACTTAGGGCGGGCTCGCTGGCACCGGCAGCAGAAACGAAGACGGGAGCAGAGAAGGTAATCTGGCGAACACTGTCGACGACGGCGCCCTTCTGCTTTGCGGCGGCGATATCCTTTACACCGGCCAACTGGGCAGAAGCCTTCTCGAACTTCTTGTCGCGCGTAACCTCCATCTTCAGCTGTTCCTTCACACTCTCCATATCACGATAGCCTACAGGGTGCACACCTGTCAGGGCAATGACCAGCAGATGGTCGTTGTTGCCACACTCATAGAGAGGAGAAACATCACCGGCCTTGGCATCGAAAATCCATTTCATAGCCTCGCGGGTGGAACGCAGGCCTGCCACGTTGTGCTCAGAGCTGTACAGGTCGTTACGCTCTTGAACGCGGAAGCCAAACTTCTGAGCGTTCTTCTCCAAGCCCTCCAGCGTCTTATTCTCGCTGACATACTGGCTGAAGTTGTTGTAAGCAGTAGAATAGGTAGACTTAGAGAAGTCGATGGTGTGCTTGACAACAGCCACGTCGAACTTGTTGACCATAGCCTTGCGAGCAGTAACCTGCAACACGATGTTGCCCTGTGAGAACTGGAGATTCTTCAGCTCGCCAGCACCCAACGTATTGAGAGACTGGATGTACTCCTTGGTATCTGCATCAATGGTCTGAGCACGCTCATACATAGCAGAAGTCATCCACTGCTTCTCACCGGTCTGACCGTATTTCTTAGCCAGAACCTCGAAATCAGCCCCACCCTTCAAAGCGGTATAGATGCTGTCTGCCAACTTATGAGCCTCTTCTGCAGTAGCGCCGCCAACCTGAATCTGACGATACTCTACCGAGTCAGGCAACTGAACCTTGTTAATCAGTTTTACGACGTTCAGCGTATTGTCGTAAGCAGTTTCGAAAGGTGCAGAAACCTGGCCTACCTGCATAGAGTCAATCTTCTGAGCGATATCGTTGGGGAATGCGCTACGGGTAGCAGCAATACCAGTATAAGCAACTTGAGACTGAGCCTTGCGAACCACTTCGGCGGGAGCCTTGCCGCTTTCTAACTGCTGCTGGGCATCCTTCATGGTCTTCATTAAAGCGTCGCGGTCTGCCTTGGAAGCTACTACCTGGAAGTCAACATACTTGATGTCGCGACTCTCAACATACTGTTTGAACTGTTCTTTCTTCTCATTATATTTTGCTTTCAAGTCTGCGTCGCTTACTTCGATGTCAGCATCCTTAATGGCGGTGTAGGGAACGGTAGCCAACAGAATGTCGCTCTCCTCGTTCTGAGCGGCGAAAGCCATCTTTGCAGAGATGGGGTTGGACAGTAGAGACTGAGCGAGCAGGCTCTGGTATTTCTGTCCGAGTAACTGCTGACGAAGCGTCTTTTCAATGAACTTCCAATAATTATAGATACGGGTGTATTGCTCCATCATCTGGGCATTGCCACCCTGCTCCTGCTGCTTCTTGTAGTCGGCCAGGAACTTGGTGAGCTGGCTGACATCGAAGCGTCCGGTCTGCTGATTGACAAAGGGAGTCTGCATCAGCATACCATTCGTACCTGCTTTCAGCACATTCTGCAATTCTTCGTCAGTAACAGTCAAGCCCAACTTCTCAGCTTCAGTCTCCAGAATAGTGTTATTGACAAACTGCTGCCATACCTGGTCTTTCACCTGGTTGAGTTCCTCTTCAGAAAGATTGTCACGACCTTGGGTCATCTTGAGAACTTCCTGGTACTCGTCAACAAGACTTTGGAATTCCTGTACAGAGATTTTCTTACCTAACACTTCACCGACCTGTTGTCGACGCTCGTTGCCAGTAGCTTCGCACGAGCGGAACATTTCTTCGGCAATGAATGCAAAAAGTGCAAGACCAATTACTGTCGCAAGTACTGGCCCCCAGCTTCTAATTTTTCCAATTGCTGCCATTTTGTTTTTATTGTTTTAATTTTTAATTTTTGTTCTGTTAAATATAATTTTCAGATTCAGCCTGCAAAGTTAGTAAATTTCGATGAAACATCTGCATTTTTTTATAAAAAAATACCCTAATCAACGACTTTTAGGCGCACCAATTCAATTTTAGTCATTGTATTCTTGACTATTTTGAACTCAAAGTGCCCTATTTTAACGACCTCATTCAGTTTGGGGAAACTCTGATATTCATGGAGTATTAGTCCACCTACTGTCATATAGTCGTCACTTTCAGGTAAGTCAAGGTCGAAGAGTTCGTTGACTTTTTCTATTTCAAGTCGAGCTGACAACAGGTAATCTCCATCATTCAGTACCTTAGCCACATACTTGGTATTGTCGTGCTCATCTTCAATGTCGCCGAAGATTTCTTCCACAATATCCTCCAGCGAGACGATACCGCTCGTTCCGCCAAACTCATCGACGACGACCCCAAGCGATTTCTTCTGCTGTAGAAACGTGTGCATCAGTCTACGGGCAGCCATGGTCTCTGGCACATAGGGCATTTGCTGAATGTGCTTAGAAATGTCTGTCACCTGTTTAAACATCTCGGAAGAGTGTATATAGCCGATGATGTGGTCTATGTCTTCGCGGTAAACGATGATTTTGGAGTGTCCGCTTTCTACAAACTTGTTTTTCAGTTCGTCAATAGTGCAGTCATCAATGTCGATAGCGTCGATTTCGGTACGAGGCACCATGCAGTCTCGTACTTTCGTGTCGGCAAAGTCGAGTGCATTATGAAATATCTTCACCTCCTCCTCTATCTCGTTCTCGTCCTTAGCGTTATCGATGCTCGACTGTACCAGAAAGTCCAAGTCTACCTTGGTGAACTCCTTGTCTTCACTTTCCTTAGGCAGTTTCACTCCCAGCAGTCGCAGAAGTCCTCTTGACAGCAAGGTTGCAAAACGCGAGATGGGATAAAGCAACACATAACAGAAATAAGCCGGCAACGCAAAAACCGTCAGCATGGTATTTGGATTGGACTTGAAGATGGTTTTCGGCAGAAATTCACCCGTAAAGAGCACGACCAACGTTGAGAGCAGCGTGTCGCATGTCACCCTGACGCCGTCACTAAGTGGAGCAAACAAGGTTGCATCAAAAAGTTTAGCGAAAAGAATGCCGTAAATAACCAAAGCAATATTATTGCCTACCAGCATGGTGGAGATAAAATTATTAGGGTGATGATAAAATACGTCGATAGCCCTTTGAGCCAGCCCATTCTTCTCCCGATCCATCTCTGCCCTCAGCCTGTTACTGGAGACAAAGGCTATCTCCATTCCTGAAAAGAAGGCCGAGAAAGCCATTGTTACTATGAGTCCTATTATCAGATTTGTCATGGCTTGTAGGTTGACTTTTGGTTAGCTCTATGACGTATAGCAGCCTGACGGACAGGCAGTTGTCGAGTGGTGTCAGGCTGGCTGGCTGAGGATTGCCCGCTGGTTGTTACTGGCTGCTGACTGGCTGCTGACTGGGAAACTGTCGGAGATTGTTGGTTGTCACTCTCCATATCTTCTGACTGGAAAGAACCCACAGAGTTTCTGACCTCGTAGTGCGTCATGTACTCGTCGCTACGAAAATAGGTACCTTCCAATGTTCTTTCAGGGGTTACGAGTCTTGAGAACTGGTAGGAGTAAAACTCGTGCTTGATACCGTCCCACCATAATTCCTCGCTATTGAACACGAGTCCGTTGACATTACGTACAGACACCCTCCCGCGCAATTCCCACAATTTCTTCTGGTCATAGTACCAGGCACTGTCAGCCTGAATGTATCCCTCGATATGGAAGCTTTGGTCAAATTGTTCCATGAAGAGACCCTTTTCAAATGTCCAACGCGTGGGGTTCTTAATCGTATTGACGTCCCAACGCTCGGCCACGATGCGATACTTAATGACGCCTGAGTCAGAAATCAGCGTATTCACACCGTAGCTGACCATCATCGATGCCGAGTCGCGGTCGTGAATAGCAGCTGCCGTGTGCGTCTTTTGTTCCGTACACGACAACAACGACCAGAGCGAAAGGCTCAAGGCAAACGTCAGTAAGCTGATTATTCGACCTTCCATTTTGCAAACCAGCGTTCGTTGAACGTCAGTCCGATATTGATGCGAAATATATTCTCTTTAATAAGGTCGCACCCCGTGCTGCGCACCCATTGGGCACTGATGTTAAGCGTTGAGCGATTGTTCCACGTATTGTAGATGGGAATGCCGAAGCCTGCACTTACAGACAGTTCGCCCGGGCCGTTCTGTGTACCTATTTTATAATAAGGTGTGGCATAGGATACACCCATGCGATAGTGAACCAGTTGGTAGAACTTACGACCCGTAGGCAGTGGAATCCAGTCGACGCCTGCTGCCAGTTTGTGGCGATTCTTATAGTAGTCGCCCTGTAACGTGTAGGTACCTACTTTGTTGAACACCGGATAGTCCAACGAACCCCAGTTCTGATATGTATAGTCAAGTGCGGCTGTTAGGCTGTGCTTGTGGTTAAGCGAGGCACCAAGTCCAAACGTATAGGGAATGCTGAAAGCATCATCCACGGTAATCTCAGTACTGTTTACGGTAGAGCTCAACGTATTACTGTTAATGATTTGCAAGTCGGCATCCGCCCCCAACTTATGACCCAGTCCTACTGTGGCACCTACGGTCAGCAAATCATATTTCCCCACCGGCTGTTGCCATTGGGCACCAAAATCTAGTTTATAGGAACTGACTGAGGTCTCATAGCTTTTTGTTTCCGTATTAGCACCAGTCTCGTTGGTTGCCATGGTAATCGTCTTGGAGTATTTACCCCAGAAATAGGAAAGATTGACACCCACAGACAAATTCTTTGTCATTCTCCAACCGGTTCCCACAAAGAACTGCGTCAGTCCGCCTGATCCCTCATAAGTATGGGTCTGGGTTGAAGTGGACGTTGCGATAGGGCTTGTACTGGAGTAGGAATAGCCTATATTGGAAAAGGGCACTACGCCGAGTGCTAGTCCGACATGCGGAAAGAGTCGGAAGGCCGCTGCCGCATAATCCACGTTTCCCGTCTTGCTGTTCAGACTTTTGCCTCCCTCTTTATAGTTAGTCACCTGACCTGTTACGCCAACATCAAGCAACATGGTCAACGAGTCTACCGCCGAATAGGAAGCGGGGTTCTGCATATTAATGAATTTGCCGTCTCTCAAACCGTAAGCTACGCCTCCCATAGCTCGGTTGAAACCCAGCGACTGATCAGCAAGTACACCTAAGCCATACTGACTATAGGGCGACAGCGTGCTGCTGATTTGAGCCATCGAGGGCACCAATGCCATGCTAACCAGAAGGCCTACCAAAATGTGTTTCTTCATTTTTTATACATTAATGACTATCGAATTTCGAAGTGCAAAGGTACAAATAAGCCCGAATAATACAAAATAAATATACGAATTTTAATTTTTTATTAAAAAAAATGATACTAAACGCACCATAAGTGGAAAATAAAGGCTAATTTTGCAGCGTGAAACATTCGAAGACCCTAAAAAGTGCTCTCAGAGGGGGCCTGTTGCTGATGGCTTTGATTTTCCAGAATACGGTTTTGGCTCAGACTGTGACTGTGCCTCCCATGGATTCTGTCGAGATAAGCCTGTTGACTTGCCAGCCCCACGACGAGGTATACAGTCTCTACGGCCACACGGCCATTCGCTATCACGAACTGACGAAGGACGGCATTGATGCCGCTTTCAATTATGGCGTGTTCAACTACGACGCGCCCTTGTTTGTGATACGCTTTGTATTCGGCTTGACCGACTATGAGTTAGGTGCCTACCCCACCGATTTATTTCAAGAAGAATATCGCAGGTTTGGCAGCATGGTGACAGAGCAAGTGCTCAATCTCAGCAACCAGGAGAAACTACTACTGCGTCAGGCACTCATAGACAATCTGAAACCAGAGCATCGCATCTACCGCTACAACTATTTCTACAACAACTGCACCACGAAGGCTCGCGATATCATTGAGCGCCACATTAACGGACAGGTGAAATATACTGATAGAGAAAACCATAGCCCGACGTACCGGGAAATGGTTCACCAGATGACTCGAAACCATCCATGGGCGCGTTTCGGCAACGACTTGCTGCTGGGCATTCTGTCAGACAAGCAGACATCGCGCCGAGAACAGGAGTTTCTGCCCAGCAATCTGTTGTACGACTTTGACCATGCCCGGATCTACTCCAATGGCAGCTACAAGCCACTCGTCAAGGAGCGTCGCATTATCGTTCCCTCTGGTGTCCAGATGCTGCACGGCAGCTTTCCGCTCACGCCTCGTCAATGTGGCTACGTTCTGTTGTTTGCGGGTGCTATGCTAGCATTCATGCAATGGCGGCAACGCCGGGTCTTTGTACTGTGGGACGGACTACTGACCACGGCATCTGGAATCATCGGTTTCGTGCTATTCTTGATGCTATTCTCCCAGCATCCTACAGTCAGTCTCAACTTTCAGTTTCTCTTCTTCAACCCCGTACACATCATCTGCCTGTGGTCTGTGCTGAGGGGCAAGGCCATACGCTATTGGCACTTGTGCATCGTCATGGCAGTTCTGTTCTTGATAGGCAGTCTGTTCCAAACGTATGCCGAGGGGCTCTACACTTTGGCACTATGTTTGCTGATACAGGCTATCATACATCTGTTTATCGTGAAACGAAATGAGCAATAAAAATCTCTATATCACCTTTCTCTCAGCGCTGGCATTCAGCATCGAGACTGAGGCTCAGCTGGTAACTCAACCACCCAAGCTGGTCGTTACCATTACTGTTGACGAACTGCGAACGGACCACCTAGAGACTTTTGCTCCACTCTACGGCACCAATGGTCTGCGCCGCTTGCTGAGCGAAGGAAAGTTCTACACCAATACTTCCTACAGCTTTACACCGGTGGACCGCGCCTCGGCAGTAGCTTCGCTATCCACCGGCACCACGCCATACTATAACGGTATCACCGGTGCCGAATGGCTGGATCGCACCACGCTGCGCCCTCTGCGTGCCGTCTACGACACTCGACAGGGGGTGTCGCCCAGACAGTTGGAGACCTCTACGCTGGGGGACGAACTGAAGATAGCCAGCGCCGGTGTCTCCAGGGTATTTGCTTTTGCTGCCACAGCCGAGAGTGCCATTCTGTCAGCCGGCCATGCTGCCGACGGAGTGGCGTGGATACAGAACGGCCAATGGATGACCACCAACTACTATGAGCCGCAAAACCAATGGCTACGGGGCTATACGCGTCTGTATAAACCCGATGGCAACACGAATACCAGTATTACGCAGATAGCACTTGACTGCCTGTCAAAAGGCGGGCTGGCTCTTGACGACAAGGCAGACCTGCTGAGCATTGGCTATAGCGTGACGCCACAGATGGAGGCCTATGCCGAGTTGGATCGGACCATTTCACAATTGGTGGACAGCATCAGCAGTCGAGTTCCTTTGGAACGTGTACTCTTTGTGCTGACCAGTAACGGTTCGGCACGCGTTGAAAACGAGCAAAACAACAACGAGCGCTTCCGCATCCCCACCGGCAAGTTTTACATCAACCGCACAGCCAATCTGCTGAACATGTATCTTGGAGCCACCTATGGCACCGCTCAGTACGTTGAAACCATCTATCGCAACCAGATATTCCTTGACCACAAGTTGCTGGAGCGCAAGAACATCAACATGAGCGACGTGCTTCGCCGTGCTCAGGAGTTTCTAATTCAGCTGTCAGGCGTGCGTCACGTTTATACAGCCCACCAGTTGACCACCAGCGACAACAACCAGTTAGAGCGCATACGCAATGGCTTCCACGTAGCGAAGTGTGGCGACCTGCTTATCGATGTTGCGCCAGGCTGGGAACTCGTCAACGAAAACGACCACACCTCCACTACATCCAGAGCCAGCAATATTTCCTTCCCTATCATTTTCTTTGGTGCTGGCATACAGGCTCAGCGCATAGAGACGCCTGTCAGAGCCGATGCCATTGCACCGACCATAGCACGCATCATCCGCATACGAGCTCCCAACGCATGTTCAGCTGAACCGCTGTTTTAAGTCAATGAAAGGAGAATACGCATTATATAAATAATAGGTATAAAATAGAAACAATAAGATATATGAATTTTAATAAAATTTTACGCTCGCTGTTCGGCGACAAGTCAACACGCGACATGAAACTCATTCAGCCTCTGGTAGAGAAAGTGAAAGCCGTCTACCCAGAGGTACAGAAACTCGACAACGATGCCCTTCGCCAACGCACCAAGGACATCCAGAATCGCATACAAAGCTCTGCCAGTGAGCAGAAAGCCGAGATAGAGCGGCTGAAGGCTACCATCGAGGAGACGCCCATCGACGAGCGTGCCGACATCTTTGCCCAAATAGACAAACTGGAGAAAGAAGTGCTCGACATCTACGAGAAAGCCCTCGACGAGGCCATGCCCGAAGTGTTTGCCATCGTCAAGGAGACAGCACGCCGTTTTGCCGAGAACGAAGAGACGGTGGTGACGGCCACCGACTTCGACCGCGAACTGGCTGCCGACCCACGCAAGGACTTCATAACCATCGACGGTGACAAAGCCATCTACCATAACCACTGGACAGCAGGCGGCAACGACCTGAAATGGGAAATGGTGCACTACGACGTACAGCTTTTCGGCGGCGTCGTGCTGCACCAAGGCAAGATTGCTGAGATGGCTACCGGTGAGGGTAAGACACTGGTGGCAACGCTCCCTGTATTCCTCAACGCCCTGACGGGCAATGGCGTCCATGTGGTGACGGTCAACGACTATCTGGCCAAGCGTGACTCCGAGTGGATGGGGCCGCTATACATGTTCCACGGACTCTCTGTGGATTGCATCGACAAGCACCAGCCAAACTCTGAGGCCCGCCGCCGCGCTTATCAGGCAGACATCACGTTCGGTACGAACAACGAGTTCGGATTCGACTACCTGCGCGACAACATGGCTATAGCCCCCTCAGACCTCGTACAACGTGCCCACAACTATGCCATCGTCGACGAGGTTGACTCCGTGCTGATTGATGATGCCCGTACGCCGCTCATCATCTCAGGTCCAGTGCCCAAGGGCGACGACCAGATGTTTGAAGAGTACCAGCCGCTGGTCGAAAAACTGGTTGGCGTACAGAAACAGCTGGCCACGCAATACTTGGCCGACGCTAAGCAGAAGATTAGCGAGGGACGTGAAAAGAACGACCAGAAACTGCTGGACGAGGGTTTCCTGGCCCTCTACCGCTCTCACAAATCGATGCCCAAGAACAAACCCCTCATCAAATATCTCTCCGAGGACGGCATCAAGAGCGGCATGCTCAAGACCGAAGAGACCTATATGGAGAACAACAACCGCCGCATGCCGGAGGTTGTGGAGCCCCTCTACTTTGTTGTCGACGAGAAGCTGAACTCTTGCGACCTAACAGACAAGGGTACGGCATGGCTGGCCAAGCAGGTGGGCGACGCAGAACTCTTCGTGCTGCCCGACATCACCTCTGAACTGTCAGCTCTGGAGGGTGACACCACGCTCTCTGACGAGGAGCGCATCAACCGCAAGGATGAGATGCTACAGCACTATGCTGTTCAGTCGGAGCGCGTTCACACCCTGCAGCAGTTGCTCAAGGCCTACTGCATGTTTAACAAGGATGACGAATACGTAGTCATCGACGGCGAGGTAAAGATTGTCGACGAGCAAACGGGTCGTATCATGGAGGGCCGTCGCTGGTCAGACGGTTTGCACCAGGCTGTCGAGGCCAAGGAGCACGTCAAGGTGGAGGCTGCCACGCAGACCTTTGCCACCATTACCCTGCAGAACTACTTCCGCATGTACCATAAACTGGCCGGTATGACAGGTACTGCATCGACCGAGGCGGGCGAGTTCTGGGACATCTACAAACTCGACGTGGTCGAGATACCCACCAATCGTCCTGTCATCCGCGACGACATGGACGACCGCATCTATAAGACCGCTCGCGAGAAGTACAAGGCCGTCATCGAAGAAGTGGTTCGACTGCGCAACCAGGGACGTCCGACGCTGATAGGTACCACATCGGTAGAAATTTCAGAGCTTCTCAGCCGCATGCTCGACATGTACGTCAATCCTGAGACTGGCAAGCGCGAAGGCATTCCCCACCAAGTACTCAACGCCAAGTTACACCAAAAGGAGGCCGACATCGTAGCACTCGCTGGTCAGCAGGACTCCAACGGAAAGGGTGCCGTGACCATTGCCACCAACATGGCAGGTCGTGGTACCGATATCAAGCTGTCGCCTGAGGTAAAGGCCGCCGGCGGTTTGGCTATCATCGGTACCGAGCGCCACGAGTCACGCCGTGTAGACCGCCAGCTGCGCGGTCGTGCCGGACGTCAGGGAGACCCCGGCTCGTCACTCTTCTTCATCTCGCTGGAAGACAAACTCATGCGACTCTTCGGCAGCGAGCGCATAGCCACTGTCATGGACAAACTGGGCTTCAAGGAAGGCGAAATGCTAGAGAGCCCCATGATCAGCAAACAGGTGGAGCGCGCCCAGAAGAAAGTCGAGGAAAACAACTTCGGCATCCGTAAGCTGGGACCGCGTTGTCAACATCATCGAACAGAACGACTACGAGGGCTGCAAGGAGCAGTTCATCAAGATATTCGCCATGGAGTGCCCCTTCACCAGCGACGAGTTCATCAACAAGAACCACGAAGAGCTCTGCGAGGAGGTCTTCCAGGTTGCTATGGGCAACTTCAAGCGCAAGATGGAGCACGTTCAGGAGGTCGCTATGCCCGTCATCAAGCAGGTCTACGAGAACCAGGGTGCTATGTACGAGCGCATCCAAGTACCCTTGACCGACGGTCGTAAGATGTATTACATCCCCTGCAACCTCAAGGAGGCCTACGACACCGAGTGCAAGTCGGTTGTCAAGGAGTTTGAGAAGCAGATACTTCTCCACATCATCGATGAGGCATGGAAGGAGAACCTCCGCGAGCTCGACGAGCTGAAGCACTCCGTACAGAATGCCTCTTACGAGCAGAAAGACCCGCTACTCATCTTCAAACTGGAGTCGGTCAAACTGTTTGACAACATGGTCAACACCATGAACAACCGCTCCGTCTCTATCCTCATGCGTGCTCAGATTCCTGAGATGCAGCAGGTGCAGGAGGCCGCTCCCGAACAGCACACCCAGCGCCAGCAGTACACCGAGTCGAAGCAGAACTTGAGCCAGGAGCAGATGACTGACCCCAATCAAGCCGCAGCAGCTGCCCAGGACACCCGTGCCCAACAGCCGCGCACGCCAGTCATCAAAGACAAACTGCCTGGCCGCAACGACCCCTGTCCATGCGGCAGCGGCAAGAAGTTCAAGAACTGCCACGGCCGAGGACTCGTATAACAAAAACATCGAAGCATCGAAACATCAAAGCATCGCCCCCCATTATGATTAACATCAACAACCTCAAGAAGCAATTCGGAGAAACCACAGCCGCTGATATCCCGTCGTTCCACATCAACGACGGTGATATCCTCGGTCTGGTGGGCAACAACGGTGCCGGCAAAACAACTCTTTTCCGCATGCTACTCGACCTGCTGCAGGCCGACCAAGGCACCATAGAGTACGTCATAGCCCCACCCCCGTCAACCACCGCGACTACAGAAAACGCGTCCGCTGAAACCTTACGACCAGATGTCGTCACCATTAATCCTGCCAAGAGCGAAGAGTGGAAACAGTACGTCGGTGCTTACATCGACGAGGGGTTCCTCATTGACTTCCTTACGCCAGAAGAATACTTCGCCTTCCTGGGAAAGGTGTCGGGCATAAGCCAGCAGCAGGTCAACGAGCGACTCCAGCAGTTCGAGCGATTCGCCAATGGCGAGGTTTTCGGACAGAAGAAGCTCATCCGCAATCTCTCTGCCGGCAACAAAATGAAGGTAGGCATCATCTCCGCCCTGCTGCGCCAGCCGAGCATCGTCATTCTCGACGAACCCTTCAACTTTCTCGACCCCACCAGCCAGTTGGTCTTGAAGCATCTGCTGACCGACTACAACCGCGAAACCGGTGCCACCATTCTCATCTCCAGCCACAACCTGCAGCACACCATCGACATCTCTACGCGCATAGCACTACTGGAGCATGGTGTTGTCATCCGCGACTTACCCAACCACGAGGCCAGCGCACGTACCGAACTGGATACATACTTCGGGGCGGAATAGAAAACTCGGAAAACGGCTAAAGAGGTAGCTCAAACCCTATGCTGGCTAACTAAAAAAATAAATCCCGACTGTCATGAGCAGTCGGGATTCGATTTGTATAATAACCTATGATTTGCTTTACAGCGAGTTATTCGGCAACAGGAGCCTCAACCTCAGCCTCTTCTGTCTCAACAGCAGCTTCAACTACGGGAGCCTCTTCCTCTTTCTTTTCCTCAACAGGTGCATTCTCTGCAACCACCTTCACGGGAACCTCAACGGTAACCTCCTTGTGCAGGTGTACCAAAGCAACGAAGTCGCCAATGGTCTTAGCTTCCTTCATGGTGATGATCTTGCGGTCCACCTCCTTACCAAGCTTCTGCAGCTCCTCTGCAACCTGGTTGACGCCAACAGAACCATAGAGTTGACCAGTAGCGCTCACCTTGGCGGCAATGCACAGGGCAACGTCCTTCAGCGTGGCAGCCTTCTTCTCGGCCTCAGCCTTCAGAGCGGCCAGCTTGTGAGCCTGCTGCTTCAGGTTCTCAGCAAGAATCTTCTTAGCCATCGGCGAAGCAATAACGCCCTTACCCTGAGGAATCAGATAGTTACGTCCATAACCAGACTTCACATTCACAATATCGTTCTTATAACCCAGACCGATAATATCTTCTTTCAGTATAATTTCCATAATGCGTCTCCTCCTTATTATTTCATCATGTCAGTTACGTAAGGCAGCAGAGCAATCTGGCGGGCACGCTTCACGGCCTGAGCCACACGGCGCTGATACTTCAGAGAGGTACCGGTAATGCGGCGGGGAAGAATCTTACCCTGCTCGTTCAAGAACTTCTTCAGGAATTCGGGATCCTTGTAGTCAATGTACTTGATGCCGCTCTTCTTGAAACGGCAGTACTTCTTCTTCTTCGTGTCAATAGAAGGAGCGTTCAAATAACGGATTTCTGATTCTTGTGCCATAGATTAAGCCTCCTCTTTATTAGCAAATTTGTTACGACGCTTCTCAGCATACTCAATGGCATACTTGTCAAGCTTAACAGTCTGGAAACGGATAACCTTCTCGTCACGACGATAGGCAGTCTCCAAAGTCTTAATAACTGACGGCTCAGCCTTGAATTCCAACAGGCAGTAGAAACCTGTAGATTTCTTCTCGATAGCATAAGCCATCTTCTTATCGGTCAGAACCTTCTTGAATTTAGCGACCGTTTCCTTCATCTGTTCATCAGACAAAACGGGAGTCAAAATGAAAACGGTTTCGTATTGATTCATACAACTTTAAATAATTAAAAATGTTATTTTTGCAAATTGCGGGTGCAAAGGTACTAAAAAATCTGCAAATTCAAACCAATAATACCAGTTTTTTTAACGTTAAGCACATCTTTTAACGTTTCATACATGGATTAACAACTGTCGTTGTATCAGCTGTAGCCGTCACTGTATCAGCTGTTGCCGTCACTGTATCAGCTGTAGCCGTTACTGTATCAGCTGTTGCCGTCGCCATATCAGCCATACTCAGCGCCATATCAGCCATACTCAGCGCCATATCAGCCGTTTGCAAGCTGCTTGTCTGGTATCACTTTCACAAAAAATGGGAACCTCAGCACTTATGCAGAGATTCCCATTCAGTTTTCTTATATTATAATTTCAGTTTTTCTTTTATAATAATATAATGTGTAATCAGTTCAGACCCAACAGGGGCTTCAGGTCGTCTTCCTTGTAGAGGGCGTAGGCCGTGGTGCCCAGGAATGCCAGGAAGAGGAAGATGATGCACATCTTGGCACGGGCGGGACCAGCCTTGCGAACGGGCACCGTGGCGGGTTCCAGAACGGTGAAGGCCGGTGTTTCCTTCTGTACGTCGAGTTCTGCCTGTTGCAGCTGTGCTGAAGCCTGTGCATAGACCTGTGACTGGATTTGTAGCTCCTGGTTGAGGCGGGCCTGCTCCGTACGGTAGCTTTCCAGGAAGATGCGCATGTTGGCATCAGCGTAGTTAGCATAGCGTACCCGCGCCTCGTCATAGCGCTGTTTGGCCTCGGCGAAGGCCTTGCGGCTGAAGGCAAGGTCGTTGCGGGCCTTCTTGGTACGATAGTCGGTGATGAAATCCTGCAACCGCTGTTGCACCGAGTCGGCCATGGTTGCTGCGATGAGCGGATCCTGGTCGATGACGTCAATGGTGATGACCATGGTCTTCTTGTCGACATCGCAGATAATGCGGCTCTTCATGGACTTGACGATGGCCGTCTGCTTCTTGGTCAAGCGGAAGGGATCGACAGTCGTCTTCTCCTCCTTCTTCTCGCCAGAGCTGAAGAGTCCAAAGACAGCTCCCTTTGTTGCTCCGATGGCCCGCGACCACCACGGTGCCTTCTGTTCGTTCAACAGGTAGTCGTAGTAGGTCATCAAGGAGTCTTCCTTGTCGCGATGGATCTTGATGGGGAACAGCGTCGTGTGGAACGTGACACTATTCATCAGGTCAGGATAGAGCGTCGGGAACAGCGCCTCGGTGCTGTTACCCATGGCACCGCTTATGTTGATACCGAAGGCACTGGCCAGTGACGACATGGAGCTACGGGTACGCGAACTGTTGAGCTCAGGGCTGAGTTTGACTGTCACCTTGTAGTAGTTTGGCAGACCCAAAGTGTAGATGACGGCCACCACCGCAGCGACGGCCAGCACCTTGAGGTACAGCTTTTTGTACTTCAGCAGGTCCTTGAAAATCTTCACGAAGTCGATAGAAGCCTCTTCCTGAGGTACTATGTTATTATCTTCCATATTCAGTATGCTTTAATATTACTTCAACAGGTTAGCAATAGAGGCTATCATCGTGGCCAGTGACGCCATGGAGGTACCTATGCCAAGCCACTGCTGGAGGTTGGAACTGTCACGCTTGGCCTTGGTGGGTACGATGATTTCGCAGCCCGGCTCAATCTTGGCTTTCTTGGCCATGGCCATGGTGCCGTTCTGGTAGACCACATAGGTGTTTTTCTTTTTGGCACGGTCACCGAAGCCGCCAGCCTGCTCAACGTAGTACTTATAGCCCTTGCCCTCTTCAAATGCCACGGTGTTGGGGATATATACATCGCCAGAGATACGCACAGTATGGTTGAAGCGCGGCACGACGAGTTGGTCACCATCCATGAGTTCGATGTCCTGCGTAGTGCCGGGGTTATTAATGGCCTCATCGAGATGTATGCCTACGGGATAGTGGGTGCGCAACGCTAGTCGGTCCAATGAGATGGAGTCGCCCGACTCTGTGGCAGTCTGGCGTGCCATGCGCACTACGGCACGCGCACGAGCCAGCTCATCGGCATTCATACGGCGCTCCAGTCGGGCTCCACGGATGTCGGCACCCTCGACGATGCCACCGGCAGCCTTGACCAGGTCGCTCAGTCGCATATTCTTACGTTCCATGGTGTAAGCACCACGGAACATAACCTCACCGTCGATGGTGACGGTGATGGGATCCTGATAGGTCGGACTGCGGCGAACCTGTACGATATCGAAGGGCTGCAGCTGGAAGTTCTTGTCGTTGGAGAACTGGAAGTTCTCGTCGATAGTGAATGAGAAAGTCTTCTTCAACTCCATGCCGGCATCGGTGGCACTGGGGTCATGATACTGTCGCGACACGTCGACCTTAGCGGTAGAGGCCGCATAGGTCAGTCCGCCGGCCTGTAGGATAAAGTCCTCGATAGTCATGCTGTCGGCATACTCGTAAGGTCCTGGGAATACCACCTCACCCAGGATGGTGACGGTGCGCCGGTTCTGATGCTCAGCAATGGTGGGTATGAAGAGAATGTCCTCGTTCTGCAACTGCAGGTCGGCCTCGGTGCCATTCATGATACCCTCCAAGTTGACAGAGAGCACCTCCTGTGTGCGGTTGGGCTTCAGACGGCGCAACACGGCACGGGTAGTCATGGCCTCAGGCGTCAGTCCCTCAGCACGCTCCACCAGGCTCTTCACGCTGTAGACGCGCTCGCCCAGCTGGTACATGCCGGGGCGAGCCACAGCACCATTAATCTGTACCATGTTCTCGTAAAGGTCGGAAATGGCCTCAACGTCAACCTTATCGCCATCGCGCAACTTAAAGGATGTGAAGTCGAACTCGTCAACGTTGAACACGTTCTTCATCTTGTCGGCATTGCGGTTGACGCGCACCGTCGTCTTGTGGGCGTCGCTGGAAAAACCACCACAGTACTTCAACAGCGTGGAGAGACTCTCATTGGCGCGCAGCTCATAAGTCATGGGGCGCTTGACATGGCCAGAGATGTTGACTAGACAGTCGTAGGTGTCAACCTGAATAACGTCGTTGTCCTCCAGGCGCACGTTGCCTGCCAAACGGCCGTTGAAGATGAACTCATAGACATCGACCACGGTGACCAGACGTCCTTGACGGTAGAGCTTGATGTTGCGCAACGTACCCAAACCGCTGATGCCACCGGCACGATAAAGTGCATGATAGACCGTTGACAGCGAACTCAAAGTATAAGTACCCGGCACACGCACCTCACCTAATACGTTGATCTGGATGGAGCGTGTCTGGCCCAGCGTGACGCGGATGTCAGAACTCTGGAAGAACTTGCCGAGACGGGCACGAATGCGGTTTTGGGCGGCACGAATCTGCAGGCCACTGACCTGGATAGGGCCGAACTCCGGCACGTAGACGTCGCCGTCGGGACTGACCGTCAGACGGTGGTTCTCCTGTGAACCACCATAGATGTCAACCACCAGCACATCGCCAGGACCCACAACGTAATTCTGCGGAGTGGCAATATTCATATTGGGGGCAAAAGTCAGGTTCGGGTTATTGAAGATGTTACGCCCGAAGATTTGGTCACTATAACCGCCACGCTCTTTAGACGCCTGTGGGCCATCACCATCGACTGCAGCTAAATCGCCCTCTTCACCGGTAGCTAGTTCCATGGCTGGAGCCTCACCAGCTTCGTTGTTGACGCGTGAACGGTCTACGGCCTGTCTCAGTCCTTGATCAACGGCACCACTCATACCAGCCTTATTGATTTGATTAGCATATTGTCCGCGCAGGCGCTGTAGCTGTTGTGGCGTAGCGCCCTGCTTGATGAGTTGACCAGCTATCTGGGCAGGCGAAGCACCGGCGCGCTGCTGACTGGCAGCGCTACGCACCACCTGCGCATCGCTCACTCCGCTACCGCTGCCAGTTCCGGTAGCGCTACTGGAACTGGTGGTGCCAGCACTACCCGTGCCACCTCCTCCACCTGTGCCTCCACCAGTGTTCTGCGCATAGTTCACCACTGTTGAACAAACAAACAGGAGCAAGAATAAATAGATCTTCTTCATATTGTCTTTGTTTTGCTATTATTTTAACGGAAAGCGACTACACCTTTATTTAATTGTAAGATGTAGCCGTATAAAGAATCTCAAAAGTACAAATTAGAAGGGCAGGTCGTCAGCACTACCCTCGCCCACCGTTTCAGGAGCCGGGGGGAACGGCGAAGCTGCATCCTGCTGGGTTGCAGCCTGAGAAGCGAAGGGAGCACCCTGGGCAGGGGCGGCCACGGGAGCAGCACCACGAACCACACTGTAGGCACGGACATCATTGAACCAGCGACCATTGAACTCGTGGGCATCAATATCGAACGACACCGTCACATCCTCTCCCATCTGAATATTGAACTGCTTGATACGGTCTTCGCCAAAAACGCGGAACACGCACTTTCTGGGATATTGTCCAGGAACCTCAATCACGTAATCCTGAGACATCCATGAGTTACCTGTACGCTGAGAGACGCCACTGCTGGCTGGCAATACTGCAATAATTTTACCTGTTAAATCCATAATTATTTTATTGTTATTATACATTTTTTCTGTTTCAGATTGCGAAATTACAGAAAATATTTTTAAAAACATCATTTTTCTGAAAATAATTTTGCATTTGAGCAAGTAATTTTGTATTTTTGTAGTCAATTTACGTAAATACGAACAATAATATAATATAAATACCCATGAGATTTACCATTTCAAGCACTGCACTCAGCAGTAAGCTCACCGCTCTTTCAAGAGTCATCAACAGTAAGAACTCCCTGCCCATTTTGGCAGATTTCCTGTTCGACGTAGAAGACAACATACTCCATCTGACCGCCTCAGACAGCGAGAACGTCATGAAAACCCAATTGGAACTGACCGAGTCGGACTCCAATGGCCGCTTTGCCATTGGCAACCACGACCTGTTAGAGGCCGTCAAGGGTTTCTCCGAGCAGCCCATTACCTTCGACATTGACTCGTCAAGCAACATAGCCCGCATCAGCTATCAGAACGGACTTTTCTCGCTGCCGGTAGAAAGTGCCGACGAGTACCCGACGGCACAAAGCGTCAGCGAAGGGGCTACGGAGATTACCATCCCCAACGCATTGCTGGCAGAGAACATCAATCGCTCGTTGTTTGCTACCGCACAGGACGAGTTACGCCCAGTGATGAACGGCATCTATTTCGACCTCACCCCTGAGAGTCTGGCCATCGTTGCCAGCGATGGTCACAAATTGGTTCGCAACAAGATTTTGAACATCCATAGCGATCAGCCCGCAGCATTCATCCTCCCCAAGAAGCCCGCCTCGCTGCTGAAGGGTTTGCTAGGCAAAGACGGTGGTGACGTCGTCATTCGTTTCGACGAGCGCAACGCCCACATTTTATTCAGCGACGGCGAAATCATCTGCCGACTGATTGAGGGCCGCTATCCCAACTACAACAGCGTGATTCCACAGAACAACCCCAACCAGCTAACGGTAGACCGCCAAGCCCTGTTAGCTGCTCTGCGCCGCGTACAGCCCTTCGCCAACGACTCTAGCAATCTGATTCGTTTCCATGTAGAGAACGGCACCCTGCAGTTGGACGCCGAGGACTACGACTTCTCAAAGACCGCCACCGAGCGTATGTCGTGCGCGTACAACGGCCAGCCGATGAGCATTGGTTTCAAGGGTTCATCGTTCATAGAGATACTGAGCAACTTTGACTGTCAAGACGTGCTACTGCAGTTGGCCGACCCCAGCCGCGCCGGACTGGTCATACCGTCAGAACAGCCGGAAAATCAGGACATCCTGATGCTGATGATGCCCATGCTGATTAACGACTAAACTGTCATACCACCTAGAAAAGACTATTATCGTGAAACTGAAGTTACAAAAGCCACTAGTGATTTTTGACTTGGAGACGACGGGCCTTGACATTGTCAAGGACCGCGTCATCCAGTTATCATATATCAAGGTATTCCCCAACGGAGAGGAAGTCAGGGGTAACGAAATTATCAACCCGGAGAGGCCCATCCCCGATGAGGTAATAGCCTTAACCGGTATTTCTAACGAGGATGTAAAGGACAAGCCCACCTTCAAGCAACTGGCCAGTAAGATCAGCGAGGTATTTACAGGCTCAGACATTGCTGGCTACAACAGCAACCACTTTGACGTACCCCTGCTGGCAGAGGAATTTCTGCGTGCCGGCATCGACTTCGACTTCTCCAAGTGTCGACTGATTGACGCACAAGTCATCTACCACAAGATGGAGCGACGCAACCTGGCTGCCGCCTATAAATTCTATTGCGGGCGAAAGATGGAAGACGACTTCGAAGCCCACCGCGCCGACCAAGACACGGAGGCCACCTATCGCGTATTGATGGGTGAGTTGGACTGCTATACCGAAGAACACCAGCAAGCCATTGGCGAGAACCCTGAGGGGCGCACTTTGCCTAACGACATGCAGGCATTGGCAGACTTCTCAAAGGTTAACGACAACGTTGACTTTGCCGGCCGCATCGTATGGGCAGAGATCAACGGCCAGCGTACCGAGGTATTTAACTTTGGCAAACACAAGGGTGTTCCCGTAGCAGAAGTACTGCGTTTCGACCCCGGATATTACAGCTGGATATTGGGAGGCGACTTTACCTACAACACCAAGCAGGTGCTGACCCGCATCCGTCTGCGCGAGGCACAGAAATAATCATAAATGAATGCTTAAGGGAAAGAAGATAGTTTTAGGTATTACAGGCAGTATAGCTGCCTATAAAGCCTGTCTCATTATTCGCGGTCTCGTCAAGGCCGGCGCCGAGGTTCAGGTAGTCATTACTCCTGCCGGCAAGGAATTCATCACGCCCATCACGCTGTCAGCCTTGACCCACAAACCAGTCATCAGCGAGTTTTTCGCACAGCGCGACGGAACATGGAACTCGCACGTAGACCTGGGGCTATGGGCTGATGCCATGCTGATAGCCCCCTGCACCGCAGCCACGCTAGGGAAGATGGCCAACGGCATTGCCGACAACATGCTCATCACGACCTATCTGTCGATGAAAGCACCAGTATTCATCGCTCCAGCCATGGATTTGGACATGTACCAGCATCCGTCAACTCAACAGAACATGGAGCGACTACAATCCTTTGGCAATCACATTATTGAACCTCAAAGTGGTTTTCTTGCTTCCGGATTAGAGGGAAAGGGACGCATGGAAGAACCCGAAGAGATTGTCAAGTATTTAGACGACTATTTCGAACAGAAAGACCTAACGGGTAAGAAGATTATGATTACCGCCGGTCCCACCTACGAAAAGATTGACCCCGTACGCTTCATCGGCAACTACAGTAGTGGCAAGATGGGCTTTGCGCTGGCAGAAGAATGCCGCCGCCGAGGAGCGGAGGTTACACTCATTGCCGGTCCTGTCAGTCAGTCATGCTCGAAGGCTATTCATAGAATCGATGTGGAATCCTGCGAAGAGATGTACCAGGCCGCCACACGGGAATTTACGGACAGCCAAGCCGCCATATTGTGCGCAGCCGTTGCCGACTTCCGTCCGGATACACAGGCAGCACAGAAAATAAAACGTGGAAAAGACGACCTCGTCATTCGTCTACAGCCAACACACGACATTGCAGCAGCACTTGGCCAGATGAAACAACATGGCCAAGTACTAGTAGGCTTTGCCCTTGAGACCAACGACGAACAGAAC
Source organism: uncultured Bacteroidales bacterium (assembly GCA_902760315.1). Taxonomy (GTDB): domain Bacteria; phylum Bacteroidota; class Bacteroidia; order Bacteroidales; family Bacteroidaceae; genus Prevotella. Next base: position 26,485 of record CACWFV010000013.1, on the reverse strand, counting down.
AACGCTCATAAAAAACTAGAAAAGAAGAATTTAGACTTCATCGTTCTAAATTCACTTCAAAATGACGGCACCTGTTTCCAATCTGACAACAACCAGATCAGCATCATCACGCACGACAGCCAGCACGATTACGAAAAGAAGCCAAAGACAGCCGTGGCCCGCGATATAGTTGACGAACTATCAAAGCGCTTATGAGAAAGTACATTCCCCTACTCGGCCTACTGCTGTTCTGCTGCACGATGAGTGACGCTCAGGAGTTAGACGTCAAGGTTAACATCAACAGTTCACAGGTAGAAGGCTCTGACAAGAGTGTCTTTGAAAACCTGCAGCAGACATTGGAACAATGGATGAACGACCGCCAGTGGACAGAGTTGCAGTTTCAGAAAAACGAGCGCATCTCCTGCAGTTTCAACATTACCGTCAACAAATATGACAAGTCCAACAACCGATTCTCTTGTACGGCCATGATACAAGCCAACAGACCGGTGTATCAGTCGGCCTATACCTCCACCTTATATAATAATAAGGATGGTGACTTCAACTTCGATTTCGCCCAATTTGACCAGCTGAACTTCAACGACGAGGTCATCGATAACCAACTGACCGCACTAATGGCCTACTATGCCTATCTCATCATCGGACTGGACCTGGACAGTTTCGGTCCCTTGGCCGGTACGGAAATCCTACAGCGTTGCATGAATCTGACCAACAATGCCCAGGACTTAGGTTTCAGCGGATGGAAGGCTTTTGAGGACAGCCGCAACAGGTTTGCCATCATCAACGACTACCTGGACGAGAGCATGAAGCCCTTCCGCCAGATGCAATACGACTACTACAGAAAAGGACTCGACGAAATGGCCAACAACGCAGAACGAGGACGTACCAATGTGTCGGAAGCTCTGGAACTGCTCAAGCAATCCCACCAAGACAAACCACTAAGCCTATTGCCACAGATATGGACTGACTATAAGCGCGACGAACTGGCCAACATATATAAAGGCAAAGGCACACAGAAGGAGAAACAGGCCGTCTATGACATCTTGTTCAATATCAACGCGTCGCAGAATGACGCCTGGGAAAATATTAAGAAGTGACCCGACCGATTTAGAGCGTAACACCACATGCTAAAGAGACTATATATCAAGAATTTCACCCTGATTGACGAACTGAACATTGAACTCTTCGCCGGATTTTCCGTAGTGACAGGTGAGACAGGAGCTGGCAAAAGCATCATTCTGGGTGCCATCGGTCTGCTGTTAGGCCAACGTGCCGACTCAAAATGCATCAAGCACGGAACAGACCGCTGCGTAATAGAGGCTCACTTCGACCTGTCGAGATATGACAACATGCAGTCTTTCTTTACTGACAACGACATCGACTTCGACGCTACGGACACCATCATCCGACGAGAGATAACACCCACCAAGAGCCGTGCATTTATTAACGACACGCCGGTAGCGCTGTCGATGCTGAAGGAGTTGGGCGAACAGTTGGTAGACATTCACTCACAACATCAGAACCTGTTGCTGAACAAGCAAGACTTCCAGCTGAATGTGGTCGACATCATAGCCAACGACAGCCAACAACTGAAGGAATACCAACAACTGTACGCTCAGCTGCAGGCTACGGAGAAACAATTGCAGGAGCTCAAGGACAGCATAGCGCGCAATCGCCAACAGGCCGACTTCATGCAGTTCCAGTACACAGAGTTGGAGCAAGCCAATCTGGTGGCAGGCGAACAGGAAGAGCTGGAACAGCAGAACGATACTTTATCGCACGTAGAAGAGATAAAAGGCGCACTATTCGAAGTAGATGCTCATCTGAGCGGTGAACAACAGGGGGCTGTGGACTTGGTCAGACAGTCATACCAAGCACTACGAAACATAGCCCGTGTGCTGCCGGCAGCCAATGACCTGGCAGAACGGCTAGAGACCTGCCATATTGAACTGAAGGATATCGCTGAAGAGGTGAACGGCCTGTTGGCTGATACCGACTTCGACCCTGCGGAACTGGACCGCATCAGCAGCAGGTTGGACCGCATCTACGACTTAGAGAAGAAGTATCATGTCGACAGCATAGAGGAACTCATCAACCAGCGGGAAGCCATAAAACAACAGCTGACAGCTATTGAGAACGGCGACGAGACGTTAGCCGAACTGGAAGCGCAGCTGCAACAGCTGACCACCCAATGTCGCAAAAAGGCTGACGAACTGACCCAACAGCGACAGAAGGCCGCCAAGAAGATAGAACAGCAGATGCTGCAACGACTGGTGCCACTAGGCATGCCCCACGTCAGATTTTCCGTTGCCATCTCAACCCAGCCATTGAACCACAACGGCCAAGACAATGTCAGCTTCCTTTTCTCTGCCAACACCTCTACGCCACAACAGCCTATCAGCCAAGTGGCATCAGGTGGTGAGATAGCCCGCGTGATGCTGTCGATAAAGGCCCTGATTAGCGGTGCAGTGAAACTGCCTACCATCATCTTTGACGAGATAGACACCGGCGTCAGTGGAAAGATTGCCGAGAAGATGGCTGAGATGATGCAAGAGATGGGACAAGCCCACCGACAGGTCATTTCCATTACCCACCTGCCTCAGATTGCCTCTATGGGTGACCACCACTACCGCGTGTCGAAGAAAGAAACACCACAGGGCACAACCAGCAATATGCATCTTCTAACAACGGACGAGCGCATTCACGAGATTGCCCAAATGCTGAGTGGCAGCGACGTAACAGAGGCTGCTATACAGAACGCCAAGGCCTTGTTGTTAGAAAGGTAGCGGACCGCCAACGGCTTCACCCGGTTCGAAGGGTGAGATATTGGCATCGTTAGATGCGCCACCATTTATTTTACTACCTAATATCTCGCCACCACCATCATCCGTATGGGCGCTGCTGCGCAACTGTTTCTCCTCCGGATTCTCGAAACGCGTAAACTCACCACGGAACGTCAGCAGTACGTCACCGGTAGCACCCTTACGGTGCTTGGCAATGATAATCTGAGCCATACCGTGCAAATCGTGTCCCTTGTCGTCCTCGAAAATATGGTAGTACTCCGGGCGGTGGACAAACAACACCATGTCGGCATCTTGCTCGATGGCTCCCGACTCACGCAGGTCGCTAAGCTGAGGGCGCTTTCCCTCCAAACCATCACGGCTCTCAACACCACGGTTCAACTGCGACAGAGCCAATATGGGAATGTCCAGTTCCTTAGCCAGTCCCTTCAACGAACGGGAAATGACCGACACCTCTTCCTGGCGGGAGGAGAAGCGCATGCCATTGGCATTCATCAACTGCAGATAGTCAATCATGATGATTTTCACACCATGTTCACGAACCAGACGGCGAGCCTTGGTGCGCAGTTCAAAGACCGACAAGCCTGGCGTATCGTCCACATACAACGGTGCTCCCAGCAACTTGTTAAGTCGCTTGTCCAGTCGTTCCCACTCGTCTTGCTGCAGCTGACCATTCAGAATCTTTGAACCCTGTATTTCACAGACATTAGATATCAGACGGTTTACCAGCTGCACATTCGACATTTCCAGCGAGAAGAAGGCCATTGGCACCTGATAGTCAGCGGCAATATTCTTAGCCATAGACAGGGCAAACGACGTCTTACCCATGGCAGGACGACCGGCAATGATGACCAAGTCAGAGGGTTGCCAGCCACTGGTGATATCGTCGAGCTTATAATATCCCGTCGGCACACCCGTCAAGCCGTCTTTATTGGCTGCAGCCTTCTGAATAACTGCCACAGCACTCTTCACTACCGGATCTATCTGGGTATAGTCTTTCTTCATGTTACGCTGCCCCAACTCGAACAGCGAGCCCTCTGCCTCCTGCATCAGGTCGTCCACATCGACAGTCTCATCGAATGCCTTTGTCTGGATGTTGCTGGAGAAGGAAATAAGCTGACGGGCAAGTGACTTCTGGGCAATGATGCGTGCATGATACTCCACATTGGCTGAGGATGCCACTCGCGAGGACAATTCTGTAATGTAGCCCGGTCCTCCAATCGTTTCCAGGTCGCCTTGGTGCGCCAGCTGCTCGGTAACCGTCCAGATGTCAACGGGCCGCTCCTTTATCGAGAGCTCCATGATGGCCTGATAGACCTTCTGGTTGCGTGGCTCATAAAAGCTCTCCGGTGACAGTATCTCACAGACGACGGGGTAAGCGTCTTTATCAATCATCAGTGCACCGAGAACAGCACATTCCAAATCCGGTGCCTGAGGTTGGACATGCGCATAAGTATTGTCAATAGGTTTTTGCCTACGTGTACGAGTATTATTTTGTTCGGCCATAATTAATCTTTGTTATCGAGCTAGGAAATCTTGTAACGAGGTATTGGGGTGACGTCGCATATAATCTGAAGCTTCGTCAACGAAATGATTATTGAATATCTGTTGCTTCATCAGATGGTTAACTGCCCACATGATCCGCCCCATGTGCTGGTCTCGACCTGTCTGTCCACTACCTTTAGGAATAGGGTAAATACTTAGTAAGTAGAAGCTCAGACAGTCTGGCGCAATCATGTCACGATGCATCAAGCGTCGTTCCTGTTCGCTATAGTTGTCACAATAGAAAGGATAGTCTGCACCAAGATACTTGTCGAGACTGACTCCCAGCAATCTGCCTGCCACAATAATACTTTGGTCAAAAGAGCCTATCTGCGTATACACCGAGGGTATCGGTATATTCGGAATGTCTTCCTTCAACCGACTGAAGGCCAACGACAACTGCTCTTCCACATCCTCCATACTCGCAAATTGTTGCTGCACATCGTTCAACATCTGTTGCAGCACGGAGTCCTGGAAGAAGAAGAGGAATTTGGTATTGATGGCCGGATCGTCAACCTGCCCGATATGGAGCATATCTTCTATGAGCATACGGGTCTCGGTCGGGAAATACGTATTCATCTGTTGGAGGGCAGAATAGTCTCCAGTAGTCAAATAGAGCATTTCAATACGGTCAAACCGCTGAATACGGGAACACACCTCGTCCTCATCTGAGCCAGAAGTTTTCAGTTGCCACTGACAGCTGACACAGATGAGCATGAGAATAGCTAATAATCCGTATATTTTCTGCACTTGACTAATCGGGAAACATTAATTTTATTAAAAATACGATGCAAAATTACTAAAAAATATTTTTTATACCAAATTTTTTGCAAAAAAGATATAATAACGAATGAGAAATGAGTAAATTTGTAGCTGATATCAACTACCCATTACATGAATAGGACCATATTTCTTATACTGTTGGCCTGTGGTGCCGTGCCTTTGATGGCTCAGAAAGTCATCAAGGTTAGTGTCAGTAACCCGTCGTCAGAAGTACGGAGCGACCAGCCAGTCATCATACAACTGAACCGCTTTGGACAAGATTTTCGTTCTGCCGTGGTCACCGTAGGAGATAAGGAGATACCTTGCCAGCTGGACGATATCGACCAAGACGACACCTACGACGAACTCTGTTTCCTGGCTGATTTGGGTAAGAAAGAACAGAAACACTATCGGGTGACGCTCTTTAACGAGGGTACACCCCGTAACTATCCGGCCCGCGTCTATGCGGAAATGCTACTCAGGAACCAGCAGGACAAGAAACTGAAAAAGAATCAGCACAACACCTTCATAGAGTCCATCACAGCACGTGGCGATGCCGCAGCCACCTATTATATACAACACCACCATGGTGTAGCTTTCGAGAGTGAGCTGAACGGCATACGCATCTATTTCGACGGACGTCAGACCCTTGACCTCTATGGCAAATACCAGAAGCGCCTGGAACTGAAAGAGACCCAGTTCTATACCGACGCGGAACAGAAGCAACAGGGCTATGGCGACGATGTGCTCTGGGTAGGTCAGACCTTCGGTCTTGGTGCCTTTCGCGGATGGGACGGTCAGCAGCCGACAAACATTGAGCCCGTCCGTTCACGCACGCAGCGCATCATCAGCTACGGTCCCCTACGCACCATTGTTGAAGTCGTGGACAGAGGATGGCACCCCGCCGGTTCCTCAGCACCCATTAACATGACGCTGCGCTATACCCAATACGCCGGGCACCGCGACACCGACGTTGACGTGCTGTTCAATAAGGATGTCAGCGGCTACCGGTTCTCTACAGGTCTCATCAACGTCAAGGACTCCAAGGAATTTTCCGACCACAAAGGCTTGCGAGCCTGCTGGGGTACCGACTATCCGGCAAGCGACACGCTGAACTGGAAGCGCGAGACGGTGGGGCTGGCCATCTGCATACCCCAGAAGAACATTGCGAGCGAGCAACCTGCCAACAAAGACAACTACGCCTACGTGGTGAAAGTCGCCGGCAGTTCGATGCATTATAAAGTCAACTATACTTCTGCCAACGAGACCTTTGGCTATCATTCCGCCGACGAATGGTTCAACTACCTGAAAGCGTGGAAACGCGAGGTTGAACAACCCATCATCGTCAAGCAGGAAGAATAACCCATCATCGTCAAGCAGGAAGACTAAGAAAAATTAAACATTTACTTTTACAAACATTTTAACTAACAAATGAACAACGTACCTGTTATTAAGATCGGAATCGTCGCCGTTTCTCGCGACTGTTTCCCCGAATCGCTGGCTGTTAACCGCCGCAAGGCCGTTATCGCCGAGTATGAGAAGAAATTTGGCAAGGAAGGCATCTACGAATGCCCCATCTGTATTGTAGAGAGCGAAATCCACATGCAGCAGGCTCTCGAAGATATCACCAAGGCAGGCTGTAACGCCCTCTGCGTATATTTGGGCAACTTTGGTCCTGAAATCTCTGAGACCATGCTCGCCAAGTATTTCAACGGTCCCGCCATGTTCTGTGCCGCCGCTGAGGAGACCCAGCAGGACCTGATTGACGGCCGTGGCGACGCTTACTGCGGCATGCTGAACGCCAGCCACGCCCTTTCGCTGCGCAAGACCCGCGCCTACATTCCTGAGGAGCCCGTAGGCGACGCAGCCCACTGCGCCGAACTCATCCACGAGTTCCTGCCCATCGCCCGTGCCATTGTTGGTCTGCATAACCTGAAGATTATCAGCTTCGGTCCCCGCCCCAACAACTTCCTGGCTTGCAACGCTCCCATCCGTGCTCTCTACGACCTCGACGTTGAGATTGAGGAGAACTCAGAGCTCGACCTGCTGGAGTCGTTCCAGAAGCACGCCGGCGACCCCCGCATCGACGACGTGGTGAAGGACATGGCTCAGGAGTTGGGTCATGGCAACAAGATACCTCAGGTGCTGCCCAAGTTGGCTCAGTACGAGCTGACCCTCTGCGATTGGGTAGAGGCTCACAAGGGTTGCCGCCAGTTTGTGGCGCTGACCACCAAGTGCTGGCCTGCCTTCCAGACCATGTTTGGTTTTGTTCCCTGCTACGTCAACAGCCGTCTGACCAGCCGCGGCATTCCCGTCAGCTGCGAGGTAGACATCTACGGCACCCTGTCTGAGTTCATCGGCACCTGCATTACCCAGGACGCCGTTACGCTGCTCGACATCAACAACACCGTGCCTCAGGACATGTACGAAGAGAGCATCAAGGGCAAGAAGTTCCTCTGCGACGAGTACACCGACAAGGAAATCTTCATGGGCTTCCACTGTGGCAACACCGCCTCCAGCAAGGTTTGCAACTGCAACATGTGCTTCCAGCGCATCATGGCCCGCGCCCTGCCTGTAGAGGTGACCAACGGTACACTTGAGGGCGACATCAAGCCCGGCAAGGCAACCATCTATCGCCTGCAGTCAACCGCCGACACCAAGCTGCGTGCCTACATCGCCCAGGGCGAGGTCATCCCCGTAGCCACCCGCTCGTTTGGTTCTATCGGCATCTTCGGCATCAAGAACATGAGCCGCTTCTATCGTCACGTGCTCATCGAGAAGCACTTCCCCCACCACTGCGCCGTGATGTTCGACCACGCCGGTAAGTACATGTGGGAGGTACTGAAGTACATGGGCATCCCCGTTGAGGAGATTGACTACAACTTCCCGAAGGGCGACTTCTACCCCACGGAGAACCCGTTTGCATAAGCCGTCGCCCGACGTCTTAGCAAAAAGCCAAAAGCGTGGCAGCCCTCACTTGAGGGTTGCCACGTTTCGTTCTTGACAGCGATATGCAAAAGGGCACATAAAATTCAGAGAGAGTTTTTTGTTTGTCTAAAATATTTTTTGTACCTTTGCGCCGTCAATATATTGAAAAGAAAACGTTCTAAGCGTGATAGAGAAGCATATTGTATTAGAGGACATTGACCCCGTGGTATTTTACGGGGCTGGAAATCAGCACCTCCAAATGATTCGCGCGCTGTATCCCAAGCTACGCATTGTAGCCCGCGACAACGTCATCCGCGTATTGGGCGACGAAGAGCAAATGGCTGCGTTTGAAGAGAGTACAGAGCGCATGCGCCAACATGTATTGAAGTTCAACTCGCTCAGCGAAGAAGACATTCTGGCCATTATTAAAGGCCACCGCACCACCGACGACATTCCCGACGACGTGGTGTGTTACTCCATGTCGGGCAGAGCCATTAAAGCACGCACCCCCAACCAGCAACAACTCATCGATGCCTACAACCAAAACGACATGGTATTTGCCGTGGGCCCCGCCGGTACCGGCAAGACATACCTGTCGATAGCCCTGGCTGTCAAGGCCCTGAAGGAGAAGTCGGCCAAGAAGATTATCCTCTCACGGCCGGCTGTGGAGGCTGGCGAGAAGCTGGGCTTTCTCCCCGGCGACATGAAAGACAAGATAGACCCCTATCTGCAGCCACTTTACGACGCCCTGGAAGACATGCTGCCGCAGGTGAAGCTACAGGAGATGATGGAGAAACACGTCATCCAGATAGCCCCGTTAGCCTTTATGAGAGGGCGCACGCTGTCGGACGCTGTGGTCATACTGGACGAGGCTCAGAACACCACGCCGGCACAGATACGCATGTTCCTGACCCGCATGGGGTGGAACACCAAGATGATTATTACGGGCGACATGACCCAGATAGACCTGCCGCGCTCCCAGAAGTCCGGTCTGGTGGAAGCCCTTGACATACTTCGCGGCATTGAGGGTATCGGCATTGTAGAACTGAACCGCAAGGACATCGTGCGCCACAAGTTGGTAACACGCATTGTCAACGCTTATGAGAAATTTGACAAAAACAAAGATAATGATGAAAGCATTAACAAAGACTGACTTTAAGTTTGAAGGACAAAAGAGCGTGTATCACGGAAAGGTACGCGATGTGTACAACATCAACGACGATCTGATGGTGATGGTTGCCACCGACCGCATCTCAGCATTCGACGTAGTGCTGCCCAAGGGCATTCCCTTCAAGGGTCAGGTGCTCAACCAGATTGCAGCAAAGTTCCTGGACGCCACTACCGACATCTGTCCCAACTGGAAGCTGGCCACTCCCGACCCCATGGTTACCGTCGGACTGAAGTGCGAGGGTTTCCGCGTAGAGATGATTATCCGCTCCATCCTTACCGGTTCGGCCTGGCGCGAGTACAAGAACGGCTGTCGCGAGCTGTGCGGTGTACGCCTGCCCGACGGCATGAAGGAGAACGAGCGCTTCCCGGAGCCCATCATCACGCCTACCACCAAGGCTGACGAAGGCCACGACATGAACATCTCGAAGGAGGAAATCATCGCCCAGGGCATCGTGTCGGCTGAAGACTATGCCGTCATGGAGGATTACACCCGCAAGATATTTGCCCGCGGACAGGAGATAGCCGCCAAGCGCGGACTCATCCTGGTAGACACGAAGTACGAGTTTGGCAAGCGCGACGGCAAAGTCTATCTGATAGACGAGATTCACACACCCGACAGCAGCCGCTACTTCTATGCCGACGGCTACGAGGAGAAGTTGGCCAAGGGCGAGCCCCAGCGCCAGCTGTCCAAGGAGTTCGTACGCCAGTGGCTCATCGAGCACGACTTCATGAACGAGCCCGGCCAGGTGATGCCCGAAATTACCGACGAATATGCCGAGAGCGTCAGCGACCGCTATATAGAACTCTACGAACACATCGTAGGCGAGAAGTTCGACAAGGCAACTGAAGAGGGCGACATTGCCCAGCGCATAGAGCGCAACGTCAGCAACTGGTTGAAGACCAGATAACTATATCCCCCCATCAGACACCACAACCTCCCCCACTCCATGAACTACGAGCAGGAAAAAATAAATCCCTATCACGAGGGCGAAAAGAGCCAGCAGGTAGCGCAAATGTTTGACAACATTGCGCCTACCTACGACAAGCTGAACCATCGCCTCTCGTGGGATATTGACAAGGGTTGGCGGCGCAAGGCCATCCGCACCCTGCAGCCCTTCAGCCCCCAGTCCGTGCTCGACATTGCTACCGGTACCGGCGACTTTGCCATTCTCGCCGCCCGCATGCTGCACCCCCGCAGGCTGGTGGGTGCCGACATCAGCGAGGGTATGATGGAGATAGGCCGGCAGAAAGTCAGGCAGCTCGGTTTGGACGATGTGGTGACTTTCGAGAAGGAAGACTGTCTTCACCTGTCGTACGACAGCAACAGCTTCGACGCTGTCACCGCAGCCTTCGGCATTCGCAACTTTGCCGACCTGGATGGCGGACTGCGCGAGATGCACCGGGTGCTGAAGCCCGGCGGCCACCTGAGCATCATAGAGCTGACCACCCCCGTCAGTTTCCCGATAAAACAACTGTTCCGCATCTACTCGCACACGGTGCTCCCCCTCTACGGACGGCTCGTCTCCAAGGACAACAGCGCCTACACCTATCTCACGAAGACCATCGAGGCCTTCCCCCAGGGCGAGCTGATGGTTGACATCCTCCTGCGGGCAGGCTTCAGCGAGGCATCGTTCAAGCGACTCACCTTCGGCATCTGTACCATGTATTTTGCAACAAAATAGCGACAGTAAACAAGGCTAATCATCAAAACGTTTTATCACAGCGTATGGACAAGTACGGACTTATCGGTTTCCCATTGGGACATTCATTCTCCATCAGTTACTTCAACCAGCGTTTCCAGGATGAAGGAATAGACGCCGTCTACGAAAACTACGAGATACCCACCATCGAGTCGCTCGACGAAGTGCTGAACCTGAACCCCGAACTGAAGGGGCTCAACGTCACCATACCCTATAAGGAAAAGGTGATACCCTACCTGGATAGCATCTCGCCTGAGGCCAGAGCCATTGGTGCCGTCAACGTCATCAAGGTGACCCACGAGGGCAAGAACGTCAAGCTGAAGGGCTACAACAGCGACGTCATCGGCTTCACCAAGAGCATAGAACCCATGCTCGACAAGAAATGGCACAAGAAAGCCCTCATCCTGGGTACGGGGGGCGCCTCGAAAGCTATCAACTTCGGACTGCGCCACCTGGGGCTGGAGACCGTCTTCGTGAGCCGCTACGAGCGCCCCAACACCATTCAGTATCAGACCATTACGCCAGAAGTCGTCCAGGAGTACAACGTCATCATCAACTGCACGCCCATCGGCATGTATCCCAAGACGGAGGTGTGTCCCGAACTGCCCTACGAGGCCATGGACTCCCACACCATCCTCTACGACCTGATATACAACCCCGACGAGACGCTCTTCATGAAGCGCGGAGCTGAGCACGGCGCACAGACCAAGAACGGACTGGAAATGCTCTTGCTCCAGGCTTTTGCCTCGTGGGAGTTCTGGCACGAGAAGTAAGCAACTCTTGTCTCTTACCAAACAACCATTATTGCCATGTCATATACCGAGCATCTGAACCGGCTGACCCGCCAGTACAATGAGGCCATCCGAGCCCTGAACGACTCCTACACGGTAGAGAGTACCCAAAGCTATGCTTGGAACCTGACAGCACCCCACCTGAAGCAGCAGTATTCCAAGCGCTACAAGGCGCTGGCCCGCGAATATGTCAGCAAGCGCAACCAGCTGACGCAAGACTATAAACGCTCGCACCCTGAATGGGCCAAGAGCCGGCGCCTGTGGGGGTGGATATTCGTCGTCGGCACGTTGGCGGCCATGGTGTGTTGCGGAGCGGCTCTACCCGTTAGCGACGCCCCGGCTGCACAGTCCGCGCCAGCCACCTCGCAAGCAGTCAACGCCGCCCAGTCGGTGACCTATTGGAATGCTGACAACATCCCTATTCCCTATCTGCAGGACTCTACGCAGTACGTCTCCAACCCCGACCACGTGCTTGCCCAGCCCACCGTAGACCGCATGAACAGAACGTTGCAACGCGTTAAGATTCAATTCGGTATAGAGTCCGTAGTCATCATCGTCAACCACATAGAGAACGACGACCCCTTCCGCATGGCCCAAGACGTGGGCAACAAGTACGGCGTAGGACGCGGCGACCGCGGACTCATCGTGGTCTGTGGCTACGAGGACCACTCCATCAACATTTCGCCGGGCCGCTCCCTGGAGGGCGACCTGACGGACGCCGAGTGCCACCGGCTGGAGCAGCGCTACGTCGTACCGGCCATGAAGGAGAACATGCCCGACAGCGCCATGCTCTACCTCACGGAGGCGCTCTACTCCACACTACAGAAGAAAGAGCTGCCCACGATGATGCTCAGCCAGTCAAGTGACGACGATGTCGATCCCGCCACAGCTAAGGCCATTGGTTTCACTTTTGCCTTCCTCGTCGGGTGGTTCATCACTTTCTTCAGACTCAACCGCAAATACGCCTGGATACCAGCCATAGGCGCCGCCCAACTGTTGGCCAACCCCTTCTACGAGGCTCCTCAAGACCATGGCGGCACCTTTGGCGGCGGCTTCTTCGGCAGCGGCGGTGGTGGCGGAGGCGGCGGCTTCGGCGGCGGTTCCTTCGGCGGCGGCTCCTTCGGTGGCGGTGGTGCCACAGCGCGCTGGTAACATTCATCAGAACAATAGAATAACGACAAAAAAACATATCATTATGAAACTGAACAAAACACTCATCGCAATTATCGCTGCCGTCGTCGTCATTGGCGGTTGGGCTGCAAGTGGTTATAACTCAATGGTCAGCGAACAGGAAAAGGCCACCACAGCGCTGGCTAACCTGCAGTCGGCCTACCAGCGCCGCGCCGACCTCATCCCCAACTTGGTGGAAGTCGTCAAGGGCTATGCCTCGCACGAGAAAGAGACGCTCGAAGGCGTTGTTGCCGCCCGCTCCAAGGCCACCCAGGTCACGCTCGACCCCACCAACATGACGCCCGAAAAGCTGAAGGAGTTCCAGCAGGCTCAGGGCGAGCTGGGCGCTGCGCTGGGTCGCCTGATAGCCATTCAGGAGAACTACCCCGACCTGAAAGCCAACGAGAACTTCCGCGACCTGCAGGTCCAGCTGGAGGGCACCGAGAACCGCATCAACGAGGCACGCAATGCGTTCAACGGCGTCATCCAGCAGTACAACACCGTCATCCGCAAGTTCCCCAAGAATCTGCTGGCAGGCATGTTCGGCTTTGAGAAAATGGACAAGTTCGAGGCTGAGGCAGGCGCCGAGAAAGCCCCACAAGTAAAATTCTAAACCAGAGATATGAGCAACAACCGTTATATGCAGCGCGGCGTCTCGGCAGCCAAGGAGGACGTCCACGCAGCCATCAAGAACATCGACAAGGGACTCTACCCGCAAGCCTTCTGCAAGATTATACCCGACATCCTGGGCGGCGACCCTGACTACTGCAACATCATGCACGCCGACGGCGCAGGCACCAAGTCGTCGCTGGCCTACATGTACTGGAGGGAGACCGGCGACCTGAGCGTCTGGAAAGGCATTGCCCAGGACGCCATCGTCATGAACACCGACGACCTGCTCTGCGTGGGCGCCGTCGACAACATCCTGGTCAGCTCAACCATCGGGCGCAACAAGATGCTCGTGCCGGGCGAGGTCATCTCGGCCATCATCAACGGCACCGACGAACTGCTGCAGGAACTGCGACAGATGGGCATCGGCATCTACCCCACCGGTGGCGAGACGGCCGACGTGGGCGACCTCGTGCGTACCATCATTGTCGACTCTACCGTCACCTGCCGCATGAAGCGCTCGGACGTCATCGACAATGCCAACATCCGCCCCGGCGACGTCATCGTAGGACTCTCCTCAACAGGCCAGGCCACCTACGAGAAGCGCTACAACGGCGGCATGGGCAGCAACGGACTGACCTCAGCGCGCCACGACGTCTTTGCCAAGTACCTGGCCCAGCAGTACCCTGAGAGCTACGACCACGCAGTACCCGACGACCTGGTCTACAGCGGCCACTACCGGCTCACCGACAGCGTCGAGGGTGCACCTGTCAATGCCGGCCAGTTGGTGCTCTCGCCCACCCGCACCTACGCTCCCGTCATCAAGCGCCTGCTCGACGAGCTGCGCCCTGAGATTCACGGCATGGTCCACTGCACGGGAGGCGCCCAGACCAAGGTGCTCCACTTCGTCGGCGACAACTGCCACGTCGTCAAGGACAACATGTTCCCCGTGCCCCCACTCTTCCGCGCCATCCACGAGTGTTCCGGCACCGACTGGCGCGAGATGTACCAGGTGTTCAACATGGGCCACCGCATGGAAATCTACGTCCGCCCGGAGGTAGCCGACAAGGTCATAGCCCTGTCGCGCTCCTTCAACATCGACGCCCAGGTGGTGGGCCATATCGAGGAGGGTCCCAAGAGCCTGACCATCAAGAGCGAGTTCGGCACGTTTGAGTATTGACTCCGAGATGATGTTTACTTTTTTCACCTGACAACACGTAAAAAGGGTGCGCAGCGACGTTTCCCCGCTGCGCACACCATTTTCTTCTCTTTACACCTTTTACACTTTTCGGTAACTGTCATCCGTCATCTGTAAGATGTATTTGCGCGACTTCCACTGGCTGAGCATGTTGCGCACCTTCTTTTCGTCGGGCTTCTTGCCGCTCTCTGTGTAGACGCGGACGACCTCGTCGAAGGTGAAGACGCCCTGCTCGTCGGCCACCACCTTGTCCAGCAGTATCTGTGGTCCGGGCTTGGGCTCCACGTCTCTTTCGGTAGCCTCGCGGATGTCGTTGGCAAACAACCTGTACTTCAGGTAGAGGTCCACCTGCATCGACCAACGACAGTAGTACTCGATTTCCGGTTCCCAGACCATGCCGTTGGCGGCGTAGATAAGACAAGCGCGGCGGAAGGCGGCCACCAGTGCTCGGTGCGACAGCGTGTCCAGAATGCGGTCCTGGGTCTTCGAGCTGAACTCGTCAATCTCGGCCTTCAGCTTGTCGGCCATCTTCTGAGCCTGCTTGCAGACAATGGTGCCGGTGGCCTTCTTCAGGTTCTCTATGTACGGGCGCAACAGGTCGTCGTACCGCTTGTCGTAGTTGCCGAAGACGGGTATCGGCGCACCAATCTCCACCGTCGGGATGCCTCCCATCGTGATGCGCGAGACGGGACCCTCGCCGTGGATGTAGCGGAAGTACTTCTTCAGCTTGGGCTGCGTGGTGTCGGCTATCCAGTTCAGTCTCAGACAGCCGTCGGCATTGACACTCTGCGCACCGACACGGTCCTGGCCGAAATCGTTGTCCTCGTCGTCAATCAGTTTCATGATGCTGAACGAGTTGCTCCTGCCTCGCTGACCCTCCACGCGGTCCCAGTCTTCCAGCTCGTTGAGTTTCAGGAAGAGGAAGGCTCCCTGGGCATCCTCCATCGCCTGACCCAGGCGCGGGCGGGTGATGTCGGAGTAGAGCCAGCGTATGTCCAGGTCCGAGGGGCGCTGCGGCTTCTCGTCGTCCGAGCGTGTACGGTTGTACTTCTCGTTGAACTCCTTCAGGCGCTGGCGGTTGCGCGTGTCGTTGGCCTTAATCTCGGCCATGATGTGTTTCACGGGAGGCGTGATGCACTCCTTGCCGCCGCCCTCCTGGGCCACCAGCAGACAGTTCATGCGCAACTCACGGGTGCGGTTGTCGGTATAGACGAAGCGCAACCCTCTGGGATAGATGGACAGCGGTACGGGGACGACCTGTGCCACGGTGCCTCGCAGCAATTCGGGCGTCTGCGAGACGGCAATCTCTATCAGCCGGGGCAGCTCGGTGGGCAAGGCCGGCATCTGGTCGCTCGCGAACACCGTCTCCCACGTCAGCGGCTTGTACTTCTTCACACTCTTTTTAACGGTTGCCTTGGAGGGCGTCTTTTTTGATACTTTCTTCATTGTCGTTAATTTTTTTACTTTTTAAACTTTAAAATCTTTTCACTCTTAGCTCTCTCAGTTCCACACCAGCCTGGCGAGCCATGTGGTAGAACGTGGCGATGCTGGTACGGCCGTCCGACTTGCTGAGACACTCCTGCCACTTCTTCTCACAGTCCCTCATGCGGTACTTCGTGCTGTGGGCACAGAGCATGTGGTAGAGGTCGCGCCCATCAGGGCCCAGCCCATTGGCCAAGGCAAACCCCAGCCGTACATAGTCACGGTAGTCCTCGGCAATGTTGGCTCCCCGGCTAATCAGCTCCCTGGCGACGGCCGTGGCCTTGGCCAGCTCTTCCGCGTGGGAAAGAGGCTGGCAGGCCGTGGGCCGGGCTGCTGTGGGCGGCGTCGCCGGCAGGGGTGACGGCTTGGCATCGGGCGGCGTTGTTAGCCACGCCATGGGGTCGAAGCCCGCGTCTTTCAATGCTGTCACTGTCATCTGTCAATTGTCAACATGGGGTTCACGTACACTTCGGGGTCGTAGCAGAGGTAACAAGCCCTCGACTCGTTGCGCACCGACGGGTCCACCTGTCGGTCGCTGAGACCATAGGTAGCCATCAGGTAGTTCCGCACAGCGTCGAACCATTGCCGGTGGCCACACTTGCCGAGGTCAATGCTGACGAACCATTTCAGTCCGTCGCCACTGGGAGAGCGGAAGGCCAGCAGCGTCCGGAACAGCCGGTCGGCCGTCAGCCGGCGCTTCAGTCCGTCCACGTCGCCTACGTGGTCTAAGTCCATGCAGAGCACCTCGGAGGGCCTCAGGAGCGACTTGTCGCTGCAATACGAGAACACACCCGCGGGGGTCACGTAGGGGAAGTTGCGCCCCTTGTACTGTCTGGCCTGCTCGTGGTCGCCGATAGTGCGCAGCGCCGTGGTTTGCGGCTCCAGCGAGCGGCTCCTGACGAGCTGTGCCACCTCCTGCAGCGACACGGTGGTCAGCGGCACCTTGTTGGTAATCGGTGCGTTAAAGTACGACATTTCAAACTTCTTGTCCATAGCCGTTCAGAATTTAACGTTCTCAATCAGTTCCATCGCCTCGCGCATCAGGGTAGCCCTGACGTCCAGCCCCTCGCGCTTGAATATCTTCA
This sequence comes from uncultured Bacteroidales bacterium, assembly GCA_902760315.1. GTDB lineage: Bacteria > Bacteroidota > Bacteroidia > Bacteroidales > Bacteroidaceae > Prevotella. The sequence goes on along the minus strand of CACWFV010000013.1, from coordinate 9,250 downwards.
GCGTCAGCTGGTACGCCTCGTCCTGCGTGGCCGAGAGACGACCGTGAGCCGCCTTTCTGAGCAGCGTGGAGTGAGCGCGCTGGCGAGGCCGCTGGGACACATAGTCGAAAGCGCCGTTGCGCAGCAATTGCAACTGGCCGCAGTTCCTACAGCCCTCCTCCATGACGGACGCCAGCTCGTCGTCCGGCAGAAACTGAATGTTTCTCACTTCACTGTTCTCGTCGCGGGTGACCATAGCCATGCCGCTTACAATAATTGTTTTGTTCATCTTTATTGTACTTTTATATTAGTAAAAAGATGAGACGCGCGCCCCGATGCTCAATCCCCATAAAAGTGCACAAGGAGAAAAAAACACCGCAACCTGTTACCTCAGGACTGCGGTACAAAGGTAGGCACTATTGTTGACACTCTCAAAAATTTAATTCGGTCATTTCCGTTGACCGAAAATGACCGAAAATAATAAAAGGTTTATCCTTTAATAAGCTCTCTAAATTCATTTTTCATAGCCTCAAAATCTGGGCCAGAATAAGGAGTTTTGTCGGGATTAGTATAGTCATTTATTGAAGATTTTCCTTTCACTCTGTTATGGCCAAACTCATTGCAAAATTCTTCATCGGTAGGTCGGCGAATGGCCCCAACATCCATTGCCGCCCTGACAGGCATCATCACATCCTTGGGTTTTTCTTTACCCTCCATTAATTGATGAAGTTTTGAAATAACAGCTGTTGAGTATTGAGGATTGATAACAGCATTGGCAAATAATGGTTCACCCTTTATGACTGCCTGTATTTCGTCTGAAAAACGACTTACGCTTTTTACATACTCATCCATCCAGGTCTTCAGTTCATTGGCATAAGTAGCCAGACGAACTATAACCACGTCTTCCTGCTGCTTGACAATACTCTTGTGCCTATATACTTCATCAAGTATTGCCTCCTTTAGTGTTTCTCTGAAATAACCTTCATCGCACACAGATAGAGAAACTGCCACTGCATAGAATACTGAACAGACAGCGGTCTGAACCTCTTCGCCAGGTGTACCTGGCTGCCATAATTTGTACTTGATAGTAAGACGATTCCACAAACCGGCAACGTAATCCTTGTCGTTTACCGCTTCATCAAACAATCCGTCAATGATGTCTGCTGCTTCCACAAAAACCTCAACAGGTGAAAACAGCAGAAAATTCATGTCTGCCTGATAGTCGGTAAAAGCAGCGCGACAGGCTTTCATCAAAGGGTGTTCACGATATCTTTCTGCGATTCTTTCCTGCAGGCTTTCTATAAGGCGTTTGTTCATCTATATAATTCTTTGTTTTATTTCTTACTTCATCCAGCCAGTGAAAAATCTCAAAATCGAATAGGCTATGCTTCACACCATGCTCAAAATCACGAATAATATTCTGCCGGAGGTCAATATCAGCTACTAAATAATCATTACATAGATACTCACTCGTATCACTAAACCTCACCTTCAGCGTGTATCCATTGCTCGACACAAGACTTACCATCTGCTTGATGTCCTTCAATTTACGCTTAATCAGCGAGTCGTTCTTTGGAGCTTCAATAGCGAGTTTAGCCTTTGCTCCCCCCAATTCTGTCAGCATGTTCATCAACTGGCGCAGATGACCGCTTGTCTCTACGGCAGTTTCAATGGGTGTCTCAAATCGAGGATTTGTAAACTCAAAGGAAAGATGACTGACTATAACATTGTCTTCCTTCTTTCGTTGTTTAATATACTCAAAGAAATCTGACGGAAGCCATTTGTGACGGAATTCTACAACAAAGCCACTACCCATATCCCGAAGCATACGGGTAAAGTTTGCCTCCAAAATAGACTTCAATCTTTCAGGGTCACTCCAGGCGTCACTCTTTCTCTGAATTGCCAGTTGGCAGATGCCCGGACGATTGTCAATAATAATATAACTATACGGATACGAATCCTCCTTCCTTTTGTCAAAGTCATTGCCTGACGGCTTCCAAATTGTCACGTCTTTCGGATTGTTAACTCTAAGCAGCGTTACTCCATCATGATTGGCCAATATTCGATTAAGAAGAGGATCATCACCAGTAAAACCGTCCTTTCCTATTGGCAGTTGTTTAGCCCCTTTGTTAAAAAGACTCTCAAACTTTTCTTGTGCTCTTGACAAGTCTGGCCACTCCACATGTGTATTAGATGTCCAGTCACCTTCTATGACATTGTCTGGCCGCAATACAATTTTATATATACGAAATTTATCCATAGCCGCTTAGTATTTAGCAAAGATTAGTAATTTGAGATGTTAATAATAATTACTGGTTTTTGTTATTCTCAGCAATCATTGTGCCAATTCCACAACGGATGCGACAACTGACATATTGTCGTTCTGAAATATTAGTTTCTAGTGATACGTATTGCCATGATAATTTTTATGATGTTTTATTTGGTGTTTCAGGTTTTATTAGTATCTTTGCATCAGAAACTAAAACTTAGGAGTTATGACCGTACACCAAATGCAACTCAACGCCGAACTGTTTGGAGCACTTCAGACCATATCCTCCGACGAGGGGCTGATGAAGAAAGCCGTGCGCTCGCTGAAGCGCATTGCAGCACAGCAGAAGGCCGCCCCCACGGCGATGACCCGTGAGGAGTTCTTGGCCAAGCTCGACAAAGGTGAAGAAGAGTACCGCCAAGGCAAATACTATGAAATGCTGCCCGGTGAGAATTTAGAGTCGTTCTTAGAACGGATAGGCTGACATGTACACCATTCGTTATACCGAGGATGCCATAAACGACCTGCTGCGCCTTCAGCGCAACGAGCCAAAGGCGTTTGCCAAAGTGAGCCGATTCATACAGGAAATGGCAGAGCACCCCACGACGGGCACCGGCCACCCTGAGCCGCTTAAAGGGCAGCCAGTGGGACGTTGGAGCCGCGAAATCACCAAGAAGCATCGGCTGGTTTACCGCATCTTCAACAATGAAGTTGTGGTATTGGTCATTTCAGCCTACGGTCATTATGATGACAAATAGTTGCATGCTCATTTTCCAAAACTCGCTCTTTGCCATCACCTTGACGCTCTTCTGAGCCCAGCTTGGCGGTTGACAGATGACGGATGACAGTTAGGAAACAACGTGGCTGACTACCCATGAAGCGGGAAAGAAGACACATGGCGTTGATGGCGTAAGTATTTGATAATTAATACTATATATATTACTATATACATATTAATAAGTATATAATATATATTATAAGATATATATATACACAGTTTATGATGATGTTTCTTTAGGGGTTGGACAGTTGTTTGCTAACTGTCAACTGTCATCTGTCAAAGTGTGCAGCCGCCGCGCGCGCGCCAGCCTAAGCCGCCCCGGTATCAGCCTGATACAATTGCGCCTTAGGCTGATACGACGCCGTATCAGCCTAAAACCGACGGGGCTCAACCATAAATAGTGAGTTGAGGGGCGCGATAAAAGATTATCTGATTTCACAGGTTTTCCCCGTTATATCTGACATTGGGGAAAAACAGTTATTCAAGCGAACTCCAGAGCCGGTACAAGGACCTCTTCGCCTATCGGAACGTCCTTTAGGGCTCTGATGTCGATAACCGCTCCATATTGCAGGAAACAGTCCTGGAATTCCTCAACGTTATCGCCCCAATAAATCAGGCAGCATGCCATGGGAGCACCCTTTCCTGTGTCGTAGCCGTTCTCCAGGAAACGTAGGCGGGTGTCGTAAAGAAAACAGATGGCATCGGCAACACCGAAGACGCATTTCTTCCAGTGTGAGGTGTTGGTGGCAACCGGCACGAGGGCAATGACCTCGGAGCCGTATTCGCGATGCGTCGTGGCGCACTTGGCCAACCAGTCCTTGATAGTGGTTCCACGGTCACGGTCGGCCCCGTATGGCGGGTTGACAAATACGGTGGGATAGTTCCAGCTTTCTCTCAATCCGTCGTGCTTGGGCAGGCGGTATTCTACCTCTGCTTCCACAACGGAATACTCGTTAGAACAGGGGTCAAGGCTGATTTTGCCATTCCAAAAGCGCTTGATGGCGTTGACATATTTTGGTGGAGTGCACCAACTCTGGCTAAGGGTATTTACGTGTCTGCCTGCTGTCATAGTATTGCCCTCCAATCTTTGTTTTTAAGAGTGACCAGAATTTCTCTTAAGTCCTGGAGTGTCCCGCCATGAGGTGAAATCACGTTGAACCACCCTTCAATGCGCGAGATATTTGCCGCAAAATATGCATCCAGGGCAAAATGTGCTGCTTGCTCCATCTTTTTCTTTGTGAAGGCATTGTCAGTTTTCGGACCACCGGCCGGCGGGTAACTTGAGATAAAGGCATCGCGGACGGCCTTGAATCTGGGACGAGGGGCGCGCAGCAAATCGGTGATAAACTCTGCCAAGCCCTCGTCAGTCAGGAATAGCAGCCAGTCGTAGCTCTGGGCCAGGACTTTCATCTCCTTGTTCTGATTGTCCGCCGTAAACCAATTGCCATGATTGCTCACTACGCCAATGGAAAGTGTAAAGTCGCGTAATTGTTGCGGGGTACCATTGAATATGATTTCGTTCAGTATTTGGTCGTACGGCGCTACATACGCCTTACCGTCTACATAGTAGATGCCGTCAAGTCCTCCTTGGTCGTTACGTACCTTCTGCAGCGACGAGGTCGTTTTAGCAACGTAAGCGCCCTGCTTGGCCTTTTCAATGGTCTGTGGACCCTTTGAGTCGCCCTCCTTGCCTACGCGCTTACATTCTATCATGGCATAAGCATGCTTGTCCAAGACGTTGGCGTGCATTTGCATGCCCTTAGCGGTCAGGCAATCGGGGCTGGCTATTACAATTGAGTTCTCGTCCGAACCGATAACACAGGCATTCTGTATAACTCCCCGGTTGATAACCTTGTTGCTCGTAAGGGCATATGTGGCCGGTAGCAGGAGCTTGTCTGCCACTTTCCGGGCGGTGGCCGGTGTATCGTCAGTTATTTCAAAAGCGGGATATGCGGTACGAATGGGATGCAGGGTAAACTCTACATTATGCGTAATTTCCTGATGTCCATATTCAGCCAATGGGCGCTCGATGGCAATGGAGTCGTTCTCTCCCCATTGCCTCAGGAGATAAAACATAATTGTCTCTATGAATGTACCAAGAGCCCTGCCTGCGGCTTTCTTGCTGTCCTGTCTGTCGCCGAACACCTCTTGGCTCAACAGAGTTTGTAATTCGTCTATAGATTGATAAGCCATTAATGTTGCATTTTGTATTTATCGGCTGCAAAGATACATAAAATTCCGCTAATTATCCTCCTCTTTGCGAAAAAAGTGCAAAAACCTGCGAAAAAACTGGGCGGAAAATTTGGTTAAATCAAAACTTTTTCGTAACTTTGTAACATCAAACAAGAGAGTTAGTTAACCTTATTAATCAACCATAAAAATCAACGAGATAGTTAAGCCTTATTAATCAACCATAAAATCAACGAGATAGTTAACCTTATTTATTCACCATTTTAAACACACACAAAGTTATGTCAGTATTCTATCGTTTGCACCAGGACAAGTCGACCGGAACGAAGCGCTCCGGCAAGTGGTACGCCCGCGCCGTGCCCACCGCAGTCATCAACACCCGCCAGCTGTCGGAGATCATCCAGCGCAACTGTACCGTCAAGCGGTCCGACGTGATGGCCGTCATCGAAGAGATGGTCGAGGTCATGCGCGACCAGATGCAGGACTCCAAGCGCGTCAAGCTGGACGGTTTCGGCTCGTTCAAGATCGGCATCGAGTGTAAGGGTGCCCAGACGGCCGACAAGTTCACCGTGGCCGAGAACGTCACCGGACTGCACGTCGTGTTCACCCCTGAGCGCACCACCGACTCCGCCGGCAACCGCCAGAAGCAGTTCCTGCAGAACTGTAAGGTCGAGGAGCTGCCCCTGAACACGGTGGTCAAGGAACCCTAAGGGATTTACAATCTGTTGGGATTTACAATCTATTGGGATTTACAATCTATTGGGATTTACAATCTATTGTAAAGAACAATAGATTGTAAATTTTATCGTACCGTCATGTGGAAACAGCCCTGCTTGACCTCGTACTTGATGTAGGCACGCTCGTCGCGGCGGATGTCGCGGAGCACCTCGGCCAGCACCCACTTCAGGGTGTCGTTCTGCACCGGGCGCCCCAGGGCGTGGTAGCGGTTGTAGCAGATGTCGAAGGTGGTGCCGTAGAGGTGGCACGAGTTGTCGGTGGCATTGCCGTTGTGACGCTGCAGCCGGGCCACGTCCTCCTTGGTGCGCAGGACGCTGGTGACGATGAGCTGCTGCAGGGGCACGCCCTTCATGTAGAGGCTGTCGTAGAAGGCCTGGCCGATGTCCTGCAACAAGAGGGCGGCACGGGGCACCAGGTAGGGAATGGAGCTCTGCAGGCGGTCGACGTGGTAGTAAGGGCTCTCGCCGACGTAGACCAGTTCCTGCTTGCGAGCCTCGGCGTCCTGGCGGTTCTCGACGGGGCGCACGCCCCAGCGGTCGGCAGCCAGCAGCTGAACGCTCTGGCTGTCGGGAAACGACTGTTGGTAACTGGGCACGGAGCGTATGGGGTGTCTCGGCTCGGCGTCAAAGGTCGGGCTTTCAGCGTCGGAGGACGGGCTTTCGGCGTCAAAGGACGGGCTTTCAGTGTCGGAGGACGGGGCTTCGGCGTCGGTTGCACACGCCGTGGAGCCGTTGTCTTTGTCGGCCGTGGTGATGGGCGGGGCGACGAGGGGTTTCAGCAGCGCCAGCAACACTACGACGCCGACGAAGGTCAGCAGGAAGCGGCGCTTGGTGGGTGGTGTTATCATTCGCGTTTTTCTTTTCGATGGCGGCATTCCGGTCTTCTAGCATTCCGTCTTACCGATGTTTATTTCTTTAACTTGTTATACCATTCTGCGAGCATGCCGCGGGGAATGCCGCGGCGGACGGCGTCGTCGAGCACGCGGCGGGCCTCACGGCGGCGCTCCAGTACCAGCAGCAGGTCGACGTGGGAGACGACGTAGGTGGGGTCACGCGGCGCCAGTTGCTGGGCTCGTTGCCAGTCGTAGAGTGCGGCCTCGTCTTGCTTCACGTCGCGCTCCAGGTTGGCACGCATGGCATAGGCCACGGCCGAGTCGCGGTGTTGCTCGATGGTTTGGTTGAGTTGGTCCAGCGCCTCCTGCTTGTGGCCCAGCTGTCCGAGCACGACGGCCAGCGACAGGCGCGCCTCGAAGTGGTTGGGCACGAAGGCCAGCAGGTTCTGGAGGTCGGCGCGCGACAGCTCGAAGCGCCTGAGGTGGGTGTTGGCGTAGGCCCGGTAGAAGAGTGCCGCCGGGTTGTGGGGCTCGCGTTCAAGCACCAGGCTGTACTCGTCGACGGCCAGCTGCCATTGCTTCAGCTGCAGGTGGGCATTGGCCTTGCGCAGGTGCAGGCTGGTAGACCAGCCGCCCTGGGCAATCTGACTGTTCACCACGTTGAGCGTGTCGCGCCAGTTCTGGGCAGCGGCGGTTTGCCACATGCCGACGGCCAGCACGACGGCCAGCAGGCGGCCAATCGTCAGGCCCGTTCTATATAGTCTACTATCCATTGTCCTACTTCTTTTGTTCCGTACGTTTTGCCCCCGGCCACCTGGATTTCCGGGGTGCGAACATTGGCGTCGAGCGAGGCGTTAACCGCCTGGCGAATGAGGGTGCCCTCGCGCGTCAGTCCGAAGTGCTCCAGCAGCATGGCCGCCGACAGAATCTGGGCCAGCGGGTTGGCCACGTTCTGACCCTTGGCCTGGGGCCACGAGCCGTGGACGGGTTCGAAGAGCGGCGTGTGCTCGCCCAGCGACGCGGAGGGTTGCAGTCCCATGGAGCCGGTGATGCACGACGTCTCGTCGGTCAGGATGTCGCCAAAGGTGTTCTCGGTAACGATGACGTCGAAGTAGCGGGGCTCCGTCAGCACGCGCATGGAGGCGTTGTCGATGAACATGTAGTCGGTCTTGACGTCGGGATAGAGGGGCTCCATCTCCTGCCCTATCTGGCGCCACAAGCGACTGCTGGCCAAGACGTTAGCCTTGTCGACGATGGTCAGGTGGTGGCGGCGCGTACGAGCCATGTCGAAGGCTACGCGCAGGATGCGCTCTATCTCCGGGCGCGTATAGACGTTGGTGTCGTAGGCGCGGTCGTTGTCCTGGTATTTCTCGCCGAAATACATGCCCCCGGTGAGTTCGCGTATGACCACGAAGTCGGCACCCCGCAGGAGTTCCTCCTTCAGCGGCGACTTGTGGAGCAGGCAGTCGAAGGTGGCCACGGGGCGCACGTTGGCATAGAGCCCCAGCCGCTTGCGCATGGCCAGCAGGCCCGTCTCAGGGCGCATCTTCAGCGTGGGGTCGTTGTCGTACTTCAGGTCGCCCACAGCGGCAAAGAGCACAGCGTCAGCACGCATGCAGACGTCGTGGGTGGCGTCGGGGTAGGCATCGCCACAGGCTTCGATGGCACAGGCTCCCACCAGCGCCTGCTCGTAGTCAAACTGGTGGCCACACTTGCGGGCAATGGCGTCAAGCACGGCCACGCCCTGGGTCATAATCTCCGGACCTATTCCGTCGCCCGGAAGGACGGCAATCTTCAGTTTCATATCTCTGTTTTTTTAATATAGTCGTTTTCAACAATGTTCAGCATCTTGAACGTCGCTTTGATGGCGGCGTCCGTCTGGTCGGCATCCAGTCCGCGCGTGCGCAAAAAGCCATCGTTATAGTGCCACGTAATAACCGTCTGCACCAAGGCGTCGGTACGTCCGCCGGGCGGAATCGAGACCTGGTAGTTGGCCAGGATGGGAAACGTACGGTTCAAATACTTCTTGTAGATGTAGCGCAGGGCCTTGACGAAGGCGTCGTACTGGCCGTCGCCGGTGGCACCCGCCTCGTACTGCCGGCCGTTGATCTGGACCTTGACGTTGGCACCTGGCTTCAAGCCGTAGGCCGTCGCGACGACGTAGCTGATGAGCTTGACGCGGTCGTCGGAGCCGTCATGCTTCAGGACATCGCTGACGATGTAGGGCAGGTCCTCCTGGGTCACTATCTCCTTCTTGTCGCCCAGCTCGGTGATGCGCTCCGTGACGCGGCGCGTCTGTTCGGGCGTCAGTTCCAAGCCCAGCTCCTCCAGATTCTTGGCGATGTTGGCGCGCCCGGAGTTCTTGCCCAGCGCATACTCGCGCTTGCGGCCGAAGCGCTCAGGCATCAGCTCGTTGTAGTAGAGCTGGTCCTTCGAGTCGCCGTCGGCATGGACACCGGCC